>JADLGE010000099.1 GCA_020849475.1 Gammaproteobacteria bacterium
ACCTTTCGGCACAACCGATACAGCGTGGGCACGGAATCCATGTACTGTCACGACGGCACAGCCGCGACCACAAATTCCTACGCCGTATCGGCAGAGCACGGGAAACGGAACCCGCTGCGGATTACCGCTAGCAAGACTGTTGCCAAGTTTTTTTATGACGGGATTCCAGTGGCTTGGCGAACAGCGCAGTGGGACTTTCGGAGTGCGTGTAAAGCCGATTGACAAACTGCGCCGTGGAAACCCTGTCGTCCCCGGCCTAATCGACTGTTCCTGCTGCGCTATTTGGCCGCCGCGCCGTTGTCCATCGAATTGACACGCAGGGTGCCGCCGAGATTGGCCTGGAACAGCTTGGCGCGCACCGTCTGGCGATATTCCGAGGGCGGCACTGACAGTTCGCGTTCGAACAGGCGCGCGAAGTGGCCGGCGTCCTGGTAACCGACGCGATAGGCGATTTCACCGATGGTGAGATTGGTTTTCTCGAGCAGTTCCTTGGCCAGACGCACACGCCGCTGTTGCCAGAAAGCGCGCGGACTGGCGCCGCTGGCGCGCCGGAAGCGCCGGTCCAGGGTGCGCACGCTGACCCCGAGACGCGCCGCCAGCTCGGCGACCGTCAACTGCGCGGCGACATTGGCCTCTATCCATAGCTGCGCTTCGACCACCACTTCGTCGGCGAGCGGCGCGAGGCCGCCGTCCATGTAGCGGTATTCCTCGTAGGTGCGGCGGATTTCGTGGGAGAAATTGCGTTCGACGTGCTGCGCGGTGGCACGGTCGAAAGTGCGTTCGATGAGATGCACGGAGACGTCGGCCAGGGAATTGATGCTGGCCGCGCAATAGAGCGCGCCCGCCTGGGTGATGAAGAACTGGCGCTTGAGATCGACCGCCGGATAGTCGCGTTCGAAGCGCTCGAAGTTGTACCAATGGGTGGTCGCGGCGCGCCCGTCCAGGAGGCCGGTGTCGGCCAGCAGGCTGACGCCGGTGCCGACTGCCGCAATCTGCGCGCCGCCCTCGTATTGCTCGACCAGCCACGGCGTGAGCGGTGCGAGTTGATTGCGCAAGGTGGCGGGATTGCGCCACAGCGCCGGCAGATAGACCACGTCGAAGCGGCCGGCGTCGGCCAGCTGGCAATCGGCGCGCACCGCCAGGCGTCCATAGTCCTGTTGCTCCTCGAGCGCTGCGATGAGGCGCAGTTCGATGCGCGCGTCGGCACGGCGCTCGGCGCGGCGCCTGTCCGCCGCCGCCAGCCACATTTCATAGGGCAGGGCCGTACCCGTCGCGAGCATGCCCGGGGTCAGCACGAAACCGATGCGCAGGCGCGCGTGGCGGGCCGCAAGGCTCATGGCAAGGCCAGGATGATGTGTCGCATATGGCCAAGTATATGACGCATATGGCCACAGTCATCTCCCCCACTCTCCCTAGAATACCGGCCCATTCAGCACGGAGTGGCTCCATGACCCGTTTGCCAGTCATCGTAGGATTCGGCGGCGTCGGCCCGGCCGGACGTTCGTCTTTTCATCACGCCTATCACCGCATCATCTGGGAAAGCATCGACAGCGCGCGCCGCCAGCGCACCGTCACCGCCCTCGCCGCCATGATGAATCTCGGCGCCGTCAAAAACGGCCAACTGTGCCGCCCCGACGGCAGCCCGTTCGATGCGGCCGCGCTGGCCGCCCTCGAAGCCCAGGTGCTGGACGGCACCCTCATTCGCCGCCTCGAACAGGAACGCTTCGACCCCGACCAGGTGACCGGCAACGCCGTGTTGTCGGTGCTTGGAGAAGGCGGCAATGTCATCACCGTTGCGAGCCGCGACCTGCCCGATCCGCTGCCGCCCGGCTGGCAGGTGTTGCACAGCAACGACGGCAAGGTCAGCGTGGCGGTCGCCGCCGGCAGCCAGCTGGTGGTCGAGACACGGCGCAAGCTCGCCGTGCAGTCGGGCGGCCAACTGCCCAGCGGCTTCGATCCGGCCGCGCTCTATCCCTCACGCTTTCATCCGCGCGGTCTGCAGCTCGCCATCATCGCCTCGTCCGACGCGGTGCGCTCCACCGGCATCGACTGGTCGACGATAGTCAACACCGTGCATCCCGACGAAATCGGCGTGTACGCGGCGAGCGCCATGGCGCAGCTCGACGGCAACGGCACCGGCGGCATGCTGCAGGCGCGCCTGCGCGGCAACCGCGTCAGCTCCAAACAACTGCCGCTGGGCCTCAACACCATGCCAGCGGATTTCGTGAACGCCTACGTGCTCGGCAGCGTCGGCGCGACTGGCGCCAATGCCGGCGCCTGCGCGACCTTCCTCTACAACCTGCGTCTGGCGGTGGAAGACATCCAGTCCGGCCGCCGCCGCGTGGTGGTGGTCGGCAACGCCGAAGCGCCCCTGCTGCCGGAAGTCATCGAAGGCTATGCCGCCATGAGCGCGCTCGCGACCGACAGTGACTTGTGCCGCCTGGACGGCGTCAGCGTGCCGGACTATCGCCGCGCCAGCCGTCCCTTCGGCGATAACTGCGGTTTCACGCTCGGCGAATCCGGCCAGTATTTCGTGTTGATGGACGACGCCCTCGCGCTCGAACTCGGCGCCCAGGTGCATGGCGCGGTCAGCGATGTGTTCGTCAATGCCGACGGCTTCAAGAAATCGATTTCGGCGCCCGGCCCGGGCAACTACATCACTCTCGCCAAGGCAGTCGCCGCGGTGCGCTCGATGTTCGGCGATGACGTCATCCGCAATCGCAGCTTCGTGCAGGCCCATGGTTCGAGCACGCCGCAGAACCGCACCACCGAGAGCCGCATCATGAACCTCGTGGCTGGCGCCTTCGGCATCGAGGACTGGCCGGTCACCGCCATCAAGGCCTTCGTCGGCCATTCGCTGGCGCCGGCCAGCGCCGACCAGATGATGGTGACCCTGGGCGTGCTGCGTCATGGCGTGATGCCTGGCATCAAGACCGTCAGCAAGCTCGCCGACGATCTCGACGACAGCCATCTCGCCATCGCCTTGCAGGACGTCGACCTCGGCGACCGCGCGGAAGTCGCGTTCCTGAACTCCAAGGGCTTTGGTGGCAACAACGCCACCGGCACCGTCATTTCGCCGCGTCGCACCGAAGCCATGCTTGCCCAGCGCCACGGCGCGCAGGCCATGGCCGCGTGGCGCGCACGCCAGGAAGCGGTGCTGGAGAAAGCCTACGCCTACGACGCCGAATGCCTGGCCGGACCGATGCAGCCCATCTACCGTTTTGGCGACGCGCTCATTGAAGAAAGCGAGATCACCATCGACACTGCGGGTGTACACATTCCTGGTTTCGCCCATGACGTGGATCTCAATCTCGCCAACCGCTACGGAGACATGTGCAAGTGAGTGAGCCGCGCAGCGATGCCACGCATTGCTTCGTGTGTGGCACGCATAATCCCATCGGCCTGAAACTCGCGTTCAAGGTCGAAGGCGAGCATTGCCGTGGCGAATTCACGTCGTGCGAAGACCATGTCGGTTTCGATGGCGTGACCCACGGCGGCATCGTGTTCAGCGTGCTCGATGACGCGATGGCCAACTGGTTCTTCCTGCAGGGCGCGCGCGGCTACACCGCCAAGGCCGAGATTCGCTATCGCGCGCCGATGCCGGTAGGCGCCACCGCGCGCATCGAATGCACGGTGGTCAAACGCAAGGGCCGCTTGCTGCAACTGGAAGCGAGCGCCGCCGACAAGACCAGCGGCACGGTGTTCGCCGAATCGAGCGCGAGCTTCATGCTGGAAGAGGCGGGCCCGCTCTGATGGCCGAACAGAAAACCTGCACGCGCTGCGGCGGCGCTTTCGGCTGCGGTCGCAACGATGCCGCCTGCTGGTGCAGCGCGCTGCCGCCGCTGCCGGCCACCGCGCTGGATGAATTGAAAGACTGCTATTGCCCGCGATGTCTGGCCGACATCGCGGCCGCTCACGCCGCGCCAACGCCCCCCCCGCCCCACACCACCGACGCCTGACCGCCATCAGTCGGGCGGCTCATGCCGTCGGTTAGACTCGCCGCGGCATGGCTGGTAAGAGTCCTGCTCAAGCCCCATATTCATGCCCTTCTTGTTGCTCGCGAGGAGCCCGCTCAGCGTGATGAGGACGCACACCCTTACGCGATGGACAGCCCTGTTGCTGGCGGGCGCCTTGTGCGCGGCCTGCACCACACCGCCGCCACCACCGCCCAAGCCCAAACCGCTTCCGTCCGAGCAGGCTGCACGCGCCGGCGCGCCGGACGGCGAGCCAGGTAAGGCGCAGGCCGGTGGCGGTCCCGGGGCGCCGGGCAGTGGCGAAGGCTATGGCGCGCCCAGCGCCAACGCCGCCGAAGTCGAAGAAGAGGAAGTGGCGGCCGACGGCAGCACGCGTGTGGTGTCGTCCCGCGGCCATGCGCCGCCCGCAGCCAAGGGCGCCGCTCAAGGAGGCGCCGGCAGTGGCGGCGCGGCCATGCAGTCGTCCGGCGCCGACGGCGCGCGCAGCGCCGGCTCATTCAACAACGGCGCGGACGCCACGCCTCGCGCGAACCACGACGACCCGCAAAGCCCGGCAGGCATTCATTACCAGGAGGGCGCGACGTCGGCGGGCGAAGGTAATGCCGCGACCGATAGCGCGGCGCGCGGCGGCGCGCAAGTCGGCAAGCCCACCGGCACACGTCTCGGTGTGCGCGGCGGCCGCGACGAACGCGGCACCAGCACTGCCACACCACCGCCGGCCGCCAACGCTGCGGCGCCCGTGATGCCGTCAACCGTCATCGAAGACGACATTCTCGCGCAGCAGCTGCGTGAAGCCGCCGAGCAGGAAAAAGACCCGACCTTGCGCGACAAGCTGTGGGCCGAATACCGCAAGTACAAAGCAGGTCTGTGACGCAGCCATTCTCAAGCGCCGCGCGACGCATCATCACACCGGCGCCGTTCACGCCGGTGAACCTGCCCGCGCCCCCTGGCGACACGCGCGCGCCGTTGCCATGGCGCGCCATGCTGGTGATGCTGACGCTGGCATTGCTGGCGCTCGCGCTGTTGCTGTTGTTGCCGCGCTGGACGCCATCGCCACTGATCGCGCAGTCCGCAGGTAAGGCCGTCAACACAGTCGCCAGTGAAGCGCCCGGCGTCGCCGTGCCCGCGGATGATCAAGTCACCGCCGCCGCGCGCCGCACCGCCCAGGTGTTGCTGCGCGCGGTGTTGGCGCGGCTGGCCGAGCTTGAAGCGCGCAAGGCCGAGAGCTGGGACCGCAGCGGCCTGCATCACCTCACGCAGGCTCTCAATGATGGCGAGAAGGCCTACAGCGAACAGCGTTTTCGCGCTGCGCAGGACGCCTATCGCACCGCCTTGATTCACGCCGCCGACATTGAAGCGCGCCTGCCCGGAGTGATCGCATCATTGCTCAAGAGCGGCGACGCCGCGCTCGAACAAGGCAACTCGGCGGCGGCCGACGCCGCGTTCGCGCAGGTGCTCGCCATCGCGCCCACGCAGCGCGCCGCGAGCCTTGGCCGCGCGCGTGCCGCCACGCTTGATCGCGTGCGTGCGCTGGTCGAACAAGCCGAGGCCTACGAGCAGATGGGCGACGCCGACAAGGCGCGCGAGGTATACAACGATGCCCACAGGCTCGACGCCCACATGGCGAGCGTTGCGGCGGGGCTCGCGCGACTCGATGCCGGCGCGCGCGTGCAAAAGCTGAAAGCCGCCTTGTCCGACGGCCATCGCGCGTTAGCGCGTGACGATTACAGCGCCGCGCGCGAGGCCTTCAAGCGCGCCGCCGCGCTCGACGGTCAGGCCGAGGAAGTCACTGCGGGCTTGCGCGAAACCAACAGGCGAGCGACCGCGGCCGCCATCGCCAGCGCCCTCGAACTCGCCGGCCGCGCGCGACGTGAAGAAGCCTGGCCGCGGGCCGCGCAGGCCTATGGCACGGCCCTGGCGCTGGACGCCGAACTCGACGACGCAGCGCAGGGTAAACAGCAAGCGAGCCTGCGCGCCGCGCTCGACGCCGAGCTCGAAGCGCTGCGCCAGGACGTGCTGGCACTCGCCGCCGGCGCGCCGCGTGAAGCCGCGCAACGCGCGCTCGCCCGCGCGCAGACCATCGCTCAACCGGGCCCGCGTCTGCGTACACAGATGGCCGCGCTCAGCCAGGCGCTGCGCGAAGCGCGCGAGCCGCTGACGGTGACTTTGCAATCCGATGACGCGAACGAAGTGGAGGTCGAAGGCGTCGGCGCGCTGGGGCGCTTCAAGGAACGACAGGTGACGCTCACACCGGGCCGCCACGCGGCCGTCGTCCATCGCGACGGCGCTGCGCCGCTGCGCATAGAATTCGACATCGCCCCGGGCGCCCGCGCGCCACGCGTCATCCTGAAGAGCGCCCCATGACCAAGCCGCAAGCCATGCCGGCCGCTACGCCGCCCACCGCCGGCAAGCTGATTCGGCCGCAGACGTTTCGTCCGCCGTCGCGTCTTCGCACGCTGCCGCGCTTCGAAATCGCGTGGCTGCCGCTGCTGACGAGCCTGGTGCTGGCGCTGTGGGCGCTGGCCGCGTGGTTCGTGTTCACGGCGCGCGCCGTGACCCTGCACACCGAGCCAGCCGATGCCCGTATCGAAGTCGCGCAATGGCTGGCGCCACGCATTGCCAATCACTGGTTGCTGCGTGCGGGCGAACACCGCGTGCGCGCCAGCGCCGCCGGCTATAAAGACTTCGATGCGCTGGTGAGCGTCGACGATGCGCCGCGCCAGACCCGCGACATCGTGCTCGAACGTCTGCCCGGCAGTATCCGCATCACTTTGCAGCCGGCGGTCGAGGCCAGCGTGCTAATCGACAACCAGGCTTTCGGCAAGGCGCCAGGCGTGCTGCGCGAAGTGCCCGCCGGCGCCCATCAAATCGAGATCCGCGCACCGCGCTATCGCGCCCACGTCGTGCAGATGGAAGTGGAAGGCAAAGCCATCGAGCAAAGCCTGACGGCGCAGCTCGAACCAGCGTGGGCCGATGCCAGCATCGACAGCCAGCCGTCCGGCGCCGAACTCAGCGTCGATGGGCAGGTGCTAGGCACCACGCCTTACCAAGGTGAGTTGCTCGAAGGTCGGCGCGCCATCCGCCTCACCCTGCGCGGCTACAAGCCCTGGCAGCAGAGCTTGAAAGTGGTAGCCGGCATGCCGGTCAAACTCGGCACCGTGGTGCTGACCGAAGCCGATGGCCAACTGCAATTGAAATCGACGCCGGCCGGCGCGAGCGTCACGCTCGACGACAACTTCATCGGCCGCACACCGCTGGAAGTCGCCATCGCGCCGGGTAAGAGTCATCGCCTGCTGGTGCGCGCCGAAGGCTACGTGGCGGCCGAACGCAATGTGATGCTGGCGCCGGCGGCGAGTGAAGCACTCGAACTCACGCTCGATGCCGAGCTCGCCAACGTGCAGTTCATCACTGCACCACAGAGCGCCGAACTGTTGGTCGATGGCGTGGCGCGCGGCAGTGCCAACCAGACCCTGGCGCTGCCGACCCGCGAGCATGAGGTGACAATACGCGCGCTGGGCTACGCCACATACACGATGCGCGTGACGCCGCGCAAAGGCGTGGAGAAGCGTTTCCGCATGCGTTTGAAAACCATCGCCGAAGCGGCGGCCGAACAGCCCGCGCCGCTGTCGGCAGCGAACACGGCGCAAACGATGGGCAATGGCAGCGGTGCTGGCAGCGACAGCAATGCCGGGAACGGCGACGACAACGCAGCGGCCACGCCCAGCGTCACGACCTCGGCCGGCCAGGAACTGAAACTCTTCAGCAACGGCCAGGCCGTGCTCGGCTCAGCGCGCAGCGACAGTGCGCGCCGCGCCGATGAAGTGCAACGACCGGTGCTGCTCAAGCGCGCCTTCTATCTCGGCGCCAAGGAAGTCAGCAACGGCGAGTTTCGAAAATTTCTCGGCAATCATCACGCCTCGAACTTGCAGAACGCCACGCTCGACGACGACAGCCAGCCGGTGGTCGATGTCGACTGGCAGACCGCGGCGCTGTATTGCAACTGGTTGTCACGTCGCGACGGTCTGCCGCCGTTCTACCAGATCAAATACGGCGAGGTGCTGGGCGTGAATCCGGCCGCCACCGGCTATCGTTTGCCGACCGAAGCGGAATGGGAATGGGCGGCGCGCACCGCACCCGATGGCACGGTGTTGCGCTATGCCTGGGGCGAGGCTTTTCCTCCCACCAGCGTCAGCGGCAACTATGCCGACGATGCAGCGCAAGGCGTGGCCACGACAGTATTGCGCGGCCTGCGCGATGGCTTCGCAGTGAGCGCGCCTACCGGCAGCTTCGCGCCCAACGGCCGCGGTCTGTATGACCTCGGCGGCAACGTCGCCGAATGGGTGCACGACTACTACGACGCCACACCGTCGGCGGCGCCGAGCACCGATAGCCTCGGCCCGCCGAGCGGTACGCTGCATGTCATCAAGGGTGCAAGCTGGGCCATGTCGTCCGCCACCGACCTGCGCCTGGCGGCGCGCGCCAGTGCCGAGCGTGGTCGTCACGACGTCGGATTCAGGCTCGCCCGTTATGCTCAGTAATGTTTTCTTCAAAACACTGCTGGTGCTGATGCTGCTTGCGATCACGCCGCTGCAGGCGGCCGCGCCGGCCGACGACACCGCCGTCGCCGCGCCGCGCGATGCCGGTAATCAACCGGAGTACCAGGCCTTCAAGCTGTCCGAGGATGCGCTGCATCCGAGCAAAGAGATCTCCGATGAACAGGCCGTCCCCTTCCCCGACGATTTTTGATAGCCGAACAAGCGCATGAGTCTCAACGTCATTGATTTGAACGACACCGGCCTGCGCGTGACGCGTGACGGCGTGGTGGTATGTGTGAGCCCGGGCGTGGCGCTGGTCGATGCGCACGGCGTGGTGTGCGGCGACGCCGCGCTGCGCCGCGCGCAAGTGCAGCCACGGGATGTCTACCAGCATTTCTGGCGCCAGTTGAACGAAACGCCCTTGCCCGATGCGCGCCGCCATTGTCGTCATCATGCCGATCTCGCCTATCACCATCTCGCCAGCGTGCTCGACGCGGCGGGCCGTCCGGCTGAAGCGGTGCTGGTGGTGCCCAGTCACTACCAGGACGCTGAACTCGCCCTGCTGCTCGGCATCGCCGCCGCCTTGAAGCTCAAGGTCGCGGCCCTCCTCGACAGCGCCGTCGCGGCGGTGGCGGGCTGCGCGCCGCCCGGGCAATACGTGATGGTCGAGATGCATCGCCACCATGTCAGCATGAGCACCATCAAGGTCGATGCCGAAGTCACGCGCCTGCGTGTCGACGACATCCCCCAGGCCGGGCTCGCGCGCCTCGAAGCGGCGGCGGTCGACCTGGTGGCGGCGGCGCTGCTCGGCCAGGCGCGTTTCGATGCCTTGCATGAAGCCACCAGCGCGCAACTCTTGCACGACCACTTGCCGGGCTGGCTGGCGCAGGCCGCGCAGCGCAACGAGCTGGCCGTCGCGCTCGAATATCACGGCAAGCATTTCCGCGCCGATATCGCGGCGCGCGATTTCGTGCATGTCACGAGCATGGTGCTGGCAACCGTCTGTGAACGCCTGGGCAGCGATGCCGAGGTGCTGGTCGGCGCGTCGCTCGCCGGACTGCCGGGCGCGCTCGACTTATTGGCGCCGGCCCGCGCACTGCCAGCCGACGCCTGTTACCGCGCGGTGGCGGAACACCGCCTGGCGCTCGGCGCCGGCAAGGACGGCGTGGCCTATGTCACGCAGCTGCCGACGACCCGCGCGCCATTGTTCGAACATCACACCGCCGCCACGCCGCGCAGCGCGCCGCAACGCGCGCCGAGCCATGTGCTGGCCGGCCATACCGCCCATCCGCTGAGCACCACGCCGCTGTATCTGCATGCCGACGGGCGCGTGGCCAGCGCCGCGCACGGCGCAAGCTGCGCGATAAGCGTGCAAGACGAACGGGCGCTGCTGCATGTGAACGGCGTCGAGACGCGCATCAACGGCGTGCCAGCGGTGAGCACCAGCCTGCTGCGCGCTGGCGATCACATCACGCTGGCGGCCGGACGCGCGCTGTTCGTGCCGATACTCGTCATCGCCTGAAACCTGGCCCCACACCGTGCTGGTCAAACGCCGCGAGTTTTCCATCTTCACGCTGTCGTTTCTCGACATCATGTCGTGCGGCTTCGGCGCCGTGGTGCTGTTGTTCATGATCTCCAAGCACGCCGCCACGCAGCTCATCGAAACGCCGACCTACGACTACGGCGCCGAGGTCAGCGTGCTCGAGCAGCAGCTCGCCGCCAAGCAGGATGAAATCGCCGCACTGCGGGCCAAGGTCGCCGCACGTGGCGGTGAACTCGCGGCGGCGGCGGATGCCGCCGCCGCCGCGCGTGAAGCGCTGGCCGAAGAGCAGCGTCGCCAGGCGCCGCCCAAGCCCGGCAGCGTCATCGACATCGAAGCACTGCGCCAGGCGGTCAAGAAGCTCGAGGCCGACAAGCGCTCGCTGCTGTCGCAGCCCTTCGAGAAATCGCGCTACCTGCGCAGCATCGTCGGCGAGGGCAATCGCGAATACCTGACCGGCGTGCAGCTCGGCGGCAAACGCATTCTCATCCTGCTCGACACGTCGACCAGCATGCTGGTCGAGAAGCCGGTGGAAGCTTTGCGCCTGCGCAACATGGACGAAGCGCGGCAACGGCAATCGAAGAAATGGCAACAGGCGCTGCGCATCGTCGACTGGATAGCCGCGCACTTTCCGCAGCAGTCGAGCTTTCAGATAGTCGGCTTTGATGGCCAGGCGCATTTCGCGCTGCCGGGCACCGACGGCCAGTGGTTGCCGGTCAAGGACAGCGCGCGCCTCGACGCGGCGATGGAAGCGATGAAGCAACGTGTGCCCAAGGGCGGCAACAGCCTCGAGCGCGCACTCATGGTCATCGGCGAAATGAATCCGCCGCCGGACAACGTCTATCTCATCACCGACGGCATGCCGACGCTCGGCCTCGAAGCGGCGCAGAACCGCAACGTCAGCGGCCTCGAAAGAAACCGTCTGTTCGAACGCGCCATGCAACGCTTATCGCCCAATATCGCCATCAACACCATCCTCTTGCCGCTCGAAGGCGATCCGGTGGCGGCCTCGGCCTATTGGCAATTGGCGCGCATGACGCAGGGCGCGTTCCTGGCGCCGGCGGACGACTGGCCATGAAGCTGCAACGTCGCGCCGAGGAATCCATCAGCATCGCCTTTCTCGATGTCATCACCTGCGGCATCGGCGCGATCATCCTGCTGCTCATGATCTCCAAGCCGCCGCCGGCAGTCGCGCCCGCGCCGGTCGACGACCCACGCGTGGCCGAGATCGCGCGCCTGCAGCGAACCTTGTTCAGCCTCGAAGATGAACAGCAGAAAGTCAGCGACGAACTCGCCGCCAGCACGCCACGCCTGACGGCCCTTAAAGACGAGACCCAGCGCCTGCGCGATGCGCTCCTCGCCAGCCAGTTTCGCGCCCGCGGCGCCGCGCAGGCGGCGGCGCGCGACGCCGAAGAGCTCGGCAAGCTCAAGATTGCGCAACAGACCTTGAGCGAAGAAATGCGACGCCTGCGCGCCGAGCGTCAGCAGCGCGTGAAAGCGGCGCTGGTCGGCGGCATCCCGATAGACAGCGAATACGTCATCTTCATCATCGACACTTCGGCCAGCATGGGTGAACACGTCACCGAGGCGCTGAAGCGCCAGATGCGTGAAATCCTGACCGTCTATCCGCGCTTGAAAGGCTTGCAGATTCTGAGCGACGGCGGCGATTACCTGGTGCCGGGCAGCGCACGCGGCTGGTTGCAGGACAGCCCGAACCTGCGCGAGGAATTGATCGAAACCATTCCGGCGTGGCGCGCCAATTCACCGAGCAATCCACAGAACGGCATCTATACCGCGATACGCGACTACTACAGCAGTGATCGCAAAATCAGTCTGTACATTCTGGGCGACGAATTCGCCAACGGCTCGATCGACGAAGTGGTGAAATACGTCGACAGCATCAATCCGCGCGATGCGCAGGGCAATCCGCGCATCCGCATCCACGGCATCGGCTTCCCTACCCGCACCGGCCAGTTCAAGGATGCCGGCGCGCACTTCGCGGCCTTCATGCGCCGCCTCACCCACCGCAATGGCGGCACCTTCATCGGCCTCAACGCCTATCGTTAGCCTACCGTTAATGGGGTTGACGTATTTCCCGCGGCTCTGGCAATAATGGCGACGGGACGTGATGAACACATCCGCCCATCCCGCACAGCACGGGAACCCTGTCCACATGCAAAGGGAGTGCATGCAATGCAGGAATACGCGCCGCTATCGCCGCCCTACCGCGTCTACGTGGTGGACGATCACAAACTCGTCACTGAGCTTCTTATTCATCGTCTGAGCGGCGACCCGGCCATACACGTGGTCGGCAGCGGCAACTGCGGCGCGGCCGCGCGACATTTCGTCGCCGAACAGCGCGTCGACATCGTGCTGCTCGACATGGAAATCGGCGAGGAGGACGGCATCGGTGTAGCGCGCGAACTGCTCGCCATCGACCCGCGCCTGCGCATCATCGGCCTGTCGGCGTTCGCCGCCGGCCACTATCCGCTGACCCTGCTCGAAGCCGGCGGTCGCGGTTATCTCTCCAAACGCATCACCACCCGCGAGCTCGCCGACAACGTGCGCCGCGTGGCGCGTGGCGATCTGGCGATCGGCGCCGACGTCGCCTACCACCTCGCGACCGATGTGCGCGACAGCGGCCCGGTCAACAAACTGCGGCAATTGACGGGGAAGGAAAACTCGGTGCTGTGCCTGCTGGCACGCGGCTGGGCAGTCGAGGAGATTGCCGAAGATCTCAACATGTCGCCCAAGACCGTGCAGACCCACCGCAACAACATGCGCAGAAAATTAAAACTGCGCAGCGATGTGGAGCTGTGCCTGCTGGCGTTGAAAGCCGGGTTCGTGCGGGTGCACGAGGCGAAGTAGGGGCGCATTCATTCGCACATTGAGCGGCGGGCCATCGTGCCTCGCCGTGCAGGTGCGAATAAAAATGCGACGGCGAGGCGTCAGCACTTGCGCGCCCGCGCAATGCCAAAACCATGCATCACGCTGAGATCATCATCGCGATCAGCGCAATAGCGCGCCTGCAAATCGACATCGCGCTGTACGTCCACGAGCTCATAGCCGACCGCTGACAGCAGACGTTCCAAATCTTCCGGCGTGTGGTAGCTGACGTAACGCTCACCCATGCGTGCGGTGACGGCGCGGGTCAGGGACAGCACATGGCCGCGCCCCTGCTGCAAGGCGAAACCCGGCAGCAGAAAATCGAACACCAGTTCACTGCCGGGCGCGCTCAGTTCGCCGATGTGGCGCAGCGTATCGGCAATGGCGCTGCTGGAGAGGTAGTAGATCACGCCCTGCCACGCGAAGAAGCTCGGCGCGTCGGCATTGAAGCTGGAGCGCGCGAGACCATCGTGCAAGTTCTCCCGTTCGAAATCGATGGGCACCGCTTCGAAGTCGGCGAGTGGCAGCGTGGCGCCGCTGCGCGCCATGCGCGCGAGCTTGACCGCCTGGGTGGCGGGGTGATCAACCTCGACGATGTTCACGCCTTCGAGCCATGCCGGACGACGCAGCGCGATGGAATCGAAACCGGCGCCAAGCAATACGTACTGGCGACCGCCGCGCGCGACATAGGCTTGCAAGTCATCGACCGTCATCTGATCGCGCACCAGTATCCAGCCATGCACCGGCCGCAGCGCGCCGAGCAGGCCACGCACTATCGGCCAGTACAGCAGTGGCGTGCTGGCCACCGCCCGCCACAGCGGGCTGGTGAGTTGCGCGGCATAGGGGTCGGCGAATACCAGCGGCGTGTCGTAGCGCAGGTGACAGGCGCGGATGGCGGCTGTCGCTTCGGCGGTGCGGCTGTGATTACGGTCGAGCATGACACCGGTATTCTAGCCATAATCCCGAGGGCCCAAGACAGGCCGTCACCCGATCAGGCGAGCGCCGCGCTGGCGTTGTCGAATTCGAGCGCAAGACCCGGAGTGCCGGCGCCGGCACCGGCCGCCACAATCGCCCTCAAGCCGACCCGTCACCTTCGCGGGCCGCCACCAGGAGCAAGCAATCATGCAGGCATTGAACATTCCCCAGCCCATCCCCGGCCCGGATTTCGACGACGACGATGCACGCTGGGCGGCGGTGCAGGCCCGCGACCCACGCGCTGACGAGGTGTTCTTCTATTCTGTTCGCACCACTGGCGTGTATTGCCGTCCGTCCTGCGCGGCGCGCCCGGCACGGCGCGAGAACGTCGCCTTCCACGCCAGCCCGGCGGCGGCGGTGGCGGCCGGCTTTCGCGCCTGCAAGCGCTGCCAGCCCGACCAGGCGCCGCGCGCCGCGCGCCACGCGGCACGGGTGGCCGAGGCCTGTCGTTTGATCGAGAACGCTGAGCAGCCGCCGGATCTCAACTCGCTGGCCGAGGCCGCGGGCCTGAGCCCGTTTCATTTTCACCGCGTGTTCAAACGCATCATCGGCGTCACTCCCAAGGCCTACGCCGATGCACGACGCGCGGCGCGGGTGCGCGAGGGCCTCGAAGCCGGCGACAGCGTCACACGGGTGGCCTATGACGCCGGCTTCAATTCCAACGGCCGTTTCTACGATCACGTGCCACGCGCGCTCGGCATGCAGCCCACGCGCTTTCGTGCCGGCGGCGCCGGTGAAACCATCCGCTTCGCGGTCGGCCAGTGCGCGCTCGGCGCCATCCTGGTGGCGGCCACCGAGCGCGGCATCTGCACCATAGAAATGGGCGACGATCCGGCGACCCTGCTGCGCGATTTCGAAGCGCGCTTCAAGGCGGCCACGCTCAAGGGCGGCGACGCCGAGTTCGAACAATGGGTGGCGCGCGTGGTGGGCTTCGTCGAACAGCCGACCCTCGGTCTCGACTTGCCACTCGACGTGCGCGGCACCGCGTTCCAGGCGCGCGTGTGGCAGGCGCTGTGCGCGATTCCGCCGGGGCGCACCGCAAGCTATGCCGACATCGCCTCCAGCATCGGCGCGCCGCGCGCCATGCGCGCCGTGGCGCAGGCCTGCGCCGCCAATCCGGTGGCGGTGGCGATCCCCTGTCACCGCGTGATCCGCAATGACGGTGCGCTGTCCGGCTATCGCTGGGGCGTGGAGCGCAAGCGCGCGCTGCTGGCGAGCGAGGTACGGGGTGAGCTTTGACGTCGCAACAATAAATTGGCAGGGCGTTGCGGACGATCTCGACGCGCGCGGCGCGGCCGTGCTGCCGGCGCTGTTCAGCGCCGCGCAGTGCGCCGAGTTCAGTGCGCGCTACGACGACAGCGCGCTGTTTCGCAGTCGCGTGGTGATGGCGCGCCACGGCTATGGACGCGGTGAGTACCAGTATTTCCGCTATCCGCTGCCGCCGGCACTGCGCGAACTGCGTGCCGCGCTCTACGCGCCGCTGGCGCCCATTGCCAATCGCTGGTACGAGCGCATGAATCTCGCGCCGCGTTTTCCTCCGCATCACGCAGACTTCATCACGCGCTGTCACGCCGCCGGCCAGTTGCGCCCCACGCCGCTGCTGCTGCGCTATGGCGCGGGCGACTACAACCACCTGCACCAGGATTTATACGGCGAGCATTTCTTTCCCCTGCAGGTGGCAGTGCTGCTGTCGGCGCCGGGCAGGGATTTCGAGGGCGGTGAATTCGTGTTGACCGAGCAACGCCCGCGTCAGCAGTCACGCGTGGAAGTGATTGACTTGAAACAGGGCGACGCGGTGGTGTTCGCTGTCAATCAACGTCCGCAGAACGGCACGCGCGGTGACTATCGCGTGACCATGCGCCACGGTGTCAGCCGTTTGCGCGAGGGTCGACGCCATACCTTGGGCATCATTTTTCACGACGCGCTGTGATGCGAGCTTGCGCCGCCATGGCAACGCAAGCTCGCCGTGTCGAGAGTCGCCCTCAGCAGAACGCCGGCATGATTTCGTCAACCAGCAACTGCTGACTGTCGGCGGTGGCCGGAAACACGATGTAGTAAGTCACGCCGGTCGCCTGGATGCGCTCTGCGAGTTCGCGCTTGACCTCCTCCGGCGTGCCGAGCAGCGCGACCGGCGCCTTCTGCGCCGCTTCGTAAGTCGGGAAACCGAGATGGGAAGCGAGCTGTCGCAAGGTCGCATCGTTCTTGTCGCGCGACAGGCCCAGCATCACCAGACCACCGAGTTCGATGGACGACGGATCGCGCCCGGCCTCGCGCATGAAGCCGTGCAGCATGCCGATGCGGCGCTTCAGATCCGCCATGTCGAAACGCAGCGTGGCGGCCGGATCGTTGACGAAATCCTTGCCGTTGCCGGTCGGCGGAATGAGATTGATGATCGACGCTTCACGCGCCGCGATGCGCAACAGGCCAGTGCCCGAACCGCCGAGCATGATCTGCGGATAGGGCTTGGACAGCGGCCGTGGATTGGCGAACAGGTCTTTGATCTCGAAATGATTGCCGCGATAGTTGGGCACGTCCTGCGTCCACATCGCCTTCAGCACCTGGATGGTTTCATCGAGCTGCGCGAGACGCTCTTTGATGGGCGGGAAGGCGTAACCCGCGGCCAGATATTCCTTGTCCTGCCAGCCAGCGCCGAGGCCCATGATGAAACGACCGCGGCTGACGTGATCGAGCGTCGCCGCAATCTTGGCCAGCAACGGCGGCGTGCGAAAAGAAGCCGCCGCCACCGCCGGCGCGAGACGAATCTTCGAGGTCACGGCCGCGATGGCGGTCAGAATAGTGAAGCATTCGTTCTGCGGCGTCTGGGGCGTGCCCAGCGGTGAGAAGAAATGATCGTTGGTCGACACCGAATACAGCCCGTCGCGTTCGGCGCGCAGCGCGGCCGCCATCGCTTCGTTGACGTCGCCGGTCGGCAGAAATACACCAAATCGAACTGGATACACGCTAATCCCCTTTATGTGTCGATGACATCGATGCTCAATGCGTCCGCGGCCATTGTGCCGCACCGCGTGGAGTCGCGCACGGTAAGCGCCTGTTACGCCTTTTGGGCACCGACCCGGCCATCTTCGACCAT
The DNA here is from genome assembly GCA_020849475.1 of Gammaproteobacteria bacterium. GTDB lineage: Bacteria > Pseudomonadota > Gammaproteobacteria > JADJYF01. The sequence goes on from JADLGE010000099.1 coordinate 17,002, forward strand.
GAAGGATGCCACGGTCTTGCAGCCACTGTCGGCGCGCTGCACATCATCGAGGCCGCGCAAATCGGCCAGCAGGCTGTGCTGCGTGCAGCGCATGCGCAGGTAACCGCGCGGACCGCTCAGGCCGTAACGGATATGCGGGTTCTCGTCGCGGAGCGCTGCCGCCAGTGATTGCGGAATGGGCATGGAACTGACGGCGGTGGTGACGAACTCGGTGGCGACGGTCGGCGCCTCGGCGCGCGCGTAGTCGGCCTTCACATCCGTCACCCAGAAGGAATGGATGTCGCCGCCCAGGAACACCGGGTTGCGCGCCGCGCTCGCGACGGTGGCCTCGAGCAAACGTCGACGCGCGGCCGGATAACCATCCCAGGCGTCGGAATAGAACGCTTGCCCCGCACCGCGCTGGCTGTCGCCCTGGGCCAACAGCATCTGCTGCGCGACGATATTCCAGCGCGCGTGGCTGGCGCCAAAGCGATGCGCGAACCACTGCTCCTGCTGCGCGCCGAGGAACGTCGCCTCTTCGGCGAGGCGCGCCGCGCAATCGCGGATGGTGGTCGAGCCACCGTGCCCCGGCGGCGGGCAGGGCTGAGGACTGCGGTACTGCCGTCCGTCCAGCAAAGTAAAATCGACCAGCGCGCCGTAGGGCACGCTGGTATGAATGCGCATGCCGGCGCCGACAGGACGCATGGCATCCGGCACCGGCATGTGTTCGTACCAGGCACGGTAGGCATTGGCGCGGCGCTTCGCGAACCACACGGGGTCGTCATTGTTTTCTGAATACACGCCGACGTAGTCATTCTCGACTTCATGGTCGTCCCACACCATGAGCCAGCTGGCGGCGGCGTGGGCGGCCTTGAGGTCATCATCGCCGCGATACTGCGCGTAACGCATGCGGTAGTCGGCCAGGGTGAAGGGCTCGCCTCGCGCATGATGTCGCACCGTGCCGACCTTGTACGAACTCTCGTAGATGTAGTCACCGAGGTGCAACACTACATCGAGGTCATCGGCCAGCATGTGCCGATAGGCCGCGTAGTAGCCGCTTTCGAAATGCTGACAGGAGACCGCCGCAAAGCGCAGTGCGTCGACGCTGTCAGCGGCGCGCGGCGCGGTGCGCAGACGGCCCGTGACGCTGCTCGCGTCGCCACAGTGGAAGCGATAGTAGTACCAGCGCCACGGCGCGAGACCGCCAACTTCGACATGCACGCTGTGCGCCCACGCCGTCTCGGCGTAGGCCGTGCCGTACGCCTGCACGTGTTTGAAATGCGCGTCGCTGGCGACTTCCCATTGCACCGCGATGACGGCGTCTTCCACACCACCGTCGGCGGCCTCGGGCCGCGGCGCGAGACGCGTCCAGATCACGGCGCCATCGGCGCGCGGATAGCCGCTGGCGACGCCGAGGCTGAAAGGGTCGCTTTGCCAGGACGGCTGCGCGGCAAGCGCGCGCACGGTGGGCAGCATGGTCACGCCCGCCACGGCGGCACGCAGAAAATCCCGGCGATGATGAATGGACATACGCGAAGGCTCATGACGACAGCGATAAGCCATTGTAGCGTCGCGTCGCGACACGCCTTGCGACAGCCGCGTGACGCCGCGGCGACCGCTCAGATGGTTTCGATGGTATCGATCAGCACCACTTCGCAGGCGCCGGCGCCCTGGTCGTTGCGCGTGGTGGAACTGCGCCAATGCCAGCCATCGTCGGCGTCGACTTTGACCAGGTAGCCCTTGAAGCGCACGTTCTGCCCGGCCCGCACCGACTTCAAGGCCTCGGCCACCGCCGCGCTGGCCGGCAGCATGTGCATGTTGGCGCTGTGGCTGACGATGTCGTGGGCCGGAATCGGGAAGGCATCGACGTGCCAGAAGTAGAAACGCCCGCTCTGCGAGATCTCGACCGACGCCAGCACCGCGCTGTCGGCCATCGGTCCCCAGCCCATGGCGAGATCAATCGGCGACAGCTCCGCCTCGCGGCCACTGCGATAACGCTCGCTGCCCAGCACACGCCCCGCGACCTGGAAGCTCGCCAGTAGCGTGACCAGATAGCTCTTGGCGCGCACCGCCGGCACATTGCGCACCGCGCGCTGAATGGGATCTTTACCGATATCGAGGCGCGGACTGAATTCGAAGCCGGGCAGAGTTGCGGCGGCGGTGGTGGTGACCGGTGGCGCGTTGTCGCCCAGCAGGCGATACGCGGCGAACACGATGAAGCCCAGGGTCAGCGATCGCTTGAGCATGGCACGGATAGAAGATGTTGATACCGGGGCTAGCGACCCGGGGGGCTCTCGGCTTTAGACGCGGCCCCCATTGCACTGCCGAAGGTCAGACTGACGTCTGACCTTCACTGCTTGCGCGAAGCACGGTTCGTAAACCGATGTGCGCATGAGCTCCCACCGGCCGCCCTACTCCTCGTGGGCGATGCGCCGGACGATGTAGCCGCCGGAGCGCTCGTCGAGTTCGAGATCAAGCAGGCCGCGCGCCTGCGCTTCCTCGAGCAGCTTGTTGAAGGACCGCACGCCGTAATAGCTTTCGTTGAATTCCGGGCGGCGCCGTTTCAAGGCCTGCTTGATCATCGAGCCCCACAGAATGCCCTCTTCGCCGCGCTCGCCATGCATGGCGTCGGCGGTCTCGATGATGAGGTCGATACCGGCCTGCAGACGATTCTCTTCGTGGGCCTTGGGCGTTTCGACCGCGACGGCTTCGGCGGCAGCGGGCGCCGTCTTCTTGACCGGCGTGCGACGCCGCTTGCGGCGATTGTTCTCCTCCTCGCGCACCAGGTCGTCATAAAAAATGAATTCGTCGCAATTGCGCATCAATAAATCGGAGGTCGAATTCTTGACACCGACGCCGATCACGGTCTTGGCGTTTTCGCGCAGCTTGCTGACCAGCGGCGAAAAATCGGAATCGCCACTGATGATGACGAAAGTATCGACATGGGACTTGGTGTAACAAAGATCGAGCGCGTCGACCACCATGCGGATGTCGGCCGAATTCTTGCCGGACTGGCGGGCGTGGGGGATCTCGATCAGTTCGAACGCCGCCTCGTGCATCTGCTCCTTGAATTCCTTGTAGCGGTCCCAGTCGCAATAGGCCTTCTTGACCACGATGCTGCCCTTGACCAGCAAGCGCTCCAGCACCCGTGCGATATCAAATTTCGCGTACTTGGCATCGCGCACACCGAGGGCGACGTTCTCGAAATCGCAGAACAGCGCCAGGATCAAATCATTGTTGTTGCTCATCGTTGCATCCTTTGTCGGTCAAGAGCGCGTTGTGAAGTCGGCCGCGAAGCCGATGTTGTGCCTGCTCAGGCCACCGGATTCGATCATCGACTCCAGACGGTAGTCGCGATACCCGCTTGAACAGGTCGTCCGGCACCCGCGGTTCGAACGGCAGGCCATTCTTGCGCGGCGAGTATCACACCGGGCGCGCGCCGACGCGAGCCACTCCGTATACTCTCGGCATCATGACTGAACTCAATCAAGACCTCGCGCGGGTCCTCACGCGCGTCATGCCTGAATTCGTTTCCGTCGAACGCTGCGCACGCCTGTCGGGCGGTGCGAGCCAGGAAACCTACGCGGTCGACATCCTCACGCGCGACGGCCCGCGTCGCCTCGCGCTGCGACGTGCGCCGGGGGGTGAAGTTGATGCCCGCGATTATGGCGGCCCCGGCCTCGCCATCGAAGCGCGCCTCATGACCCTGGCGCGCGCCGCCGGCGTGCCGGCGCCCGAGGTGGTGCATGTGCTGGACAGTGGCGACGGCCTCGGCGATGGCTTCATCATGGAATGGCTGGATGGCGAGACGCTGGGTGCACGCATCGTCAAAGCCCCGGAATTCGCCGACGTGCGGCAGCGCCTCGCCTATCAATGCGGTGAGATCCTCGCGCGCATCCATGCCATCGATGTCGATGCGCATGGCTTGAGTGAACACCTCGAACGCCTCACGCCCGCCGCCTTCGTCGAGCGTCAATGGCAGTACTACCGCAAGCTCGGCACGCCGCAGCCGATGATTGACTTCACCGCGCGCTGGTTGCTCGAACATCTGCCGCCCGAGCGACCGCTGACCCTCGTGCACAACGATTTTCGCAACGGCAATCTCATGATTTCGCCGAGCGCCGGCGTGGTCGGCGTGCTGGACTGGGAAGTCGCCCACATCGGCGACCCGGTGCGCGACCTGGGCTGGATCTGCACCAACTCCTGGCGCTTTGGCCACAGCCAGCTTGCGGTCGGCGGCTTTGGTCGCCGCGAAGATCTGCTTGCCGGTTACGAAGCCGTCAGCGGCCGCAAGGTCGACGCCGAACACCTACGCTTCTGGGAGGTGTTCGGTTCGTTCTGGTGGGCGGTCGGTTCACTCATCATGGGCGATCACTATCGACATGGCGCCGACCGCAGTGTCGAACGGCCGGCCATCGGCCGTCGCAGCTCGGAATGCCAGGTCGACTGCGTGAATCTCATCATGCCGGGCAAGGTCGAGCTGCCGGCGGCGGCGGACTTCAGCGGTGACGAACTGCCGCGCAACGATGAACTGCTGGTGAGCGTGCGTGATTTCCTGCGCGAAGACGTGATGAGCGCCACCAGTGGCCGCACCCATTTCATGGCGCGCGTGGCCGCCAATTCCCTCGATATCCTGTTGCGCGACATGCAGCTCGGTCCGGCGCTGCGCGCGGCTGAGCACACCCGCCTGCAGGCGGTGCTGGGTGTTGGCGGTGATCGCGAGTCCGTGCGCTGGGCATTGGTCGAAAAACTGCGCGATGGTTCAATGCGGCTCGATCATCCCGGACTCGTCGAGCACCTGCGCACCACCGTCGTGGGCGAGCTCGCGATCGACCAGCCGGTGTATTCGGGCTTCAAGCAGGCGATGAGCTACTGATTCCCCGCCGCGTGCGAATTCAATCGCACGCAAGAGCCTCGATTCGGATCTGCGGGTCCGGCTGAATATCAGGCTGAAGCCTGACATTCGAATGCGCGAATGGATTCACCTCAACGGCAATCCCCGCTACGCAATGTGCTTGCCGGCTTTTTGCCAATAGGGCTCGCGCAATTCGCGCTTGAGCAATTTGCCGATAGTGCTGCGCGGCAGGTCGTCACGGAACTCGACGGCCGACAGACGCTGCAGTTTGCCGAGGCGCGCGTTCGCCCACTCTTTCAGCTCATCCGGCGTCACACTCGCCGCGAGATTCGGCACCACCAGCGCCAGCGGCGTCTCGCCCCACTCTTCGCTGGGGATGCCGATCACGCCGCAATCGCGCACTTGCGGGTGCTGCGCCAGCACCGCCTCCAGATCCGAGGCGTAGATATTGAAGCCGCCGGAAATGATCATGTCTTTCATGCGGTCGAGGAGGATGACGAAACCGTCTTCGTCCATGCGACCAAGGTCGCCACTGCGTTGCCATACGCGGCCTTCGTCGTCGGTCCAGCGCGAGCGCGCGGTCTCGGTCGGCTTGTTGTAATAACCGTCCATCATGAACGGCGACCAGCCGATGAGCTCACCCACTTCACCGCGCGGCACTTCGCGCAGGTGTTCATCGACGATACGGAACAGCGTGCCGGGCAGCGGCGTGCCGACGGTATGGAGCTTGTGCGGAAACTCGTGGGCGTGCAGCACGCAGCCGACGCCGCCTTCGGTCATGCCATAGATCTCGGTCATGTTGCCAGGCCACTTGTCGAGCAGCCAGCGCTTGAGGTCAGCCGACAGCGGCGCCGAGGTCGAGAACTTCCAGATGAAGGACGACAGGTCATATTGGTCGAACTCGGGGCACTCACGCACGCGACGATACTGCACCGGCACCTGCATGGTGTGGGTAGCGCGTTCCTTGTGCGCCTGTTCGAGATAGGTCTTGGTGTCGGATTTCGCCAGCAGGATGGTGGTGCCACCCCAGGCCACGGTAGGCAGCAGGGCGAACTGCGTGGTGTTGGAGTAAAGCGGCGTCGAAATGATCATGCGCGTCGAGGTGCTGAACAGGTAAGCGGCGCGCGCCGCCCAATACGAAGTGCGCGACTGGTGGTTCTGCAGGATGCCCTTGGGCACACCGGTGGTGCCCGACGAATAGATGAGATAGAACGGGTCGCTCGGATCGAAATCCACCTGCGGCGCGCGCGCCGGCTGCGCATCACGCCACTCGCCATAACTCTGCCAGCCGGTATGCTGACCATCGAAGGCAATGCAGTGCGCATCGTCGAGCATAGCGTTGCCGGCGCGCGCGCCATCGGCCTGCGCGAGCAAGGATGAAGATGCGAACAATAGTTTTGCGCCGCAGTCCTCGAGCATGAGACGCAGCGCGCCAACGTCGGCCATGCCCGACAAGGGCACCGCGCAGGCGCCGGCCTTGAGAATGCCAAACAGCGTGACGAAATAGGCCGGTGAATTGTGCGCAAGGATGGCGACCATGTCGCGACGCCGGATGCCGCTCGCAATGATGCCATGGGCGACCTGGTTGACGGCGCGTTCGAAGTCACGCCACGACAGGCGCTGGTCTTCGAATACCAGCGCCTCGGCATCGGGGCGCGTATGGGCGTGAAAGGCCAGCAACTCGGCAATGGGTGCGTTGGCATCGAACTGCGTCAACATGCAAAGACTCCGTTTGAGTGGGGCGCGCTCAACGCGCCGGTCGTACCGTGAAACGCACGCTGTCCAGCACCGCGCGCGCATCGCGCAATTCGAGCCGGTGATAGCCCGGCACCGGCGCCCATGCCAAGTCGGCATCGGCGGCGCCGAGCAGCGTGCCATCCAGAAAAAAATGCGCGGCGGCGCTGGCGCCGCGACTGCTCACCGTCACCTGCTGGCGTTGCAGGGGAATGTCCGGGTCGAGCGCGATGACGACACCGTTGGCCGGCGTTGCTATCTGCGCACTGCGCGCGGCCGGCGGCGCCAGCGCGACGTGCCGCATGACCGTGCCGGCCATGAACCATTCCTGGCGCGGCCGTTCCACCGCCGGTGTGAAATCGATGGCTTGCGTCACCACGCCGGTAGGCGGCGCGGGCGCACGCGGCGTCACACCTTCATGCAGTGCCATCATGATGGCGGACCACGCCGGCGCCGCGCCGCTCACGCCCGACACCTCGTGCATCGCGTCGCCTTCGAAATTGCCCACCCACACCGCCACCGTGTAACGCGTGCTGTAGCCCACGCACCAGTTGTCGCGCATGTCCTTGCTGGTGCCGGTCTTGACCGCGCTCCAGAACGGCAGCGCGAGCGTACTGTCGAGGCCGAAGGTCAGGGCGCGCGCGGCCGGGTCGGCCAGCACTTCACCGACCAGGAAAGCGGCGCCCGCATCCATCACCCGATGCGCTCGCGCCAGCGGTTCGTCGTCCTTGAGACGAATGGCGCTGAGTTCGCCGCCGTTGGCAAGGGTGCGATAGGCGTTGGCCTGTTCGAGCAGACTCACTTCCGCCGAGCCCAGCGCCAGCGAGTAGCCGTAATACTCACCGTCTTCACGGATACCGCGGTAGCCGACATCGAACAGACGCGCGCGAAAACCCTCTACGCCGGTCAACACCAGGGTGCGCACCGCCGGCACGTTCAATGAACTCGCCAGCGCCGTGCGCGCGCTGACCACGCCTTTGAAATCGCGATCATAGTTCTGTGGGATATAGAGGCCGGTAGCGGTTTCGAGATTGATGGGGCTGTCTTCGAGCAGCGAGGCCGGTGTCAGATAGCGCTTCTCGAACGCGAGCCCGTAAAGAAACGGCTTCAAGGTCGAACCGGCCTGGCGCGGCGCGACCACGCCATCCACCGCCGGCGCTTTCGATGCTGCGCCCGCCGCGCCCACCCAGGCCAGCACCGCGCCCGTGCGGTTGTCCAATACCACCGCTGCGGCATCACGCACATTGCGTGTATCGAGACGCCGCAGTTGCTCGGCAAGAATCGCGTCCACACGCGTTTGCAGGCGCGCGTCGAGGGTGGTGGTGATGCGCGCGCCGGCCTCTTTCAACAATCGACGTGCGAGATGAGGCGCGGCATGGGCTTCGATTGGCGGCCGCGGCGGCGCACTGAGCCGCTGCGCGGCCAAGGCTTGCACGTGCGTGCAGTCGTGGGGCAGCGCATGCGCACGCGCCAGGGCGCAGGCGCGCCGTGCGAGGGCGCGCGCGTCGAGATTGGGCGTCGATACCAAGGTCGCCAGCAGCAGCGACTCATCGGCGGTGAGGCCCGAGGCCTGCTTGTTGAACAGGCCGGCGCTGGCCGCGGCGAGCCCCTGAAGTTCGCCGCGATAACTGACGAGGTTGAGGTAGGCTTCAAGAATCTCGGGCTTGCGCCAGGTTTGTTCCAGGGTTTGCGCGGCGCGTATCTGTTGCCACTTGTCGGCGACGCTGCGGCGACCACGGCGCGCGGTGTCAGCGGCGTCGATGAGACTCGTCAACTGCATGGACAGCGTGCTGGCGCCGCGCTTCTCGGTGCCCGTCGTGTTCTGCCACAGGGCGGCGGCAAGCGCGCGCCAATCCACGCCGTGATGGGCATGGAAGCGTTGATCTTCGATGGCGAGCAAGGCGCGCACGAAGGCCGGCGAGACCTCATCGAGCTTCACCCACGGCAGGCGCAGGCCATGGAAATCGATACGCTGCGCCTGCAACACCGTGCCGTCGCGCGCCGCGAGCCAGGCGTAGGACGGCCGCCACGCGCCGCGCACTTCGCTGAAAGGCCGTGCGCCGGCCGCTGCGCTCGACACGCACAGCAACAGCGCCATGCAGGCGCGCATCACGGCGCCGCCACCTCCATTGCATCATTCGGCAATTCACCGAACATCTCCGGCGCATACATCGCCTCGACGCGCGTGGCCGGCAGCACGAAGCGGCCGGGATTGTTGAGGCGCACGGTGTACTCGACCGTGAAACGGCCCTTGGGCACGAAACTGTAATAGGCGCGGAACGCATCGAAGCGCCGTTCTTCAAACGCCGGATGCACCCAGCCTTCGCGCTTCTCGCCCTGGGTGGCGAGCGCCGCGTCGCGGCCGAGGCCGGTGCCGAGCAGGCTGGCGCCGGCCGGTATCGGGTCGTCCACCACCACCCAGCCGCTGTCGCTCTGCGCGTCGATGCTGAGCGACACGCGCGCCACGTCGCCGCGCGTCCACACGCCAGCGCTCTTCTGTTCGATGGGCGTGACGGTGCGCGTGATGGTGTAGCCGGTGAAGATCGGCGCGCTCAGCGGCAGTGCGGCGCGGCTCGCGATCATCGCCCACGGTTTGCCGCCGCCGCGATGGGTGACTTCAAGATCGATGGGGTTGCTCTGCCACGGAAATTCGAGACGTCCCGGATTGTTCGATGGCGCCCACTGCATGGACGTGCGTTCTGTGCCGAAGGCGAGCTCGGTTGCACCATCGACCGGCGTGCTTTCGAACGCGGCGCTGAATTTCTCCATCGCCAGTACGCCCCACGCGTTGGCAACGGTGGTGTTCCAGTGACCGTGTTCCTGGCGAGCGAGCGCACCACGCACCATGCGTGGCATGTCCTCGCGCCATGCGCCATCGTCGAGAAATTCCAGGATCACGCGCGCGGCGTTGACGTCGCCCGAGATCATGAGCCACCACAGGGCGTCCTCACGCTCGGTGGCAAAGCCCATCACCGTGCCCTGGAAGTTGAGACGCGCGCGCAGCAGTTGCGCGGCATGGGTGAGCTTGGCGGCGCCGTCGTCGATATTGGGCACACGCTTCAGGATATCCACCCAGTCGAGCAGGCCCGAGGTCGGCCACAGTTCGGGCTCGATGCTGATGCTGCCGAGCATCGCCGCGTCGGCCATGCCGTAACGCGCCAGCGCGCTCACTGCCGCCAGCTTGCGTAAGCCAAGATCGGTGGTCGGCAGCACCGAGTCGCGCATGATTTCACCGGCCACGAATCGACGCAGTGCGTTCTGCATGGGTTTCAGACTGGCATCGGGAATGTCCCAACCGGCCTCGGACGCAACGGCGAGGATGTAACTCGTCAAGGTGTCGCTACCTTCCAGCCAATCGCTCGGGAAGTAACGCGCGAGGCCATCGCGGTCCAGATAATTGGGCAGGCGCGCCATCACATCATCGAACAGCCCTCGGTCGCGCAAGGCGATGGCGCGCGACAGCGTTTGTTCGAGACAGATGTAGGCGTAGTCACCCATGAACTCGTGCACGCCTTGCAGCCCGTCGCCGAGATGCGCGCGCAGCGCGACCTCGAGACCGCCACGGCCGGCAATGGCGCCGGCCGGCAACGCGGCGCGGAGAGTGAAGGCTTTATCGAGCTGCGTGAGCGTGGCCTGGTAGACCCGCACCGGGTAGGCCGGCGCCACCTCTTGACTGACCTTGAGCGTATCACTGGCGCTGGCGCCGCCCTGCTCGTTCGCCGTCACCTGCCAGTGCAAGGCCCGAGTGTCGATGGGTGCGCTGTGCTGCCACAGGATTTCCTGGCTGGCGCCCGCCGCCAGAGTCAGCGTTTGCGCCGGCAGACTCTGCGCGTCCTGACCATCGGCCTGGACGCTGGCCTGCGCGTCGACCTGCATGCTGTGCTCGCTGGCATTGCGCAAGGTGAAGGTCGCGCTGAAGCTATCGGTCTCGCGCACCAGCGGCGGCATTCCAGACATGAGCATCAAGTCCTGACTGGTGCGAATGCTGACCGCGCCGCTGCCGAAACGATCAAGCCCGTCGTGGGCGACGGCGACGATGCGAAATGCACTCAAGGAATCATTGAGCGGAATGTCAACGCCAGCGTGGCCTTGGGCATCGAGCGTCACGCGGCCCTGCCAGGCGAGCAAGGTGTCGAAGCGTTCACGCGCGGCGGCGCCGCGTCCACCGCCGCCGCCATGGGGCACAGCCTTGCGTCCGTAGTGGCGCTTGCCCACTACTTGCATCTGCGCGGTCGAGGTCCACACTTCGAGGGAACGCTCACCCATCATGTGTTTCAACAGATCCCAGGTGTCGTTGGGCGCGAGTTCGAGCAGGCCTTCGTCGACCGCCGCCAGCGCCACTTCCGCGCCGGGCGCGAGGGCCGTGCCATCAGCGCGTTTGACGGTGATGTCGACATGGGCGGTGTCGCGCACCTTGTACACGCTTTGCGCGGGCGTGACGTCGACCTCCAGACGATGGGGCTGCCAGCCGACGTTGATGCGCGCGAGGCCGAGCCGATAGGCAGGCTTACCGAGATCGACCAGCGCAGTCGGCAAGGCGCCATCAACCGCCCACGGTAATTTGAAATAACGCACCACGGTGCCGAGCGCGGCCTCAAGCCAGCTCACGCGACCGCGCACCGCCAGCACCGACACATACACGTTCGGCGAATAATTATTCTTGATTGGCACCTCGACCAGCGGCTCATGGCCGTCGAGCTCGGTGACGAAGCTGTCGATCACCCCTTCTCTTTCCACCGACACCAGCGCGGTGGCATGGCGGAAGGGCATGCGCACCTGGAAGCGGGCGATGTCGCCGGCCTGGTATTCCTTCTGCTCGGGCAAGAGATCGATGCGATCGGCGTTGCCGGGCTTGAACCACCATTCATCGTCGCCCGCCACCCACGCGGTGGTGCTCGCCACCGCGATGTTGCCGGCGCCGTCATCGGCGCGCGCGCTCAACACCAGCTCACCGCTCGCCTGCGGTGCGATTTCGCAGGACAACTCGCCGTGACTGTCGGTGCGGCCATCGCAATGGGCGGCGATGGCTTTCACGCGCGTGGTGGTCTCATAGGCATAGAAGCCGCCGATGAGGCGTTTGCGATAGGACGAACGCTCGCGCTGGAAGAGCTTGACGTTGACCACTTTGTCGCGCAGCGGCTCGCCCTTGAGCGACAACGCCGCGACATGGAAGCGCAGCTTGTCGCGCGTGCCCGCCCAGCCTTCGACCTTGATGCCGAGCGCGATGGCGGCCGGCCACAGTGGCACGCGCGTCGCGGTGGCGAGGCGTTCGCCATTGGCATCCTGGTATTCGAGTTCGGCCACCAGATTGCGCGCGCCGCTGGCGGCGTTGAGCGCCGGCACCGTTACGCGTGCGCTGCCGTGTTCGTCGAGCTTGATGTCCTGCACCGCCACCGCCTGCGCGGCCGTGCCGCTGTCCTGGCCACGGTAGGCGCCGAACTGGCGCAGGTAGTAGGCGAAAGGGTCGCCCTCTTCTTCATCTTCATTGCTTACGCCTTCCTTGATCTCGGCGCCGCCGAAAGTGAAGTCGGAGTAGTGCTTGAAGGCGACCGCGCGCGGTTCGAGCTGGGTGCGCAGTTTGACCTGGGCCTGCGCGGCGGCGCCGCCCGACAGATAGCCGACGTAGATGTCGAGCGGCAGCTCGGGCGGATTGACCTGCGGCTTGGCCGGCGCCTGCAACACAGCGCGCATCGACGGCACGCGGAATTGCTCGACGCGAAATTTGCCGGTCGTCGCGCTCCATTGTTCGCGATCATCGACCTTGCTCAGCAAACGAATTTCATACTCGCCGAGTTTGGCGCTGGCCGGGATGCTCCAGCTCGACAAGGCCACGCCGCGTTCATCAAACGTGACCGGCAGCGCGTAGCGTTCATCACTGCCGAGATGCACCACGCTGGCTTCGATGTTGGCGTGGGCCTGGCTCGGCACCCGCAAGCCCTGGCCGCCGTGCTCGCGCAGAAAGTGCTTCATCGACACCGTTTCGCCGGCGCGCAACAGCGTGCGATCGAGCACGCTGTGGGCGAGCGTGGCGTCGCTGCCATAGCCCACCGGCATGCTGAAGTCAGACGGCGCGATGCCGTCATGCCATTGCGACAACGCGAAGCTCATGTCTTCACCGAGCCGTGCGGTGACGATGAGGGGCGCCGCTGTCCATGACTCGCAGTAGTTGTTGCCATGGGGCGTGCCGAGCGTGGTGTCGACCCGCGCGATGCCGTCGACATCGGTGGCGCCCGACCAGCGCTTCTCGCCCGAACAGTAATCGGCAATCTCGATCTGCGCGCCGGCCACCGGCCGCCCGTTATCGAGACGCGTGATCCACACCAGCGAGGTTTCGCGTCCCCATTGGAAATGCACCGCGAGATCGGTGACCAGCGCCGCGGTCGCGACATAGCGCGGTTCACGGCGCCCGAGCAGCGCCGCGCCGAGATCGGTGCTGGCCAGTTCCACCACGTAGAAGCCGGGTTGGGTCAGGGGAATGCCGATGACCTGGAAACTGTGATCGCCCTCGGGATTGGGCAACGTGTAGGACTGGGTCGCGTCGTTGGCGCCGAAGACCGAACGCGTGCCGGTGCTCTCGCGCCAGCTCGACTTGCCCTGGTCATCAACCTGCCATTCACCGGCCGGCGCCATGGCCTGCTCGACGCGGCGCAACCATGCGCCGATGGCGGCGCCGTCACCGACCTTGAGCGATTGCGCGACATGGCCGGGCAAAGGGCCGATGCGCTTGCCGGGCAAGGCGGTTTCAACTTTGCGCAAGGTCACCGGCAACACGCCGCCGGCGCTGGCTTCGAGAATGCCGAACTCGGCGCCGAACTTCGCGAGAGGTGGATAGCCGTCGAGCTTCAGATCAAGCGGGAAGCGCGCGGCATTGTCGGCGTCGCGGCCGGCATCGTCCTTGAAATCTTTGGGCAAAGTAATTTTGAGCGCGCCGTGCTCATTGAACGGTGGCGCGAAACTCAAGCCTTCGACCGTCACGCTGCCATCGGCAATCGCCTCGGGCGTATGACGCTTGCCGCCTTCATCGACCACGCTCACGGCCAGGGCGGACGCGACCGGCACCGGCGCCGAGAAATTCACGCGTATCGGCAGCAGCGGCAGGCAGGCCGCGCGCGGATTGACGCGCTCGCATTCGACACTGACATTGAAGGCGGCGCGGGTATGAAAGGCGAGGCCCTGGTCCTGCACGGTGGCGATGCCGTGCTCGGTGGCAATGCCCGCGCCCCACACCAGACGCACATCGCTGTCGGGCGGCAGCTGGCGCTGACAGCGCACCACCAGCAACTGCTCTTCGGCGCGCTGCAAATCTTCGCTTTTGACTTTCTCGATGCTCTCGCGCCCGGACTTCCACAGGATGGAAAAATACTGGTAGCCCAAGGCGCGACGTTGCGCGAGCACGGCGCTGCGCGCCTCGCCACTCAGGATCTCGAGCGGCACCTGCTCGGCGATGTTGGCGATGGTGCAACTGCCATGGGCCAACACACTGGCGGCGTCGGCCGGCGCGTCGAGCGCGAGTATGAAGGCCTGGTCGCTGTCGATATTGCTGTCGCCCTCGTAGGGCATGGACTTGCGGATGGCGGGACCGCCGGTATCGAAGGCGAACACCGGATGCTCGGCAAATGCATCGCCATTCACATCGCGCAGCGTGTCTTTCAAAGTGAAGTGACAGACACGCCCGGCCGGCAGTTCGGTTGTGAAGTCATAGACCCAATTGCGCGCATCGGCCCAGCGTCCGCGCCCGGGCGCGGCGCAATCGATGGCGAATGGTTCGGGCAGACGCGGATCGCCAAACGCCACCATCGGCGTGCTGAAGCGCACGCGCACCTGGCGCAGGTCTGTCACTGAGCCCTGCGGCGAGAACACATCTACGGCGGGCGCGGCGGTGGCCACCGCGGTAATGAGCGTCAGCATCAAGCACAGGCCGGCGTGGAACAGGGTTCGCCGTCGCGCCGTGCGCGTGGCTCGATGCGTCGTCATGTAAAACCCGCTCCTCGTTGCGTTGCGCGCGTGGCGCGCATTGTCGCTGTGGCCTGCTGCCGCTATCGTACACGCACCGCCGGGGGGCGCAGCACGGGGAACAGCGAGATGACGGATGTGAATCACGAAGCCAACAGCAAGGCGCCCGCCAGGGCCTCGCTGCCGTGGCCGGTGTGGGTCGTGATCGCACTCGTCGGCGCCGGCGCGGTGGGCGGCATTGCCCTGCGTCGCGGCGAATCCATCAACAGCCTGTGGTTCATCGTCGCCGCGCTGTGCGTCTATTCACTCGCGTTCCGCTTCTACAGCGCGTTCGTCGCCACGCGCGTGCTGATGCTCGACGGCAGCCGCGCCACGCCGGCCGAGCGTCTCAACGACGGCCGCGACTTCATGCCGACCAATCGCTGGATAGTATTCGGTCATCATTTCGCCGCCATTGCCGGCCCCGGCCCGCTGATCGGGCCGACCCTCGCCGCGCAGTTCGGATACCTGCCCGGCACTTTGTGGATTCTGATTGGCGGCGTGCTGGGTGGCTGCGTGCAGGACTTCGTGATCCTGTTCAGTTCATTGCGCCGCGACGGCCGCTCACTGGGCCAGATGGCACGCGACGAACTCGGGCCGCTGGGCGGCTTTGCGGCGCTGGCGGCCGTCATGACCATCATGGTCATTCTCATTGCGGTGCTGGCGCTGATCGTGGTCAACGCCATGAAGCACAGTCCGTGGGGCACGTTCACGGTCTCCATGACCATCCCCATCGCGCTGTTCATGGGCATTTACCTGCGCACACTGCGCCCCGGCAAGGTACTGGAAGCGAGCGTCATCGGCGTGGTGCTGCTGCTGGCGGCGGTGGCCGGCGGCGGCGTGGTCGATCACATGCCTGCGCTGCGGCCGTGGTTCGATTTCGATGCCAAGGCGCTGGCCCTCATGATCATCGCCTACGGTTTCTCGGCGGCGGTGCTGCCGGTGTGGCTGCTGCTGGCGCCGCGCGATTATCTTTCGACCTTCATGAAAATCGGCACCATCGGCGCGCTGGCCGTGGCCCTGATCGTGCTGCGGCCCGACATCCACATGCCAGCGCTGACGCCATTCATCGACGGCAGCGGCCCGATCTTCGCCGGCAAGCTCTTTCCCTTCGTGTTCATCACCATCGCCTGTGGCGCGATCTCGGGCTTTCATGCGCTGATCTCCTCGGGCACCACGCCCAAGCTGCTCAGCAACGAGGCCGACGCGCGCATGATCGGCTACGGCGGCATGATGATGGAGTCCTTCGTGGCCGTGATGGCGATGATCGCCGCCTGCGTGCTCGACCCCGGCGTGTACTTCGCCATCAACAGCCCGGCCGGCGTGGTCGGCGCCGATGCCGCCACGGCCGTCGCCACCATCAGCGGCTGGGGCTTTCCGGTGACGGTCGACGAGATGCAGCACCTTGCCACGCAGATGGGCGAGGCGACGCTGTTCGCGCGCACCGGTGGCGCGCCGTCGCTGGCGGTCGGCATGGCGAATATCTTTGCGCGGCTGTCGGGCGATGGTCTGCTCGCGCTGTGGTACCACTTCGCCATCATGTTCGAGGCGCTGTTCATTCTCACCACACTCGATGCCGGCACGCGTGTCGCGCGCTTCATGCTGCAAGACCTGCTCGGCAATTTCTATGCGCCCTTGGGCCGCGTGAGCTGGACGCCGGGCGTGCTGTTCTCGTCGGGCCTGGTGGTGCTGGCCTGGGGCTATTTCCTCTATCAGGGCGTGATCGATCCGCTCGGCGGCATCAACAGCCTGTGGCCCCTGTTCGGCATCGCCAACCAGATGCTGGCGGCGATCGCGCTGTGCGTGGCCACCACCATCATCGTCAAGTCCGGCCGCGCGCGTTACGCGTGGGTGACCGCCGCGCCCTTGGCGTGGCTCGTGATCGTGACCACCAGCGCGGCGTGGGCGAAGTTGTTCGACCCGGCGCCGCGCATCGGCATCCTCGCGCAGGTGGCCGATCTGAAAGCCAAGCTCGCCGCCGGCGCCCTGCCGCCTGAAATGATCAAGCAGGCGCCGCAGCTGTTGTTCAATGCGCATCTCAATGCGGCGCTGACCGCGCTGTTCCTGCTCCTGACCTGGGTGCTGGTGCTGGACACGCTGCGCGTCTGTTCACGCCACCTGCGCGGCTTGAGCACGCCGCCGTTTTCCGAGGTGCCCTATGCGCGCACCCAGCTCAGCGCTTGAGGGCGGCGGCATGAAACGACTGTGGACGGCCATGCGCGAATGGCTGAACTTTCTGAACGGCGACGCCGCCTACGAGAGCTTCATCGCCCACCAGCGTCAGCATCATCCTGAACGACCGCTGCCGAGCCGCGCGGCGTTTTATCGCATGGAAACCGACAGGCGCTGGAACGGCGTGCGGCGCTGCTGCTGAACACTGAACAACGCCATCTCTGGCAGGGAGTGCAGATCATCCGTCCTCTTCATTCGCGTGCTTGCGCAAGCCTGCTGCTGCTGGCGCTAAATGCGGCGTCGGCCGGCGCCGCTGACTGCGCCAAGTCCGCTCAGGAGACGCCTTTGCAGAGCGAGCAAGGCTCGGCCGGCATCATGGTCAACCTGGCCGAGACCGAGGATTCCATTCGTGGCGTGGCGCGCAGCCTGCTCGGCGCGGCCTTGCAATCAGCGACCAAGGCCGGCGCCCCGGCCGTGGTGTTCCGTGTCGCACCGACCCACTACCTGCCCTTGAGCCAGCAGCAGCCGCTGTGCACGCAACTTGCCACCGAGACCAGCGTGAGGCCCCTGAAATTCGCCGACCGCTCGTTCAGCAAAGTGGAGGATTTCGATGCGTGGCTGATGGACTTTGCCCAGGGCCAGGGTGACGACGGCAAGCTGCTCTACAGCCAGTGCGGCGGCAATTGCGACCCGAGCTTCACGTTCGTCGTCTCGCAGCAGACCGGCGTGATGCAGGTCGCGACCGAGGTCTACTGCGGTTATGCGCGCGACCGCAAGGTCAATCTCTACACCTTGTCGACCACGCTGCGCACGGCCTGCCCGGCGCCGCGCTGAATTGCTTCAGGCCGCTTTCGCGGCGGCCACGCCCGGGCGCCGCAGGAGCGCGTTCCAGATCTGCGCGGCCTTGGCGCGCAGGCGCGCATCGAGCGCGCCATCCATGCGGCCATTGAGACCGAACACGGTGTCTTCACGGTTGCGGTGCACGAGTGTGCCGAACAAGCGGTCCCAGATGCTGAGCACATCGCCGAAATTGCGGTTGGTGGTCGGCAGCATGAAGTGATGGTGGGCGTGATGCAGATTGGGCGTGATGAACAGCCACGCCACCTTGCGCGCAGCGCCGTCCGGCAGGCGCAACGCCGTGTGCGAAGTGAGATTGGCGACGGTCTGCGCGGTCTGGCGCAGGATCAGCACTTCGATGGACGCCCCGCACAGCAACACGTAGCCAATCAGAAAGCAGTTGCGCACCAGGGTCTCGCCCGGGTGTTCGCGCACGGTGGTGGTGACATCCACCGCGAGATCGGTGTGATGCAGGCTGTGGAAACGCCACATCAGCGGCACGCGGTGCGCGGTGCGGTGGTAGACGTAATCGAGCAGGTCCAGCACCACGAACATGAGCGCGAATTTGAACAGCGGGCGCTCGGGGTCCGGCAGCAGATAGATGAGGCCGAAGTTGTGTTCGGCGGTCCAGCGCGCCAGGTACAGGCACGGCACCATCATCATGAGCTGGATGGGCAGCGCCGACAGGATGAACAGGGAATTGAGCGAGGTGTGTCGCCACTTGGTGCCGAGCGACTGCGGCAGGCGCAGACATTCAACCAGCCACAGCAGTGAAATCAGGCAACCATACAGCGCGATCTGGATGGAGGTCGGGTGAGCGAAGAGCACATCGAAGTTAAGCATCTGGACGCGGTGCACTGGCCGAAGGTGGAGTGGAGCGTCCAGGGTCGCGTCGTCATGGCCGCAAGTTGAGCGCGGCCACCTTCATCGAGCCAGTCCGTTTGGATTCCGCGCGCAGACTACCACAAGGCGCCTGCGAGCACGCCACGATGTTGGCGGGCAGTGACCATGGGCTGTCGATCAATACACAGTCCGGAGTATTCTCGTCGCCACCAACATTCACTATCGCGTGGGGAGCATGGCGGTGATTGATTCCGGGCTTTATTCGGACCTCGGCCGCAACTTCGGCCCGGCGCGCTACATCACGCCGCTGCTGGACGCCATCGCCGCGCAGGCTGCCAGCGCCGACCGCAGCCGTTCGGTGGACAGCGATGTCATCGCGAGCATCAAGCGCAACGACATCCTGAAACTGTCGGCCAGCCCCGAACTCGGCGGCCTCGATGAAACCATGCTGCAGATCGGCTGCGAGCTGCGCGAGATCGCCGCGCGCTGCACCTCGACCGGTTGGTGTTTGTGGAATCACCTGTGCACTTTCCATCATTTCGCCGGCCTGCTCGGGCCGGCCCACACGGACTTCTTCAAGGGCATCATCGAGCGCCGTGAATGGGTGTGCTTTCCGGCCGGCGCCTCGACGCAGATCACTTCTGAACAACGCGGCGACGAAACTTTGCTGACCGGCGTCGCCGCATTCGGCTCCGGCGCGCGCTACGCGGAATGGGCGGGCGTTGCCTTCATCGAACCCGGCCATGCCACGCCGCGCTTCTCGATGGCGGACCTGCGTGACCCGCGCGTGCGCATCGAAGCGACCTGGGACGCGATGAGCGTGCGCGCCTCGGCCACCGACCACATCCATTACAGTGGCTACCCGGTGCCGACCTCACGCATCACGCGGTGGATGCCCAAGTACCGCGTGCTGCATCGCGATCCGGCCCATCCCATGATTCATCACCGCTACCGTGAAGACTGGGTGGCGATGTCGGTGTTGTGGCTCGGCACCATGGCGAGCGGCGTGGCCGAGATTTCCTTCAACGAAACCGCCGGCGGCATCCGCGAACGCATTGCCATCTTCGGCACCAAGATGGTCGAGCGCCCGACCATCCACGTGAATCTTGGCCGCGCCCGCGCCCTCATCAACGCGGCCACCGACACGGTGTTCGCGGCGCTGGCTGAAACCGACGCGCGCATCGCGGCAGGCGTGATGCCGAGCGAGGGCGATTACTTCCGCCAGACCGCCGCCGGCATGCAATGCGTATTGCTGTGTGACGAGGCGATGCGCCTGTTGTTGCGCGTGCTGGGTGGCAACGGCCTGCGCGAAGGCACCGACTTCGAACGTCGCTACCGCGACTTCCAGGCCATGCCGTTGCATATCAACGGGCACGTGGACCGCATCACTGAACAGCTGGGGCGCATAAGCCTGGGGCTGGAATCGGAGAATCCTTTTTAGGCGTCGCGACTCCGCCCTGTAGGTGCGAATTCATTCGCACATTGAAGCCACGGCGCACCCTCTGTGGTCTGCCCCAATGTCACACTGAAGTCTGACCCGCAGAACACGAAGAATACTTGTGAGTCAGACTTCAGCCTGACATTCGAATGTGCGAATGAATTCGCACCTACACAGTCATCCATCAATCAACCCGTATTGCGCAAGCCCGCCGCCACGCCGTTGATGGAGATATGGATGCCGCGCTGCACGCGTTCGATATCGACATCGCCCTCGCGCCGCTGGCGGTAACGCCGCATCAATTCCACCTGCAGGTGATTGAGTGGATCGAGGTAGGGAAAGCGGTATTCGATGGAGCGCGCCAGTGAGGGATTGGATTGCAGACGCCGCTGCTCGCCAGTGATGAGGGACAAGGCCTGACCGGTGCGGGTCCACTCCGCCTCTATCTGGCCGAAGATGCGCTTGCCGGTCTTCTTGTCTTCCACCAGTTCGACATAACGCGCGGCAATTGCAAGGTCGGTCTTGGCCAGCACCATGTCGAGGTTGGACAGCAGCGTGCGGAAGAACGGCCAGCGTTTGTGCATCGCCTGCAGCAGGCCGAGACGACGTGTGCGCTCGGCGCCGCGCGCGCCGAGAAATGCTTCGACCGCGGAGCCAAAGCCGTACCAGCCCGGCAACGCCACGCGGCACTGGCCCCACGAGAAGCTCCACGGAATAGCGCGCAGGTCTTCTATTGCGCGACTCGCCTTGCGCGAGGCCGGCCGCGAGCCGATGTTGAGCTCGGCGATTTCCCGTATCGGCGTGGCGCTGAAGAAATAATCGGTGAAGGCCGGTGTGTCATAGACGAGCTTGCGATAGGCGCCCTGGCTCAGAACGCTCAGGCTGTCCGCCGCTTGCAGGAATTCACTCGGCGCACTGCGCGTCGGATGCAGCAGTGAGGCCTCCAGCGTGGCCGCCACCAGGGTCTCGAGGTTGCGCAGACCAATTTCCGGATGGGCGTATTTCGACGCGATCACTTCGCCCTGCTCGGTCAGACGAATCTGACCGTTCACAGTGCCGGGCGGCTGCGCGAGGATGGCCTGGTAACTCGGGCCGCCGCCGCGCCCGACCGTGCCGCCACGGCCGTGAAACAGGCGCAGGCGGATGCCATGCGTGGATTCGAGCTGGCCGAACAAGGCCACCAGTCCTTCCTCGGCGCGGTACAGCTCCCAGTTGCTGGTGAACATGCCGCCATCCTTGTTGCTGTCGCTATAGCCCAGCATCACATCCTGCTCGTGGCCCGAGGCCTGCATCATGGCGACGATGCCGGGCAGCGCGTAGAAGCCCTGCATAATGGCGGCCGCGCGCCGGAGATCGGCGATGGTTTCGAACAGCGGCACCACGATCAAATCGCTCTGCGCGTTCTCACCCAGTTCACCGCGCAGGATGCCGGCTTCCTTGAACAGCAGCAGCACTTCGAGCAAATCACTGACGTCTTCGGTATGGGAGATGATGTAGTGACGCAGCGCCGCTGCCCCGTAACGCGAGCGCATGTCCGGCACGGCTTCGAAAATCGCCAGTTCATCGAGCGTGTGTTGACTGTAGTGCGCGGCGCGCACGCGCAGCGGCCGGGCCTCGGCCAACAGGCGCAACAAGAGCCCCTGCCTGGCGTCTTCATCGAGTACACCGTAGTCAGGCTCGATGCGCGCGACCTTCAGCAGTTCGGCCACCACTTCTTCGTGTTTGTCTGAACTCTGGCGCAGATCGACGGTGGCGAGATGAAAGCCGAACACCTGCACCGCGCGGATCAGCGGCCGCAGGCGCGGCGCGATCAGCGCTTGGGCATGGTGGGACAGCAAGGACGCTTCGATCACACGCAAATCGGCCAGCAATTGCGCGGCGTCGGTATAGGGCGACTGCGGCGATACGGCGTGGCGCAAGGCCTCGGTGCCGGTCAAGGCCTGCAGGCTGGCAGCGAGTCGCGCATACATGCCGATCAAGGCGCGGCGGTAGGGTTCATCTTCGCGGTGCGCGCTCTGGTCGGGCGAGCGCGCCGCCAGTGCCAGCAGCTCCGCACTGACCGGACACAGCATCGCCGACAGCGACAGCTCCGCGCCAAGCTCGTGCATCTCGGTCAGGTAGAAGCGCAGCACCGTCTCACTCTGACGCCGCAGCGCCATCGCCAAAGTCGCGGCCGATACGTTTGGATTGCCGTCGCGGTCGCCGCCTATCCAGTTGCCCATGCGAAAGAACGCGGCGATGTCGAAGCCCGGCACGGCACGCTCGATTTCGCGATACAAACGTGGAATCTGTCGCAGAAACGTGGTCTGGTAATAGGACAAGGCGTTTTCAATCTCATCGGCCACCGTCAGGCGCGCGGTACGCAGCATGCGCGTCTGCCACAGCTGCGTGACCCGCGCACGCAGCAAGGCTTCGTTGTCGGTGCGTTCACGCGCGGTGCGCAGACCGTCGCGCGCGCCTATCAGTTCGGCGACCGCATGCTCGGCGTCGAGAATGCTCTTGCGTTGCACTTCAGTCGGATGGGCGGTCAGCACCGGCGAGATATGCGCGCCATCCAGCAGCCGCACGATGTCGGCGGCGCGCACGTCGGCCTTGGCCAGGCGTTCGAAGCACAGGGCCAGCGAGCCTTCCTGCAAATGGCCTTGCCGCTCGTGGTGCTCACGGCGCCGTACGTGGTGACGGTCTTCGGCAATGTTGGCCAGATGGGAAAAATAGCTGAAGGCGCGAATCACGCTGACGGTCTGCTCGGCGCTCAGATTCTTGAGCAGCCGATCGAGCGCGCGGCCGGCCTGCGCGTCACGCTTCAGACGATAGGCGACCGACAATTGCCGCACGCGCTCCACCAGTTCGAAAGCGCCACGGCCTTCCTGCTCGTGAATGACTTCGCCAAGAATGCGCCCGAGCAGGCGGATGTCTTCCACCAGCGGGCGGTTCTTGGCGGTGGCGTCGGCTTTGTCCTTGGCGCTCTTGCGTGGGCGGGACGGTGCGCTGGCGTTCGACATGGGCTCCTCGCGATGCATGACACGACTGTCGCGTAATGCTGCTCATGGTAGCAGTGCCCATGCCCCGCATCGAAACTCGCCGCGTCTTGCCAGGGCGTTGCCCACAAAGCGTGCGCGGCTGCACTTTGCTGCGCCGTCATGGCGCTCTCAGACCGAACGCAATGCCTCGACGATATCGAGTCGCGCCGCGCGGATGGCCGGCAAAAAGCCGCCGGCGAGGCCCATGAAGAGCGCGAACAACAGCGCTTCCACCACCACGCGGCCATTCATGCTGAAGGTGAAGGCAAGCTCGGCGAAGGTCTGCCAGTTCATGGTCGAGACTGTGTAGAGCTGCAGGAACGATGCCAGCACCAGGCCCAGCACACCGCCGAGCAGGCTCAAGAGCAAGGACTCGAACAGAAATGCCGCGAGGATATTGCGCCGTTGAAAGCCGAGCGCGCGCAGGGTGCCGATTTCATGGGTGCGATTGGCGACCGCCGCGTACATGGTGATCATGGCGCCGATGATCGCGCCGATGGAAAAGATCACGCTCAGGATGGTGCCGAGCACCGACAGGAAGCTCGACATCATTTCCGATTGCTTGGCGTAGAACAGGGTTTCACGCTGCGCCTCGACCGTCAGTCGCTGGTCGTCTTCCAGGGCACGCCGCAGCTGTTCGAAATCGCCGCTGTTGGCGAGACGGAAAATGACCGACGAATAGGCGCTGCGCCGAAAGGCCTGCATCATCTGATCGACATCGCCCCATAGTTCCGAAGCAAAGCCACTACCGCCGGCGTCGAAAGTGCCGACCACGGTCCAGGTCTTGCCGCCCAACGACAGCGTTTCACCGATGCCGGCGCCGCGGAAGCCTTGCGCAACCCGTGTACCGGCGATCACTTCGGCGCTGCCGGGCCGAAACATGCGCCCGGCGGTGATCTTGACCTGCGGCCGCAATGCGATGCCGCGTTGTGACACGCCACGGATGGTGACATTCGACGGCTTGTTGCTGATGCGTTTCGGCATCACCACCAGCACCATCACTTCCTTGGAGACTTCCGCCGCGCCGTCGGCGGCCGTCGCAATCTCGCCGCGCGCGGCGATGATGGCGGCCTGCTCGCGCGCCACGCCGCTCTGGATCTCGGTCTGCGCGGAGCGCCGGATCACCACCACGTTGTCATGACTGCCGGTCTCGACCAGGGTCTTTTCAAGGCCTGCGGCCAGCATCAGCACCGCCGCGAACACGAACACCACCAACGCCATGCCGCCGGCGGTCAAGACGGTGGTGAGCTTGCGCACCCACAGGTTGCGAATGATGTAGGACAGCGGCACGCCGGTCATGACGCGCCACCGCCGCACGGGCCATGCTCAACCGATGCCACGGAAGCCCTCCGCAACCTTGAGCGTTGAAGCGCGCCACGACGGCGCGATGGCCGCCACCACACCGATTAACAGCGCCATCGCCGCCGCCATCCACGGCGTGGCGCTCGATACCAGGAAAATCGGGAAAATTGAACCGAAGCGATGTCCGACCCACTCCGCGACCGGATAGATGAGCCAGATGCCGGCGGCGCCGGCGCTCAAGGAGATCAGCAGAGACTCACCGGCAATCAGCGCGACCACGTGCCAGTCATTGAAACCGATAGCTTTCAATGTCGCATACTCGCCGCGGCGCTCGCGCGCGGTCATGGCCATGGTGTTGGCCATCACCGCCATGATGATGACGATGATCAGAAACGACACCACCTGGATGACCAGCAGAATGGCCTCGGTCATGGCGACGAAACTCAACTGGAAGGCCTTTTCGGTTTCGGTCAGGGTTTCGGCGCGGGAATTGGCAAAGAATTTATCCACCTGCTGAGCGATCTGCGCGGCGTCCTCCGGTCGCTCGAGACCAATCAGGAAAATGCCGACTTCATTGGCGTGGTCGGGCATGAGCTTCTTCATGGTCTCGTTGAGATTGTCCCACTGCGTGAACATCTGGCTTTCGTCGGTCTTGCTGTCGATGCCGTGGTAGATGCCGCGCACCACGAAAGTCCAGTTGCCGGGGAAAATGTCACCGATGAGCGGGATCTGATCGCCAATCTTGAAGCCATATTTTTCAGCGGTCTTGCGCCCAATCACCGCGCCGCGCCTGTCGAGCAGAAAGGCTTTCATCTGGTCGAGCGGTAGCACGAATTCCGGGTAGAGCTCGAAATAGCTGCGCGGCTCGACCGCGAAACGCGGAAAGAAATTCTTGGGCACAATGTAGATGCCGCCGAACCAGTCGGCATAGCTGACCGACTTCACACCGTCTATCTGCGCGATGCGATCCCGGTAATAGAGCGGCAGGGTGAAGTTCAGCGAATTCTTGTTGCGCACTATCAGCCGCGAGGCGGACGAGGCGTTGGCGCCGGCATACCAGGCGTCGATGGTGGTGCGCAGCAGACCGAAAGCGGTGATGGCGACGACGATGCCGAGCACCGTCAGAAAGGTGCGCAGCGGATGACGCAGACAGTTGCGCAGCACCAGGCGAAGCAGAAACGCGCCCATGGTCTCAGGCGCCGCCGCGCGGGCGTGGCCTTTCGATCTGTTCGGTCAACACCCCTTTGTCGAGATGGCGCACGACATGGGCGCGCTGCGCGGCGACATGGTCGTGCGTGACCATGATGATGGTCTTGTTGAGCCGCTCGTTCAGCGACTCCATGAGATCGAGAATCTCACGCGCCGACACACGGTCGAGATCGCCCGTCGGTTCATCGGCGACGATGATGGTGGGGTCCGACACCAGCGCGCGCGCAATCGCCACGCGCTGCTGCTGGCCGCCGGATAATTGCGAAGGGTAGTGATCGCTGCGGTCGGCGAGTCCGACGAGATCCAGCACCAGTTGCACGTGTTCGCGCCGCTCACGCGCAGTCAGGCGCGTCAAAAGCAGCGGCAGTTCGATGTTCTCGAACGCCGACAAAACCGGCATGAGGTTGTAGAACTGGAAAATGAAACCGACGTGCTCGGCGCGCCAGCGCGCGAGCTGTGCTTCGCGCATGCCGGTGATGTCGACGCCCTCTATTTCGAGTTTGCCACTGTCGGGCGTATCGATGCCGGCAATGAGATTGAGCAGGGTTGATTTACCGGAGCCCGATGGTCCCATCAGGGCCACGAATTCACCGCGCTCAAGATTGAGATTGATGTCCTCGAGCACCGACACCACCTGGTCGCCGCGCCGGTAGGACTTGCGCAGATTGGCGATTTCGACAATCACACTCATGGGCGCGTGGATGCCTGCTCGCGTCGCGAGATCAACCGCCGGCGGCGCCGCTCCGCACCTCGACGCCATCGCGCAGGCGGGCGGGCGGATTGAGCACCAGCTTGTCACCGACTTTGAGCGCCTCGCCCACTTCGCGCAGCTCGCCCAGGCTTGCGCCGGCGGCAAGCTTCACCATCACCACGTGATTGCCGTCGATGCGGAACACCACATCGCTGCCATCGCGCTGCGTGACGGCCTTGGCCGGCACGGCGTTGCGCGCATGCTGTTCGCGCGCATCGAGTGGCTGCGACAGAAAGGCCACGCGCGCGCTCATGTCCGGCAGCACGCGCGGGTCGCGATCGATAAAACGCACCTTGGCCATCAAGGTCGCCTTGGTGCGGTCGACGGTCGGCACCACCATGCCGACTTCGCCCAGCAGGCGCACGTCCGGCAGGGCATCGAGCTGGATCTCGCAGGGCTGACCGGCTTTCACCGAGGTGAGATTGGATTCGGCGATGTCCGCTTCGACCTGCAGGGTGTCGAGGTCGGCCATGGTCACGACCGCGCCCTTGGATGAATTGGCGGCGGCGAACGGCGCCAGCACGTCACCGACATCCGCTTCCTTCTTCAACACCACGCCGTCGAAGGGCGCGCGTATCAAGGTGTATTCCACCGCCACGCGCGCTTCATCGAGCGCCGCGCGGTTGGCGCTCAAACGAGCTTCAGCGGCGGCGATGGCTGCCGCACTGGCGCCGACGGCGGCCTCCGTGCTGGCCTTGACCGCCACTGCGCGATCACGGCGTGCGAGCGCGGCGTCGTAGACGTCGTCGCTGACGAAGCGTTTGTCTTTCAGTTGCCGGGCACGCTTCAAAGCGCGTTCGGCGTCCGCCACTTCGGCGTCGCTCTCCAGCACGCGTGCCTGCGCTTCGCTGCGCCGTGCCTGCGCTTCGGCGATGGCCGCCTGCGCGGCGATGACGTCGGCCTCGGCGCGATGCCGGCTGGCCTCGACGTCGGCGCTCTCGAGGCGCGCGATTACCTGATCTTTCTTGACCACGCTGCCTTCCACCACTTCCAGGGTCTGCAGACGGCCGGTGGCCTTGGACGCCACATCGGCGCGGGTCTGCGGCACGACGTAGCCAGTGGCGTTGAAAAGCGTGACGGCGGCGGACGGATAGGCGGCCGTGACACTGCCGACTTCGACATCAATCACGGTCTTGAAGCCGCCACTGCGAAGCCACAGCACGGCCGCCACCAGCGCAATCGCGAGCAGCATCCACAACAGGCGGCCACCACCGCGGCGCGCTGGCGCCGTGCCGCGTTTGGTGTCGCGGTCTATGCTGAGTTTGGAAAGGTCGTTCATGCCGGCGCGGGCCGCGAAAAGGTCATTCTTGGACTGGCCGCTAGTATGGTGGCAAGGCGTGAAGGCTGCCACCCCGGGCTTGCCATGGATAGCGGATCGCGCAATGCCGTCACCGCGCTGCACCCCGGCACAGTGCGGGGGTGTTCGCGGAAGCAGCGCCACGCAGCGCTGCCTCCACCGCGACATGTTGGCTCAGATGCGCGCCGCGCGTCGGCGCCATCCGAACGTGGCCAGCAAGCCGCCAGCCATGAGCGGCAAGGTCGGCGGCAACGGCACCGGGGCCGGCGCACTGTCGCTGGTGCCGAGCGCGAACACCGTCAACAACTGCGGCAGCGAGCCTTCGCCGTTGATGAGATCGTAAAAAGCGGTGATCGGCGTCTTGAACGAGCCATCAGCCTTCTGCTCTCGATAGGTCATGGTGACGGTCGAGAAGGAGAAGGCAGTCGAGACCAGCCCCAGCGTGCCACCGGAGTTGATATCCATGTCCGTCAGCTGCACGTCGGTGAACAGCATTGTAAAGAACACCGCCGGGGATTCGCCGTTGCGGGTCACGCTGATCAAGGCAGTGGGGATGAGGTCGCCGCTGACGAGTTTGCCGAACAAGGTGGGCGTGCTGGTTTCGAGACTATTGACGATGTGGATATCGTCGAACAGCGTGCAACCGCGGACGTTGGCGCAGGCCTCGACGCCCCGCGCGACATGCCGCACGTGCAGGTCCCAGCTGATCAGATCGGTCTCGCCGCGGTGCTTGTCCTTCTGCGACTCACCTTCGACGCCGTCGAATTTGATATAGGACGGCAGCGCTGCCGCCGCCGGTGCGATGTCCAGTCCCAACAGCGCCAGCGCCACGAGACCCGTTGCGCAACCCTTCCCGAATGATGATTTTTTCATTGCTGTTCCCTTTCTGTGATAGAGGTCCAAGCTTGACGCCCGCGCCTGGGCGGCGGGTGCGATGCAGCTATAACACGGGGACACGGGCGAGAACTTGCGCTGGGTCTGTAGGTGCGATTTCAATCGCACATTGAAGACGTGGCGATGCGCCGTGCAATGCCATTAATGTGCGATTGAAATCGCACCTACGGCGGCCAGGGCCCTCTCCATGGCAGGGGCTTGCAACACTCCGCCGGCAGCGCCTTCAAGCGCGCGGCCAAGGCCGCTTCGCGTTCGGCGCTGGCGGGATGGGTCGAGAGCAGTGCGGGCGGCGCGTTGTCGTGCTGTTTGGCGAGGGTGGCGAAGAAATCCACCATGCCCTTGGGCTCGATGCCGCGTTGGACCAGCAGGCTGAAGCCGTGGTCGTCGGCTTCGCGTTCGGCGTCGCGCGAAAATTTGAGCGTCAGCAGACGATCCGCCGCCTGCCCGGACAAGGTCGCGCCGGGGTCGCCGATGATCGTGGAGATCAAAAGACTCAAACCGGCGCTGCGTATCATGCCCTTCAGGCTGTGGCGCAGGGCGACATGCTGGATCTCATGGGCCAGTACACCGGCCAGTTCGTCGGGCGTGCGCGTGGCGCGCAGCAGGCCGCGATGCACGACGATGTCGCCACCCGGCAGGGCGAAGGCGTTGACGAGCTTGTCGTCGGCGAGATGAAAGCGATAGCTGTCGCTGTCTGCGTCGACCAGTTGCCGTGCCACCTGTGCCAGCGCTTCGGCTTCCGCGCCTGTGGTGATGAATGGCGTGCTGGCCTTGATCCGGGCCAAGGTCAGCGCGCCTATCTGACGCTCGACTTCGGGCGAGATCTGGCGCGCGATGAAATCCACCACCCGTTCCTGGCTGGCGAGAAATGCCCCCAGCAACACGATGGGCAGCGCGACCACCAGCACCAGCGCCGCCCACGGCAGCAGCGCGCGGCGCCGTGCGCCAGACACCGCACGCGGCAGGGGCACGGCATCGCGCGGCCAGGCCGCGAGCAACGCGGCGATGTCGGCCGGCGCGTCGAGATGACAGGCCCACGCGCCGTGCATGTCCTGCCAGGCGAGTTCGAGGCGACTGTGATTGAAGCCGGTGCTGCGCAGGGTCAAAGACGACAGTGCGACGCGACGCGGCGCGTGGTCCGCCATGCGCAGCACCAGCGCCTCACCCTCGAGCGTGAGCGCCGCCTCGCTGCCGGCGGGCGCGGCGTCGGGCCCGAACAGACGTGCCGGCCATGGCCCCATCAGCGATTGTCACCGTCCAGCACGTTGCCGAGGATGCCGAGCAGCGAACCTTCCTCGCGCCCGCCGCCACCGGCGCGCGGCGCGTAGGCCAGCACGCGCCCCGCCAAGCGCGAGATCGGCAGCGACTGCATCCACACCTTGCCCGGTCCACGCAGGGTGGCGAAGAACAGACCTTCACCGCCGAATATCGCCGACTTCAATTTGCCGACGTATTGAATATCGAAATCGATGCTGGGCTGAAAGCCGACCACGCAGCCGGTGTCAACGCGCAGCACTTCGCCGGGACCCAGCGTGCGTTCGGCAAGGGTGCCGCCGGCATGCACGAAGGCCAGACCATCGCCGTCGAGCTTCTGCATGATGAAGCCTTCGCCGCCAAACAGGGCAGTGCCGAGCTTGCGCTGGAATGCGATGCCGAGACTCACACCGCGCGCGGCGCACAGGAAAGCATCTTTCTGGCAGATGAAGGTGCCACCCATTTCCTTGAGATCAATCGGCACGATGCGGCCGGGATAGGGCGCGGCGAAAGCCACGCGGCGCTTCTGCTGAGATTCATTGTGATAGACGGTGGTGAACAACGATTCACCGGTGATGAGGCGCTTGCCGGCGCCGAGCAGCTTGCCCATGAGCCCGCTGGTGGCGGCGGCCTGCGAGCCGTCGCCGAACACGGTGTCCATCTCGACGCCGTCCTGCATCATCATCATGGCGCCGGCTTCGCCGATGGCGGCTTCGCCCGGGTCGAGTTCGATTTCGACATACTGCATGTCGTCGCCAAAAATTTCGTAGTCGATGACGTCCATGGACATGGATGATGCTCCGTAAACAATGGAAAGGGGCTGTATGGTGCGACGCGCGCGCGGGCACTTCAACGGCTGGCGGCGCGCGATGCGGTGTCGGTCACTGCCCGATACGGCATACTGACGGCGCATGAGTTCCCCACACGACGTCATTTACCGCATCGAAGGGCGCACGCTCGCCCATGGCCTGCTGGTATGCGCGCTGGCGCTGGCGCTCGGCTATTTCACCACCGGCGCCTATGTCGCGGCGCTGGGCATTGATTACCTTGAGAGCGGCAATCAATACCTGCGCCATCTCGCCATCATCAAGGGCCATGGCGGCGACCCGTGGCAGTACCGCATGCTGGCGCCCTACCTGTTGAAAAGCGTGATTGCTCTCAACGAGTGGCTGGCGGTTTCCCAACCCCACGCGCGCGCGTTCATCTACTTTCGCCACTGGCAGGACGTATGCGTGCTGGTGACGGCCTACGTTTACTACCGACACCTGGATTTGTCGGCGCCCGCCGCGCTGCTCGGCATGGGCCTGCTCGCGTGGGGCATGGCCCATTCGAATTTTGACAGCGATCTGCAGTTCAGTACGTTCTTCGATGTGCTGTTCTACCTGCTGGCGGGCTTGTGCATCGTGCGTGGCTGGTGGCGCTGGCTGGTGCCCTTGACGGTGCTGGCGGCATTGAACCGCGAGAGCAGCGGCTTCATGCCGCTGTTACTCTTGGCGGCGGCCCATGTCGCGACACCGGCCAGTCGCTGGCGTGAAGCCTTGCCGACGGTGGCGCTGGCGCTGGCCTGTTACGTCGGTGTGTTTCTGGGCCTGCGCCTGCTGTACGGCGCGCAGGATCTCATGCTGCCCTACGGACACAAGCCTGGGCTCGACATCCTCGCTTACAACCTCCTGCGTTCGGTGACCTTCGAGCAGATGCTGGCGACTCTGGGTGTGACTCCGCTGGTGGCGGCTCTCGGCTACCGCCAGTGGCCGGCCACGCTGCGCGCGTTTTTCTGGACGCTGGTGCCCTTGTGGTTGGTGATTCATGCCGGCATGGCGGTGCTGGCTGAAACGCGCCTGTTGCTGGTGCCGCAAGCACTCGTGCTGATTCCCGCGGCGTTGTTTGCCTGCGGCTTCAAGCCCGCGGCTGAGCCCGCGCCAGCGCCGGCGCGACGCTCAGCCCGCAAACGCCAGCCGCGGCTCGAGGTCGGCGAGTAGCGTCGAGCGCACCGCGCTTTCGGCCCGCGGCGCCGGCGCCGCACCGTCGAGAAATTCACGCACGAAGGGCGTGGCTGGCTGCGCGCAGATCTGTTGCGGCGTGCCTTGCTGCTCGATACGCCCGGCGTTCACCACCACCACCTGGTCGGCGACTTCCAGCGCTTCATCGAGATCGTGCGTGACAAACAGGCTGGTGAAGTGCAGCGAGTCATGCAGTTCGCGCAGCCAGCGCCGCAGTTCCTTGCGCACCCGCGCATCGAGCGCGCCGAAAGGTTCATCCAGTAGCAGCACGCGCGGCTCGACCGCCAGCGCTCGCGCCAATGCCACGCGCTGACGTTGGCCGCCCGACAGCTGCGCCGGGTAGCGCGCACCGAGCTGCTCGAGCTGCACGAGATGCAGGAGTTCATCGACACGCGCCTGGATGACCGCCTTGGCGGGACGCTCGCGGCGCGCGCGCACCGTCAGCCCGAAGGCGATGTTGTCGCGCACCGTCATATGCTTGAACAGCGCGTAGTGCTGAAACACGAAGCCGATGCGGCGATCGCGTGGATGCACCGCCGTCATGTCTTCGCCATCGAAAAGGATGCGGCCATGATCGGCCTGGTCTAGCCCGGCGACGATGCGCAACAGCGTGGTCTTGCCGCAGCCCGACGGCCCCAACAGCGCCACCAGGGCGCCGCCCGGCACCTCGAGGCTGACGTCGTTCAAGGCATGAAAGCCGACGAAGTGTTTGCTGACTTGCTCGATGACGACGCTCATGCGGTGGCTTCCGGGTTGAGAGTGGCGGCGCGCAGCGCGGCCGCGGCGCGCGCTTCGACGATGGATTTCAAGAGCAGGGTGGCGAGCGCCAGCAGCATGAGGATGGATGCGCAGGCAAAGGCCGCCACGAAGTTGTATTCGTTGTAGAGAATCTCGACGTGCAGGGGCAGCGTGTTGGTCAGGCCGCGAATATGACCGCTGACCACCGACACCGCGCCAAATTCGCCCATGGCGCGCGCGTTACACAGAATCACGCCATAGATTAAAGCCCACTTGATGTTGGGCAGAGTCACGCGCCAGAAAGTCTGGAAGCCGCTTGCGCCCAAGGTCGCGGCCACTTCTTCTTCATCGGTGCCCTGCTCCTGCATGACCGGGATGAGTTCGCGCGCGACGAACGGGAACGTCACGAAGAGGGTGGCGAGCACGATGCCGGGCACGGCGAAGATGACTTTGAGATTGTGCTCGGCCAAGGTCGGACCAAACCAGCCATGGGCGCCGAAGATCAGCACATAGATGAGGCCCGCGATCACCGGCGACACCGCGAACGGCAGGTCGATGAGCGAGATTAATAACTGCTTGCCCTTGAACTCGAACTTGGCCACCGCCCACGCCGCGCAGACGCCGAACACGAGATTGGCCGGCACCGCGATCGCCGCGGCCAGCAATGTGAGGCGCAACGCGGCCAGGGTCTCGGCCTGCTGCAGCGCCGCCCACCACGGCGCGAAACCCTTGGCAAAGGCCTGACCAACCACCACTGCCAGCGGCAGCACCAGCACCATCGCCAGGAAAGCGCAGGCCAGCGCAATCAAGGTGTAGCGCACCCAGCGTGGTTCGCTGACGGCAATGCCGGGACTCATGTTCATCGACGTTCTCCGGCGCGGCGTGTCCAGGCCTGCAACAGGTTGATGGCGAGCAGCATGGCGAACGATGCCGTCAACAAGGTCACGGCGATGGCGGTGGCGCCGGTGTAGTCGTATTGCTCGAGCTTGGTGATGATCAAGAGTGGCGCGATCTCGGACACCATCGGCATATTGCCGGCGATGAAGATCACCGAACCGTATTCACCGAGTCCACGCGCGAAGGCCATGGCAAAGCCGGTCAGTAGCGACGGCGCCAGCACCGGCAGCACCACGCGCCAGAATGTCCTGAGGCGTGAAGCGCCCAAGGTCGCGGCCGCTTCTTCAAACGCCGGCTCCAGGGTTTCCAGCACCGGCTGCACGGTGCGCACCACGAACGGCAGGCCGATGAAGACCAGTGCCACCACGATGCCTAGCGGCGTGAACGCTATCTTCAGACCATGGGCGACAAGATGCTGGCCTATCCAGCCCTTGGGTGCGTACAGCGCCGTCAGCGCAATGCCGGCGACCGCGGTCGGCAAGGCAAACGGCAGGTCGACCAGGGCATCGAGCGCGCGCCGCCCGGCAAAGCGATAACGCACCAGCACCCAGGTCACCAAGAGACCAAACACCAGGTTGATGGCCGCCGCCAGCAGTGCACAGCCGAAGCTCACGCGGTAGGCGGCCAGC
>JADLGE010000100.1 GCA_020849475.1 Gammaproteobacteria bacterium
GGCGCACTGACTTTGAGTGGAGTTCGGAACCGCGCCTCAGGCCTCGGCCGCCGCCTGCCGGCGCGGCAGTTCGAGGCGGGCGATTAAGCCGGGCGCGGCATCGCTCAATATCAGTCGACCGTCATGCAGCTTGGCAATCGCCGCGACGATCGACAGACCCCAGCCATTGCCGGCCTTGCTGCGGCTGCGGTCGACGCGATAAAAGCGCTCGGTGACATGTGGCAGATGCTCGTCGGCAATGCCCGGGCCGTCATCCCGCACCTCCAGGCTGACGCTGTGCTCATCGCTGTGCACGTTCACTTCGATGCGCGCGCCGGTGCCGGCGTATTTCAGCGCATTGTCGATGAGGCTCGATACCGCACTCGCCAGCAGATCATGGTCGCCCAGGGTCGGCCGGCCGTCGCGTTCGTTCAGTACCAGCGTCGAGCCTTCTTCCTCGGCGGCCGCGTCATACAGGTCAACCATGTCCTCGGCGATGCGATTCAGATCGATGACGGTAAAACCACGTCCGCGCACGCCTGACTCGCTCTCGGCTATCTGCAGCAGCTTGTTGAAAAGCTCGATGAGTTCGTCGATGCCATGGGTGGCGTCGACCACGCTCGCGCGCAGTTCCGCGGCGCTGCTGGCGTGCTGCGCGGCTTCCTCGAGATGACCACGCAGCCGCGTCAGCGGCGTGCGGAGATCGTGGGCGATGGCATTGGATACATTGCGCACGCCACTCATGAGTTGTTCGATGCGTTCCAGCATGGCGTTGATGTCGGCGGCCAGGCGGCTGAATTCGTCGTCGCCCTGCACCGGCAGGCGGCGACTCAAGTCGCCGCCTTCCACGTCGCGCGTCAGGCGTCGAATCTCACCGATGCGCAGTTCCAGGCGCAGGCGAAAGAACACCGTGCCGCCGGCCACCAGCGCCAGCGCCACCACCACGCCGACCAGCAGCGCATGCAACACCAACTGGCGGATGGCGTTCAGTTCCTGCATGTCGAAGGCCACCACCAGGCGATTGCCGTCGGCGAATTGCCGCCACACCACGCGCACCAGGGTGTGCTGCTCGCGACGCTTGATGCGCACGGTGTCGAGACTGCCCTGGTCGAAACCGAACTTGCGCCATTTCTCGCGGTTACCGGCCAGCACGCGGCCGTCGGCGTTGAGCAGCACGAACACTTCCTTGTCGCTGTCGATGCCGTCCTCGAGCTCTGCGCTGATGGCCTTGCGGATGGCGTCGGGCTGGTTGACGTCGTAGGCCGAGAACAGACGCTCGGCGGTCGCGCGCAATTTGACGTCGGCGCCGCGCTCGAGCACGCCGACGGTGGAGAGGTAGAACACCGCGGACAGAATCGATACCGCGAGCAGCACCAAGAGGCCGTAGCTCGCCGCGAGGCGCGCGGCTATCGACCACTGCTGGCTAGCCATCGTCACCGAAGCGATAGCCATCGCCGCGCACGGTGTGGATGAGGCCCGGCGCGAAATCCCGGTCTATCTTGCCGCGCAGGCGGCTGATGTGCACGTTGACGACATTGGTCGGCGCGTCGAAGCGCGCGTCCCACACTGCTTCGAGCAGCATCGAGCGCGTGACTATCTGGCCTTGATGACGCATGAGGTATTCGAGCAGGCGCAGTTCGCGCGGCTGCAATGGAATGACGGTGCCGGCGCGCGTGACGCGTTGCGCGCGCAAATCGAGCACCAGATCCGCGACCTGCAGGCGCGCGCGTTCGGGTGGCGTGGTGGCGCGCCGCGCCAGGGCTTCGACGCGCGCCAGCAATTCCGACATCGCAAAGGGTTTGGTCAGATAGTCGTCGCCGCCGGCGCGCAGGCCGCGCACACGCTCGTCGATTTCGCTCAGCGCGCTGGTCACCAGCACCGGCGTGACGATGTCCAGCGCGCGCATGCGTTCGACGATGGTCAAGCCATCGAGGCCGCCGGGCAGCATGCGATCCAGAATCACCATGTCCCACACACCGCTCACGGCCTGTTCGAGGCCGTCCTGACCGTCCTGCGAGAGCGTGATGTCGTGGCCTGACTCACGCAGGCTGTTGCAGATGTAGTGCGCCGTTTGCGTGTCGTCTTCGATGACGAGGCATTTCATGGGGACAGACCGTGGTTTGGCCGGCAGTCTTGACCAAGGGCGCGTGTGACGCAAGCGCCCGCCGCCGCATCGAGAACAGGGGGCAAGGCGCGGGCGAAAAAAAAGCGCCCCGGAGGGCGCTTTCTGGTGCTACGCGTTGTGCGCTCAGCCGCGACGACGGCGGCCGCTGAAGGAGGCGGCGCCCAGCATGCCGGCGCCGACCAGCGCCAGGCCCGCAGGCTCCGGCACGTTACGCGAGGTGGTGATGATGAGCTCGGCGGTTTCGATTTCGTTGATCCAGTTGCCCGGATCGACGTTGATGGTCACCGAGTTGTTGCCGATGGTGATGAGGCTTGAGACATCGAACACCGAGCTGGTGATTTCAGTGACGCCGGCTAGTGCGCCGGCGCCCAGGGTCAGCCCGAAAGTCGGAGCAGCGAAGGCCTGCTGGGTCAGGGAGCCGATGGCGGTGCCGTTGAACACCACGCCATCGTTCTCGCCGAGGTCGATGCCTTCCGCGTTGATGTGCAGGAAGGCGGTGACAACCGCGCCCAGCGAGCCGTCGTAGTTCATGAGCCAGTTGGGCGAGGCGCTGAAGGTCGCGTTGCCGTTGGACGTGCAGTTGCCGGGACTGGAGGTACATCCGACCTGGAAGACGTCGGTATGGATGACGAGGGCGTGGGCCCCGCTGGACATCACGGCGATGGCAGCCGCGCAGAGTGCTTGTTTGATTTGCTTCATCATGACGGGTCTCCTTGAAGGACTCGAGCGGGCCGCAATTGGCGGTCTGCGATTGCCTTCGCAAGGATCGGGCCAGTATGGGAATCCGGCGACCGGACGGGCCTGGCGCGCACGACGAGGGCGGGCCGGTGCGCCGATTGTAAAAATGTTTGACGATTCGACGGGCAAGTCGCCCGTCATCCTGTCCGAAGCGCGGCCTGGGTCTGGTGCTTTTGTTTTATCGGATCAGTGTCTTGACTGGCGCGGAGCGAGCGTCTGGCGACCGTCAAGAAAATTGACAATCACCACAGCGCTCATCGGAACAAGTGAATTGTCGCGCGTCACTGAGCCTCAATCACGGGCGAGATCGCGGCCACGCGCCTGCACTGCCTGACGCCGCGCCTCGAGCGCGGCCGGGTCGAGGCTCGCGTTGAACGCGATGGCGACCTTGGCTTCAAGCGCCATGGCGTCGCCGAAGCTGAGCGCGCCGCCGTCGTCCAGCAGTCGCTTGTAGGACTTCAACATGGCGGGGTCGACGCCGAGCATGTCGCGCGCGAGTTGTACCGAGGTCGGCAGCAGCTCGTCGGGCTCCACCACCCGGTTCAACAGTCCCCAGCGCTCGGCGCGCTCGGCATCGAGAAAATTGCCGGTCAGGGACAGCTCCTTGGCGCGCGGCAGGCCGATGATGCGTTGCAGGCGTTGCGAAAGGCCCCAGGCCGGATGCACCGCGACCCGCGCATGGGTGTCGGCGAAGCGCGCGGCGCTTGAGCCTAGCAAGACGTCGCAGGCCAGCGCGACTTCAAAACCACCGGTGATGGCGACGCCATTGATGGCGCCGATCACCGGCCCGCTGAATTGGGCGATGGCCGCCGCCGGATCATCTTCCGGTACGCCCGGTGCGCCGACCCCGGCGGCGCCGCTCGCCAGCTCTTTCAAATCGAGGCCGGCGCAGAACGCGCGTCCGGCGCCGGTCAGGATCACCACGCGAATGGCGGGCTCGGCCTCGAGTTCGGCAAAGGTCTGCGCCAGCGCGCGCCGCAGCGCGACGGTCAAGGCGTTCATGGCCTGTGGGCGGTTGAGGGTGACGATGGCCAGGCCATCGTCGCGTTCGATGAGCAAGGGGGATGCAGACATCGGGGTCTCCAGGAAAGTCAGGCGTGGGTGTCAGCGCCGAGCCGGGTATGTGGGTCGCGCGTGCCTGCATGCGGCGCTCAGCGCGCGCCGATGGCTTTGAACAAGGATTCAATCTCGGCCGCGGTGTAAGCGGCGGCGTCGGCGAGTGCATTGCGCGTTGCGGCAGCGCGGGTCTGCGCCAGCAAGGTCTCGCGCCACTTGCGATCGCCGAGAAAGGCGCCGAGCAATGCGGCGGCATGGGCGGTGTCGTCGAACAGCCCCAGGTAATCCGCGCCCAGGTATTCGTCGCGCACCGGGTTGCGTTTGCAGATCACCGGCACGCCGAGGCCTATCGAATCGAGCACCTTGTTGGAGCCGAGCACGTCGTCGTCGCAGGATTCGCCGGCCAGCGTGCAGGCGGTGGCCGCAATGAGCTGCGGCATTTGCTGGTAGGGCACCTGGCCGAGATACACATGCCGCGCAATGATGTCCTGCTCGGCCTTGAGATCACTGCGAATGCGGCCGGCAAAGGCCAGCAGCACGCGGCTGTCGCTCTGTGCGGCTTGCATGATCGAGTAGGGCAGGGACGATTTGTCGAGGCGGCCATAGAAGCCGAACACGTCGGTATTGGTGAGCTTGAAGCGCCACGCGCTGCGTTGCTGGTCACTCGCCGCGATGGCGGCGAACGACGGGTCTATCGCCTGTTTGAACTGCACGATGGGTTTGGCGGTGTGGAAGGTGTCCGGGTACCACTTGGCAAAAAACTCGGCGAAGGGCGGCCGCCGCGCAGGCGTCAGCAGCAGGTGTTTCCAGATATCGGTGGTGACCACCAGGCCATCGGCCATGGCGAAGATTTCTTCGTCATAGGGATAGGCCATGCAGATCTTGGGATGGGGCAGCTGCGCGAACAGCGCATTGTTGGCGCGCACGTAGTAGAGGTCGAATTCGTCACGCGGCAGCGTCAGCTGTTCGCCGGCGCCGAAGCACAGGCAGTCGCGGTCCACGGCCACGCCGTTGTAGTAGACGTCGGCAAAGCAGCTCAGCATTTTCAGGATGCGCATTTCGCCGATGCTGTCGCCGCGCGCGGCATCGAGCGTGCCCTTGTTGGCGAAGCCGCACCAAATCCGCGGGCGGCGGGTCACAGACGTGATGCCTCGAGGCGGGCGGCGGGCGCCGGAAACAGCACATCGAGCAGCCCCGGCAGGGTCGCGCCCTGGTCGAAAGCCGCCACGCCGCGTGCCGCGATGGCGCGTCTTGCCGCCGCATCGGGCGCGCCATGGGCGCGCGCTGTCGCCACTGCCTGCTCGACGCTGTCGAAGACGAATTCGCGTAACGGCGCATAGACGGTGCGCGCGCCGTCGTAGGCGGCCGAGGTCGGCCAGTTCCTGATCAGCGGCACACAGCCCGAGGCGATGCCTTCGACCACCGCTTCATGGGTGCCCTCGCGCTCGCTGCAGGAGAGAATGAGGCCGCAATCGAGCATTGCGCGATTGACCGCATGGCTTGGCACTTCGCCGACGAATTGCACTGCGTCGGTGAGATCGAAGGCGGCGAGATCGGCAAAAAACGCAGTCTTGTATTCGAGCTCGTGAGCGCCGAGTTCGGCATCTTCCGGCCACGCCGGGCCCAGTAGACGCAGTTTCCAGCGCGGGTCGTCGGCACGCAGTGCGCGCAATATCTCGAGCGCCATGCGCGGGTTCTTGTTGGCATTGTTGTAGCCGAGCATGCCGAGCACACAGTCGCGATGGGCCTCGCCGTCGCATTGAAACGCACCGAGGTCGCGAATGTTATCGATGACGGTCTGGGTGGTGTGCGTAAGGCGTTCGCTGAACTGAACGTTGAAGAACTTCATGATGTGGTCGGCGACGAACACCAGCGCGTCGACATTCGCCCAATTGACGAAATGCGGCGTGGGCGCGAACGCCTCGTAGCTATGCAGCCTCACCACCAGTCGCTTGCTGCTGGGTAAGTAGTCCGACAACCACACCGCCGCCCATTCGCACCACTCGACGAAGATGACGTCGGCCCAGGCCAGAAGCTGCTTGAACAGGCTCGCGTCAAATGAATCGCCGTGGGTGCGTGCCGCTGACGTTTCAGCGCTGCGCGGCAGCGCCGCTTCCCGCGGTGACAGCTCGTAGCTCTCCTGGGCTAGCGCGAAATCGAAGGTCCGGCACTGCACGCCGTGCATATTCTCCAGCGCGTCGATGACTTCATGCAGAAAAAACCAATTGCCATTGGTGATCACCAGCACGCGCTTGCCGGCTGACAAGTGGCGCGGCGCCGTGGCCGCCTTGGCGCGGGTCTGCGTCTCTCTGTCGATGACCAGCCGGTAGCCGAGGGACTGTCGCCACGGCGCCAGCAGCCGCTCGGCATCGGTCTGCATGCGTGTGGAGTTTTCCGCGATGCGCAGCGGTGACGGATGATCGACGCCGGCAGGATTGCCACAGGTGCGCAGCAGTTCTTCCAGCACCATCACATAGCTGGTGCGAATGGGATCGAAAGCCGACGGACCGCTGGCCAGCAGGTGCTGGGCGAATTTTTCGGTCGACGCGAAATCATGACTGGTGGTGACGGCCACGGTCGCGATGAAAAACGCGCGGTGGGACAGCAGCGGCGAAGCCGCCGGGTCCTGCGCGAGGTTATCCGGCAGCGCTTTCAAGATGCTTGCCGCGAGCGCGCCCGCGCCCATCTGTGCATCCGCCAGGCCCGGCGCCACTTTACGCAGGAGGTCGCGGGCGGCGCGCACATCGTCCTGGTGGATGAGCTCCACCAGGCTCAACAGGTTGGATGCCACCAGCTGCCGCTGGCGTTCCATGTCCGCGAGGCGTACGCGCTCGCGCTCGGTGCGCAGTGCGAGGCTGACGGCAATCTTGGGTGCGGTCGTGCGGCCGCCGGGATCGGCGTTCGCCATCGCATCGGCGATGCGCGCCATGCGGCCGAGGAACTCGAAATCCGACAGCGACGGGTCTGCGGCGAGCAGCGCACGCACCTGGGTCTCGCCGCGCAGGGCCGTCGCCAGATTGAGCGGCGCGATGACGCGCAGGGCGGTGACGACGGCCTTGGCGACGGTCGGCAGAGGCTCGGGCCGTTGCACTGCGAGCGCGCGCTCGGCCAGGCGCGCCAGCTCTTCGTTCATCAAGCGCAGTCCCAAGCCCGGATTGCCGAGCACGCCGAGCACATGGCGCTGCAGGGAAAAAGGCAGCGCCCTGACCAGGCGCGCGAATAATTTACGCACAGCGTTCTCCATGACTACCGCCTGTGCATGGGCATGCACGACGCGGTGCGCGCGCACCTGATGGCTCGCTCAATCGGTAAGAAAATTCAAAAAAAATCCGCAGCGCCTTGTGCGTGCGTGGCGGTGGCCATGCGCGGTCGCGTTCGCCTGTCGAGGCATGCACTCGACAGGCAAATGCTGACGCTTTCTTAACATTGGCCGGAGCTTAACCCATCTTATTCGCGCTGAGATAGGGCCATGCCGACGCGGCGCGGCCAAGGGCATGGAAGCGCGCTATATTGCTGTCCTTTGGGGGGAGTCATGATGGCCTGTGTACTGGTCACCGGCGCGGATCGCGGCATCGGTGCGGCGCTGGTGCGCGCCTATCGTCAGCGCGGCGCTCGCGCCATCGCGGCCTGCCTCGGCGACGGCGCGTCGCTGAGCGCCGAGGGGCTGGAAGTCGCGCCCGACGTCGACGTGACGTCCATGGCGTCGCTGGACGCGCTCGCCGCGAGGCTGGCGGGCACGCACATCGATATCCTCATCAGCAACGCCGGCGCCTATTTCGCCGACAGCTTCGAGGCGCTCGATTTCGCCGCCATGCAGCGTCTGTACGACATCAACGCGCTGGGCCCCTTACGGGTCGCACGGGCCTTGACGCCGCTCATGGGCGAGGGTGGCAAGCTCGGTATCCTCACCAGCCGCGTCGGCTCGATTACCGACAACGCCATGGGCGGCATGTACGCCTATCGCATGTCCAAGGCCGCCGCCAACCAGCTTGGCGTCAATCTCTACCATGAACTCAAACCGCGCGGCATCGCCGTCATGCTGTTGCATCCCGGCCAGGTGGCGACCGACATGACGCGTGAACTGACCGCGCTCGGCGACTTCATCACACCCACGGAATCGGCGGCCGGTCTCGTCCGTCAGCTCGACGCCCTGCATGCCGCCACGCCGCCCGAGTTTCGGCACGCGAACGGCACCTTGTTGCCATGGTAAGTCTCGGAGTACCGCTGTCGTGATCAAAGTGTTCGGCCTCGCCAAGACCTGGGATTTTCCCGATGCCAGCCCCTATGTCTGCAAGCTCGTGATGTGGCTACGGCTGACCGGGCTCGAATACGAACTCCATTACGTGCCGTGGCCGCAGATGCTCGAGCGCGCACCGCGTCGCAGCGTGCCATGGATAGAAGATAGCGACGGCGAGGTCATCCATGACTCACAGCGCATCATCGACCGCTTGACAGCCAAGTGCGCGGTCACGCTCGACGCGCACCTCGGCACGCGCGAACGGGCGCAGATGCGCGCCTGGCAGCGCCTGCTCGAAGATCATTACTACTGGGCGGGGCTGGTGCAGATGCGCTGGGTGGAAGATCACAACTGGGAGATCTACAAGAAAGAATTGGCCGCCGAGCTTGAGCCGTCGCCGGAAGTCGAGCAGTTCTTCCAGGAGATTCGTGATTACCTGGTGGGCGAGTTCCGCGGCCACGCGGTTGGCAAGATGAGCTTGGATGAAGTGCGCAGCGTGGCCTGCGAAGATCTCGACGCGCTCGATGACTGGCTGGGCGACAATGCATGGTTCATGGGCGCGCGCCCGACCAGCATCGATGCGGTGCTGTACGCCTGTCTGCTGCAGACCTATGCCACGCCCTGCACCTCGCCCATCCTTGCCTACGCACGCAGCAAGCCGCGCCTGTTAGCGTATTTCGAGCGCCTGCGCGCCCAATACTGGCCATCATGAGTTGCTGACGGGGAGGGTTGGACGATGATTACGCTGTACGGCCACGTGCCCGCCTGGGGCATTCCCGATCTGAGCCCCTTCGTCACGGCCATTGATCTATATCTGCGCATGACCGGCACGCCCTATCGGCTGGTGGTGGGCGATCTCGGCACCGCGCCCAAGGGCAAGCTGCCCTATATCGAAGACGGCGCGGCGGTGGTGGCGGACACCAGCTTCATCCTCGAATATCTCAAACAGCAGTACGGCAATCCGCTCGACGGCAGACTCGATGCGCGTGACGAAGCGGTCAGGCTCATGATCTGGCGCATGATGGATGAAAGCTTCTATTGGTATCTGGTGCAGGGCCGTTATCGACGCGACATCGACTTCGCGCAATACGATCCGCTGTGGGGCCAGTTCTTCGGTCATCTGTCGGACAGCGAACGGCGCGCCGCCATCGAGGACGCACGTCAGCGTCTCATGACCGAGTTCTACCAGTCGGGGCGCGGCCGCCTCAGTTGGGAAGAAGTCGAACACATGGGCTGTCGCGAGCTCGAAGCCATCGTCGCGTGGCTGGGCGCAGAGCCTTATCT
This sequence comes from Gammaproteobacteria bacterium, assembly GCA_020849475.1. Classification (GTDB taxonomy): domain Bacteria; phylum Pseudomonadota; class Gammaproteobacteria; genus JADJYF01. Next base: position 9,420 of record JADLGE010000100.1, read on the forward strand.
GTTTGGCGGCGCGCCAACCTCGGCCGATTGCGCCGTGCATGCCTTTCTGCAAGGGCTCATCTACGTGCCCTTCGAGAACGGCATCAAGGCCTACGCGCTGGCGCAGCCCACACTCGTCGCCTACATGGCGCGCATTTCCGAACGTTACTATCCGCAATTGCGCGCCGCGCAGAAGGAATACGCTGATGCCTGATTTGATACTGGCCGGTCGCCCGGCCCTGGTGACCGGTGGCGCGTCCGGCCTTGGCCGCGCGGCCGCGCTGCTGCTCGCCGCCCATGGTGCGCCGGTGATGATCGCCGACATCGACCGCGATGGCGGCCGTGCGGTGGTGGATGACATCAAGGCGTCCGGCGGCCACGCGCATTTCCGCTACACCGACGTCACCGATCGCGCCGATGTGCGACGCATGGTCGCCGATGCCGGCGAGGTGATGGGTGGCCTGTCGATATTGATGAACAACGCCATGGCCAATCCGCGCGACGACTACGGCGTCGACGAGCGTTGGGACGTCATGCTGGAAAGCGGCCTGTCAGCGTATTGGGCTGCCGCCACCGCCGCCGAACCACTGCTGATTGCTTCCGGGCATGGCAGCATCGTGCAGATTGCCTCCATCGCCGGCGCACGCATGGGCATCGAATTCGCGAGTGAAGCCTATTGCGCGGCCAAGGCAGGCATCGTCGGCCTCACGCGCAAGCTTGCCAAACGGCTCGGGCCGCAGGGCGTGCGCGTCAACTGTATCGCGCCCGGTGTAATCAAGACGCCGCGCTTGCGCTATTCGGGATCCGACGAGCCGGAGTTCGCGCGGCGCGCGCGCAAGGTCACGCCGCTGCAGCGCCTGGGGCGGGCCGAGGAAGTGGCGGAGCTGGTGCTGTTCCTGGCTTCGGACCGCGCGAGTTTCATTACCGCGCAGGACATCGCCATCGACGGTGGTCTTTCCATCGCGACCATGTTCGAGTCGGTGGACCTGCCTTGACGCCGGCGCGGCGGATTTTAAACCCGGGCGATTGAGCCGCCGCGGGGCGTCCGGTCCTGTGCCGGTCGGACCGGCGCCCTGCCGTCTCACCGCGCTCGCGAGATTCGCGCCCGAGCTCAGCTTGATTGGACAGCTACGTGCAGCAACGACAAGACATCCAGGCCCTGCGCGGCATCGCCATTACGCTGGTGCTGCTCGATCATGCCGACATCCCGTATTGCAACGGCGGCTTCCTGGGCGTCGATATTTTCTTTGTCATCTCAGGCTTTCTGATCACCGGCAGCATTGCCCACTCTCTCCAGGCCGGCAGCTTCAGCTTCCGCGAATTCTATTTCAGGCGCGCGCGGCGCATATTGCCGGCGGCCTTGACCACCGTCGCCCTCACCATCATCGGCGCCATCTGGTTCATGGGTTCGGCCGAGATGATTGCGCTCAAGGAGCAGGTGCGTGGCGCGCTGACTTTCACCATCAACTTCGTACTGGCCAAGGACGTCGATTACTTCGATATAAGCGCCCATTCGAAGCCGCTGCTGCACATGTGGTCGCTGGCGGTCGAAGAGCAGTTCTACCTCTTGCTGCCGGTCATCCTGGTGTTCACGCCGCAGCGGCTGCGACGCATCACGGTGCTCGCGCTGACGGTCTTGAGCTTCGCGTTCTGCCTGTACTTCGTGCGTATCGACGAAGTGCGCGCTTTCTACCTGCTGCCGTCGCGCGCCTGGGAACTCGGTGTCGGCGGCTGCGCGGCGCTGTATGCCCCATCGATGCCGAGAATGCGCTGGGCGTTCTGGCCGGCCTGCGTGGTGATGCTCACGCTGCCGTTCGTCGCTGATGATTTTCAACATCCGGGCGCGGTCGCGGCGGTGCTGTGTCTCGCCACCGCCATCATCCTGCTGGCGAACAATGCATCCTCGGCGACCAGCCTGCCGGTGCGCGCGCTCGCGGCGGTCGGTGATATCTCGTACTCGCTGTATCTCGTGCACTGGCCGGTCATGGTGTTTGCGTATGCGGCCTACCTCGGCGCGCCGCCCGCGTATGCGGGGCCGCTCAACATTGTGCTTTCGCTGCTGTTGGCGCAGGCACTGTATCGGGGCGTGGAGCGGCCGGTGATCACGCGGCTGCGCCGGCCGAGTTGGGCCGCCCTGGTGTGCGCGCTGGCCGCGACGCTGGCGGTGGCGCTGACTTACACCGGCAGCGCGCGCATCGCGCAGCCACGCCATGACTGGGCCAGCCTGCGTGCGCCCAATTACGGTTTCAATGCGCACTGTGATTATTCCGGGCAGCGCTTCGTACCGAAACCGGAATGCCAGAACGGCGAGCAACCGACACTCATGGTGTGGGGCGACTCCTATGCCATGCACCTGGTGCCTGGCGTGGCAGAGCGGCAAGCGGTCATCCAGGCAACCTTCAGCACCTGCGCGCCGTTTCTGGGCTATGCACCAAAGCGCAGTAACGTGCGCAAACCCGAGCTGTGGGCGAGACGCTGCATTGCGTTCAGCAATGACGTGCTCGCCTTTCTCGAAAAAAACTCCTCTATAAAAACCGTCATTCTGAGCTCGCCGTGGCGTTCGTGGGTGGCCGCCCCCGCCACGGTGTGGTCTCTTGAAGACAACAAGCTGGTCAAGCACGTGACCAGCATTCCGTTCGTGGTCGAATCCTTGGGCGCCACCATTCGCGCCATCCAGGCGCTGGGCAAGCAGGTTGTACTTTTCGGTCCGCCGCCATCGGTCGGTGGCGATCCGTCGGCGTGTCTCGAGAGAAAGCTCGAAGGCAAGGTGTTGGCCGACGACAGCTGCGATATCGACAGGCAAGCGGCCTTGCGTTACGACCTGGCCGTCAATCAATTTCTGGACCAGACCGCGCAGGAATATGGCGTGCAAGTCATGCGCGTCGCGGATGCACTGTGCGGAGCGCACACATGCATTACCGAGAGCGATGGCGTGCCGATTTATCGCGACTCGGGTCATCTCTCCAACGCCGGTTCGAAGATGGTTTTCGAGTTGCTGCGCAGCGCCGGCAAAACCGCCGCCATCGAAGGGCTGAGTCCGTCGGGCCACGAGGCCATGCCTCGGCCGTGAAGTGACGCGCTCTTGCGGGTGGCGCCCGGCAGCGCATCGGTGCAATAGTCTCGCTTACTTCACCGGAGCATGAAGCCTTGCGAATCGCGAAGACGGGCAGACTGCCAGTGGCCGCCGTCGTGCCGCTCACCACACTCCTTGGTTGCAGCACGGCCAGTTTCGAGCCGGCTGCGCTGCCGGCGCCGGTCCGCGGCGAGGCGTTCACCATACAAAGCCGTGCCGGCCGCCTGGCCTGCTATGTCGATGGCGAGGCCGGTGCTGGCGCCGGACCAATGCTGCTCATCCACAGCGTCAATGCGGCGGGCTCGGCCTACGAGGTCAAGCCGCTGCACGATCACTATCGTGCAAGTCGTCGCGTGTATTCGCTGGAACTGCCGGGCTATGGTCATTCCGATCGCAGCGAACGGGTCTACACGCTGCGCATGATGACCGACGCCGTGCTGGCGATGACCGAGGAGATTCGTCGGCGTGAGGGCGTCGCGGCCATCGATGCCCTGGCGGTGTCCTTGTCCAGCGAATTTCTCGCGCGTGCGGCCAGTGAGCAGCCCGATGCCTATCGCAGCATTGCGCTGGTCAGTCCGACCGGATTCGACCGGCGCGGTCCCTATCGTGGCGCCAGCGGCAGTTCACGCGGCAAGGCCTGGCTTTATCGCTTTTTCACCGCGCCACCGTGGCGACGCGGCTTGTTCGATCTTCTGACCAGTCGCCGCAGCATCCGCTTTTTCCTGGAAAAGACCTGGGGTTCGAAAAACATCGATGAAGGCATGCTTGAATACGCGCGCCTGACGACCCGCGATGCCGGCGCCCATCATGTGCCCTATTACTTCATCGGCGGCTATCTGTTCAGCGCCGACATCACCACCGTCTACGAATCACTGCGCGTGCCGGTGTGGATGTCGCACGGCGTGCGTGGTGATTTCGTCGATTATCGTTACAAGGACGCGCTCAGCGATCATTCGAACTGGCGCTTCACGGTGTTCGATGCCGGCGCGATGCCGTATTTCGAACATCCCGCCGAATTCATCGCCGCCTACGATGGCTTCCTCGCATCCGCCGACCGCACGGCTGGCGAACACGGGAATCCCGGCGCACCCTGAGCGCGACCGGGCTCAGGCCAGCACGTCGCGCACCTGGTCTTCGACTATCAGCGTGTACATGAATTGTTCGAGTTCCGGCCCCATCGCGTCGCGTGACGAGACGATGCCGATGGCATGACCGTTGTCGACCACCGGCACGTGGCGGAAGCGCCCGGCATGCATGAGTTCCATCGCCCGCGCGAAGGGCTTGTCGGCGCCGATGGTGGTGGGGTTGGCGGTCATCACATCGCCTACCTGCGTTGTGCGCGGATCACGTCCTTCCGCGACCACGCGGAACAAGGCGTCGCGCTCGGTGAATATGCCCGCGAGCTGCTCGCCGTCGACCACCAGGATGGCGCCGACTTTTTGCGTGCGCATGAGGCGCGCGGCATCGGCCACCGGCAGATTCGCCGCTGCGGTCAGCAGGGCCTGACCTTCGATAATCGAACGTACGGTGCGTATGCTCATGGCGCGGGCTCCCTCGATGTTGTTCTGCCGGTAAGGATGACCGGCGCCAGGGCGCGGCATCAAGACCAAGGTTAGGGGATCACGCGAGGCTGTGGCATAGGTATTTACTACCTATCGTGAGCCCGGTGGCCGCGCCGCTCAGGCGGGCGCCGCGAGGTGACGCTCGCGCATCATCATGAACAGGGGAAAGGCAAAGCCGAGCGCGACGGTGAACGTCAGCACCAGGTACAGCCACGCGTGACGCATGCCGATGCGCCGCGCTTCAGCGACAGCCAGCACGCAGAACGTGAGTGCGGCGACCGAGACATCCCACAGAATGGACGAGGCCGCGGCGTTGGCATGCCATGCCGACAGGAAGGCCGCGACCGAAAAGCCGCCGGTCTCGGCCATGAATTGGAGGTTGTAATACCAGGTGGTGATCAAGCCGAGCACGGCGAGCAGGCCGTACAGTCCTTGACGCAGATTCGAACTCATGGCGGCCGTGTTCCTCTGTTCATGTGCGCGGATGGCTTCAGGTGACGCTCAATCCGGCGAAGTTCCCCTGCGCGCGCCAGCGCGCCCACATGTCGAAAAAAGTGGTGGAGGGGAAGTAGATGCCGGAGCCAATCGCGCTGCGCCGATCTTGAGCATCGCCTTCGGCGTTGAAATAGCCGGGCGTACAGGCTTCCTGAAACGGGCGGCGCAGTTCGTTGACCGACGCTATCTGGCTTTGCCAATCCTGTTCGGCCGCTTCCGTCGCTTCCACTGAAGACAGTCCTTCGTCGAGGCAGCGGCGCACGATGTAAGTGAGATGCTCAATCTGTTCGCGCAGCATGTGCGGCACGTTGATGGTGGTGCCGGTCTGGGTCAAGCCCATGAAAAAGAGATTGGGAAAGCCGTGACTGAACAGCCCGTGATAGGTCACCAGGCCCGTTGCCCATTTTTCGGAAAGTCTGCGTGCGCCGCGACCGATGACGTCATAGCCCGCCTGGTGGGTCCATTGCGTGCCGAGCGCGAAGCCCGTGCACAGGATGAGGCAATCGAGCGGGTATTTCTGGCCCTGCACCAGCAGGCCGTCTTCGGTAATCCGTTCCACGCCTTCACTGACATCGACCAGACTCACATTCGGCCGATTGAACGCCGGCAGATAGTCGTCGCTGAAGCCGGGGCGTTTGCATAGAGTCCGGTAGTAGGCTTTCAGGAGGGCCGCCGTGCGTGGGTCCTTGACCTCGACATCGACGCGCGCGCGCACGGTGTCGTTGTAGGCATAGTCCGCGAGCTCCTGCGCAAGTCCGATGGCGGCCGGTGTGCGCTCGACTTCAGGCACGGCTTCGACGGCGTCGATGAGACGCCTGAAGAAGCGCGCCCAGCCGTCGTCCAGCCCGCAGTCCGCGCGCTCGCCGTTGGCCAACTGGTTGAAGCTCACCTCGCGCTGTCGTTGCCAGCCCGTCGGCAGGGAGGCGAACCAGGCGGCGTCGGTTGGTCCGTTGTCGCGCACGCCGACGGCGGTGGGTGTGCGTTGAAACACGAACAGATGCTTCGCGCATTTCGCTACTTCCGGCACCACCTGCAGGGCCGTCGTGCCGGTGCCCAGCAGCCCGACCTGCTGGTCCGCCAATTTATCGAGCGCACCGAAAGTGTCGCCACCGGTGTAGCGGTAGTCCCAACGCGCGCTGTGAAATATCTTGCCTTTGAAAGTTTCAATGCCTTCGATGCCGGGCAACTGCGGGCGATTGAAGATGCCGCTCTGGGTGGTGACGAAGCGCGCGCGAAAGGTGTCGCCGCGGTCGGTGCTGACCAGCCAACGTGCGCTGTCTTGGTGCCAGCGCATGGCAGTCACACGCGTCTGCAAGAACGCGCGCTCGTAGAGCTTGAAATGGCGGCCGAGCAACTGACAGTAGGCGAAGATTTCGCAGCCACGGACATATCGCTCACTTGGCATGTAGCCGGTCTGTTCCAGAAACGGCAGGTAGATATAGGACTCGACATCGCAACGCAGGCCGGGATAACGATTCCAGTACCAGGTGCCGCCAAAGTCGGCGGCGATGTCGAGGATGCGGAAATTGTCGATGTGCTGCTGGCGCAGCGCCGCGCCGAGCTGCAGCCCGCCGAGGCCCGCACCGATCACCAGCACGTCGAGTTCTTCGTCGCATGACGCGCGCGCTGCGGGCGGCGGCGCGAAGGTGTCGTCGTCGAGGGAACTGAGCCGTCCCTCGGCATATTGGTATTGATTTGTGCCGCCCGGGTGCAGACGCCGCGCCCGCTCGTGGGCGTATCTTGCGCGGGTGGCGTCGAGATCCGGGGCGCTCATGTCGGGTTTCCTTTCAAAGACGCATGGGGCGATGTATCACGCCTCCAGGCGCTGCACTGCCAGGCTCGATTCATCGAGTGAACGCAGCACCGATGCCCGCAGGCCTTCGAGATCCACGCCCACGGTACTCTTCTTGCCCTCGAGGTAACGGGCATAGACGCCGTGCACGATGCACGCCGACTTCCAGTGATTGAAGCCGATGTAATAGTCGAGGCGCGACAGGTCACGACCGCTGCGCGCGGCGTAGCGCGCAGCGAGTTCGGCGCGCGACGGAAAGCCCGGCAACTGCGTGGGCCGCTGGCCGCGCGGGCCTGTCGGTTCGCAAGGTTCGGTCCATTGATTCAAGGCATAGGCGAGATCGGCCAGTGGGTCGCCGAGTGTCGAGATCTCCCAGTCGACCACCGCCGCCACGCGGCAGTCGGCGCCGAACAGGCAGTTGTGGGTGCCGTAGTCGCCATGCACGACGCGCGCGGGCCCTTGCTCGGGCAGATGCTCGAGAAAATATTTCTGCAGGTGGTGGGCGCGTTGATCGTCGAACTGCGCGCCGGCGATGGACGAGGTCCACGAGCGATACCAGGTCTTGAGCTGGCGACCGACGTAGTCGTCCTTCTTGCCGAGATCAGACAGGCCGACTTGATCAGGATCGACCGCATGCAAATCGGCCAGCACATCGATGAACGAATGGGCGGCGCGTTCACGCAGCGCCAAGGGCATCAATCTCTCGGTGTCGTCCGCAGTGTAGAGCGGCTGACCATCGACCAGGCCCATCACGTAAAAGTGGATGCCGGTCACCGATGGGTCTTCGCAGAAGGCGATGGCGCGTGCCACCGGCACCGGTGTTGCGCCGAGCGCGCTGATGATGGCCCACTCGCGGCCCATGTCGTGGGCCTTGGGCAACAGTTCGCCCTGGGGCGGACGACGGATCACCGCCATACGCCCGGTGCCATCGACCAGTTTGTAAGTGAGATTCGAATGGCCGCCTTCGAGCTTGTACCAGGCGAAGGGCGGCGTGAGTTCGCGCGTGTGCGCGGCCATCCATGCCTCGACCTTGTCGACCTCGTAGCCAGGAATGGCGTCGCCGCGCGGCACGGCGACGGGGGTGTTGGAAGGAGTGCTGGTGCTCATCGTTGACGCGTCTCATCGGGGCCGATGTCGGCCGAATGTTCTATAACCGTGGTCCGTTGTCTATTTGGCGACATACACCTCACCGCCTTTGCCCAAGCGCAGCAACTGTCCCGGCGTGGCCTGCGTGCACACGCCATCGCGGAACGTGACGACGCCATTGACCAGAATCCAGCGATAGCCTTCGGCGCGTTGGATGCGGCGCCATTCATTGGCGGGGAAATCGCGCGCGACTTCGTAATCGACTTCCGGTACGCGTTTGAGATTGGCCAGGTCATAAACCACGATGTCGGCTGGCGCGCCTTCGCGCAGAAATCCGCGATCGAGAAAACCGGCGGCCTGGGCCGGCAGATAGCTCAGGCGTTGATGGGCCTGCTCGAGCGTGATCTGTTTTTCATCACGCGCGAGCCACGCAATCAGATCGGTCGGGAAGGATCCGCCGGTGAAAAATTTGGTATGCGCGCCGCCGTCGGAGATGCCCGGCATGACGTGCTGGTTGCGCACCAGCTCACCAATCTTCTTCGCATCCGTGCTCGCCAGCTCGCTGGTGCGATAAAGCACTTTCAAATCACCGGCGACGCCGATGTCGAGCATCACGTCGATATGGTGCTTGCCTTCCGCCTCGGCAATCTCACCGAGCGTGCGGCCGCGATAACACGCAAGTTCCGGATGGCCGGGTGTGTCCTGCACGATGAGGCCCTGTATCGGGCCGCCCACGCCGACCGTCACCAGGATGTCTTCCTCGGCTTTCATGCGTTCGCGCACGGCCGGGTCCGCGAGTTTCGCCAGGCGTTCTTCGCGCGAGCCCAGCGTCGCGTAATTCCACGCCGGGCTGGTGTCGTACATGTTCCAGTGTTCGAGTGTGAACTGGTAGGGCGCGCGCACCGTCACGCCCTGGCCATACACGCGCAGTCCGCGTTCGAAGCAACTGTCCAGCCAGTGCAGGGCGCGCAGATGCACTTTTTCCATGCCGGGTTCGTCGAGCGCGGCAACCGCGTTGTACAGCACCGGGCAGCCCGAACGCCGCGCCAGCTCTTCGACGAACAAGGTGTCCTTGCCCTGGTTGGAAGAGCCAGGCTTGCCGCTGGTGGAGTTCAATATCTCGATGAAGCCTTCGCCGCGTTCACCGAGCACATCGGCAAAGGCCAGCAGGGTTTCGTCGGGCACCAGATCGGTCGGCATCGGCGTGCCGTCGAAATCCGACTGCATGGAGTTCTGACCAAAGCGCTGACAGCTCCAGCCCATCATGCCGGCATCCATCGCTTCGTGGATGAGGCGCTGCATCTCCTGCAATTCATCAGCCGTCGCGCGGCGGCCGGACTTTGCACCTTCGAGGCCCATCACATGCACCAGCAGCGGATTGAGCGGCACATAGCTCAATACGTTCACGCCTTTCGGCAGACGGTCGAGATGATCCATCCACTGCGGCATCGACTCCCAGTCCCAATCGAGGCCCATGCCGGCGACCATGGACTCGAAAGGAATCTGCTCGGTGCGCGTCATCATGTGCAGCAGCCGTTCGCGCACCGCCGGCCGCGCCGGTGCAAAGCCGAAGCCGCAGTTGCCGATGGCGACCGAAGTCACGCCGTGCCAGCCGGAGATGGTGCAGTAAGGATCCCAGTGCAATTGCGCGTCGTAGTGGGTGTGCAAATCGACAAAGCCGGGCGCGACGATGAGGCCGTCGGCATCGATCACCTGCGCGCCGCTCGTATCCGTGACGCGGCCAATCTTGGCGACCTGCCCATTGCGTATGCCGACATCACCGCGGAAACGCGGCAGCCCGGTGCCGTCGATGATGGTGCCGTTCTTGATGACGATGTCGAATTTCATGAGCAGAGTCGCGCCTCGGAATGATTTGATAATCAGGGGACAGACCCCGGTTGCCGGCACTTCGCCGGCAACCCATCATCCACCGACAATAGCGCTATTACTGCCCGTCTAGCCATAGTGACCGGGGAGGTTCAGCATGCCAAGACGGGGCCGACTCGCCATCGCCGGGCTCCCCTGACACGTCATCCAGCGCGGAAACAACCGCTCACCCTGTTTCTTTTGAGTGGCTGACTATCGCTTCCATCTGGATACATTGCGCGCGCAAGCAGAGGCTTGGGAATGCGCCATTGACGCCTATGTGCTGATGGGCAATCACGTGCACCTGCTGCTCACGCCCGCGCGGGCCGATTTCCTCCTGGTTTTCTTTGCCTAGAGCAGGCCGCGGGCCGTCCACGCGAGCATGCCTGCGCAGGCGAGTCCGCAGCCGACAGTACCCATGGCGCCGATGAAGCGCGGCACATTCGGGCCATCACCCATGCTTAGACCGATGGCGTGCGCGATACGCGCTGTAACGAAAGCGGCGCCGAGTGTGGCGACCACCGTTGAACGACCGGCCAGCAGTTCGAGCAGTGTCAGGGCGGCGACGAATATCGCGGCGTTTTCGGCCAGATTGCCGTGGCGGCGGACCGCGAGGGCGAGCGCGTGATTGCCGCCATCACCAATACCCTGCTTCAACGCCAGGCGGCGCGAACCGACTGACATCATGAGTCCGAGTTGCAGGGCAAGCAGCACGGCCGCGGTCAGCGCGGTATACAGCGGAAGTTGCAGATTCATGAACGACTCCTTGTGCGATGTGAGTGACAGATATCGATATCGGAAGCAGGCCACGGCGTGCCCTGACAGCCAAAGTGAGCATCCGCGCCGCTTTGAAAGGCTCGCGGGTGATGCCGGCCGAGAGTGCGATGCCGATGGCCGCACTGGACAGCGCCGAGGAGTTTAGGAGTTACGAATCCGAGACAGAACGCTATTATTCGTACCGTTGCGTTCCGGATTTGTAACGATGGATTGGGATGACCTGAAAGTATTCCTGGCCCTCGCCCGCGCAGGCAGCATGCGTGCCGCCTCTGAGCAGGCCGAGCGCAGCCACGCCACCGTGTCGCGACGCGTCGGTCGTTTCGAGGCGCGCCTCGGTGTCCGCCTGTTTGAGCGCACGCCTCGTGGCCTGCAACTGACCGTGGCCGGTGAAGATCTGCTCGCGACCGCGGAAAGCGTTGAACTGGAATTGCTCGCCGCCGAGCAACGCCTGGCGGGTCATGACCGGAAACTCGCCGGGCGCATTCGCGTGACCATGGTGGATGTTCTGGCAAGTGAGCTTCTGATGGCCGACCTCGTCAAATTTTGCGAGCTCTACCCGGCCATCGAACTCGAACTGGTCGCAAGTTCTGCGGTCGCGGACCTGGCGCGTCACGAAGCGGACATCGCACTGCGTTTCACCGATAGTCCGCCCGACTATCTGATTGGCCACAAGCTGGCGTCCGTCGCGAGCGCTGCCTACGCCTCGCAGGCATATATCGACCGGCACGATTTGCAAGACCCCAAGGCGGCCAACTGGATTGGTATCGGCCATGCCGAGCGCTTTCCCGCCTGGGTGCGAAACTCGGGTTTACCGCACTTGCCGGCGCGTGGCGCCATGGCAGACATCAGCCTGCAACTCGCGGCCACGCGACACGGGCTCGGGATTGGATTCCTGCCGTGTTTTGTCGGTGACAGTGACGCGCGCCTCGTGCGTGTCGATGCAAAGTCCAACTATCGAACCTATAGCCTGTGGCTGCTGCGTCATCCGGATACCCGCCAGACCGCGCGTCTGCGCGTGTTTTCCGAATTTCTCGCGGCGGCAGTGCTGCGCAAGGCCGCCGCGCTCGCGGGCGTCTGACCGTCACGCCGGCGGGACAGATCTCGCCTTCCCTGCCAGCCCGACCCAGTCCCGGATTGGCGCCAGCGCCGCGTATAACCAAATTTGGGAGTTACCGCGCGACGGCGCACGCTCGACCATCGACCGCACTTTCCCGACGAGGTAACACGCCATGGCCGAGCTTCCACAGGATCCCGCTTATCTGACCGCGACCGAAGCCTTGGACGCCTTTCGCGCCCGCAAGCTGTCGCCACTCGAGGTGCTTGATGCGCAGATAGCGCGTATCGAAGCGCACAACGCCGGCCTCAACCTCATCACCTATGAATATTTCGAGCGCGCGCGCGAACAGGCGCGGCAGGCGTCGGAGGTGTATGGCAAGCGCGGGCGCGAGCCGCGGCCGCTGGAAGGGCTCACCCTCGCGGTCAAGGATTGGCATTCGGTGAAAGGCGAGATCACGACTTATGGCTCGAAGGTGTATCGCGATTTCCGCCCCGACCAGACCGCGCCGACCGTCGAGCGTCTGCTGGAAGCTGGCGCTGTCATGCATATGCGCACGACCACACCGGAGTTCGCGCATTCCGCCCTCACGCGCAGTCCGCTGTGGGGTTTGAGCCGCAGCCCGTGGAACCGTGCCTTCAGCCCCGGCGGATCCTCAGGCGGCGCCGGCGGCGCGCTGGCGGCCGGCTTCACCACGCTTGCCGATGGCACCGACGGCGGCGGCTCGGTGCGCATTCCGGCATCGGTCAACGGCGTGTATGGCTACAAACCGCCTTTCGGGCGCAACCCGCTCGACCGCGAGCATCCCGGTGAAACGCTGCTGCACTACGGTCCGCTGGCGCGCAGCGTCGGGGATACGGCGCTGATGCAGAACGTGATGTCGGGACCGCACCCGGCCGATCTGTATTCGCTGCGCGAACGCGTGATGCTGCCCGCACAGTTTGAAAGCGTGAAGGGGCTGCGCGTCGCGCTGTCATTCGATCTCGGCTATTTCCGCGTCGCGCCGGTGGTGCGGCAGAACACGCAACGCATGGCGGAGCTGCTGCGCGAACTCGGCTGCAGCGTGTCGGAAGTCGACTTGGGATGGACCAGTGAACTCGCCGATGCCTGGACCATTCGTTGGGAGGGACTGTTCTGGGCCTTGGCAGGCAATCTCTTGCCGGAGCATCGCGACGACCTCGACCCCTTCGTCGTCAAGATTCTCGAACGGGGCCGCGAGCACGATGTCAGTCGTTTCTACGGCGTACACCAGACTCGCTACGAGGCCTATCAAAAACTCGCCGCGGTGTTCGAGCACAACGACGTGCTGATCTGTCCGACCACCGCCATTCCTTCGGTGCCGGCCGAGCGCAGCAATGAAGATCCACTGACGATAGACGGTGCGCCCGTTCATCCGTATACGGGCTGGTGGATGACCTATCCATTCAACCTGCTCAGCCAGTGTCCGGTGATGAGCGTGCCCAGCGGCTTCTGCGCCGAGAGCGGCATGCCGACCGGATTGCAGGTGGTCGGGCGCACGTTCGACGATTTGACCGTGTACCGCGTGGCGGCGGCGCTCGACGCAGCCGACAGCCCGTGGTTTCGGCGGATTCATCCCAAGCTCTGAAAACAGATGCAGCTGTCTTCAGATGAGTTCGAGGCGCGTTGCCTTTGCCACGGCATGGGTGACGTTATGCGCGCCGAGCTTGGCGATGGCGTGCTTGAGATGCAGCCTGACGGTTTCCGCTGAACGGTGCAGCCGCGCCGCGCTCGCGAGCGCGGTGTGGCCGCGTGCGGCCAAGGCCAGGCATTCGAGTTCACGCGGCGTGAGCGGCACCGTCGGCTGCCACTCGCGCAACAGGTGCTGCTGTTGCACGAAGCCGTGAAAGTAATGGGCCATGGCGAGCAGCCGGTCGGCGGCGATGTCGGGCGCGCTCGACGAGGGTTGCACACCGGTCACAAACGCCAGGCGGCCGCCATTCAAGCGTATCGGAACCGTGATGCCGGTGCTCAAGCCGACATCCTTGAGATAGGCAATTGCTTTTCTTTGGCGCCGCGTCAGATCCCGTCGCGCCTGCACTTCCGACCAATCGACCCACGGTCGACCCTCGAGACAGGCGTGATAGTAGGGGTCGTCGGCGCTGTAGCGATGCCATTGGCGTTCCCAACCCGAGGGAAAGGCGCGAGACGCCACCGGCGGCGCGACCCACGCGCCGTCGATGCGCGTGGCCAGCACATAGCTGTAGTCGACGCCTTGAAAACCCATTTCATGCGCCGCGTCGAGTAACACGTCCATCGCATCGTCGAAGTCATGGGCTTGTTCGAGGCGTTCTGCCACGCGCTTGAGCCATGGACGTGCGACGGCGAGATTGTCTGCCCCCATGGCTGCCCCCTCTGCTTGATGTGGTTCGATGTTGCTCGACGTCACCACTCGACATGCCGCGCGCATCGCGCCGCGCGGAAATTATTTCGGGCCGTGGCGATGCTGACAAGAGGCGCGGGATTCAAAGCCAGTTTTCGGGGTGTCGCATCGCTGCGCGGGCCTCACAGTGCGAACCCCTTAACGAGGAATACACAACAATGTCCGCTGCTCCGATACAAACCGTCGCCATCGAACCCGCGATTCTCTATTTCGGCACGCCGGTCGTGCTGATCAGTACGAAAAACGAAGACGGTACGTCCAATCTCGCGCCCATGTCGTCGGCCTTCTGGCTGGGCTGGCGATGCATACTCGGTCTCGATGCTTCATCGAAGACCACTGAAAACCTCATCCGCAGCGGCGAATGCGTGCTCAACCTGCCGTCAGTGAACGAAGTCGGCGCGGTCGACAGCATCGCGCGCACCACCGGCTCCCATCCCATTCCCGATGCCAAGCAGATGCGCGGTTACAGCCACGACAAGCTGAAGTGGGAAAGCGCCGGTTTGACGCCGGTGCCGTCGGAAACTGTCGCGCCGCCGCGTGCGCTCGAGTGCCCGGTGCAAATGGAAGCAGTGCTCGCCGCGCAGAATGGTTTCATGGCGGACGACCCGGTGTGGAAAGTCGGCATCGTGGTGTTCGAGGTGCGCATACAGCGCGTGCATGTGCATCCGTCGCTGCTCATGGACGGCCATGAAAACCGCATCGATCCCGACAAGTGGCATCCGCTGTTCATGAGCTTCCAGAAATTCTACGGCCTCGCGCCCGGCCAGGTGCACGGCTCGCGCCTCGGTGAGATAGAAGAAGCGACGTATCGCAGCCCGGACGTCGACCGGGCGCGTTTGATTGCGGGGTAAAAGTCGCTGCATGGGGACAGGCCGCTGGCCTGTCCCCTCGAGATGCTTCAGCGCTGTTGATTGATGGCGCGTATGGTCTGCAACTGCACCCACGGCGTGAGCACGGTGGTGGCGCCGGTGATCGGGCGCGTGACGTTGTCTTCGATGATGCGGGCAATCTGCGCCGACCATTTCTCCGGCACGAAAATCACGTCTTCCGGTTCGAGCTTGATACTGGCCAGCGCCATGTAGAAGCC
>JADLGE010000101.1 GCA_020849475.1 Gammaproteobacteria bacterium
CGGCATGAACAAAAACAGACCCCCTCCGTCAGCGAGCTTCTTGCCGGGAGCTGCAGATGCGACAAACGCTTTGAGTGCCAAATCGGTCAGTTTTCCGGAAATACCCCCAGCCATCGCTTTCTCCACAGTCCGATTCTTCGATATGCCCCCAAATATACCCACTTTAGGATTGGCTGCCATAGGAAATCGAAAGATGGCCTAGGACGAGACTCCTCGGCAAATATAAAGAAAAGCGCCGTCACTGGGACGGCGTTGGAAACTGCTGGAAATGCATTTGGTGGAGGCGGCGGGAGTCGAACCCGCGTCCGCAAGTCCTCTGCCGTCGGTTCTACATGCTTAGCCGAATCTTTGTTTTAACTGTGTGCTACCCGACCGGCAGGGAAGACACACAGCGAGTCCAGTGTTTTTTTAGCGCTTCTGCCCTGGACGAGCTTCCGTCGCGATCTTGTGAGATATGACGCCTGATGACGGACGCACAAGCACGGCTCCGGTCAGACGGCACCCTACTGGGTTTTAAGCAGCGAGTGCGTAGTTGTCGTCGTTGGCAACTAAATTGGCTGCAGATGGATTTACGAGGTGTTCTGCGCCTCGGCATGCCCCTTGGGTTTCATACCCACGTCGAAACCGTGACGCCCCCGGGGAAAGTGGAGTGTACAGGAAGATGGGGATTACCTCCCGCCTTTCAAGATACGGCCCTTCTCTCGGCCCCAGTCGCGGTCCTTCTCGGCAGCGCGCTTGTCGTGCTGCTTCGTGCCGCGGGCGAGGCCGATCTGGGCCTTGATGCGGCCGTTCTTCCAGTAGATGGCGAGCGCCACCGCGGTCATGCCCTTGCGCTCGATGGCGCCCATCATGCGGTCGAGTTCGACGCGGTGCATGAGCAGCTTGCGGTAGCGGCCGGGCTCTGGATTGACGTGGGTGGAGGCCGATGGCAGCGGGTTGATGAGGGCGCCGAACAGGAAGCCTTCGCCGTTCTTGAACTGCACATAGGCATCGCTCAATTGCACTTTGCCGGCGCGCGCGGCCTTCACTTCCCAGCCTTCCAGCACCAGGCCTGCTTCAAAGGTGTCTTCGATGGTGAATTCGTGACGCGCCTTGCGGTTCTGCGCGATCGAGCTCGATTGCTGCTTGGCTTTGCTGGGTTTACCGCTCATGGTCGCGCTTCGGATCGGCTGCTGCGTGGCTGAAGGGCCGGCATTATAGCCCCATCAGGCGCTGCCACGGCCGCCCGGATCAGCGCTGGCGCACGCCCAGGGTCAATTGTTTGACCAAGGTGTTCAGCAACTGCACTTCTTGAGCGTTGACGCGGATGGAGTCATTGCAGCAGTCGGCATAGATGACCGCGATGCAGACTTTGTTGACCAGCACCGAGAACACCAGAATCGAGCGCGGCTGGGTCAGATTGCGGCACCACGCGGGAATGGTGCTGCTATAGCGTTCGTCACTGGTGTCGACGATGACGGCATTGCGGCCTTTCTGCACGGCCGAGCTGAAGATGTCTTCGCTGCCGTCGACGCGGAATTCGAAGCTTGGCTTCAAGGTTTCGATATCGGCGCCGAAGCCGAAGCGCGCAACGAAGGATTTACGCGCCGGGTCTCTGATCATGAGCAGCACATGGTCGAAGCCCATGCTGCGGAACAGCGCTTCCAGCACCATGGTGAACATGTCGTTGACCGAGGCGCGTTCGATGATGGCATTGGTCAGTTCGGCGATGGCATTGGTCAGGAAGGACTGGCGACGCACGCCGCGCTCGGCTTCGGTTTCAACCAGGAAGCGCTGGGTGGTGTCGAGGTTGGCGGGCCCTGCGCCCGCCTCTTCGTGCGACGCTGCGCTGTCTTCCTCGTGCGCATCGCGCATGGCGCGCTCGACTTTGCCGAGCAAGGGCGCGGTCGCGAGGTCGGTGCGAATCATGCCGGCGTATTCGCGCGTGGCGTTGACCGCATCGATGACGGTGGCCTTGAGTTTCGGCGTATCGAGTTTCACGCAATCGCCGTAGCGTTCGAGCAGCGCTTTCAGCTTCGCTTCCATGTCGCGGCCGTCGCCGCTGGCTATTTCTGCAGCTTCGTTGCTGAAAACACAAAATTGGGCTATCAGTTGTTCCTGCGTCGCACCGGCGCGCACGCGTCCGGCGCGCTGCGGGCGCATGGCCTGCAACATGCTGTCGGGCAGATTCCATTCGCGGCCAATCGCGATACCGAATTCGGAAAAATCCGCGCCGAACACTTCGCGCGCGGCCGCCGCTTCTTCCATGCCGCGGCTTTCAATCAGGCCCTGCACCTCACGGTATTCATCGGGAAAGTAGTAGATGGCCAGATGCCGGCCGAGGCGATGGAACATCGCACCGATGAAGGCTTCTTCCGAATTGAAGCGCGGTTGTTCACCCTGACAGATGCTGCGCGCGAGCATTGCGCTCAGGAAGGACGTGCAGGCGGCATCCTTGAGTTGCGCGGCCTGTTCGCCGTTGCGCATGTGTTCGAAGATGATGATGCCGAGTGCGATGGCGCGCACCTGTTCAAGGCCCAGGATCACGACCGCCCGACTGACGGTGCTGATGGAGCCGCCGTATTGGCCGTAGACCGCCGAGTTGACGATCTTAAGGAGCTTGGTGGTCAGCGCAAAGTCTTTGAGAATGGTGCCCGCCAAATCGTTCACATGGCTTTGCGCGCGCACGTCGGCCTTGCTGTTGATCTCGGCGATGTTGCGCGACACCGCTGGGAAATCCGGCTTGCGCGTCATGCGTCGCTGCAAGAATGCGATCGCGCCTTTGGCATCGTTGTTGTTGATGTTGGCGACGGGTGCGTCGCGGGCGTCCACCGGTGGATGCAGATATTCCTGCAAGGCGTCGCGCATCGCGCCGGCGTTCTGGTAGCGCTGCGCGGGATCTTTTTCCAGACCCTTCATGAGAATGGTATCGAGCGCTGCATCTATGCCGTCGCGGCTCATGGACGGCGGCAGGATGCGCTCGTTGATGATTTTGTAGATCACCGCCATCGAGCTGTCGGCGTGAAAGAGACGCTTGCCGGTCAGCATTTCGTGCATCACCACACTCAGCGCAAACAGATCGGAGCCTGCGCTGGCGGGCTGGTTGTTGAGAATTTCAGGCGCGAGATAGTTGGGCGTGCCGGCAATGTCGTGGCGGCCGGTGGAATCGTTGAGCGCGACCGAGATGCCGAAATCGAGGATGCGCGGCTGATCTTTATCGTCGAGCAGGATATTGGCCGGCGTCAGATCGCGATGCAGGACATTCTGACCATGGGCGTAGTGCATGGCGTCCAGCACGCGGATCATGACTTCCACCACGCGCTTGACCGGCATGCTGTCGCGACCGCTGCAGAATTCGCTGAGCGGCCGCCCGGGGGCGAACTGGTAGACCAGGTAGGGCGGCTGGCTGTCGAGTTCAATCTCGAACATGCCGACGATGTTGGGATGATCGAGCTTGGCGACGTTGCGCGCTTCATTGAGCAGTTTGGCCGGCTCGCGCGCGCGATGGTTGAGCACTTTCAAGGCGACGTCGCGGTCGAGCTTGGGATCGAACGCCAGGTACACCACGCCCTGACCGCCGTGGCCGAGCACACGGGTCGGCGTGAAGCGGCCGACGGCCGACGGCAACGGTGATGCTGTTTGCGGCGTGCTTGCCATGAACGAGGCCCGGGATTGACCCAAGGAATAACGGCAGGGCGGCTGCATGCCTTGAGTTCTTGTCGGCGTGGCTGCGATCTTCGAAAATGCACGGCGATGAAGATTTTCGTTTTGCAGCCGAGAGCCTCGGCATGTCCAGAGCTTATTCCCAACAGCTGTTCTCGCCGACGGTGGCCGGCATGACTGTCGTGAGGCGCGTGGCCTTCGTGCCGTTTTCGGCCGAGCAGATGTTCGCCCTGGTCAATGACGTGGCGGCCTACCCCGATTTTCTGCCGTGGTGCGCCGGCAGCGAGATTTTGAGCGAGGACGCGGGCCGCATGCGCGCCCGTCTGCGTCTCAAGAAAGGCCCGCTGGATGCGAGTTTCACCACTGAAAACCGGCTCGAAGCGGGGCGCAGTATTACGCTGGCGCTGGTCGATGGGCCATTCTCGCGTCTGCATGGCCAGTGGCAGTTCGAGCCGGCCGACGGCGGCAGCATGGTGCGACTGGAGATGGAATTCGAATTCAGTGGCAGGCTGCTCGGCAAGGTCTTCGCGACCGCCTTCAAGCCGATAGCCGATTCCCTGGTGGAAGCCTTCAAGAGCCGCGCCTACACCGTCTATGGCGGTTGAGCGCGCGCATGTGGAAGTGGTGTACGCCGCGCCCGGCGAGCAGTGGGCGATTGCGCTGGACGTGCCGCAAGGCACGACCTTGCGCGGTGCGCTGGAGCGGGCGCGGGTGTTCGAGCGTTATCCGCCCGAGGTGACCGCGGTGTGGAGCTACGGCATTTTCGGCGTGCCCTGCGCCATGGGGGCGGTGCTCGGCGACGGCGACCGCATCGAAATCTATCGCCCGCTGGCCGACGACCCCAAGGCCATCCGGCGCCGACGTGGCGCGCGCCAACGGGCGCGGCACACGCCGCGCTGAGCCTTACTCGTCTTCCGGTTCCGGGCGCTTGACCAACGGTTCCTGGGGTTTTTCCGGCGCCGTCGGGCGCACGTAATCCGAATCACCGAGGCCGAACACGCCCAGCACACGCGAGCCCAGGCCACGTTTCGTCTGGCGATAGCGCGGTGCGTCGGGCGGCACCACCACACCTTCGCCAGGCGCAGCCTGGATGTTTTCGTAGGGGTTCTCTATCGGCGCGGGCAGCGCCTTTTCAGCGTCCGGGTCTTCCGGCACGGCAACCCGCGCCGACTTGTCGGTGGCGGCCAGTTTGTCGCCGGCCGCGGGCTTGTCGCTGGCCTTGGCGGTCTTGTCCGCCGCGGCATCCTTGTCCTTGGATTTGTCCTTGCCGTCGCTCTTTTCGTCCTTGTCGCCGGTGAAGGGGATGGTCTCCTTGATGCGCGCCATCACGCCGCGTCCGCGGTTCTTGGGTACGTCGACGGTGGTGTCCTGGTGCAAATCGACTTCGATTTCGCCCTCGGCGGCTTTGACGTTGCCTTCCACCCGGTCGAGTTTGTCGTCGGCGAACACCAGCGTGATGCGGCGCTTTTCGACCGTGCCGCCGCGGTGCTGGAAGGTATAGACATAGTCCCAGCGCTTGTCGTTGAAGGTGTCCTTGATGATGGGCGAACCCATGACGAACTGGACCTTCTTCTTGTCCATGCCCTTGCGCAACTGCGCGACCATCTCCTGCGTGATGACATTGCCCTGTTGCACATCAATCTTGTGCACGAAGGGCAGGTCGCCGACCTTGGGCAGACGCAGATGGGGCGCCGAGCAGCCGCTCAGCAGGGCCACGGACAGCAGTACGGAAAATACGGTTTTAAACATGAAGGGTCGCTTGCAAAGGGATCTCTGGCGCACGCTGTCAGGGTCTGACGGTTTCAACGTGCCTGACGGGATGGACCATCATCCGTGCCGGATTACTGCATGGATGTCGCCGTCGCGGCGGGCTGCCGCATCCTAGCACAGCGGCTCGCGCTGACGCGAAGATGCTATCCTTGCCCCACCCACAGTGAAGAGAGCCGCGATTGGTGATGGATACGCAGGAACTGAAAAGAGCGGGCCTGAAGGCAACCCTGCCAAGGCTGCGTATCCTCGAGATCCTGGAAGGCAATGCTGACCGGCACATGAGTGCCGAAGACGTCTATAAAGCCCTCATCGATGCCGGTGAAGACGTCGGCCTCGCCACCATCTACCGCGTGCTGACCCAGTTCGAGGCCGCCGGCCTCGTGCAGCGCCACAACTTCGACGGCGGCCACGCGGTGTTCGAGATGGCGCAGGACGCCCATCACGATCACATGGTGCGGCTCGACACCGGCGAAGTCATCGAATTCTTCGACGAGGAAATCGAACGCCGCCAGCGCGAGATTTGCGCCAAGCACGGCTATGAACTGAAGGATCACAGTCTGGTGCTGTATGTCAGACCCAAGGGTGGCGCCTGACCTGTAGGTGCGAATTCATTCGCACATTCGGGGCGTGGCTGCGCGGCGTCACCCCATCATTTAATGCGTGTAATGCGCGAATGAATCCGCATCTACACGGCCAATTCAGGCCTTACCGTTCCCCGTCGCCGTCTTAATCAAATCCCGGGCATGGGCCACGCTGGCGGCGGTCGCTTCGGCGGCGCCCAGCATGCGCGCGATTTCATGCTCGCGGGCCTTGCGGTCCAGCGTTCTGAGCTGGGTCTCGGTGACGCCGTCGTGCACCGACTTGCTGACCAATAAATGCTGCTGGCCGGCGCTTGCCACCTGCGGTGAGTGGGTGATGCAGATCACCTGGCATTCGCGCGCCACGTCGCGCAGAGTGCGGCCGACGATATTGGCGGTGGTGCCGCCGATGCCGGTATCGACTTCGTCATAGACCACTACCGGGATGCCGGCATGGCGGGCGGTGGCGGCCTGGATGGCGAGGCCGATGCGTGACAGTTCGCCGCCCGACGCCACTTTATTGATGGGGCCAGGGGTCTGATCGGGATTGGTGGTGACCAGGAATTCGACGCGATCGCTGCCGTGCGGTTGCGGACTGCCGTCGCCGGCGGCGCTCAATGTGGCGCTGAATTCTGCATGGGGCAGGCCCAGTTCGCGCATGCGACGCGTGATCTCGGTGTTCATGCGCTTGGCGGCCGCGCGGCGCGCCTTGCCGAGGGCGGCCGCTGCGCTCTGATAGTCACTCAAGGCCGTGGCGCAGGCCGCTTCCAGCGCGGTGCGCGCCGCCGCGCCCTGATCGAAAGCCAGTAGTTCTGCTTCAAGTTTCTCTTTGAGGGCCGGCAGTTCCTTCAGGCCGAGCTGGTGCTTGCGCGCGAGGCCATGCAAGGCGGCGATACGGTCGTCAAGCCGCGCCAGCCGCGCCGGGTCGATTTCGACACCGCCTTCAAGGCGCTCGAGTTCGGCGACGCTTTCTTCGACGCAGGCCAGGGCCTGTTCCAAGGATTCAACCAGTCCGGCGCTGTGCTCGCTGCGCTTGGCTAGATTGCGCGCACGGGTGGCCGCGGCGCGCAGGCGCGCCAGCGCGCCGTCTTCGTCATCGGCAATCAGGCCGCGCAGCGCGGCGAACTGTTCGAGATTGGCCGCGCCATTGGCCAGGCGCCGGTGTTCGCTCTCGAGCTTGTCGATTGCGTCCGCGTCGACCTTGGCCTGTTCGAGTTCCTGGAACTGATAGCGCAGCAGTTCGATGCGGTCGCGCTCCTGACCGGCGCGCTCCAGCGCAACGAGGCGCTCGTGGGCATCCTTCCAGTGCTGATAAGCCGCCAGCGTCGCGTCGCGCGCGGCCGGGTGGCCGCCGTAGGCGTCCAGCAGTTCGCGTTGCACGTCGCGCTTCATGAGCTGCTGGCTGGCGTGCTGGGCATGCACATCGACCAATTGCGTGCCGATGTCATGCAGGAGCTGCACCGGAATCGGGCTGGCATTGCAGAACGCGCGCGAGCCGCCGTCGCGCAGCACGATTCGGCGCAACACGCATTCATCGTCGCTGTCGAGGGCGTGCTCGGCGAGCAGCGCGCGCACGCCTGGCGCGCGGCTGATATCGAAGACCGCGGTGACGGTCGCGCGATCGTCGCCGGCCCGCACCAGTTTGCTGTCAGCGCGCTCGCCGAGCGCGAGGCCCAGCGCTTCGATGAGAATGGATTTGCCGGCGCCGGTCTCACCGGACAGCACCGACAGGCCCGCGCCGAACTCGACGTCGACATGACGCACCACCACGAGATTCTGCACGGTGAGGGTCTTGAGCAAGGTCTCACGCCCCCCAGTTGAGCTTGGCGCGCAGGGTCGCGAAGTGGTCGTGGTTGGCGGGGTGCAGCAGACGCACTGACTGGCCGCGCCGCGCCACCCGCACGCAGTCGCCGGGCAGCAGATCGAGTATCGAATTGCCGTCGCAAGTGACGCGGGATTCGTCTTCCCGGTCGGTCGCGACATGAATCTCGATATGCGCCGCGTCGCTGACCACTATCGGCCGGTTGGTGAGGGTGTGCGGGCAAATGGGCACCAGCGCCAGCGCATGGGTGCGCGGGTCGAGGATGGGGCCGCCGCCCGACAGCGCGTAGGCGGTCGAGCCGGTGGGCGTGGCGACGATCATGCCGTCCGAGCGCTGCGCGTGCAGGAACTGGCCGTCGACATAGGTCTCGAGGGTGATGAGCCGCGCGGTGTTCCATTTCTGTACGACCACGTCGTTGAGGCCGTCGGTGGTCGCGATCACCTCGCCGTCGCGCACCACCTCGCAACCCAGCACCGCGCGCTCTTCGGAGCGGAAATCGCCGTTCAGCACCGCGTCGAGGCCACCTTCGATATCGGTCGGCGAGAGGTCGGTGAGGAAGCCCAGGCGGCCGAGGTTGATGCCGACCAGCGCCACGTCGCGCGGATAGATGAGGCCTGCACACTGCAAAAGCGTGCCGTCGCCGCCGATGGAAATAACCAGGTCGCAGAAATCCGGCAGCTCGACGCTGGGCACCACCCGATAGCGGCCGCCCGGGTCGTGGCCGGCCGCAACCGTGTCGATGAGGGTTTCGACGCCGCGGCGGTTCAGCACCGCAATGACGCGCTCGAGCGCACCTTTGACCGCCGGTTCGTGCGTTCGCGTCACGATCCCGATGCGCGTGAACATGATTTGCTGTGGCCCGCTCATGGAAGGAAGCGAGGAACTTAGCACTTTGCCGTTTTGACCGGCAACGTGGTTTTGCATGACCCACACCAGCGTGTTAGCTTTCCGGCAACCAGTCCGGATCACCGACGGCACCATGGCACGCAACAATACAGACATGAAGCTCGGTGAGCGCTCCCAATACCTGTTCAAGCTGCTGGTCGAGCGCTATATCGCCGACGGACAGCCGGTGGGTTCACGCACCCTGGCGCGCGACGCGAAACTCGACCTGAGTCCTGCCACCATCCGCAACGTGATGGCCGATCTCGAGGACATGGGCCTGATCATGGCGCCCCACACCTCGGCCGGCCGCGTGCCGACGGTCAAGGGCTATCGCATGTTCGTCGACTCGATGGTGACGTTCCGCAATCTGAGCCACAACGAGATTCGACTCATGGAGTCGAGCCTCGAAAGCGACGACGACATCCAGGGCCTGCTCAGCAACACCTCGAAAATGCTGTCGGACGTCACGCGCCTGGCGGGCCTGGTGATGATCCCGGTGGCGGATCGTCGCGCGCTGCGCCAGGTCGAGTTCCTGTCGCTCAACGACAACCGCGTGCTGGCCATCCTTGTGACCAACGACCGCGAAGTCGAAAACCGCATCATCAAGACCAACCGCACTTACAGCCAGTCGGAGCTGGCCCAGGCCGCCAACTATCTCAACAGCGTGTTCGCCGGCCGCGACATAGATGCGGTCAAGGCGCGCCTTATCAAGGAGATGGCCGCCGCCCGCGATGAAATGAACAATCTCATGGCGCTGGTCATCGAGATGACGCAGAAAGTCTTCGTCGACAACGAGGCGCACAAGGACTTCGTGCTGGCCGGCCAGACCAATCTCATGGAGATCAACGAGCTGTCGGACATCGAGCGCCTGCGCGCCCTGTTCGAGGCCTTCACCCAGAAACGCGATATCCTGCACCTGCTGGACCAGGCCTTGTCGGCCTCGGGCGTGCAGATTTTCATTGGTGAGGAGTCCGGCTACGAAGTACTCGATCAGTGCTCCGTGGTCACTTCGACCTATGCCGACAGCCACCGCACGCTGGGCGTGCTGGCGGTGATCGGGCCGACTCGCATGGAATACGAGCGGGTGATCCCGATAGTCGACCTGACGGCGAAGATGCTCAGCACCGCCTTGAATTCCAGAAGCTAGTCCCCATCTGCCCCACAGCTTGAAGGGGCCGGGCGGGCTCCGGGCCGCGCGCGTCTGCGTGTGTGGCCATTGTTGTTCAATTTCCGAAGTAGACAAGGTTATGAGCGTGACTGAAGAATCCCGGGCCGACGGCAGCATCCATGCGACCGACGACGATGCCACCCTGCAGGGCGAGACCCTGGCCAGCGCCGACGAACTGGCGGCCGAAGTCAGCCGCCTGCGCGCGCAGGTCGACGAGCTGAAAAACGAAGTGCTGCGCGGCCGAGCCGACATGGACAACCAGCGCAAGCGCGCCGAGCGCGACCTCGAGAGCGCCCACAAATACGGCCTCGAGCGCTTCATCCACGAGCTGTTGCCGGTCAAGGACAGCCTCGATCTCGGCTTGAAAGCCGCCCTGTCCGCCACCGAAGTCGCAAGCCTGACCGAAGGCATGGCGATGACCATCAAGATGTTCGATGACTTCTTCGAGAAGCTTGCCATCAAGCAAATCCACCCCGAAGGCGAACGTTTCGACCCCGAATTCCATCAGGCCATGACCATGGAAGAGGCCAGCCACGTCGCACCGGGCACCGTGACCCGCGTCATGCAGAGCGGCTACCTGCTCAATCAGCGCCTGCTGCGGCCGGCGCTGGTGGTGGTGGCAAAAGCGGCCGACGCGTGAGCCGGGCTTGAATTCGGCTGGGCTCACCCCACTTTGATTCGCAATTCAGAGTCCGCGCGGCGGGCTTGGCAACAGGTTTAGAGCAATAGAGGCACACCATGGGCAAGATCATCGGAATCGATTTAGGCACCACCAACTCCTGCGTCGCCGTTTTGGAAGCGGGCAAGGCCAAGGTCATCGAAAACAGCGAAGGCGCGCGCACCACGCCCTCGATTGTGGCCTTCACCGGTGACGACGAAGTACTGGTCGGCCAGTCGGCCAAGCGCCAGGCGGTCACCAATCCCAAGAACACTCTGTTCGCGGTCAAGCGCCTCATCGGTCGCAAGTTCACCGACGACGTGGTGCAGAAAGACAAGAACATGGTGCCCTACACCATCGCCAAGGCCGACAACGGCGACGCCTGGGTCGAGGTCAAGAGCAAGAAGATGGCGCCGCCGGAGATCTCGGCGCGCGTGCTCATGAAAATGAAGAAGACCGCCGAGGACTACCTCGGTGAGCCGGTCACCGAAGCGGTCATCACCGTGCCGGCCTACTTCAACGACTCCCAGCGTCAGGCCACCAAGGACGCCGGCCGCATCGCCGGTCTTGAGGTCAAGCGCATCATCAATGAGCCGACCGCGGCCGCGCTCGCCTATGGCATGGACCGTCGCGGCGGCGATGCCAAGATTGTGGTCTACGACCTGGGCGGTGGTACGTTCGACGTGTCGGTGATTGAAATCGCCTCGGTCGACGGCGAGCACCAGTTCGAGGTGCTGTCGACCAACGGTGACACCTTCCTGGGCGGCGAAGATTTTGACCTGCGCCTCATCGACTTCCTGGCCGACGAGTTCAAGAAGGAGCAGGGCATCGACCTGCACAACGATCCGCTCGCCTTGAAGCGTCTGAAGGAAGCGGCGGAAAAGGCCAAGATTGAGCTGTCGTCGAGCATGCAGACCGACGTCAATCTGCCCTACATCACGGCCGATGCCACGGGTCCCAAGCATCTGAACGTCAAGATCTCGCGCGCCAAGCTCGAGTCTCTGGTCGACGAAATCATCAACCGCACCATCGAGCCCTGCCGCATCGCGCTGCAGGACGCGGGCCTGAGCGCCTCGCAGATCGACGACGTCATCCTGGTCGGTGGTCAGACCCGCATGCCGAAAGTGCAGCAGGTGGTGAAGGATTTCTTCGGCAAGGAGCCGCGCAAGGACGTCAACCCCGACGAAGCCGTGGCGGTCGGCGCGGCCATCCAGGCCGGTGTGCTGGGCGGCGATGTGAAAGACGTGCTGCTGCTCGACGTCACGCCGCTGTCCTTGGGTATCGAAACCCTGGGTGGCGTGATGACCAAGCTCATCGAGAAGAACACCACCATCCCGACCAAGGCATCGCAGACTTTCTCGACCGCCGATGACAGCCAGACCGCGGTCACCGTGCATGTGCTGCAGGGTGAGCGTGAGCGCGCCTCGGCCAACAAGTCGCTGGGCCGTTTCGATCTCGCCGACATTCCGCCGGCGCCGCGCGGCGTGCCGCAGATTGAAGTGTCGTTCGACATCGACGCCAACGGCATCCTCAATGTGTCGGCCAAGGACAAGGCGACCGGCAAGGCGCAGTCCATCGTCATCAAGGCGTCCAGCGGTCTGTCGGATGAAGAGATCCAGCAGATGGTCAAGGACGCCGAGGCGCATGCCGAGGAAGACCGCAAGTTCCAGGCGCTGGTCGGCGCACGCAACCAGGCCGATTCACTGGTGCATGCCTCGAAGAAGTCGCTGGAAGATCTGAAGGACAAGATGTCCGATGCGGATCGGCAGCAGATGGAAGACGCCATCAAGGCGGTCGAAGCCGCGATGGCCGGCGAAGACGTCGCTGACATCGAGGCCAAGACGCAGCAACTCGGGGAAGTCTCGGGTAAGATTGCCGGCCAGGCTTACCAGGCCGATCAGCAGGCACCCGGCGCGGGTGCCAGCGGTGGCGCCGGTGCGCAGGCTGGTTCTGCGGACAACGTCGTCGATGCCGACTTCGAAGAAGTCAAAGACGACAAGTAAGTTTTCCCTGTCACTTGCTCCGACGGGCCCGGCCTGGCGTTAAGCCTCGCTGGGCCTGCGTTTTGATGAGAGCCCTTTTCACTACGGATATGGAACGCGATGGCCAAGCGTGATTACTACGAAGTTCTCGGCCTCGACCGCAAGGCGAGCGAGGCGGAGATCAAACAGGCCTATCGCCGCCTGGCGATGAAATTCCATCCGGACAGAAATCCGGATGACCCGCAGGCCGAAGAACGCTTCAAGGAAGTGAAGGAAGCGTTCGAAATGCTGTCCGACCGCCAGAAGCGTCAGGCCTACGATCAGTTCGGCCATGCCGGCGTCGATCAACAGGCCGGCGCCGGTTTCGGTGGCGCGGGTTTCGGTGACATCTTCGACAGCGTGTTTGGCGACATCTTCGGCGGCGGGCGTAACGGCGGTGGTTCGCGCGCCTATCGTGGCGCCGATCTGCGCTATGACCTCGAGATGACGCTCGAAGACGCGGTCGCAGGCAGCGAGATCAAGATTCGCGTGCCGACCCTGGTCGGCTGCGAAACCTGCGGCGGCAAGGGCTCGCGCAGCGGCAAGGCGCCCGACCAGTGCGGCACCTGCGGCGGCGCCGGCCAGGTGCGCATGCAGCAGGGTTTCTTCTCCGTCCAGCAGACCTGTCCGAAGTGCCGCGGCGCGGGCAAAACGATTTCCGATCCTTGCGGCTCCTGCAACGGCACCGGCAAGTCGCGTGGCAACAAGACCATCTCGGTCAAGGTGCCGGCTGGCGTCGACAACGGTGACCGCATCCGCCTGTCGGGCGAGGGTGAGCCGGGACAAAACGGCGGCCCGCCCGGTGATTTGTACGTCAACGTGGTGGTCAAGGACCATCCGATCTTCACCCGTGAAGAGACTGACCTGCGCTGTGAAGTGCCGATAGATTTCGTCACCGCGGTGCTCGGCGGTGAACTCGAAGTGCCGACCTTGTCGGGCCGCGTGATGCTCAAGATCCCGCCCGAGACCCAGACCGGCCGCATGTTCCGGCTGCGTGGCAAAGGCGTGCGTTCGGTGCGTGGCGGCCAGGTGGGCGATCTCATCTGCCGCGTGGCGGTCGAGACGCCGGTCAACCTCAACAAGGAGCAGAAGGAGTTGCTGCGCAAGTTCGGCGATTCGCTGAACGGCGAGGGCAACACCCACAGTCCGCGCGCGAGTTCGTGGCTGGATGGCGTGAAGAAGTTTTTTGAGGAAATGAAGTTCTCCTGACATTCATGGAGAGCGCTTTAGGAGCAGGCGACATGCCGAAAGACAAGACGCGCGTCGCCATTGCCGGCGCCGGCGGCCGCATGGGCCGCACGCTGGTCACGCTGCTGGCCGAGCATGGCGCGCTGCGCTTGAGCGCCGCGCTCGAGCATCCTTCATCCCCCCATCTCGGCACCGACGCCGGCCTCCTGGCCGGCGTCGGTGCCAGCGGTGTGCCCATCAGCGCCGATCCGGTTGCGGCGCTGGCGGCGTCCGACGTGCTGATTGATTTCACCGTGCCGGAATCGACACTCGCCCATCTCGAACTGTGCCGCGCCAGCGGTACGCGCATCGTCATCGGCACCACCGGCTTTGGCGACGCGGTCGCGAACATTCGCGCAGCGGCGGCAGATGTACCCATCATGTTCGCGCCCAATATGAGCGTCGGTGTGAATCTGTGCTTCAAGCTGCTTGATTTGACCGCGCGCGTGCTCGGTGACGACTTCGACGTCGAGATCATCGAGGCCCATCACCGTCACAAAATCGATGCGCCGTCCGGCACCGCCGTGCGCATGGGCGAAGTGCTGGCGGCCGCGCTCGGGCGCGATCTGAAGACCTGCGCGGTGTATGGCCGCGAAGGTCGCACCGGCGCGCGCGATCGCAAGACCATTGGTTTCGAAACCATCCGCGGCGGCGACATCGTCGGTGACCACACGGTGCTGTTCGCCGGTGATGGCGAGCGTATCGAGATCACCCACAAGGCGTCCGATCGTTCCACCTTCGCCGCCGGCGCGCTGCGCGCCGCCGCATGGCTGGCGGGGCAGGGGCCGGGCCTGTACGACATGCAGGATGTGCTGGGTCTGAAGGACTAGCCGCGGCTTAGCCGCCCGCGTCGGGTATACTCGCCGTCAAAGCCGGGGACGTTGGGCGCCACCGGCGTCGCGGGTGAGCGTATGCGAGCATTGCGGGCCGCTGTCATCGGGGTCGGTTACCTCGGCAATTTCCACGCACAGAAATATTCCCAGCTCGACGGTGTCGAACTGGTCGCTGTGGCCGACACCGACGCGGCGCGCGGCGCCGAAGTGGCGGCCAAGTACGCAACGCGCTCGGTCACCGACTATCGCGACATCCTGAGCGACGTCGATCTCGTTTCCATCGTGGTGCCGCCCGCGCGCCACTTCGCCCTCGCCCAGGATTGTCTCGCCGCCGGCGTGCACGCGCTGGTGGAAAAGCCCCTCACGGCGACCGTCGCCGAAGCGGAGATCCTCATCCAGAGCGCCGCGAGTCGCGGCCTCGTGCTGCAGGTTGGCCACCTCGAACGTTTCAACCCGGTGGTGCGCGCGCTGCGCGAACGCGTGGATACGCCGCGTCTCATTGAAGCCCAGCGTTTTGCCGCCTACAAGAAGCGCGGCACCGAGGTCGACGTGGTGCTCGATCTCATGATTCACGACATCGATATCGTGCTCAGCATCGTGGGCAGTCCGCTGCGCGCGATTCATTCCTCGGGCACGGCGGTGGTGACGGACGACATCGACATTGCCCACGCGCGCCTCGAATTCGCCAGCGGCTGCATCGCTGAGCTCGCCGCCAGCCGCGTGTCGCAGGAGCCGGCGCGGGTCATGAAGGTCTACCAGCGCGGCGGCTACCTCTCCATCGATTACGCCAACCACGAACTGCGCATCGGCACTGTCACCGACGGGCGCGAAGCGCAGGAACAGCGGGAGGTGACGTTCGAGACCGCGACGGTCGGCAGCACCGATGTGCTGAAAGCCGAAATCAGCTCATTCGTCGACGCGGTGCGCCACGGCGGCCTGCCCGAGGTGACCGGCGAGGACGGCAAACGCGCGCTCGAGGTCGCCATCGAGATCAGCCATCGCATCAAGCGCTATCGTGCGGCGATGGCGCCGAGTCCCGACCCACAACAGAACTGAGGAAGCTCTGATTAAGCGACTGCGCTGCTCGCTACGCTTAATCAGAGCTTCCTTCCGTCAGCGCGCGCTGGCCGGCAGCGTCGTCTCGTGCGCGATCCCCAGCAGTCCGTCCAGCTCCTGCAGTGGCACGGCATGCAGCGCGCGGCCCACACACGGTCCGCTCACGCAATGCCCATCGGCGAGAGCGAACAGCGCGCCATGCATCGAGCACTGCAGATGTGTGCCTTCGACATCCAGGAACACGCCCGGCTGCCAGTCCAGGCGCACCCCTTGATGCGGACAACTGTTGAGGTAGGCGCGAGCTCCATCCTCGGCACCGACCAGGATCAAATGCCGCGGACCATCGCGGGTTTCAACCATCGCGGCCCGCGTCGCGCCGGCCGCGAGCGCATCGCGAGCAGTGGCTGGGGCCAGCAAAGTGATATCCATGATGAGGCTCGCGGGCGGCGTGGCGGTCGATGGTCCTTCCTTGGATCTGGTCGGTCAAGTACAATGCCAGAGATCGAGCGGGAGCAGTCAGGTGGCTGCCTCCCGCTTTGCATATGTGGGAAAGATTGTGAGTGATTCAGCTGTATTAGCGCTTTCTGACGGCACTGTTTTTCATGGCCGTTCCATCGGCGTTGCCGGTTTCGGCATCGGCGAGGTGGTATTCAACACCGCCATCACGGGTTATCAGGAAATCCTCACCGATCCCTCCTATGCCCAACAGATAGTCACCCTGACTTATCCGCACATCGGTAATACCGGCATCAATCTGCAGGATCTCGAGTCGCGCCGCGCTTTCACCAGCGGGCTGGTGGTGCGGGACTCGTCGGCGGCCGTCAGCAACTGGCGGGCCAGCGCCTCCTTGAGTGATTTCCTGCGTGCCCAGGGCGTGGTCGCCATCGCCGACATCGATACGCGCAAGCTGACCCGTGTGCTGCGCGAGAAGGGCGCCCAGAACGGTTGCATCGCCGCCGGCCCGGACGCCACCGACGCTGCCGCGATCGCCGCCGCGCGTGGTTTTCCCGGCCTTGCCGGCGCCGACCTTGCCAAGGTCGTGACGACCGACGAAGCCTATACCTGGCGCGAAGGCAGCTGGGTGCTGGAAACCAACGCCCATCGCGTGCCGGCGTCCACACCCTACCGCGTGGTCGCTTACGATTTTGGCGTCAAGCACAACATCCTGCGCCTGTTGGCCGACCGCGGCTGTCAAGTCGAGGTGGTGCCGGCCACCACGCCGGCCAGCGAGGTGCTGGCGCGCAAACCCGACGGCGTGTTCCTGTCCAACGGTCCGGGCGATCCCGAGCCTTGCACCTACGCCATCACCGCCATTCGCGAACTGCTGGCCACCGGCATTCCGGTGTTCGGCATCTGCCTCGGCCATCAATTATTGGCGCTGGCCTGCGGTGCACGCACGGTGAAGATGAAATTCGGTCACCACGGCGCCAACCATCCGGTCAAATCGCTGGACGATGGTCGCGTGCTGATCACGAGTCAGAACCACGGGTTCGCGGTGGACGAGGACAGCCTGCCGGCTACCCTGCGTGCCACCCACCGTTCGCTGTTCGACGGTTCCCTGCAGGGCATCGCCCATCGCGAACTGCCGGCTTTCAGTTTCCAGGGCCACCCCGAGGCCAGCCCCGGCCCGCGCGATGTGCAGCCCCTGTTCGATCAATTCATCACGCTCATCGAGCGTGCCCGCGCCGGACGCTAGATCATGCCGCGTCGTGACGACATCAAGACCATTCTCCTGATCGGTGCCGGTCCCATCGTGATCGGCCAGGCCTGCGAGTTCGACTATTCCGGATCGCAAGCCTGCAAGGCGCTGCGCGATGAAGGTTACCGCGTGGTGCTGGTCAATTCGAATCCGGCCACCATCATGACCGACCCCGGCATGGCGGACGCCACCTATATCGAGCCGATACGCTGGCAGACCGTCGCGTCGATCATCGAACGCGAACGTCCCGATGCCCTGCTGCCGACCATGGGTGGCCAGACTGCGCTCAACTGCGCGCTCGATCTGGCGCGCGAGGGCGTGCTGGAAAAATTCGGTGTGGAATTGATTGGCGCTTCGGAAGAAGCCATCGACAAGGCCGAAGACCGCTCCAAGTTCCGTGAAGCCATGAGCCGCATCGGTCTCGAATGCGCGCGGTCCTTCATCGCGCACAATCTAGAGGATTGTCGCGCCGCGCAGAAGGAACTCGGCTTCCCGGTCATCATCCGGCCGTCCTTCACGCTCGGCGGTTCGGGTGGCGGCATTGTGTACAACAAGGAAGATTTCGACGAAGCCTGCCGTCGCGGTCTCGACGCGTCGCCCACCACCGAAATCCTGCTGGAAGAATCGGTGCTGGGCTGGAAGGAATACGAGATGGAAGTCGTGCGCGACCGCGCCGACAACTGCATCATCGTGTGCTCGATCGAAAATCTCGACCCGATGGGTATTCACACCGGTGACTCGATCACCGTCGCGCCGGCGCAGACGCTGACCGACAAGGAATACCAGATCATGCGCGACGCCTCGATCGCGGTGCTGCGCGAAATCGGCGTCGACACCGGCGGTTCGAACGTGCAGTTCGCGGTCAATCCCGACGACGGGCGCCTGATCGTGATTGAAATGAATCCGCGCGTGTCGCGTTCCTCGGCGCTGGCCTCCAAGGCCACCGGCTTTCCGATCGCGAAGGTCGCCGCCAAGCTCGCGGTCGGTTATACGCTGGACGAACTGCGCAACGAAATCACCGATGGCGCAACGCCGGCTTCGTTCGAGCCGACCATCGACTACGTGGTCACCAAGATCCCGCGTTTCACGTTTGAGAAATTCCCGCAGGCCGAAGACCGTCTCACCACGCAGATGAAATCGGTGGGTGAGGTGATGGCCATGGGGCGCACCTTCCAGGAATCCTTTCAGAAAGCGCTGCGCGGTCTCGAGACCGGCGCTACCGGCCTCGATGAAATCGATACCAGCAAGATTGAACTGACCGATGTGCGTCTGCGTCGCGAGCTGACCGCCGCTGGCGCGCAGCGCATCTGGTATGTGGGCGAAGCTTTCCGCTGCGGCTATTCGCTGGACGATGTGCACCAGATGACGCGCATCGATATGTGGTTCCTGACCGCCATCGCCGACATCATCAACGAAGAAGTGGCGGTGCTAGCCGGTGGCGTGGCGGCGCTCGACGCGCAGCGTCTGCGGGCTCTGAAGCGCAAAGGTTTCTCCGATGCGCGCCTCGCCAAGCTGGCCGGCGTGAGTGAAAACGAGCTGCGTGCGCGACGTCATGCCGCGGGCGTGCGGCCGGTGTTCAAGCGCGTCGATTCCTGCGCCGCCGAATTCGACGCCAGCACCGCCTACATGTACTCGACCTACGAGGAAGAGTGCGAATCGCGGCCGACCGACAGACAGAAGATCATCGTGCTCGGCGGTGGCCCGAACCGCATTGGCCAGGGCATCGAATTCGATTACTGCTGCGTGCAGGCCTCGATGGCGGCGCGCGATGCCGGCTTCGAATCGATCATGATCAACTGCAATCCGGAAACGGTGTCGACCGATTACGACACTTCCGATCGTCTGTACTTCGAACCGCTGACGCTTGAAGACGTGCTGGAAATCGTCGCGGTCGAGAAGCCGCGCGGGGTCATCGTGCAGTTCGGTGGCCAGACGCCGCTGAAGCTCGCACGCGCCCTGGAAGCGGCCGGCGTGCCGATCATCGGCACCTCGCCCGATTCCATCGATCTGGCCGAAGATCGCGAGCGCTTCCAGCAGTTCCTCGAACGCGAAGGACTGCGTCAGCCGCCCAATCGCATCGTGCGTGATACCGCCGAAGCGACCGCGCGCGCGGCGGAGATCGGCTACCCCCTGGTGGTGCGTCCGTCCTATGTGCTCGGCGGACGCGCCATGGAAATCGTCTACAACGATCGCGACCTCGAACGTTACATGCAGGCCGCGGTGGCGGTCTCGAATGATTCGCCGGTGCTGCTCGACCATTTTCTCGAAGCCGCCATCGAAGTCGATGTCGATGCCATCTGTGACGGCCGCGACGTCCTCATCGGCGGCATCATGGAACATATCGAACAGGCCGGTGTGCATTCCGGTGATTCGGCCTGCGCGCTACCACCCCATACCTTGACGCCAGCCATGCAGGATGAACTGCGCCGTCAGGTGGCAACCATGGCGCGTGGCCTCAATGTCATTGGCCTCATGAACACCCAGTTTGCGATCCAGGGTGAGGATATCTTTGTCCTCGAGGTCAACCCGCGCGCTTCGCGCACGGCGCCGTTCGTGTCCAAGGCCATTGGCCTGTCGCTGCCCTATGTCGCGGCGCGCTGCATGTTCGGTGAGTCGCTGGTCTTTCAGAACGCCGACAAGGAACGCACGCCGCCCTATTATTCGGTGAAGGAAGCGGTGTTCCCGTTCGTGAAGTTCCCCGGCGTCGACCCTTTGCTCGGCCCGGAAATGAAATCGACAGGCGAAGTGATGGGTATAGGCGCGACATTCGGCGAAGCCTTCGGCAAGGCCCAGCAGGCTGCCAACATGGCGCTGCCGAGCACCGGCAATGCGTTCCTGAGCGTGCGCGATGCCGACAAGCCGGCCGCCATCGAACTCGGCCACCTGCTCATCAATCAGGGCTTCCGCATCATTGCGACGCAAGGCACGGCAGCGGCGCTGCGCGAAGCGGGCGTCGAATGCCAGCGCGTCAACAAGGTCGGTGAAGGCCAGCCGCACATCGTCGACATGATCAAGAGCGACGAAATCGATCTCATCATCAACACCACGGAAGGCAAGCAGGCGATTGGCGATTCCTACATGATTCGCACCAATGCGTTGAACCATCGCGTTGCGTACACCACCACCATGGCCGGTGCCCACGCCGCGGTCATGGCCCTGGCCGATACCGGCACCGGCGACGTCCGTCGCCTGCAGGACTTGCATCGGGAGTGCAAGGTATGATCAAAACGCCGATGACCGCCCAGGGCGCGCTGCGCCTGCGCGAAGAATTGCATCGTCGCAAGACTGAAGACCGCCCGCGCATCACGCAGGCCATCGCCGAAGCCCGCGCGCACGGCGATCTGAAGGAAAACGCCGAATATCACGCCGCCCGCGAACAGCAAAGCTTCAATGAAGGGCGCATCAACGATATCGAAGGCAAGCTTTCCAACGCCGAGATCATCGACGTCACCAAGCTCAATGCCCAGGGCAAGGTGGTGTTCGGCGCCACCGTCGAGCTGCTGAACGTCGAGACCAACGAAGAAGTGACGTGGAAAATCGTCGGTGAGGACGAAGCCGACGTCAAAGCGCGCATGATTTCGGTCAACTCCCCGATCGCCCGCGCCATGATCGGCAAGAGCGAAGGAGACACCGTGGTGGTCAAGGCCCCCAGCGGTGACATCGAGTACGAAGTCTTGAGCGTTCAGTACATCTAGCGTGGCCCGCCGCGGTTCCAGCAGCCGCTGGCTGCAACGCCAGAATGCTGATCCCTTCGTCAAACAGCGCGACCAGCACGGCTATCGGTCGCGCGCCGCCTACAAACTGCAGGAACTGGCCAGGAAGGATCAGCTGATCCGCGGTGCCGCGTCAGTGCTCGATCTCGGCGCGGCCCCCGGCGGCTGGACCCAGGTGGCGGTGGAACTGGCTGGCCCACGTGGCAAGGTCGTCGCCATGGACATCCTCGACATGGAGCCAGTGCCGGGCGCGACCTTCATTCACGGCGATTGCCGCGACCCGGCCGTGCAGGCCGAGGTCATCGCCGCGGTCGGCGGCAAGCTCGACCTTGTAATGTCCGACATGGCCCCCAATATCACCGGTCTCAAGGACGTCGACGAGGCCGGCATGGTGGAATTGGCCGAGATTACCCTCGACCTTGCCGATGAACTCTTGCGGCCCGGCGGCAGTCTGCTCATAAAACTGTTTCAGTTTGCCGATACAGAATTGGTCGTGAAGCGTATCAAGGGAAGCTTTGGTCATGTTTCGCGACGCAAGCCCGAAGCTTCACGCGCCGAGTCGCGTGAGTTTTATGTCGTGGCAAAACAATATGGTATATAGTTTTTCTGCCCCCTGGGCTGCATTCTCCGCAGGCACGCGCTGTGGACCGGCACGGGCTTCCTGGAAGTAAACAAGGCTCATATGGCTAGAAATCTTGTCCTCTGGATCGTCATCGCCCTGGTGCTGATGCTGGTTTTCCAGAATTTCACACCGCGTCATGGCGCCTCGCGGGCCATCGATTACTCGGATTTCGTCACCGAAGCCAAGAGCGGCCGTGTGTCCAAGGTGCTGTTGGATGGTCAGACCATCGAGATCGAGATGCACGACGGCTCGCATCTCTTTACCTACAGTCCGGAAACAGACAACAGCCCGCTGATCGGCACCCTGCTCGACAATAATGTCCGCATCGAGGCCCAGGCCCCGGATCGCCAGGGTCTGTTGATGCAGATTTTCATTTCCTGGTTCCCCTTCCTGCTGCTCATTGCGGTGTGGATTTACCTCATGCGCCAGATGCAGGGCGGCGCCGGTGGTCGCGGCGCGATGTCGTTCGGCAAGAGCCGTGCGCGCCTCCTGGGTGAAGATCAGATCCGCATTACTTTCAACGATGTCGCCGGCGTCGACGAGGCCAAGGAAGAGGTCAAGGAGCTGGTCGATTTCCTGAAAGACCCGGGCAAGTTCCAGAAGCTTGGCGGCAAGATTCCGCGCGGCGTGTTGATGGTCGGCTCGCCCGGTACCGGCAAGACCCTACTGGCCAAGGCCATCGCCGGCGAAGCCAAGGTGCCGTTCTTCACTATCTCGGGTTCGGATTTCGTGGAAATGTTCGTGGGTGTGGGCGCGTCCCGCGTGCGCGACATGTTCGAGCAGGCCAAGAAGCACGCGCCGTGCATCATCTTTATCGATGAAATCGACGCGGTCGGCCGTCATCGCGGCGCCGGCCTCGGCGGTGGCCATGACGAGCGCGAGCAAACCCTGAACCAGTTGCTGGTCGAGATGGACGGTTTCGACGGCAACGAGGGCATCATCATCATTGCCGCCACCAACCGTCCCGACGTGCTCGACCCGGCACTGCTGCGTCCCGGCCGCTTTGACCGTCAGGTGGTGGTGCCGCTGCCGGACATCCGTGGTCGCGAACAGATTCTGAAAGTGCACATGCGCAAGGTGCCGGTCGCGGAAGACGTCAAGCCGGCCATCCTGGCGCGTGGTACGCCGGGCTTCTCGGGCGCGGATCTCGCCAACCTGGTCAACGAGGCCGCGTTGTTCGCAGCGCGTTCCAACAAGCGCCTGGTCGACATGGATGAATTCGAAAAGGCCAAGGACAAAATCATGATGGGCGCCGAGCGCCGCTCGATGGTGATGAGCGACAAGGAAAAGCGCCTGACGGCTTTCCACGAAGCCGGTCACGCCATCGTCGGTCGCCTGGTGCCCGAGCATGACCCGGTCTACAAGGTCACCATCATTCCACGCGGCCGTGCGCTTGGGTTGACGATGTATCTGCCGGAAGAAGACCGCTACAGCTCCAGCAAGGAGTCGCTGGAAAGCCGAATTTCGACCTTGTTCGGTGGCCGTATCGCCGAGGAAATCGTGTTCGGGCCGACCGCCGTCACGACCGGCGCGTCGAACGACATCGAGCGCGCCACCGAAATCGCACGCAACATGGTGACGCGCTGGGGCCTGTCGGCCAAGCTCGGCCCCATGACCTACAGCGACGACGAAGGCGAGGTGTTCCTCGGCCGGTCGGTCACGCAACACAAGATGGTGTCCGATGAAACCGCGCACCTCATCGATGAAGAAGTGCGCGACATCGTTGATCGCAATTACCAGCGTGCCCGCACGCTGCTCGAAACCAACCTCGAGCAGTTGAACGTGATGGCCGAAGCGCTGATCAAGTACGAGACACTGGGCGTCGACCAGATCGACGACATCATGATGGGCCGCGCCCCGCGGCCGCCGGAAGATTGGATGGATGACGATTCTTCGCGTGGTGCCCGTGGCCCCGATGTCGAAGACAAACCGGCCACCGACAAAGGCAAGGACGGCAAGATCGGTGGGCCCGCCAGCCTGCATTGAGCGCCTGCGGTTAACGCTTGTTAACCTATTGCCGCTATAAGACTCCAGGCCGGTAGCGCGGCTGTGATGCGAATCACGGCCGCGGCTTCCGCGCTCCTGTTATTTTCGAACAAACGCTTCAAACGATTTCTGCCCTGCGGCTGGGCGAGGTGCATTCCATGAGTGAGCGCAAGCGCAAATATTTCGGTACCGATGGCATTCGCGGCATGGTGGGTGAGCATCCCATCACCCCCGACTTCGTCATGAAGCTCGGTTGGGCTGCGGGCCGCGTCTTGAGTGCCCATGCGCCCGGGCGCCAGAAAGTACTGATTGGCAAGGACACTCGCGTTTCAGGCTACATGTTCGAGTCGGCGCTGGAAGCGGGACTGTCCGCCGCTGGCATCGACATCCATCTGCTCGGGCCCATGCCGACCCCCGGCATCGCTTACCTCACCCGCACGTTTCATGCGCAGGCCGGCATCGTGATCAGCGCCTCGCACAATGCTTTCGAAGACAACGGCATCAAATTCTTCTCGCATGACGGCGCCAAGCTGCCCGACGAGATTGAGCTTGAGATCGAAGCCGAACTCGACCGCCCGCTGGAAACGGTCACCTCGCGCAATCTTGGCAAGGCGCGGCGCGTGGAAGACGCGGCCGGTCGCTACATTGAATTCTGTAAAGGCACAGTGCGTTCCAGCATCAATCTTGCCGGTTTGAAAATGGTGGTCGACTGCGCCAACGGCGCGACTTATCACATCGCGCCGGCGGTGTTCTCTGAACTCGGCGCCCAGGTCATCACGCTCGGCAATACGCCGGACGGCTTCAATATCAATCACGAATGCGGCGCCACCGAGCCCGGCGCGTTGCAGGCGGCCGTGCTGAAACACGGCGCCGATGTCGGCGTGGCACTCGATGGTGATGGTGATCGCCTGATCATGGTCGACGCCAAGGGCGAACTGGTCGATGGCGACGAACTGGTGTTCATCATCGCCCGCCGTCGTCAGCAACTCGGTCAACTGCGCGGCAGCGTGGTCGGCACGCAGATGAGCAACCTGGGTCTCGAGCAGGCCATACGCACCATTGGTCTTGGCTTTGAACGGGCCAAGGTCGGTGATCGCTACATCCTCGAAAAGCTGCGCGACGGTGGCTGGACCTTGGGCGGAGAGTCGTCGGGACACATCATCTGCCTCGATCTCACCACCACCGGCGATGGCATCATCTCCGCGCTGCAGGTACTGGAGGCGATGATAGGCGGTGAGCAGTCGCTCCATGATCTCAAGAGTGGCATGCAGAAATGCCCGCAGACGCTCGTCAATGTGCGTATGGAAAGAAAAATCGACGTGATGTCATTGCCGGACGTGCAACGCGCCGTGACCCAGGCCGAAGCGCGTCTTGCCAACAGTGGTCGCGTGCTGCTGCGTCCGTCCGGTACCGAGCCTGTGATCCGGGTGATGGTCGAAGGCCGGGATTCAGCGCTGGTCGAGGAAATGGCCAACGATATCGCGCGCAAGGTTGAAAGCGCGGCGCGCGTCGCAATTGCCGAAGTTGCGGCCTGAGCAGGCCGCAACTTCGATACGCGGATAACTTAAACGCGCAGCAACTCGTTGATGCCGGTCTTGGCGCGAGTCTTGGCATCAACCTTCTTCACGATCACCGCGCAATAGAGACTGTGGCTGCCGTCTTCCGCCGGCAAATTGCCTGACACCACCACCGAACCCGGTGGCACATGACCGTAGCTGACGGTACGCGTCTCACGGTCGTAGATCTTGGTGCTCTGACCGATGTAGACGCCCATCGAAATCACCGAGCCGGCGCCGACGATCACACCTTCGACGATTTCCGAACGCGCACCGATGAAGCAGTTGTCTTCGATGATGGTCGGTGATGCCTGCACCGGTTCCAGCACGCCGCCGATACCGACGCCACCCGACAGATGCACGTTCTTGCCAATTTGCGCGCAGGAGCCAACCGTTGCCCAGGTGTCGACCATGGTGCCGCTGTCGACATAGGCGCCGATGTTGACGTAGCTCGGCATGAGGATCACGCCTGGTGCGATGAAGCAGCCGCGTCGCGCCACCGCCGGCGGCACCACGCGTGCGCCAATCTTCTCGAACTCGGCCTGCTGCATGCCGGCGAACTTCAGCGGTACTTTGTCGAAGTAATTGGTCGCGCCGCTCGGCATGACTTCATTGCCGGCGAGCTTGAACGACAGCAGCACGGCCTTCTTGGCCCATTCGTTGACCTTCCAGCCGCTGTCGGTCGGTTCTGCCACGCGCAGGGTGCCGGCGTCGAGCGCCGACAAGGTGCTGGCGATGGCATCGCGCAGCTCGGCGCTGGCGTTCTTGGCATCGATATCGGCGCGACGCTCGAAAGCGTCATTGATGATGGTGGCCAATTCACTCATGGCTTTAGAGTCCTTGCAGTTGGCGAAGTACGGGTTGCATGCGTTGCGCCGCCTGGACGCATTCGTCCTGGTCGGCCACCAGCGCAATGCGCAAACGGTGTTTGCCGGGATTGCCGTGCTGGCTGGTGCGCGCGAGGAAACTGCCGGGCAGCACCAGCACGCCGGCCGCGCCGAGCAGGCGCTCGCAGGCGAGGAGATCGTCGGCCTCGACTTCGGGCCATAGATAGAAACCCGCGGCGGGCTGGGTAAGTTTGGCGACACTCGCCAGCAACGGCACCACCGCATCGAACTTGCGGCGATACAGTGCGCGATTGGTGATGACGTGCTCTTCGTCGGTCCACGCCGCGATGCTGGCATGTTGTACATGCACCGGCATCGCGCCGCCCTGGTAGGTGCGGTAGCGATAGAAGGGGTCGATGATGGCGGCGTCGCCCGCCACGAAGCCCGAGCGCAGACCCGGCGCATTGGAGCGCTTGGAAAGACTGTGCATCACCAGGCAGTGCCGGAAATCCTCGCGGCCGTTGGCTGCGCACCATTCGAGCAGACCGAGGGGTGGCCGCTGCTCGTCGTAATAGAGTTCGCTGTAGCACTCGTCGGCGACGATCACGAAGCCATGCCGGTCGGCCAGCGCTGTGAGGCGCGCGTAGTCCTCGCCGGTGAGAATGGCGCCTGACGGGTTGCCCGGCGAACATACATAAATGAGTGCGGTCCGCGCCCACACGCTGTCCGGCACCGCGTCCCAGTCCGGACGGAAATCGAGTTCGGCCGGGCAATGCAGGAAGTACGGGCTGCCGCCGGCCAGCAGCGCGGCGCCCTCGTAGATTTGATAGAAAGGATTGGGCATCACCACCAGGTTGCGCGTGCTGTTCGCCGCGACCACGCATTGTGCGATCGCAAACAGCGCTTCCCGGGTGCCGTTGACCGGCAGCACGTGACGTTCGGCGTCGAGCAGTCCCGCGCGCACATGAAAGCGGCGATTGGCCCAATCCACGATCGCCTGGCGCAGTTCAACGATGCCGCGCGTCGCGGGATAGCGCGCCGTGCCATCCAGATGGGCGATGAGGGCTTGATGCACGCGCGGCGGGGTCGGGTGCTGGGGCTCGCCTATCGACAGATTTATCAATGGCAGCCCGGCCGGTGGTTGCACGCGGGCCCGGATCGCGGCGAGCTGTTCGAAGGGATAGGGCTTGAGTTCGAGCAATCCGGGATTCATGGGCTGGAGGCTGGCTGCCGTGGAGCGGCGGAGTATAACCGGAAAGGCGCGCGCCGATTGGCGTGGTGTAAGGCGCTTCACTCTTGCTGTATCCTTGCGGCCTTTTTTTCGTGCCGGAACAGAGCTATGACGCACAAGATTCTTCTCATCGCGGGGGACGGCATCGGTCCTGAAATCGTCGGCGCGGCCGAGGACGTCATCAACGCCCTGCGCAGTCGCTTCGGTTTCAACTGCGAGCTTGAACATGCATTGATGGGGGGCTGCGCGATCGACGCCCACGGCACCGCATTGCCCGATGTCACGCTCGAGCGCGCGCGCGCCTGTGATGCCATTGTGCTCGGCGCCGTCGGCGGTCCGAAATGGGACAAGGTTGAGCGCGCCATCCGCCCCGAGCGCGGCTTGTTGAAGCTGCGCTCGGAACTCGACCTGTTCTGCAATCTGCGCCCGGCGGTGTTGTTTCCGGCGCTGGTAGATGCGTCGACCCTGAAACCCGAAGTGGTGTCGGGGCTCGACATCATGATTATCCGCGAACTGACCAGCGGCATTTATTTTGGCCAGCCGCGCGGCATCGAGACCACCGCCGATGGTAAGCGCCGCGGTTACAACACGCTGGCCTACACCGAGGACGAGATCGTGCGCATTGCGCGCCGTGGTTTCGAAGTGGCGCGCCAGCGCAACCGCAGGCTGTGCTCGGTGGACAAGGCCAATGTGCTCGAGGTTACCGAACTGTGGCGTGAAATCGTGCAGAACATGGCGAGCGAATATCCCGACGTCGAGGTCTCGCACATGTATGTGGACAACGCCGCCATGCAACTGGTGCGCGCGCCCAAGCAGTTCGATGTATTGGTC
This sequence comes from Gammaproteobacteria bacterium, assembly GCA_020849475.1. Taxonomy (GTDB): domain Bacteria; phylum Pseudomonadota; class Gammaproteobacteria; genus JADJYF01. The sequence continues at coordinate 28,126 of JADLGE010000101.1, forward strand.
ACCGACAATATGTTCGGCGACATCCTGTCGGATCTCGCTTCGATGCTGACCGGTTCCATCGGCATGCTGCCGTCGGCATCTTTGAACGCTGACAACAAGGGCATGTACGAACCGATACACGGCTCGGCGCCGGACATCGCTGGCAAGAACGTCGCCAATCCACTCGCCACCATTCTCTCGGCGAGCATGATGATGCGCTATACCTTGGGCGAGGCGGCGCTGGCGGACAAAGTCGAGGCTGCGGTGTCGCGCGTGCTGGAGCAAGGGCTGCGCACGGCCGATATCGCCACTGCCGGCTGCCGCACGGTCGGCACCCGGGAAATGGGCGCGGCGGTGATCGCCGCCCTGCAATAGCGCGCAACAGGTTTAACGGACAGTAATCATGAGCAAGAAGTACAACGTTGCAGTCGTCGGCGCCACCGGCGCCGTCGGCGAGACCATGCTGGCCATCCTGCACCAGCGCAATTTTCCGGTCGGTGAGGTCTATGCCGTCGCCAGTTCACGCTCGGCTGGTTCGCGCGTCGCTTTCGGCGATCGCATGCTGGTGGTGCAGGATCTGGACACCTTCGATTTCAGCAAGGTGCAGATAGGCCTGTTCTCACCCGGCGCTTCGGTTTCGAAGATCTATGCCCCGCGCGCGGGCGAAGCCGGCTGCGTCGTCATCGACAATACCTCGCAGTTCCGTTACGACGACGACATTCCGCTGATCGTGCCCGAGGTCAATCCCGGCGCGCTCGCGCAGTACAAGAATCGCAACATCATCGCCAACCCGAATTGCTCGACCATCCAGATGCTGGTGGCCCTGAAGCCGATACATGACGCGGTGGGCATCGAGCGCATCAACGTCTGCACCTACCAGGCGGTGTCCGGCACCGGCAAGGAAGCGATCGCGGAGCTGGCGAACCAGACCGCGGCACTGCTCAACGCCAAGCCCATCGAGGCCGAAGTCTATCCCAAGCAAATCGCTTTCAACGTGTTGCCGCACATCGACGTGTTCATGGACAACGGCTACACCAAGGAAGAAATGAAGATGGTGTGGGAGACCCGCAAGATCATGGGTGACGACAGCATCCAGGTGAATCCGACCGCAGTGCGCGTGCCGGTGTTCTACGGCCATTCGGAGGCCGTGCACATCGAAACCCGCGCCAAGATCAGTGCCGCCGAAGTGCGCGCGCTACTGGAAAAGGCGCCTGGCGTGACGGTCCTGGACCGCCATGAAAACGGCGGCTACCCGACCGCCGTGACCGAAGCGGCCAACCAGGATCCGGTGTTTGTCGGCCGAATTCGTGAGGACATCTCCCATCCGCGGGGTATCAACCTGTGGGTGGTCTCGGACAATGTTCGAAAGGGCGCCGCGCTGAACAGTATCCAGATCGCGGAAATGTTGGTAAAAAGTCATTTGTAAGCTATAGTTACTTACGATTTATAAAGAATCTTAGAAGCTTTGGGACATACTGCCGGGTGAGTAGGGCATGCGGCGCTGTGCGCATGCCGCCCCGCGGGTGCTTTTCCATCGTGGGGAAACCGACTAAGGAATGACGTCCATGCTACGGAATCGAGCCGTCGCCTTCTTGCTGTGCGCTCTGGCAAGCCGTGTGGCTTTTGCGCTGGGCCTGGGACCTTTGCAGGCCACTTCGGCCTTGAACGAACCGTTCAAAGGCCGTATCGAAGTGCTCGGCGCCAAGGCCGAAGACTTCGAGGCGTTGACGGTCGGGCTCGCGGGCGAAGAGCAATTCCGCCGTGCCGGCATAGAACGCTCGGCGGCCTTGTTCCAGCTGAAGTTTTCGGTGGCGGATACGCAGGACGGCAAAGACTACATCACGGTCTCGTCCAGAGACGCGATACGCGAGCCCTTCCTGAATTTCCTGCTTGAATTGAATTGGGCCAACGGCCGACTGCTGCGCGAATACACCGTGCTGCTCGACCCGCCTCTTTACGACCCCAACCGCCGCATGAGCGCCGCGCCTGCTGCCAGCAGGGGACCGCGTGCCGCGGCCATGCCGGCGCCGGTGCGACCGGCAGCCACACCCGTCGCTCGATCCACCGCGCCAGTGTCACCCGCCGCGCGTGCGGCCGCACCGGTAGCCGCCAAGGCCGCGCCGCGCGCCGCCAGTGGCGAACTCGGCCCGGTTGGCGCCGGTGACACCCTGTGGTCACTGGCGCGCAGCGCGCGCACCGATGATTCGGTGTCCATCCAGCAGATGATGCTCGCCATCCTGCGTCAGAATCCCGAAGCGTTCAGCAATGGCAACGTCAACATGCTGCGCCGCGGCGCCGTGTTGCACGTGCCGGACGATGCCACTATTCGTGCAGTGTCCGCCAAGGAAGCCGCCGCCGAAATTCGCCATCAGCACCAGCTGTGGGAAGAATATCGTCACCACGCCGGCGCCGCGCCAGCCGCGCAGCCCCTGGGTGCGCCAGCAGCTGCAGCGGCGGCCGCGCCCGCACCGGCCGCCCGCGAAGCGGCCGCGCCTGCGGCGCCTGCTTCCGACGCCAAGCTGGAACTCGTGGCGCCGGGCGGTACGGCCGCTGGCGCCGCGGATGGCAAACCCGGCAAGCCCGGCGCTGCTGGCACCGTTACCGGTGATGCCAAGCTCGTTCACGACGAAGCTCTTGATTCAAGCAAGCAACAGGCCGGCGATCTCAAGGACCGTCTGTCCGAAGCGGAAGAGATCATCAACATCCTGCAGCGGCAGGTGAACATCAAGGATCAGGAACTGGCCTCCCTGCAGGCGCGCCTGGCGGAGCTCGGCGTCAAGCAAGGCGACCTCGGCAAGCCGGTCGACGCCACTGCGACCGGCGCAGCGCCGGTCGAAGCCGGCAAGCCCGCGGCCGAAGCGCCGGCAGCAACCGAAGTCGCGCCTGAAACAACCGCAGAGGCGGCACCCGCCGCCGCCGCCGCAGCGCCGGCCGCGTCTGCCGCCGCGGAAACGCCTGCCGCGGCCGAGATTGAGCCCGAAATCGACGTTGACGGCGGCAAGACCGCGGAAGCCGCCAAGCCGGCCGAAGCCGCTGCGCCGGCCGCGCCTGAGACTGAACCGGAAATCGAGGTGGCAACACCGGCGGCAAGCGCCCCCGGTTTCCCGGCGAGCCTGGTGCCGCCAGCCATTGCCGAGATGGTGCCGGGCGGTGCCCTGGGCGTGCTTGGCATCGCGCTGCTGGCTTTGCTTGGTCTCGGCGCCGTCGTTGCCCGCACCGTGTTGAAGGGCCGTGGCGACAGCGCCGAGCCGGTGGCAGTGCCGCTGCGCGCCGCCCCGGCGGTCGGCAGCGAAGACGTCACCGAAGCGTCCACCCATGCGGCGCACGACGACGACCGCACTGAGACGCCGACCAATTTCGATCCTTTGGCGACCACGCCGAGTCTGCCGGCTTTCGATCCCAACGCCACGGTGGTCGACGCCGCCAGCGAGGCGACCGCCCAGCCCGGCGCGCCGGAGACGGACCCGCTCGAGGAAGTGAACGTCTATCTCGCCTACGAGCGCTTCGATCAGGCCGAGGAACTGGTCAAGCGTGTCATCGCGCAGTACCCCGACCGTCACGAATACAAACTGCGTCTGCTGGAAGTCTATTACTCGTCCAACGACCGCGTGTCCTATGAGAACGCCGCACGCGAGCTGCACGCGGCGGTGGGCGACAAGCACCCATTGTGGGAAAGCGCCTTGGCGATGTGGGCCGAAATGTCGCCGGACCGCGCCTTGTTCGCCGAGGGTGGCGCACTGGCCGCGACCCTGTTGCCGGCTTCGAGTGCGTTCGTCGACATCACCGGCAGCGACTCCGACGCGACGGAAGCCACGCTCACCCATGCTCCGGGTGGACACGAAGGTTCGCTGGATTTCGACCTGGTCGGTGAAGCGACCGACACCGGCACCAACAATGTGCTCGACCTGACGGCCGAGGACGGCGTCGCCAGCGCCGACGGTGAATTCCTCGACCTGACGGCAACATCCGAACTCGCTGAAACGGGCGACATGGGCAGTGTGCTCGACCTGACTGGCGGTCAGCACGAGGCCCAGTTCGACATCGGCGCGAGCGGCGTATTCGACCTCACGGAAGGCGCCGGCGAAGCCAATGAACTGCTCGACATCACCGGCGGCGATGGCGTTGACGGCAGCGACCTGCTGGACATCACCGGTGGCGCGGCCAGTGCCGACGGCGAGGGGGATTTCCTCGATCTGAGCGGCGGTAGCAGCGATCTGCTTGATGTGACCAAGACCGGCGACGTGTCGATGGTCGATGACCTCGACCTCCTGAACGTCACCTCGTCGGGCGTAGCGTCGAATGCGCAGGCAGTGGAAGCCGATCTCGACACAGGCGAACTTGATTTCGATCTCGACGCCGAGCTCGAAGCCGCGCCTGCCGCGGCGGAGGCGTCCACGTTCGATATCAGCGACACCGTCGCGCCGGTCTTCACCAAGGCCGACATCGACGAAGACGACATTCTTGATATCACCGGCGGCAATCTTGCGGTCGGTGCGGGCAAGGACGATTTGGAATTCGACATCGGCGGTCTCGATATCGAAGATCATCCGACCGTCGAAATGGAATTGCCGGCCGTCGTCAAGGCTACCGGTCTCGACCTCGACCTGACCGCCGGTGGTGGCAGCTCGGAGCTCGATTTCGATATCGCCGCGGGCGGCGATGAGCTTGGCAGCGCATTCGATATCAGCGAGTCGGAAGGCGAAGAGGGCAACCTCGAAATCACCATGGGCACGAGTTCGCGCCTCGATGGCGAATTGTCACTGAAGGGTGATGAACTCGACGCCATTGCGCTGGATGGCCATGACGACATGGATCTCGACGGTGATCTCGATTTCGATCTCGATGGCACCGCCGAGATTGATTCCATCGCCGGCGACGAGACGGTGGACATGGCGAGTGCCGTGGCCCTGCGTAACTCCGGTCTGAAACTGAATTCCGGCACCGAGGACGATGGCTCGCTGGACGAGCTGACGCTGGAACTGGACGAGGCCTTGAACAAGCGAAGCGACAACAGTCACCTCGAGACTCTGTCACTGGACTCGCTGGATATCGAGAGCGATGACCAGCTCGATCTTGGCGCCTCGCAGACCATTGTCATGCCGGTGGATCACACCATCGAAAGACAGAGCGCGGCCGATGAGGCCGACACCAAGCTCAATCTGGCCAAGGCCTATATCGAGCTCGGCGACTCCGATGGCGCGCGGTCCATCCTGGATGAAGTGGCGGTCGAAGGCACGCCTGCGCAGCAGGCCGAAGCCCGCACGCTGCTCGGCCGCCTCAAACCCTGAACCGGCGCTCCGGCCGCGTGCTGGAGCGCACGGCCTCGCGGCTTGGCCATGCGCATCGCCCTTGGCATTGAATACGACGGCACGGATTTTTGCGGCTGGCAGACCCAGGCGGCCGGCATCCGCGCCGTGCAGCCTGAGGTCGAGACCGCGCTGAGTCGCGTCGCCGCCCATCCGGTCACCGTGCATTGCGCCGGGCGCACCGATACCGGCGTACACGCCACCTATCAAGTCGTTCATTTCGAAACCAGCGCGGCGCGCAACGCGCGCTCGTGGATCCTGGGCGCGAACGCCAACCTACCCCCGGATGTCGGTGTGCTGTGGGCGCTGCCAGTGCCCGATGATTTTCATGCACGCTTCTCTGCCCATGCGCGCAGCTACGACTACGTGCTCAGCAATCGGCGCACGCGGCCCGCGCTGTGGCGCGGCAAGGTCAGTTGGGAATGTCGCGCGCTGGATGTGGCGGCGATGGCCGAGGCGGCCCGCCACCTGCTTGGCGAACACGACTTCAGTGCCTTTCGCGCGCAAGGCTGCCAGGCCAAGCATCCAATCCGCACCTTGCATCGTCTCGATGTCGTGGCGATGCCGCCGTGCATCGTGTTCAGGGTCGAAGCCAATGCTTTCCTGCAGCACATGGTGCGCAATTTCGTCGGCACCCTGCTCGAAGTCGGACGTGGTCGTCAGCCACCGTCGTGGGTGGCGGAAGTGCTCGCCGGCCGCGACCGCCGCCTTGCCGGCATGACCGCGCCACCCGATGGCCTGTACCTCAGCGGTGTGCGTTACGCCCCGCATTACGGCCTGCCGCCACCGCCCACACAGTGCCCATTGCTGGCGAGTTACGACGGCCCCGCTTTCGATTGAACCATTCGGCTACCTGTCGGCGTAATGAGATGGGATAATCCCGCGATTAGTCGCCGCTCTCGAGTCTGGATACCGTGCCCATGTCCGTCAGAATCAAGTTTTGCGGCATCACCCGTGCCGAGGACGCGCAGGCGGCGGCGAAGTTGGGCGCCGATGCGTTGGGCTTCGTGTTCTATGCGCCCAGTCCGCGCTGTGTGGGGGTCGCGCAGGCGGCCGCCATCGCACGCGAATTGCCACCGTTCGTCAGCAAGGTCGGTTTGTTCGTCAACGCGGCGGCGGATGAAGTGGAAGACGTTTGTCGCGCAGTCGGTCTGGACGTCGTGCAGTACCATGGCGATGAATCGCCCGAACACTGCGCGCAAGCGCCCAAGCCGTGGATCAAGGCCATCCGCGTGCGGCCCGAGCTCGACATCGTGGCGGAGTGCCGGCGTTATGCGCAGGCCAGCGCATGGTTGTTCGACACGTACGACGACAAGCTGTACGGCGGCAGCGGCAAGGCCTTCGACTGGGCACTGCTGCCGCAGCAGCACCGACGACCGATCATCCTGGCCGGCGGCCTGACGCCGGACAACGTCGGGCAGGCGATACGCAGTACCGCACCCTATGCGGTCGATGTCAGCGGTGGAATCGAAGCCGCAAAAGGAATCAAGGATCACGACAAGATGCGAAAGTTCATTGCCGAGGTACAGCGCTGTGAATGCGAAACCCGATAGCACCGCGCTGACCGGCGTCGGTCACGAAACTTCCCTGCCCGACGCGCGTGGGCATTTTGGTCCCTATGGCGGTCGCTTCGTCGCCGAGACCTTGATGGGGCCTTTGGCCGAACTCGAAGCCGCCTATCACCGCTATCTCGGTGATGCGGAATTTCTTGCCGAGCTCGATGACGACCTGACCCACTATGTCGGTCGGCCGTCGCCGCTGTACTACGCGCGACGCTGGTCGGACGAACTCGGCGGCGCGCGCATCTATCTCAAGCGCGAAGATCTCAATCACACCGGCGCGCACAAGGTGAACAACACCGTTGGCCAGGCGCTGCTCGCCAAGCGCATGGGCAAGATGCGCGTCATCGCCGAGACCGGCGCCGGCCAGCATGGTGTGGCCACTGCCACCATCGCCGCGCGTCTCGGCATGCGTTGCTGCGTGTACATGGGCGTCGACGACATCAAGCGTCAGTCCATGAACGTGTTCCGCATGAAGATGCTGGGCGCCGAAGTAGTGGGCGTGTCGTCCGGCTCGCGTACTCTGAAAGATGCGCTGAACGAAGCGATGCGCGACTGGGTGAGCAATGTCGACGACACCTTCTACATCATCGGCACGGTAGCCTGCCCGCATCCGTATCCGGCCATGGTGCGTGACTTCCAGGCCATCATCGGCCGCGAGGCGCGCGCGCAGTCGCTGCAACGCGAAGGCCGTCTGCCCGATGCGCTGGTGGCCTGCGTGGGGGGCGGCTCTAATGCAATTGGCCTGTTCTATCCCTTCATCAACGACCACGACGTCAAGTTGATAGGCGTGGAAGCGGGTGGTGACGGCGTCGCCACCGGCCGCCATTCGGCGCCGCTGTCGGCCGGCAGCCCCGGTGTGTTGCACGGCAATCGCACTTATCTCATGCAGGACGAGTGCGGGCAGATTGAAGAGACCCACTCGATTTCCGCCGGTCTCGATTATCCGGGCGTCGGTCCCGAGCATTCGTGGTTGAAGGACAGCGGCCGTGCGCAGTATGAGACCATCACCGATACCGAAGCGCTGGCCGCGTTCCGTCATCTGACCCGCACCGAGGGCATCATTCCCGCGCTCGAATCGAGTCATGCCCTGGCCCACGCCGCCAAGCTCGCGCGCGACATGAAGCGCGACCAGTTCATCGTGGTCAACCTGTCCGGTCGCGGCGACAAGGACATGCACACCGTCGCCACCATCGACGGCATCACGCTGTAAGTGCGCCGCGCACGAGGAAAGACATGAGCCGTATCAGTGCCTGTTTCGAAAGTCTGGCCGCGCGTCGCGGCAAAGGCCTTGTGACCTTCATCAGTGCCGGCGACCCCGAGCCCAACGCGACGCCCGCCCTCATGCACGCCTTGGTGCGGGGCGGCGCCGACATCATCGAGCTCGGTGTGCCGTTTTCCGATCCGATGGCCGATGGCCCGGTCATCCAGCGCGCCAGCGAACGCGCGCTTGAGCACGGCACCACGCTCGACGAGGTCTATCGCTGCGTGGCGAAATTTCGTGAGCAGGACAACACCACACCGGTGGTGTTGATGGGCTATTTGAATCCCTTCGAACATGTCGGCGCAGCGCGTTTTGCCGAACGCGCCCACGCCGCCGGCGTCGATGGTGTGCTGGTGGTCGACCTGCCGCCCGAGGAAGCCGAGGACTTCAATCGCGTGGTCAAGGCTGCCGGTGTCGACCAGGTGTTCCTGGTGGCGCCCAACAGCAGCAGCGAACGCGTCAAAATGATCTGCAATTACGCGTCGGGCTTCGTGTACTTCGTGGCGGTCAAGGGCGTGACCGGTGACAAGGCCGTCGATGTCGATGTGATCAACGCGCGCATCGCCGAAACCCGCACGCTTGCCAGCCTGCCGGTAGGTATCGGCTTTGGCATTCGCACGCCGCAGGCAGCGGCGGCGTCCGCCGCCAGCGCCGACGCCATCATCGTCGGCAGCGCACTGGTCGAAATCATCGAGCATCACGGTACAAACACCGAGGCCGCGGCCGGCGCACTGGAAGTATTCGTACGCAGTCTGCGCGACGCCATCGACGGCAAGGCGCACGCGGCATGAGCGGCGATGGCAAGTTGAGCTGGTTCAAGCGCCTGCTGCCGGCCAGCATCCGCACCGAAGGTTCGGTCAAGCGCTCCATCCCGGAAGGTCTGTGGACCAGTTGCCCGGAGTGCAAGGCGGTGTTGTACCGCGCCGAGCTGGAACGCAATTTCGATGTATGCGTGAAGTGCAATCACCATCTCAGGCTGACGGCCCGTCGTCGACTCACGCGCTTTTTCGACAACGACGGTCCGAAGGAACTGGCCACCGGTGTCGCGCCGCTGGATTTCCTCAAGTTCAAGGACAGTAAGCGTTACAAGGACCGCTTGACCGCCGCGCAGAAGGAAACCGGCGAGACCGATGCGCTGGTGGTGATGGAAGGTCGCGTCGAAGGCATTGCGCTGGTGGCGGCCTGTTTTGATTTCCAGTTCATGGCCGGCTCGATGGGCTCGGTGGTGGGTGAGAAATTCGTGCGCGGTGCGCGCCGCTGTCTCGATGCGCGTCTGCCCTACGTGTGCTTCACCGCCAGCGGTGGTGCGCGCATGCAGGAAGCGCTGACATCACTCATGCAGATGGCCAAAACCTCGGCGGCCATTGCCGAACTGCGTGAAGCGCACCTGCCTTACATCGTGGTGCTGACCGATCCGACCACCGGCGGTGTATCGGCCAGTCTGGCCATGCTGGGCGACGTGATCATTGCCGAGCCCAACGCCCTGATCGGTTTCGCCGGGCCGCGCGTCATCGAGCAGACCGTGCGCCAGGTGTTGCCGGAAGGCTTTCAGCGCAGTGAATTCCTGCTCGAGCACGGCACCGTTGATGTCATCGTCGATCGCCGCGAGATGCGCCATACCATCGCCTCGATGCTGGCCATCATGACTCATCAGCCGCCGCCGGCTGCCCCTGCGCCCAGCGCCGAACGCACGCCGCCGGCGGCGCCCGCCCGCGCCTGATGCTTGCGCGCGGGAGCGACGTTCTGTCCGCCACGACGCCGGCTGCCACCGCACCACTCAACGAGTGGTTGGCGTGGTTGGAAGCGGCGCGCGGAGAGCATATCGATCTCGGTCTTGAACGCTGCGTGGAGGTGGCCGCGCGCCTCGAGCTTCCACGTCCCGCGCCGGTGGTGGTGACAGTCGCCGGCACCAATGGCAAAGGCTCGAGCGTGGCCTTGCTGTCCAGTATCTGGCGCGGCGCCGGCTATCGGGTCGGCGCCTACACTTCGCCGCATCTGTTGCGTTACAACGAGCGCATACGCATCGATGGCGTGGCGGTGGACGATGCACGCATCAGCGCTGCGTTCGCGCGCATCGAAGCGGCACGCGAGTCGGTAGCGCTCACCTATTTCGAATTCGGCACGCTCGCGGCGCTGTGTATTTTCGCCGAGGCAGGGCTCGACGTGGTGGTGCTGGAAGTCGGACTCGGCGGGCGTCTCGATGCGGTCAACATCGTCGATGCCGACGTCGCGCTGATCGCCGCCATCGGTCTCGACCACGAAGACTGGCTGGGCAATTCACGCGAACAGATAGCCACTGAAAAAGCCGGCATCATGCGCAAGGGGCGTGTAGCGGTATGCTCGGACAACGATCTGCCCCACACCCTGCTCGATCACGCCGCGCAGTGCGGTGCTCTGCCGGCGGTATTGGGCGTCGATTTTTCTTTTGAAGACGAAGGCGTGGATTGGACCTGGTGGTCGGGTGAGTCGGTGCTCGAGCAACTGCCTTATCCGGCCTTGAACGGCGCCCATCAGTTGCGCAACGCCGCCGGCGTGCTGAAAGTCATCGACGTCCTGCAGACGCGCCTGCCGGTGGACGCCGCGCACATCGCTGACGGCTTGCGCACGGTGTCCTTGCCGGGGCGCTTTCATCGCCTGTCGCGCACCCTCGACTATGTCATCGATGTCGCGCACAACCCGCAGGCGGCCGAGATCTTCACCGCCACGCTCGCGCGTCTGCCGACGGCGCCGGTCACCCACGCGCTGATCGGCATGTTGAACACCAAGAACCATCGCGGCTTTCTCGCGCCCTTGCTGCCCCATGTGCAGCACTGGCATTTTGCGACGCTGGGTGGCAGCACTGGCGCCCGCGCCGAGGAACTGGCGGCCTGCCTGCGCGAACTCGCGCCGCGGGCGGTCATTCATTGTCACGACAACGTTGCCGCCGCCCACGCCGCCATCACTGCCAGCGCGGTGGCCGGCGAGCGCGTGTTGGTGCTCGGGTCTTTCTTGACCGTGGGCGCAATGCTGGAACAACTCGCGGCGAGACCGAGCCTGTCATGATGGACCGTCAGCTCAAACAGCGCGTGGTGGGCGCCGGCCTGCTGGTCGCGCTCGGCGTGATTTTCATTCCGATCTTTCTCGACAACGGTGGCGTCGAATCCCCAGTGCCGCCGTCGATGAACATTCCACCGGCGCCGACCGAAGACGTCTCGCAGCGCGCGCCCGCCCTCGGCGACGAGGCCGTGGAGGCGATGGAAGCGCAGGCCGATGAGGATGTCGAACTGCCGCCCTCGCGTGTGCAGAGTGGTGAAGGCAGCAATGCCGAGCCCGCGCCAGTGGCCACGCCTTCAGCCGGCGGCGAGCCGCCGACCTCAGTGGAAACCCTGGAGGAGGGCGCGGCTGTCGCGCCTGAGGGCCTTGCAGCGCCCGCGGCGACTGCCGTCGAAACCATCGCGCCGCGCATGCAGCCGCCGGCGCCGCGCAGTGTCGCGCCCCCGGCCGAACCAGTCCCCGCCCACGTCGACAGCAAACCGCCGGCGCCGGCCGAGGTCACCGAAAGCAAGCCGGCGGTCAGGCCGGCAAGCAGGCCGGCCCAGCCCAAGCCCGCCGCGAAAGTCAGCGAAACCAAGGTGAGCGAACCCAAGGCCGCGCCCAAACCGCTCGAGAGTCAGCCTCCGCCCAAGCCAGCGGCCAAGGCGCCGGCGCCCAAGGTCGAAGCCAAACCCGAAGTCAAAGCGCCGGCCAGGGCGCCCGACACCAAACCCGCCGACGCCAAGGCGCCGCCCGTGGCCAAGCCGGTGACGCCGGTGGTGGGTGGCTGGACGGTGCAACTCGGCAGCTTTTCGAGCGATCTGAACGCCAAGAAGCTGGTCGATAAACTCAAGGGCGCGGGCTACAAGGCCTATACCGAGCCGCGTCTCGAGCAGGGCGTGACGGTTTTCAAGGTGCGCGTCGGCCCGACCCCGGGCAAGGCTGAAGCAGAGCGACTGCGCCAGCGCATCGAGGCACAGTTCGAGGTGCGCGGCATGCTGGTGCCATCGCGCTGAAGTTATCGCCATCGCTGCCGCCGTGCGGGGTGGTCTGCTAAACTCGCCGCTTAATCACGCGCAGGATCCGCGGGCAGCCAGGCATGAACTGGGCGGACATCACCATCATCGCAATCATTATGCTGTCGGCCGTGCTGAGCCTGTTCCGGGGCTTCGTGCGCGAGGTGCTGTCGCTGATCGCCTGGGTGGTGGCGTTCTGGGCGGCGATGGCGTTCTGGCACCGGGTTTCAATCATGATGGAACCCTATCTCGCCATCGAGTTCGCGCGCATGGTGCTGTCGTTTCTCGCGATTCTGGTCGGCGTGCTGCTGATATTCGGCATCATCAATTTCATCGTCGCCCGTCTGCTGGCGAGCACCGGCCTGTCTGGCCCTGACCGCCTGCTCGGCGCGCTGTTCGGCATCCTGCGCGGCGCCGCCATCGTCACGGTGCTGGTGGTGCTGGCTGGCCTCACGCCACTGCCGGGCGATCCGTCCTGGTCGCAGTCGCGCATGCTGGTCGGCTTCCAGTCGGCGGCGCAGCTCGCCATCGGTCAATTGCCGCCCGAATTCGGCAAACACTTCAGTTATTCCAAGCGCGGTACTTAGCATGTGCGGAATCATCGGCATGGTCACCAAGACCGCCGTCAATCAGCAGTTGTACGACGGTCTGACGGTGCTGCAGCACCGCGGCCAGGATGCGGCCGGCATCGCCACCTATGAAGACGGGCGGCTGTACCTGCGCAAGTCCAATGGCCTGGTGCGCGACGTGTTCCATACCCGCCACATGGTCAATCTGCGCGGCCGCATGGGCATCGGCCATGTGCGTTATCCGACCGCCGGCGTGTCATCCACCGCCGAGGCCCAGCCGTTCTACGTCAACTCGCCCTATGGCATTACGCTTGCCCACAACGGCAACCTGACCAACGCCGCGCAGCTCAAGCAGGAATTGTTCGAAGACGACCTGCGGCACATCAACACCGAGTCCGATTCGGAAGTGCTGCTCAACGTGTTTGCCCACGAGTTGCAGAGCCTGCATAAATTCCGCATCAATGCCGAAGACGTATTCCGTGCCGTCGCGCGCGTGCATGAACGTTGCTCGGGCGGTTACGCGGTGGTGGCCATGATCAGCGGCGTCGGCATCGTCGCGTTCCGCGATCCTTACGGCATACGCCCGCTGGTCTATGGCCATCGCGAGACCGAGCAGGGCCGTGAATACATGGTGGCCTCGGAATCGGTCGCCATCGACACCCTGGGCTTCGAACTGGTGCGCGATGTGGCGCCGGGCGAAGTGGTGTTCATCAGCAAGGCCGGTGAGCTCAGCACCCAGCAGTGCGCCAAGGTCACGCACTACGCGCCATGCATTTTCGAGCATGTATATTTCGCGCGGCCCGATTCGATTATCGACGGCATCTCGGTGCACAAGGCGCGTATGCGCATGGGCGAAGCGCTGGCCGAGAAGATCAAACGCGAATGGTCGGGGCATGACATCGATGTCGTGATCCCGATACCCGACACCGCGCGCACCGCGGCGTTGGAGCTGGCCCACACGCTGGGCGTCAATTATCGCGAAGGCTTCATCAAGAATCGCTACATCCCGCGCACTTTCATCATGCCGGGCCAGGCGCTGCGGCGGAAATCCGTGCGTCAGAAACTGAATGCCATCGACCTCGAATTCGAAGGCAAGAACGTGCTGCTGGTGGATGACTCCATCGTGCGCGGCACCACCTCCGGCCAGATCATCCAGATGGCGCGCGATGCCGGTGCGCGCAAGGTCTACTTCGCATCGGCGGCGCCGCCGGTGCGCTATCCGAATGTCTACGGCATCGACATGCCGACCGCCGAAGAACTGATCGCGCATAACCGTACCGAAGAAGAGATCGGCCGCCTGATCGGCGCCGACGGTCTCATCTTTCAGGATCTCGATGCGCTGGTCGACGCCGCCAGCCGCGGCAATCGGCGCATCACCGAGTTTGAACAATCGTGCTTCAGCGGCCACTACGTGACCGGCGATATCAGCGACGTCTACCTGCGTCAGGTCGGCAGCGCGCGCGCCGACGAAGCCAAGGCTGAACGCTCGCGCGACGAAGATTCGCTGCGCGACTTGTTCACCACCGCCGGCAACATCTCCATCGATGCGTGAGTGACGCGCGCCGACGGCGCGTGTCTTATGCACAGATTCCCGCGTGGCGCTCACAGCCGTCACGACCCCATGTATATTTTGCGCGGGCGCACGGCGCTCAATGTCAGACTGAAGTCTGACCCACAGGGCAGGTAGCTTCATTGTGGGTCACACTTCAGTCTGACATTGGAAGGGCGAATGAATTCGCACCTGCAAATCCTTGACCGACTCGCGGAGACGACGCATGGAATTGGACTATCGCAGCACCCAGTTGCAAGGCGTGACCGATCTGACGGTGGTGGCGCGCATCAAGCAGGGCGCGGTGCCCGGTGCGCTCAACACCTTCACCTATGTCGATCGCCTGCGGCGAGTATTGAAGGTGTTGAACAGCATCCGCCAGGCCGGTCGCGAAGCGGCGCTGGATGCGAGTCCGTTTCCCGATTCGGTGGCGCGTTTTCGCACCGTGCATTTTTTCCGCTTCGCGATTCTGCCGGCCACCGATCCTGCCGCCGCGCCGCAGCTGCTGCTCAATGTCACGGTCGACGGCGGATGGGAACCCTATATGCGCTTCATCTGGAAGCCCATGGGTTCGATGCTCGACTTGATCTTCTGCCACTGCGATGACTACCCGCTCGCGCGCCTGACGAGCTTTGCCGATTACATCGCCTGGGTGCGTGACCATGAAGTGGTCGGACGTTTCTTCTTCGCCGACTCCGGCGCGACCGCGGCCGACAGTCATTATCACAAGCGCCTGACCGACCTGGTGCTGGAGCAGGGCAACCAGAGCGACTTCGATGCCCAGGCCAGCCGCCTCGCCGAAGCGCCGCGTGAGGCCAATCCCGAGCGCAGCGCGCACGCGGCCGATATCGGCCTGCGCGCGCTGCATGCGGTGGCCGGCCTGCGCGAGCTGTTCCCGGAGCGCGATGATCGCGCGAGTGCCGTGCCCTTCAACCAGGAACATGTATTGCGACGCTTCGCGCAGGACTTGTTTGCCGATGTCAGGCGCTGGTGCATCAACCCGGGGCAGCTCGGTGACGAGCCGGCGTGGCGCGTGCTGCGCCAGATGTTCGAAGCCGACATGGCGTGGCTCGCCCTTGCGCCGCCACCTGCCGAGCACGACCAGCGCCACGCGCCGCGCTTCAGCTTCGAGGCCGTGCAGGCCGGCATCGCGCGCCCGTTTCCCGCCGATGTCACCCATGGCGCCCTGGTGCTGCTGCGCGTGACCGATGCGGCCCTCGCGCGGCGCTGGTTGGCGAATGAAAAATTCAGCGATGGCACGCAGGCGCTCGGTGTCGGCGCTGTCTATCAGACCATCGCTGTCACCTATGACGGCATGCAGCGGCTGGGCGCGCCGCGTGCGTGGTGCAAGACGCTGCCGCGGGAATTCATCGATGGCATGGAAGCGCGCGCCGGCGTGCTCGGTGATGTGCACGCCAATCACCCCGATCACTGGCGGCGTCCACCGCGCAACTGGCCGCTCACCATGCAAGGCGGCGCCGAACAGCGCGGCGCCCC
>JADLGE010000102.1 GCA_020849475.1 Gammaproteobacteria bacterium
CAGCGAGTACAAACCACGGTAGGGCAATGCGCCGAGCCGCGCCACCAGCGACGCCCGCGCGTCGCGGAACATGCTGAAGGTATGGGCGGCGAAAAACAGTGCAAGGCCGGCGGTCAGTTCGAGCATGGCGAGGGACTCACGATGGCGGTGGCGCCATTCTAACCATCTAGATGGTCTGCCCGGCGCGCGCTCAGAAATCGAGGCGATAGCCGGTCAGCACAAAGTATTCGTTGAAGTGGGAGGCGCGCCGCCCGACCTGGCCGAGGCGCGACAGGTTGACGCCACCTTCGAGTTGGAACTGCATATTACGTTTCCAGCGGTAGTCGAACTGCACCTCAGGGATCACCGACCAGTCGACAGTGCGGTCGCTTTTGTCGGAATGGGTGTAACGCACCGTCGGCGCGAAGCGTAACTGGGGCGTCAGGCTGTGGCGGGTGCCGACGAACGTCGAGAAAGTATCGGTACGCGACAACTGCGCGAACTGCGCACCGAGGATGGCGGTATCGTTCTCGCGGAAAAAGCGGCTGACCAGCAGTTGCGATGAGTACACGTACTCCCAACCGGTGCTGGGCACCGACGGTATGCCGCCCGACGCCGGGGTCGAGCCGACATGTGTGGCGGTGACATCGGTATTGACGGCGAAGCGATCGTTGAACGGGTAGTAGCCACCGAGGGTCAAGGTCGTACTCTGGGCGATACGGTCCTCGGCGAAGCTACGGATTTCACCCAGCGGCAAAAAGCGACGCAGATCGTCCAGCGTCGTGACGCCTTGGCCTTGCAAGGCATCGGTGGTCGCGATGTAGGGACTCTTGCGGTAATCGATGGTGGCATTGATCGAGGCGCGGTTGTCGAACATGTAATTGCCGAGCACCAGGAGGGTGTTCAGCACATCGTAGGAAACGTCGTAATCGATCATTGAAAAGAGCGAGATGTGCTCTTTGAAGTAGCGCGCCTCACCGCCGATGGCGCGTCGGTCGAGAAAGCCGTAATCGCGTTGCTCGATATAGAAAGCGTTGAAATCCCACGCACCCCACAGCTGGCCGATGTCGGTGTTCACACCGACAAAATATTTGTCGGCGTCGGGCGAGGCGTTGGAACTCGACTCCACCGGCAGGCCGCCGACCACATTGATCTTCACCTTCTGGTTCAGTCCATAGCTCGCGATGCCGCCATCGAAGCGGCCGAGCACACCGCCATTGCCGGCGGACTGACGCCCGATACGTGCCATGCGCCGGTTGTCACGTGTCGCGAGTTCCATGTACACGTTGGAAAATTGCGTGCGCGGCCGAAAGCGCGTGTTGGCGAGAAAGTCATAGGCATAGCCAGCGTCGAGACGCGCGCGGCCACGATAGCTGCTGCCTTGCATGCGGCCATTGAGATCGAGATTGCTCTGCAGCGTCGACGTCACGGGCCGCATGCCGACGCCGGTGTTGTACTGGTTTTCGCGACGCCAGTTCTGCGACAGTCCACCGGCCAGGGCGTATTCGGTCCTGGGCTCTTCGGCAACCGCCTTGCCCTGCGGCGTTGCGCTCGCCTGTCCAAACCCGGCGCGCTGTTCCTGGCGCGAGGCGCGCAGACGCTCGCGGGTTTGCTGGGTGGCGGTCATGAGGCCGGCAAGGCGCTGACTCACGCGCGCCGCGCTTTCGCCGTCCGGGTACCACTTGAGAAATGTCCGGTAGTCGGCGGCGGCCTGTTCGTAGCGCAATGCGCGTTCATGGGCAACGCCGAGCAACTCCTGGGCTTCACGTCGATAGGGCGTTGCGCTGTCGGCGGTCACCGCCTGCAGCTTGCGCACGGCGGCCGAAAAATCCTTGGCAATGATCGCACTGCGGGCTTCGTCGACCAGCTGTGCCATGCGGTCGACAGGCGCAGCGCTGGCAGATTCGGCGGCCGGCGCGGGTTGCTTGGCGTGCAGACCAAAGCTGCGCGCAGCGTCACGATCATCGTCACTGGCGGCCACCACGGTAGCGTCCGGGAATTGGATACGCACCCGGTTGAGCACCTCGCGCGCACTGTCTTCGTCGGCAAAGAACCCAGCATTCAGACGGTGCAGCCTTTTGCCGTCCTCGGTGAAGGTGGTGCTGAAAAAGCGGCGCCCGACCAGACTGTCGAGGCCAGGTACGCTCGCCGACTCGAACGGCTCCGATGAAGTGAGCAGGGCGATGAAGTAGCGCTGCTCGGCGGCGGTCTGCTCTGGCGCGGGGGAAGTTGATTCAGTCGCGGATTCGGGCTCGGTGCGGGGCACGTCCAGCGGTAGATTGGCCGGCTCTTCGAGCATCGGCGTTTCCTGCTCGCCCTGCACTTCGCGAGTGGTGTCGACTTCCACCTGGCCGTCGTTGGCGCCCAGCAGCAGCACATTCAGGACGCGTGGATCAGATCCACGCGGTACGTCGAACCACACCGGACGATTGAAGCGCAGCGAGATCTCCGCCGAGCCCAGCACCCGCAGCACCGCGGCCGCGGCGCGCGGGTCGATGCTCTCGCCGTTCTGACACGCTTCATTACCGAGCCGGTCGAGGATTTGCAGGGTGGTCGGCTCGTAGCTCACTTCCACCAGCGGCACGTTGTCGTCAGCGCTCCACAGCAGCGTCTGGCGTTCGCTCAAGGCGCACAGGTCAACGCCCGGCGCGGCAATCGGCTGCACCTGCACATGAATCAGGTCGCCGTGTTTCTCAGGCTGAAAACTCATCACCCGCATTGGAAACGCGAGATTGAGTTTGACCACGTTACCACGCTGGTCAGGGCTGACATCCAGTTCGTCGATGACGTGCTCGGCGGCCTGCGCGGCGGCCGCGAACAGCATGAAAGCGCAGCACAGCAGCGCCAGGCGCGCGCCAAGGCGGGTTGAGCGGGCAAGTACTCAGTGGGGGTGGGTCGCCGCGCGTTGAGGAGTCATCATCACCAGCACAGTGATGGCGCCTAGCAGCGCCGCCGATGCAGCGTAACGACTCAGCGCCAGGCCGCCATCGGCAATAGGTTTGTCGAGCAGGTCGCCGAGCACCGCGCCGAGTGGTCGCGTGAGGATGAAGGCCGCCC
>JADLGE010000103.1 GCA_020849475.1 Gammaproteobacteria bacterium
GAGGCCGGCCTCGACAAGCTCATGGCGCGCGGCGTGAAAGTCGCGACCTGCGGCATGGCCATCCACCACTACAGCATGGCGTTCGCCAAGAGCAGCAACGGCGACGCCGAAGCCATCAAGAAGGAATGGCTGGCGGCGGTGCTGCCGGGCGTGTTCGTCGCGCCGTCGGGCGTGGTGGCGGTGCATGGCGCACAGTCGCGCGGCTGCACCTACTGCTTCGCCGGCTGAGCTCGGCGCGATGGCGGGAGCGAGAGTAGCGAGGCTGGCAGCGCTGCTGCTCGGCCTCGTGTGCAGCGGCGGCCTGTGGGCCGCCGACAAAGTGGCGCAAGCACCCGCGGACTATCCCGGCTGGCACGACGCACCGCTGCCCGACGGGCCGATAGGCGCCGCCATCGCCCAAGGCCGTCGCATCCTTTCCAACGCGCCGAAATACGCGAAGGCCTATAGCGGCAATGGCCTGACCTGCACCAACTGTCATCTCGACGGCGGCCGCACACCGGCGGCCGCGCCGTGGGTCGGGATCTGGGGGGTGTTTCCCGAGTACCGCGCGCGCAATGCGCAGGTCAACACCTTGCAGGACCGCATCAACGATTGCTTCGAGCGTTCATTGAACGGCAAGCGCATGCCGAACGACGCGCCCGAGATGACCGCCATCCTGACCTATATGCAGTGGCTGTCGCGTGAAGTGCCTACCGGCGAGAGCGTGAAGGAGCGTGGCTTCCTGCGCTTCAAAGCGCCGGAAGCACCCAGCGCCGAGCGCGGCGCGCCGCTCTACGCCGAACACTGCACGAGCTGCCACGGCAAAAATGGCGCCGGCCGCGGCACCCTGGGCACGGCGGATTTCGTGCCGCCGCTGTGGGGCGACAAGGCCTTCAACATCGGCGCCGGCATGGCGCGCCTCACCAATGCCGCCGCCTTCATCAAGGCCAAGATGCCGCTGGGCAAGGGCGGCAGCCTCGACGACCAGGCGGCCTTCGATATCGCCGCCTATGTCATCAAGCAACCGCGCCCCGATTTCGCGCGCAAGAAGGAAGACTGGCCGCAAGGTGGCAAGCCGCCGGACGCGCGATATTGATCGGTAGGTGCGAATTCATTCGCACATTAGCGACACACATCTTTGTGGGGCAGACTTCAGTCTGACCCACGAGATCAACAGCACATCGAATGTGCGAATGAATTCGCACCTACCGCTCTGCACGACAATACTGAAATCCACCGCCGAGGCCGGCAACCCACGCACCGCGCGCATCGCGGTAGCCGGCCATGGCCAGACGCAGACGCTCGGCCGTCACCTGGCGGGCAATCGCCCCATCCATTTCCACCAGCAGCCAGCGCCGCTGGCCGCCGTCCCGTGCATTCATCGCCATCACCGCGTGGGCGGTGGTGCCTGAGCCGGCGAAGCAGTCGAGCACGATGGCGTCACGTTCGTCGAACAGTGACAGCAGATACTCCACTAGCGCCAACGGCTTCGGGAAGGAAAAATGCAGCCCCATCGCGGCCAGAACCGCAGCCTGCGCCTGGGTGCTGCCGAGATCGCCCAGCACGCTGAGCACGTGGCTGGCGTGGCGCCGCTCCTTGACCGATTCAATGGCGCCGCTGGCCGTCAATTCGAAACGCGTCGCTTGACCGCGGCTGTCGGTCACGGCCTCGAAGCCGTTGGCGATGAAGGCCTGCAAGATTGATTTCGATGACCAGCCGCTCGCTACGCGCACCTCATGGGCGAGCACGCCGTGGACGATGTGCGCGTCTTGCGCATAACGCGGCCAGCGGTCTTCACGGGCGGCGATGCGCGCGCTGTTCACGGCGGCGGGAAAGCCGGCCGGCAGCAGCACTTCGCTGACCGGATTCTTGGGGCCGTTCTTGACGATGGTGTTGCGAATCGCGGCGCGCCGCAGCTTGCTGCGCGCACCAACGGCTGGATCCAGCACCGGCGGCATCGCCACGCGCGCCGGGTCCATGGCGTAGACCAGCACGTATTCATGGCAATGCTTGATACGCGCCTGGTTGTCGAAATTGCCGGCGCTGCGCCACACCAGGGTGGTGAAGTAACGGGATTCGCCAAACACTTCGTCCATCACCGCACGCAGGTGATGCAGTTCGCTGTCATCGATGGAGATCATGATCACGCCATCGTCGCGCAACAGCTCGCGCAGCAGCAGCAGGCGCGGATACATCATGCACAGCCAGCGATCATGACGGTCGAGCTCGGCGCTGGCGCTGCCCATCACCTCGGCCAGCCAGCGCTGTATCGCCGGCGCGTTGACGTTGTCGTTGTAGACCCAGCGTTCACTGCCGGTGTTGTATGGCGGGTCGACGTAGACGCACTTCACGCGGCCCCGATAGTCGGGCAGCAGGGCTTTCAAGGCGATGAGATTGTCGCCCTCGACGAGCAGGTTGCCGCTGTCGGCCACGCCATGACTGCCGTCACTCAGCAGTGACGCGTCAGGCACACGCGCCACGTGGGCGATGATCGCCTCCTTGCCGCGCCAGTGGAGGGTCGGCACTGGGTCAGTCGACGATGGACTGGTAGGTCAGTACGCGCAGTTGGCGGCGCAGGGGATAGGTCGAGGATGGCAGCAGCTGCGTGAGCAGCACCACCGCCATGTCTTCCCGCGGGTCTATCCAGAACGCCGTACTGGCAGCACCGCCCCAGGCATATTCGCCGGGCGAACCGATGATCTCGGCCTTGGCCGGGTCCAGCATCACCGAGAAACCGAGACCGAAGCCGATGCCGCTATAGGTAGATTCGCTGAAGCGCGGCTGGCCCATGTCGGCCATGTCACCGCGCAGGTGATTGCGCGTCATGAATTCGACGGTCTTGCGACCGAGCAGGCGCACGCCGTCGAGCTCGCCCAGGTTACGCATGAACGCGCAGTAGCGGAAATAATCGGCGGCGGTCGACACCAGGCCACCGCCGCCGGAGATCAAGGTGCGCGGCTTGAGGAAGCGGCTGTCGGTCGCGCTGTCGATTTGCTTGAGACCACCGTCACGGCTGCGCGTGTAGTTGGCGGCGAAGCGCCCGTGATTTTCGCTGCGCACGTGGAAGTCGGTGTCGTGCATGGCGAGCGGTGCGAGCACGCGCTCGCGCATGAACACATCGAAAGGCTGGCCAGACAACACTTCCACCAGCGCGCCGAGCACGTCAGTCGAGACGCTGTAATTCCATTCCGCGCCGGGATGATTGAGCAAGGGCAGCGCCGCGAGCGGCGCCATCATGTCGAGCAGCGGTTTGTCGGCCATCTGGAAATCGACACCGTGCTGGCGATACAGCGCGTCGACCGGCGTCGCTTCGAGAAAGCCGTAGGTGAGGCCCGAGGTATGGGTGAGCAGTTGCTTGAAGGTGATGGGGCCCGTGGCCGCGACGGTCTCGTAATGCTCGGCATTGCCGCCCGTGAACACGCGCATGTCGGCGAACATCGGCAGGTGGCGCGCGATGGGATCGTCGAGCTGAAAGCGCCCCTCTTCGTACAGCATCATGATGGCGACACTGGTCAGGGGCTTGGTCATGGAATAGATGCGGAACACGGTGTCGGTGCCCATCGCCGCGCCGGCCGACACATCGCGCAGGCCATAGCTGTCGAACCAGGCCACGCGCCCGCGTCGCGCGACCAGGGTCACCATGCCGGGCAGGCGCCCGCTGTCCACCCATTCACGCATCCACGGACCGATGCGTGACAGGCGCCGTGAACACAGGCCGACTTGTTCGGGGGTGACGTGATGCATGGTGTTACCTCTGTCGTTATTCCGTCCCGAATATGAATGAATGTCAGATTGAAGTCTGACTCACAATAGAAGCCCGCTCTGAATTCTGTGAGTCAGACTTCAGTCTGACATTCGCGCGCGAGCCCCACCCATTCAATCCTCCTGCGTCCTGGCCAGGTACTGGCGCCGCAGGAATATGTTGTTCGCAATCAGCGCGCCGACCACCAAGGCCGCGCCGATGAGTTCGATGCGATGGAAGGCATGACCGTGCAGCGCACGCCAGGTGAAGGTCACCACCGGCATGAAATTGATGAGCAGACTGGAATTCAGAACGCCAATTCGCCGCGAGCCGAAATTCCACGCCATCATCGAGAATGTCACACCGATGAGGCTGAGATAGGCGAGCTGCCAGGCGACGCTTTCGAGCGCGGCGAGTGTCGGTGGCTGGATGTGTCCGACCGCGACCAGCCCCTGGGTCAGGAGCGCAGTGCCCAGCGTGCCGGGAATCATGGTCAAGACCGTGATGCGCCACGTACTCCAGCCCGTGAGACGGCTGATACCCGCGGTGTAAATCACCCAGCAGCCGGCGCCGAGCAGGATGATCAAATCACCGAACAATTGCGGGGTCGACTGGATGAATTGCAGATTGCCGTCGGTCACCACCAGCACCACGCCGACGAACGCCAGCACGATGCACAGCAAAGTGAAATTGGCCGGCCGCTGACGCTTCATGAACCACATCGCCAGCACCGCCATGGTCGGCTGCAAGGCGCCCAGCACCACGCAATGTTCGGCGCTCGACAGCGACATGCCGACGAACGCGCCCATCGGCGACAGACACATACCGACCAGGCCGAGCACGATGGCGCGCCCGCCGAGGCCGCGGTAGGACAATGCACCCAGGCCCTCGCGCGCGATGAGGAACGGCACCAGGCACGACACCGCCACGCAGTAGCGGAACAGGCTCAGATGAAATGGATTGACGGCGACAAAGGCGTCTTTCGCAACCGGCAGTTGCACGCCCCAGAAGATCACCGCGACCAGTGACACGAGGAAGCCCGGCATGAAGCCACGGCTCATGGCCTGCCACCCCACTCACGACGAGCGTGGGGCAGGTGTGCGCGCAGCCCCCTCACCGTCGAATCACGGGCAACACGACATGGGACGGATAGCGCTCGTCATGCCAGATGCGATTGGTCGCCACCACGAAATCGTCGGCGGTTTCGCCGGCAATCACGCCGCCGCTGTTGGTGTTGCGATCGAAGCGCGGGAAATTGCTGCTCGACACTTCGAGACGGATGCGATGGCCGGCGCGGAACAGGTTGGCGGTCGCAATCATGTCGATGGTCAGTTCATAGACCGTGCCGGGCTGCATGAGCTTGGGCGCCGACAGCGACTCGCGATAGCGCGCACGCAAAATGCCATCGCTCAGGATCATGGCGCGACCATCGGCAAACACGTCCACCAGTTTGCCGGTGAAGTCGGTGTCGACGGCTGATGAGCTCACATACAGCGTCAGGCTCAGCGGGCCGGTGACTTCGGTGTCTTCGGCCAGCTCCGCGCTGGTGTAGCACAGCACATCGGCGCGCGCTTCGACCTCGCGCTGATCGCGCGGCCCGGCGTTGGCGGCGATGAACAGGCCCGGCAGGAAAGTCGCGCCACCGCAGGTGCGCACCGGATCGCGCGGGTCATAAAGATAGGTATCCGGCGTTTCCGCGCGTGGCGGCTCGGTGCTCAAACCGCCGTCGCCGGCGGCGCTGTTGGCGCGCCCGTCGCTGTGCAGATACCACTTCTCGAACTGCGTATCGGGCAGCGGCCAGTCGGCCTCTTCGCGCCACGCGTCCAGGCCCATGATGAACAGCTTGACCGGCTTGTCGTCGGGCACGCCGTTGGCCTCGCCCTTCAGCCAGTGATCGAACCAGCGAATCTGCATGGCGGTGACATCGGCCACCGCATCCATCGCCATCAAGCCGAAATTGCGCTCGGGATACACGCCGCCGTTGTAGCCATGCACCCACGGCCCGATGACGAGCCGCTGATGCTGGCGCGCGGCCGCGCTGCCACCGCGCGCTTTCATGCCAGCGTAATTGGCAAGCGTGCCGCCCAAGAAGAGGTCGTACCAGCCACCGAAGTTGAGCGCCGGCGCGGTGATCTTTTCGTAGTGCTCGCAGGGTGCGGCGGCGCGCCAGTAGTCGTCGTAGCTGGGATGCGCCAGCCAGTCGAAATAATAGGGCGTGACATCGGCGAGGCCCGGCACGGTATTGAGTGGCAGGTGTTCGTAGGCGGCGGCCACGCCATCGCCACCGGCAATCGCGGCGCCGAGTTCGGCCAGACCCGCGCGGCCCTGGCCTAAGCGTCGCACCGTTTCGCCGAGCGCGAACGTCGAGGCGGACCATTGCAGCATGAAGCCGAGTTGAAACGCGCCGCCCTGGTAGGTCCAGCGATCGTAGTACTGATCGGTGGTGATGAAGGGCGCCATGGCGCGCAGTGCCGGCGGCTGTTCGCCCGCCGCCAACCACTGGGTGGCGCCGTAGTAAGACGCGCCCATGGTGCCGACCACGCCGTTGCACCACGGCTGCGCCGCCGCCCACGCAATCGCGTCGGCGCCGTCCTGGGCTTCCTGGAAATAGGGGTTGAACTCGCCCTCCGAGGCGAACGTGCCGCGGCAGTCCTGCACCACCACCACGTAGCCGGCCTGCGCCACGCGCAGGATGTCGCCGGCCAGGAACAACAGCACCGGGTTGTCCTTGTTGTAGGGCAGGCGCAACATCACCACCGGCCACGCGCCGTCGCCGGCCGGGCGATACAGATCGGTGGCGAGGCTCAGGCCGTCACGCATCGCGACCTTGAGATTCTTTTCGATAGCGAGATTCATGGCGCGCTGACCCGGTTTTAACGATTCACAAAGGAGGGGCGGGAGTATAACGGCTATGCCTGCCACGCACCGCCCCGCATCGGGTAGGCACAGCTCCGGCGGCGCACCGCGCACCGCTCGGTCTATACTCCGCCCGCCCACCAAGACAGTCGATTTCATGCCCACACTCACCACGTCTTTCACCCTGCTGGTCACCTTCGCAGCCATGCTGTGTGCCATGCCCGCGCGCGCTGGCGAAGCGGTGCGCACGCCGACCTTGAACAGCATTCAGCACATCGTGGTGATCTACGCCGAGAACCGCAGCTTCGATAATCTCTATGGCCAGTTCCCGGGCGCCGACGGCATTGCCAATGCCACGCCCGCGCAATACGAACAGCGCGACCGCAACGGCGAATTGCTGACCTTCCTGCCGCCGGTGTGGCAAAGCCCGGCGTCCAGGAGCGCCGCGCCGCTGGCCGATACGCGCTTTCCCGCGCAGCTCGCCAACCGGCCGTTTGCCATCGATGACCCGCACGGCGCCGCGCTTGCGCTCAACGTCGCGACGCGCGATCTCGTGCACCGCTACTACCAGCACATCGAACAGATCAACGGTGGCAAGCTCGATCAGTTCGCGGCGGTGTCCGATGCCGGCGCGCTGACCATGGGCTATTACGCCGGCGCGAATCTCGAGCTGTGGAAACTCGCGCAGGAATACACCCTCGCCGATCATTTTTTCATGGGCGCCTTCGGTGGTTCGTTTCTCAATCATTTCTGGCTCGTCTGCGCGTGCACGCCGGAGTTCAAGGACGCGCCGCCCGAGATGCGCGCGGTGCTCGACCAACACGGACACCTCGAGCGCAGCGCCGATTCACCGGCGCGGGCCATGGACGGACCGCCGCGTTACAGCGGTGATTTCGCCGTGACGCCCGATGGCTACGCCGTCAACACCGTGCAGCCGCCGTTTCAACCGAGCGGCCTTGCGCCGCTCCTGAGTGACCCGAGTCGCGCCGACCCGGCCGCCCATCCATTGCCACCGCAGACCGCCAACACCATCGGTGACACGCTGAGCGCACGCAGCGTGACCTGGGCGTGGTACGCCGGTGCATGGCGCGACGCGCAGGCCGATGCCCTGCATCCGCCGGCCAACCGCAGCGTGATTTATAAAAGTGAGAATGGCGCCGCGAATTTTCAGCCCCATCATCAGCCGTTCAACTATTTCGCCAAGTACGCACCGGGCACGGCCGAGCGTCTCGCGCATCTGAAAGACGCCGAAGAATTCTTTGAGGCCATCGACTACGGCGCGCTCGAAGAAGTCAGCTTCTACAAGCCGAGCGGCAATGTGAACCAGCACCCGGGCTACACCGACGTGCAGTCGGGCGACCAGCACATTGCCGACGTGGTCAGGCGCATCCAGGCCAGCACCCTGTGGCCGTCGACGCTCATCATCATCACCTATGATGAAAACGGCGGCCTGTGGGACCACGTGCCACCGCCGCAAGGTGATCGCTTCGGGCCGGGCACGCGCATTCCGGCCATCATCATTTCGCCGTTCGCGCGCAAGCACTACATCGACAGCACGGTGTACGACACCACCTCCATCGCCAAGCTCATCACGCGCCGCTACAACCTCACGCCCCTGCCCGGTGTGCGTGCCGGTGTCGGCGATCTCACCGCCGCCCTCGATATCGCCACCGCGCCGCTCAAGAAGAAAGACAAAAAGGAAAAAAAGGACAAGGGCGGCAAGCACAAGAAACACGACAAGCACGACAAGCATGCCGAGAGCGTCAAACAGACCCGCGAGCGTCAGCCGCCGACCAAGCAGCGGAAATCAGACCTGCAGATTTTTGACGCGCCTTAGCAGAAAGTAAGCGGCGGGCAACACGAACAGCGACAACAGCGGCGCGCTCAACATGCCGCCCACCATCGGCGCGGCGATGCGGCTCATGACTTCCGAGCCGCTGCCGTGGCCGCTCATGATCGGAATGAGGCCCGCCACGATCACCGCTACGGTCATGGCCTTGGGTCGCACGCGCAGCACCGCCCCTTCACGCACCGCCGCCAGCACTGTCACTTCGTCGCGCGCGTCGCCATGGGCTTCAAGCGCGTGCTTCATGTACAACAGCATCACCACGCCGAACTCCGCGGCCACGCCGGCCAGCGCGATACAGCCAATGGCGGTCGCAATCGAGAAGTGATAGCCGAGCAGATACAGATACCAGATGCCGCCCACCAGCGCGCACGGCAAGGTCACCATGATCAGGAGCGCTTCGTCGAAACGCGCGAAGATGAGATAGAGCAGCATGAGGATGATGACCAGCGCCGCCGGCACCACCAGGCTCAGGCGTTCGCGCGCGCGCTCGAAGAATTCAAACTGTCCGGCATAGCTCAGGGTCACGCCGTCAGCGAGTTCGAGATCCTTGGCCACCACGCGCTGGATGTCGTGCACCACGCTCACCAGGTCGCGGCCATGGGCATCGACATACACCCAGCCCGAAGGCCGCGCATTCTCGCTTTTGATGGCGGGCGGGCCGCTGCCGATTTCGACATCGGCGACGCTGGCGAGCGTCAGGCGCTGGCCGCCGGGCGCCATGAACGGCAGCTCGCGCAGCGCCGCCAGCGAGTCGCGCAATTCGCGTGGGTAGCGCAGGTTGACGGGATAGCGCGCGCGGCCATCGATCACCTCGGCGATGTTCTCGCCGCCGATGAGATTACTCACCACGCGCTGCACGTCGGCGACACTCATGCCGAAGCGCGCGGCGTCGAGGCGCCGAATGCGTACATCGATGTAGCGGCCGCCGGTGGCGCGTTCGGCGACCGCCGATGTCACGCCCGGCACGTTTTGCGCGAGCTTGGCCACCGCCGTGCTGACCTGGTCGATGGTTTCCAGTGAACTCGCCGCGACCTTCACCCCTATCGGACTCTTGATGCCGGTGGCGAGCATGTCGATGCGCGTGCGTATCGGCGCCGCCCACAGATTGGCGAGGCCCGGCACCTGCACCGCCTGGTCGAGTTCAGCAATGAGCTTGTCCGGCGTCATGCCGGCGCGCCATTGCTCACGCGGCTTCAGCTTGATGTTGGTCTCGAACATCTCGAGCGGCGCGGGATCGGTGGCGGTCTCGGCGCGACCCGCCTTGCCGAACACATGCTCCACTTCCGGCACGGCAGCGATGAGGCTGTCGGTGCGCTGCAGGAGCGCGCTGGCGGCGGCCGGCGCGAGACCCGGCAGCGTGGTCGGCATGTAGAGCAGATCGCCTTCGTCGAGCGCAGGCATGAATTCGGCGCCGAGTTGACGCAGCGGATAGATGCAACTCAACAAAGCCAGCGCCGCCACCAGCAAGGTCACGCGCGGCCAGCGCAGTACGCCGTTCAAGAGCGGCAGGTAGAGGGCAATCAAAAATCGATTGAGTGGGTTGCTGGTTTCGCGCGTGATGTGTCCGCCCATCGCGAAACTCATCAACACCGGCACCAGGGTTACCGACAAACCCGCCGCCGCCGCCATCGCATAGGTCTTGGTGAACGCCAGGGGTCCGAACAGGCGCCCTTCCTGTGCTTCAAGGGCAAACACCGGCGTGAACGACAGCGTGATGATGAGCAGGCTCCAGAACAGCGCCGGCCCGACCTCGATGGCGGCCTCGCCTATCAATTGCACACGCGCCGGCACGCTGAGCGTGCTGTCGGGATTGGCGTCCTGCCATTGTTCGAGGCGGCGATGGGCGTTCTCCACCATCACGATGGCCGCATCGACCATCGCGCCGATGGCAATCGCGATGCCGCCCAGCGACATGATGTTGGCGTTGATGCCGCGGCTCTGCATGATCACGAACGCACACAGCACGCCGAGCGGCAGGGTCACGATGGCGACCAGCGCCGAACGCAGATGCAGGAGAAACAGCCACGTCACCAGCGCCACCACCAGCAGCTCTTCGCCGAGCTTGGTCTTGAGGTTGTCGATGGCGCGTTCGATGAGCTGCGAGCGGTCGTAGACCGTAACGATTTCGACGCCCTCCGGCAGGCTGCCGGCGAGTTCTGCGAGCTTGTGCTTGACCGCCGCGATGGTGGTGCTGGCATTGCGCCCCGCGCGCAGCAGCACCACGCCGCCGACCGTCTCGCCCTTGCCGTCGAGCTCGGCGATGCCGCGCCGCGGCTCGGGGCCGAGCGCGATATGCGCGACATCGCGCAACAGCACCGGCGTGCCGTTGGCGCCTGGCCCCAAGGGAATGGTCTCGAAATCCTCAAGCGTGCGCAGATAGCCGCTGGCGCGCACCATGTATTCCGCTTCCGCGAGCTCCACCACGCCACCGCCCGCTTCCTGGTTGGCGGCACGCACCGCGGCCATCACTTGATCAACTCCGATACCGCGCGCAATCAAACGCGCGGGGTCGAGCTGAATCTGGTACTGGCGCACCATGCCGCCAATGGTCGCGACCTCCGATACATCGGGCAGCGCTTTCAATTCGAAACGCAGCAGCCAGTCCTGCAACGCGCGCAGCTCGGAGAGGTCAAGCCGCCCGCGGCGGTCGACCAGCGCGTATTGATAAATCCAGCCCACGCCACTGGCATCGGGCCCGAGCACCGGCGTGACGCCGGCCGGCAGACGGCCCTGCAACTGGTTGAGGGTTTCGAGCACGCGTGCGCGCGCCCAGTAGAGATCCGTGCCGTCGGCGAACACCACGTACACGAAGGAATCACCGAAAGACGAAAAGCCGCGTACGCTCTTCGCGCCCGGCACCGCCAGCAAGGTGGTGGTGAGCGGATAAGTCACCTGGTCTTCGATGATTTGCGGCGCCTGGCCGGCCCAGGTGGTGCGCACGATGACCTGCACGTCCGACAGGTCCGGCAGTGCGTCTATCGGTGTCGCGCGTAGCGCCATCAGCCCCCACACGGCAAGGCCGAGACTGGCGAGCAGCACCAGCAGACGCCGCTGCAAGGACCAGGCAATGATGTGGGCAATCATGGCGCGTGTTGCTCGTGGCCGCTGTGTTCCGTGTGTCCGGTGTGCGTGGCCGGCGCCGCGGGCGCGAGGCCTTTCAGGCTCGCGTCGGCATCGAGCAGAAACTGCGCGCTGGCGGCGATGCTCTCACCTTCATCGAGGCCATGCAGAATCTCGACTTCGCCAGCGGCTTCGCGCCCGACCTGCACGACGCGCGGCGCGTAACGGCCATCGGCGGCGACCATGATGACGCGATCCTGTTGACCGCCACGAATGAGCGCCGCACTCGGGATCAGCACCGTTTCGACATTGGCCGGCGCCGCTATGGTCACGCGCGCGCTCAAACCGGGATGCAGCCGGCCATCGGCATTGGCGAAGCTGGCGCGCACCCGCAGGCTGCGCGTGGCACTGTCGGCGGCCGGCAGAATGCTGGCCACTTTGCCCTCGAACACCTCACCCGCGTAGGCGGCGAGCTCGGCGCGCACCGGTGCACCGAGCGCGAGGCCGGTGGCGCCACGCTCCGGCACCGCCACTTCCAGCCACACCGGATCGCTGCCATTGATGACGGCGAGCGTATCGCCCGCCGCCACGCGCATGCCGCTGCGCACTTCGAGATTCATGATCACGCCGGCTATCGGGCTGCCGAGGGTGATGAGCGCCTGCGTCTGGCGCGTGCGCTCGACGCGCCGTATCAACTCATCCGACATGCCGAGCAGATGCAGACGCGTGCGCGCTGCCTCGAGCAGACGCGTATCGCCAAGCGCAAGCACGGCCAGGAACTCCTGCTGCGCACTGCCCCAGCTCGGCAGCAAGAGGTCGACCAGCGGCGCGCCGCGCGCGACCACATCACCCGGCGCGCGGCCGTAAACGCGCTCGACGAAACCATCGGCGCGCGACTGCAGCGTGGCGACGTCGCGCTGGTTGAATTGAAATTCGCCAATCGCATCGATGCTGGACGCAAGACGCCCCCGTCGCGCGGCCACCGTGCGCAGGCCGAGCGTGCGCGCCATGCCTTGCGCCATGGCGATGCCGTCATCCTGCTTTCCTTGTGCCTGACTCGCGACGGCGGGCTCGGCGTAACGCGGCACGAGATCCATATCCATGAAAGGTGACCGGCCCGGCTTGTCGAAATGCTGCTCGGGCTTCATCGGGTCGTACCAATACAGCACTTTGCGCTCGGCCGGTTTGGGCGCCGCCACGGGCGCGGGCATAGCTTGCGGGTCATGCCCTGGCGAGCGTGCGATGAACATGCCGAGCGCGATGCCTGCCGCCAGCATCAGCAGCGCGGTCATGGCGTAGCGGCCAATGGAGTTCGTGGCTTGTTCAGTCATGGTCGCCGCCCTCGTAGCGGAAATGGAGTTGGGCCGCGGCGCGTAGTGTTTCGGCCTCGAGATTGAGCGCCTCGAAGCGCAGCGCCGCGCGCTCGCGACGCGCGGCCAGCAGTTCGGCGAGCGTACCGCTGCCGGCGGCGTAGGCCTGGTAGGCAAGTGACAAAGCCTGTTCGGCCAGCGGCAGGCGTTGCCCGTGCATGCGTTTGCTTTGCTGCGTGAAGCGCTGATAGTCGGCGAGTCCCTGTTCGAGCTCCGCCTCGTGGCTGCGCAGGGCAGCGGCAAGGTCGTCATTCAAAGCCTCGACGTCGGCGGCGCGCGCCGCGATCACCGGGTCCTGACGACGCGCGCTGAACAGCGGCAGGTCGACCGACACCTCGGCCGAGATCATTTCGCCGTAACGCGCTCCGCGATGCTGATAGGCGAGCTCGACATTCCAGTCGGGGCGCTTGGCCGCTTCTGCTTCGCGCAGCGCCGCGCTGGCGGCCGCCGCGCGCGCGTCGTAGATGCGCAGGTCCGGATGCTGTTCGAGATGCGCACGCAGGCGCTCGGCATCGATGTCGAACGCGGGCAGCATGGCATCGGCCTTGATGATGGCGGCGCGGCCCAGCACACGCCGCAGTTCGGCGCTGGCAACAGCCTGCGCGGCCAGTAACTCGTCACGCTGATCGGCCAGTTCGAGCGCCTCGCGGCGCGCGCTCAAGAGCTCGGCGCTGGTGGCGCTGGCGGCGGCATAGCGCGCGGCGGTGGTCTGTTCGAGCACAGCGTTCTCATGTTCGAGATCGTCCTGCAGCGCCAGCCGTGCCGCGCTGAAGTAAGCCGCCAGCCACGCCAGCGCGGCCTCGCGTTTGACCTTCAGGCGCTCGGCGCGGGTCACGAACTGGGCGTCGGCAATCGCCGCGTCGGCTTCATCTTCGCGTGCTTTGCGCTTGCCACGATTCGGCACTTCCTGGCTCACGCCGACGCGCTGCATGGTCATGAAGTCGCGGCCCAAGGACCAGTCGTCGGCGCCCGTCACCGGCAGGTTGTCGAGGCCGACTATCAGCTTCGGATCGGGCAACTCGCCGGCGGCGATGGCCGCATGGCGCGCCGCGGCGTCACGCGCAGCGGCCGCCGCCAGGCTCGGCGCATTGCTTGCCGCCGCGGCCAGCGCTTCGTCGAAACTCAAAGACAGATTATCCGCGGCGACGGCGCACCACGGCAGCAGCGCCCCGCACAGGGCCAGCACAAACATTTTCATGACAGACAAACTCCACGACAGGCCGTGCGCATGCACACAGCGGACACGGCGGCCCGCAGGTGCGGAGCGCCGCGACGTAACGCGGAATCAGCAGTAGCGGGGTGGTCGCCACAGCGTGGCGACGGTGGAGTCGAGAAAGAACTCGGTGGGTGAGGACATGATGCCCTGCGCGGCGGTCGGCGCAGGCACGGGCAATTCAGTGATTGCCAAGGCGGTCGACAGGTCGTCGCACATCGAACAGTGCGCGCCACGCTTGCACGCGGCCTTGGCGGCGTGGGCCATCATGGACTTGCAATGATCAGACATGCTCATGCCGTGCTCGTCATGCATCGGCGCCTGCATCTTCATCTGCATGGCGCAGGCGCTTTGCCCTTCGCGCGCGAATGCCGCCAGCCCCATGACCGGCAATGTGGCAAGCAGCAGGGCAATGACGATGGTGTTGAAACGGCGACCCATGACGAAATCTTCTGGCAGTACCTGTGTAGCGCAAACGCGCTTGAATTCTTGATGGCCTCATCGCAAGCCTAGTCCCTTTCTCACGGGCGTGCCAATGACATCGGTCAACTGCGCTTGAGTGGCCCCATGCCCGCCTCTATCATCCGGCAACCCGCGTTACGAGGTTGCCCATGTCCGCTGTCACTGCTTCTCCCTTGCTGAGCCTGCTGGCAGGCGCCGACGCTGCGCCCGCACTCGGCGCGCCGGGCCGCGAGGCCTTGAGCCATGGCGCTCTGCGCACCCACTTAAGCCACATCGGCGAGGAACTCGCGCGCGCCGGCATCGGCGCCGACGATCGCGTCGCGATTGTTCTGCCCAACGGCCCGGCGATGGCGAGTTGTTTCGTGGCAGTGGCGGCCGCCACCACCGCCGCGCCGCTCAATCCCGCCTATCGCGACGCCGAGTTCCAGTTCTACCTGGACGATCTCGCGCCCAAGGCCATGATCCTCGCGGCCGGCGACCAGGGGCCGGCGCGCGACGTCGCGCAGCGCGCCGGCATACGCATCATCGAACTTGAAGAAGACCCGGCGACGAGCGCCGGCCTGTTCACCCTCGACATCGGCGCGAGCGCGGCGCGCGGCGCGGCACGCACACCCGGCGTCGACGACATCGCGCTGGTGCTGCATACCTCGGGCACCACCTCGCGGCCCAAGATCGTGCCGCTGTCGCAGGGCAATCTCATGGCTTCGGCGCGAAATATTCCGCGCACGCTGGCGCTGAGCGCCGCCGACCATTGCCTGAACATCATGCCGCTGTTTCACATTCACGGCCTCATCGCCGCCGTGCTGTCGTCGCTCGCCAGCGGTGGCCAGGTGACCTGCACGCCAGGCTTCAGCGCCACCGCATTCTTCGGCTGGCTGGATGCCGCGCGTCCGAGCTGGTACACCGCCGTGCCGACCATGCACCAGGTGATCCTCGATCGCGCCGAGCGCAATCGCGACATCATCGCGCGCGCGCCACTGCGCTTCATTCGTTCGTCATCGTCGTCGCTGCCGCCGCCGGTGATGACGCGCCTGGAAGAAGTGTTCGCCTGCCCGGTGCTGGAGGCCTACGGCATGACCGAGGCCGCGCACCAGATGACTTCCAACCCGCTGCCACCGGCGCCGCGCAAGGCCGGCGCCGTCGGTCTGCCGGCCGGACCAGAAGTGCGCACCTTGCACGCCGACGGCCGCTTCAGCGCAGCCGGCGAGGAAGGCGAGATAGTCATTCGCGGCCCCAATGTCACGCGCGGCTATGCCAACAACGAAGCGGCCAACGCGAGCGCCTTCGCACCCGACCCCGACGGCGGCGCGGCGTGGTTCCGCACCGGCGACCTGGGTGTCATCGACGGCAATGGCTATCTCGCCATCAGCGGTCGCATCAAGGAGATCATCAATCGCGGTGGCGAAAAGATTGCGCCGCGTGAAGTGGACGATGTGCTGACTGCCCATCCCGATGTGAAACAGGCGGTGACCTTCGCCTTGAGTCACCCCAAGCTCGGCGAAGACGTGGCCGCGGCGGTGGTGATGCGCGAAGGCGCGGCGCTCACCGAGAGGGCGCTGCGCGACTATGCCGCCAGCCAGCTCGCGCCCTTCAAGGTGCCGGCACGCGTGGTGTTCGTCGACGAGATCCCGAAAGGCAGCACCGGCAAACTGACGCGTATTGGTCTGGCCAAGCTGCTGGGACTCGAATGACGCACTTCACAGCGCGATGAAACTCGCGGTCTACGGCGCCGGCGCCATCGGTGGCTTCATCGGTGCGCGGCTTGCCGCCAGCGGGGTGGAAGTGTCCCTGGTCGCGCGCGGCGCGCAGCGCGCCGCCATCGTCGAACACGGCCTCACGCTGCGCAGCGCCGAGGGCGAGTTGAAGGTGCGCGTGCCGTGCGTGGATGATCCGGCCGAGCTCGGCGCGCAGGATTACGTGCTGATTGCACTGAAGGCGCACTCGGTGGCGGCGGTGGTCGAGCGCTTGCCGGCGCTGTTTCATGCCGACACCGCCGTCATCTGGGCGGTGAACGGCTTGCCGTGGTGGTATTTCCACGGCCTCGAGGGCCCTTACCGCGATACCCGCATCGCGAGCGTCGATGCCGATGGCAGCCTGTCACGCATCATCGGCGCGCGCCGCATCATCGGCTGCGTGGTCTATCCGGCCTGTGAAGTGGTGGCGCCCGGCGTCATTCAACACCTCGAAGGCGACCGCTTCACCCTGGGTGAACCGTCGGGAGAAAAAACCGCAAGGGTCAGCGCCCTGTCCGATGCCTTGCGCAACGCCGGCTTCAAGGCGCCGGTGCGCCGCGAGATCCGCGACGAACTGTGGGTCAAGCTGTGGGGCAACCTGAGTTTCAATCCGATCAGCGCGCTGACCGGCGCGACCCTCGATGTGATCTGCAACGACCCCGGCACGCGCGCGGTGGCGCGCGCCATGATGGTCGAAGCGCAGACCATCGCGGAAGCGCTGGGCGTGAAGTTCGCCATCGATGTCGACAAGCGCATCGCCGGCGCGGCGGCGGTCGGCGCGCACA
Organism: Gammaproteobacteria bacterium; assembly: GCA_020849475.1. Classification (GTDB taxonomy): domain Bacteria; phylum Pseudomonadota; class Gammaproteobacteria; genus JADJYF01. Next base: position 17,050 of record JADLGE010000103.1, read on the forward strand.
AGACCTCGATGCTGCAGGATCTGGAACGCGGGCGGAAACTCGAAACCGATGCGCTGGTGGCGGCGGTGGCCGAACTCGGGCGCCTGGTCGGCGTCGCGACGCCAACCATAGCCACGGTGTTGGCGCTGGTCGAAGCGCGGGCGCGCGAGGCGGGGTGTGGGTGAGATTTGAAGGGCATCAAACCTGTCGCTTCGATGCCCGGGATTCTGCGGGTCAGACTTCAGTCCGACACTGCGGATGCAATTGCATGAACGTCAGACTGAAGTCTGCCGCACAGAAAGCGCAACCTCAGCTCAAGGTCGCCGTCATTTCCTGATCCACCAACAGTGTGCCGAGACCGGACGTATAGGTGTCGTAGGAACGGCCGTGTTCGACTTCGGTTTCACCCACCTGCAATACCCAGCCCTGGCCGGCTGAGGTGACGCTGTCGCCAGCGTTGCCGGTCAGCATCAGGGTATCGCTGGTCGGCGACAGCGCCAGCACGTCGCTCAGGTTGAGCGTCAAGCTATTGTTGCCGGTGCCGGTCAGATTGATCTCTTCGATACCGGTGATGAGGGTATCGGCAATCGTGCTCAAATCGAGGTTCACACCGCTGCCGTCGATGACCAGCGTGTCTTCGCCGGCGCCACCGTCTATGCCACGGTCAGCGGCGTCATAGTGCAGACGGTCGTCGCCGGCCGCGCCGTGCAGGCGATCATGGCCGGCGCCGCCGCGCAGGTCGTCGTCTCCGGCGCCGCCGTTCAAGCGGTCATCGCCCGCGCCGCCATTCAGACTGTCGTCGCCGGCGCCGCCGGCCAGGCGGTTCGCACCGCTGTTGCCGGTGAGTACGTTGTTGCCGCTGTTGCCGTTACCATTGAGCGCGGCGCTGCCGGACAGGGTCAGGCGCTCCTGGAAATTGCCGAGGCCGTAGGACACCGAGCTCACCACACGGTCGATGCCGGAATCGCTGCTGCCCTTGGAGATTTCGTCGATGCGATCGATGACGTAGATGTCGTTGCCGCGGCCGCCCACCAGGTGATCGCGACCGAGACCGCCGTCCAGAAGATCGTTGCCGATGCCGCCGTTCATGTCGTCGTTGCCGGCGCCGCCCAGCAGCCGGTCGTCGCCAGCGTCACCATTGAGCGAGTCATCGCCCACGCCGCCGCGCAGGCGGTCGTCGCCGGTGCCCCCGTGCAGCGAGTCATCACCACTGCCACCGTCGAGCACGTCATCGCCGCCACCACCGCGCAAATCGTCGTCGTTGCGGCCGCCGCCCAGCACATCATCGTCATCACTGCCTTCACTGCGGCGAAACAGATCATCAAGTCGCTTTTTCATCAAAACCCGTCCTTATTAACAGAGCAGCATGCCTCACGGCGTCGGCTGCGGATGGCGCGCACTATGCCGGTGGTGTGCAGCGCCCGAGGTGACCCACGTCACCCATGGCGTCGCATGGCGCGACCGAAATGCCAATGCCTTCGCAATTTGACATTCGTCGTTCGTGGCCACGCCGGGGCTATGGCGCACGAAGGCTTGCAATCATGAATGTGCGGTGGCGGCGGACAGGTTCAACGCGCGACGTCTGCACGACGCGCGTTTGTGTGATGCGATTGGTATTTCAGAGCGGTCAGTGGTCGGCTTCGTAGAGCAGACGGATGCCAAGCAAGGTGTAACGCGATTCCGGTGGATTCCAGTTGCGGAAGCCGCAGCGCGCGTAGAGCGACCAGCTATGCCAGGCGCCGCCGCGACGCACGTAACGTGAGCCGCTGGCGGGACCGGTGGGATCGGCGGCCGGTGCATGAGCATAGGTATCGGCGCCGTACCAGTCACCGACCCACTCCCACACATTGCCGAGCATGTCGTAGACGCCGAAAGCGTTGGGCGCGAAGCTTCCTGCCGGCGAGGTGAAGGCGTAACCATCGTGGCCCGGCAAGGCCCATTCCTGCCAGCGCGGCCAGTTGACCGCGGCGTCGGCGTCGAAAGTGTTGGCGATGGCGAGCAGGCCTTGCGGGTCATCGCCATTGGGGAAGGTGGTATCGCTGCCGGCGCGGCAGGCGTATTCCCATTCGGCTTCGGTCGGCAGACGGTAGCGCCGTCCTTCTTTCGCACTCAACCACTTCGCCATCGCCACCGCATCGTTCCAGCTGACGTTGACCACTGGTTCATCGTCGCCCTGCTTGAAGCCGGGGTTGGTCCACGAGTATTTCGGGTCGCGGCCTTCGAATGCATCGCCGCGCACGGTCTTGTCGGGGTCGTAGTCCGGGTTGTAACCATAGCCGCCGGTGTGGTCGGCAATCGATTCGGGCACGGCGCCTGACTGCTGGAGGTAGCGCCGGAACTGCCCGACCGTCACTTCATGCTGACCGAGATAGAAAGCCCGCGAGATGTGCACGCGGTGGGCCGGCGCTTCGTCGTCAATCTTGCCGAGCCGCACCGCGTCGTAATGAGGAAAATGTTTGGCGAGATCGGCGGGCGTGGCGTCGCTGCCCATGGTGAAATCACCGGCGGGAATGCGCACGAATTTCATGCCGAGGGAATTCTCCACCACCTCGGGCGCGGCCTGCGCGCCGAGCGCGCAGAACAGCAGGAACATCGGCCAGCAGCGGCCCCATCGCATCGTCACAGGCATCACGGTACTCCAGGCGAGCAGCGCGGCCCATCGCCTCGCTGCGCAATGAAAAGTGCTCAAGCAGGAAATTCGTCCAGATAACGCCGCGCCAGGCGCAGCGTGCCAGCGGTATAGGGCAGCCCCAGTTCACGCGCGAGATCGGTTTCACCGTGGGAACCGACCCAGGCCAGGATGGCCATGCGACGCAGCATGAGGAAGGTCGGGATCTCGCGCTCTTCCTCGGCACTGAGCGGCGCCACGCTGCGATAGCCCGCTACCCACGCCGTCAGCAGGCTGTCGAGATCTTCGCGCTCCTCCATGAAGCTGACCGCGGTCGCGATGTCATACAGATACCAGCCGAGGCCGGCATCGTCGAAATCGATCACGCGCGTGTCGTCATCCGTCACCAACAGATTGGCGAGACGCAGGTCGGCATGAATGAGACCGAAGCGCGCGTCGTCCATGCCGAAAGCTTCGAGGCGCATGCCCATCTTGTCGACCATCTGCTCGAGCAGATCAATGGCGGCAGCGTCGAGCCCCGGGCCATCGCGCCAATCGCCCCAGTTGCCATGCTTGCCAACCGCGCCTTCGAAATCCCACACCAGGCGTTCGAAGTAGTGCGGCCGCTGCCAGCGGCGCGCGTGGGCGTGCATGCGCGCCGCGATTGCGCCGAGGCGCTTGAAGGGTTCTATCAATGTATCAGCGGCCGGCTCCTCGCCGGCGATGAAGGCGAACATCACAGCCTGACGTTCTTCATCGAGTTCCGGGCAGGCGATGGTCTGGATGAGTTGCCCGTCGCACGCGGCAATGGCCTGTGGCGTTTCGACACCCGCCTCGTCTTTCAATGCCTTCATCCACGCAAGCTCGGTGCGGATCGCGTCGATGCTGTGATAGCCGGTGCGATGCACGCGCAGGATCAGCGGCTCCGCACGGGCCTCGTCATCGATGCGATAGGTGGCGTTCTCGGAAATGTTGAGCAGGGTGATGCGCGCCGCGGGTGACACGCCCCACAGCGGCGCGGCGCGCGCGGCGACGGTGGCCAGGTGGGCGCGTCTGTGCGCTTCGTCGAGTTGGTCGAATGGCGTGCTCATGGCCGACAGCCCCCTGCTCCGTCAGTCCTTGTCTGACTTCGATTAAATCATTCCGGCGTGGATATTTCATCGGTTATCCTGCCATTGGCAAGGATCATCTTGAAGCTTGGGGAGGATGCGGGATGTTGACGTCGATAGCCGGTCGGGTAGTGCTGGTGACGGGAGCGAGCAAGGGCATAGGCAAGGGCATCGCGCGCGTGTTCGCGCGCCACGGTGCGCGGGTGATGGTGGTGTCGCGCAACCTCGCCGAGGCGCAAGCGTGCGCGGCGGAGCTCGGCCCGAATGCACGCGCCTGCGCGGCCGATGTCAGCGACTGGGCATCGTGCCAGGCCATGGCCGAGGCGACCGTCGACGCCTTCGGCGCCATCGACATCCTGTGTGCCAATGCCGGCACGTTTCCGCAGACCAAGATTGAAAGCATGGACCCGGCCGAATGGGACGCCGTGATGGCGACCAATCTCAAGGGCAGTTTTCTGTCGGTCAAAACCTGTCTGCCGCATTTGAAAAAATCCGACCAGGCGCGCGTGGTGCTGACCTCTTCCATCACCGGCCCCATCACCGGCTTCCCGGGCTGGACCCACTACGGCGCGAGCAAGGCCGGCCAGCTCGGCTTCATGCGCACCGCCTGTATCGAGCTCGCGAACTTCGGCATCACCATCAACGCGGTGCTGCCCGGCAATATCGTCACCGAGGGCCTTGCCGATCTCGGTGAGGACTATCTCAAGACCATGGCCGCTTCGATTCCCTTGAAGCGGCTCGGCTCGGTGGACGATGTCGGCAATGCCGCCTTGTTCCTGGCCTCCAGGGAAGCGGCCTATATCACCGGCCAGACCATCGTCGTCGATGGCGGCCAGGTGCAACCGGAAAGTCTGGAAGCCCTGAACGCCTGAACGGCGTCCTCACCACTGCCACGAGGAACGAGTCATGAATGCCAGCCCGTCTCTGCCGAGCCGTCTGCATCACACCGCCGCCGTCACGCGCGATCTGGAAGCGACGCGGCATTTCTATGAAGACCTGCTCGGTCTGCCGCTGATCGCCACCTGGTGCGAGAAGGAAACGCTGCTTGGCAAGATGCGCACTTATTGCCATGCCTTCTTCGGCATTGGTGATGGCGGCGCGCTGGCGTTTTTTCAATTCGCCGACGCGGCCGATCACGAAGAGCTCGCGCCCGACATGCCGTTCTGTCTGTTTCAGCACCAAGCCTACAAGGTTGATGCGGACACCCAGGCCGCCATCAAGGCGCGCGTGCTGGCCGCCGGTTATGAAGAGCCGCGCTTCATGGAACTCGAACACGGCTACTGCCATTCGATTTACATCACCGATCCGAATGGCTGCATCATCGAATTCACTGTCGACTCGCAGGACGGGCTCGACATCGCACCGGCGCGACGCGCTTCGGCCCACGGCGACCTCAAGCGCTGGCTGGCGGGCGATCACACACCGAACAACGTACTGCGATGAGCGATACAGCCAAACTGCTGGCGCGCCGCGCCAAACTGCTCGGCGCCAAGGCGCCGTTGTTCTACGACGCGCCGCTGCACATCGTGCGCGGCGAAGGCATGTGGCTGTACGACAGCGACGGGCGTCGCTATCTCGATGCCTACAACAACGTGCCGCTGGTCGGGCATTGTCATCCGGAAGTGGTGGAAGCACTGGCGCGTCAGGCCGGCACGCTCAACATCCACACCCGCTACCTGCACGAGACCATTCTCGATTACGGCGAACGCCTCATCGCGAAATTCGACCCGTCGCTGTCGATGATCCTGTTCGTGTGCACCGGCAGCGAAGCCAATGACCAGGCGCTGCGCATCGCGCGTTGCCATACCGGCAAGCAGGGCATCATCTGCACCAACCTCACCTACCACGGCAACACCGCGGCGGTCGACGCGGTGTCGCCCTTGTTCTACGGCGTCAACGCCCCGCCGCACGCCGACGTGCGCACCATTCCCTACCCCGACAGCTTTCGCGCACCGCAGGGTCTCGCCGGCGACGCGCTGTGTGATTACTACATCACGGCGCTGGAAAGCGCGATTGCCGATCTCGAAGCGAGCGGCGTCGGCTTCGCGGGCTTGTTGCTGTGTTCAATCTTCGCCAATGAAGGCCTGCCCGATGTGCCACCGGGTTTCATGCAACGCGCGGTGGATGTCGTGCATCGCGCCGGCGGCCTGTTCATCTCCGATGAAGTGCAGGCCGGCTTCGGCCGCACCGGTCACATGTGGGGCCATGAAGCGATGGGGGTGCTGCCAGACATCGTGACCTTGGGCAAGCCCATGGGTAATGGTCATCCGCTGGCCGCGGTCGTCGCACGCGCTGATCTGGTCGAGGAATTTCGCGAGCGGGTGTTCTACTTCAACACCTTCGGCGGCAACCCGGTGTCATGCGCGGTGGGCGCCAAGGTGCTGGACATCCTCGAGCGCGACCGCCTGCAGGACAACGCGCGCGTGGTGGGCCAGCACCTGCGTCGCGGCTTGCGTGCGCTTGCCGAGCGGCATGACATCATCGGCGACATTCGCGGCCAGGGCCTGTGGGTGGGCGTGGAACTGGTGCTCGACCGTCACGGCAAACAGCCCGCCACCGAGCAGGCCCATCGCGCCATCAATCTCATGAAGGACCGTGGCGTGTTGATGGGGCGCATCGGCGAATTCGACAATGTGCTGAAAATGCGCCCGCCGCTGCCGATTCAGACCGAGCATGCGGACCTCTTGCTCGGCGCGCTGGACGACGTGCTGGCGGCGCTTTAAGTCATGCGCCTGAGCGACGAACAGCAAGCCCTGCGCGCCGGCGCGCGGGTCTTTGCCCAGACTGAAATCGCGCCCCACGCCGCGCGCTGGGAGCGTGAACAAAGCGGCGTGCCGGCCGGCGTGCTGCGCGACATGGCATCTCTCGGTTACTTCGGCATGCTGGTGCCGCCGGTGCTCGGTGGCAGTGGCCTCGACATGCTGAGCTATGCCCTGGTCACGGAGGAATTCGCCGCCGCCGACTGCGGCCTCACCAATCTCATGAATGTGTCGAACTCACCGGTATCGACGGCGCTGCGCGACCACGGCACGGCCGCGCAACATGCACGCTGGCTCGCGCCTCTGGCACGCGGCGAGCTGCGCGGCTGTTTTCTGCTGACCGAGAGTCATGCCGGATCCGACGCCGCCGCCATCACCACCCGCGCGCAGCGACGCGGCGAGCACTGGGTGCTGAACGGCGCCAAGCATTTCGTCACGGCCGGCGCCAGCGCGCAGCTGGCGATGATCATCGCCGTCACCGATACACACGCCGGCAAGCGCGGCATCACCGCCTTCCTGGCGCCGACCGATACGCCGGGCTATCGCGTCGCGCGTCTCGAGGACAAGCTCGGGCATCGCAATTGCGATACCGCCGAAGTGCTGCTGGAAGACCTTGAACTCGATGACCACGCGGTGCTCGGCAAAGTCGGCGATGGCTACCGCATCGCCCTCGCCTACCTCGAAGGCGGACGCATAGGCGTGGCCGCGCAGGCCGTCGGCGTGGCGCGCGCGGCGCTGGACGCGGCCCTTGCCTACGCCCGCCAACGACAGACTTTCGGGCAAGCCATCATCGAACACCAGGCGGTCGGCTTTCGTCTGGCCGAGATGGCGACGCGCCTCGAAGCGGCGCGGCAATTGACCTGGCATGCCGCGGCCTTGGCCAGCGCAGGTGAATCAGCCTTGATGGCGGCGTCGATGGCCAAGGCGTTTGCCACCGAGAGCGCCGAGCAGGTGTGCTCCGCCGCCATCCAGACCCTGGGCGGCGCCGGCTATACCCGTGAGCACTCAGTCGAAAAGTATTACCGCGACGCGCGCGTGCTATCGATCTACGAAGGCAGCAATGACATTCAGAACCTGGTGATTGCCCGCGCCCTGGCGCGCGGCGATTGAATTCGCACCTCCAATGTTTTTTTCGCGCCCGGGCAGGTTCAGCGCCCCGCCAGCCACGGATACCGCGCCACATCCTTGCATGCGTAATCCGGGTCGAGGTAGATGAAGACCCGCTGGATCAGAAAATCGCGAATCTCGAACACATCGCAAAAACGCCCCGGCGCTGATTCCGGCTGGCCGGCGCGCCATGGCCCATCGCGATGTTCACCGTGGCTGGTGCCTTCCACCACCAGCATGTCGCCGCCGGAGAAGATCCAGTTGAAGGTCGCATAGTGATGGGTGATGCCCTTCAGCGTGCTGCCCACTTCACCGAACATCTTTTCAATTTCAGCGCGGCCGTTGGCCAGGCCCCATTTCGGGAAATAGGCCTGCGCGCGTTCATCGAACAGGGTAAACATCGAATGTCCGTCGGATGTCACGCCGCCTTGGTCCATGGATTTGAAATATTCGAGCGCGACCGACTTGCGCTGCTCGTCGCTCATGCCCATGCGCGTGATAGCCATCGTTGTGCCTCCGCTCATGCCTTGCGGCCGTGGATGATGCTGTAACCGCCAGCCAGTGCGCGGCGTTGAATGTCGCTGAGTCCGGCCTCTTCGAGCCAGCCGCGGTATTCGCTCTCGGTGTAGGCCTGGCCGTCATCGTAGATGTTGAGAAACATGACATTGGCGGCGACCGCGTCGAGCGGTGACAGACGGCTGTCGTCCAAGGTGCGCCCGACAATGTAAATGCCGCCGCCAGGCGTGAGCGCCAGCGCGGCATTGCACACCGTGGCCCGCGCCTGTTCGGCGCTCATGACCTGCAGCAGCGCGCGCATGATGATGGCGTCGTAGGCGCCGGGCGGCGGCGCGGCCACCAGATCGCACTCCATGACATCGATGCGCGCGGCAAGGCCGGCCTCGGCCACGCACTCACGGGTGATGGGCGCGACGTTGGCAAGTTCCGCGACCGTCGCGCGCAGGCTCGGCGCGAGTTCGCACAGTGCAATGGCGAGCCCACCGGCGCCGCCGCCGGCATCCAGCACGTGCGCAACGGCGCCGAGTCCGAAATCCTTGTTGAGCCGCCGCGCGGTGGCGGTGGCGCCGGCATCGAGCCCGAGCATGAAGGCCTTGAGTTCGGGGTAGGACATCGCCGAGAAATCATGGCGCGCCTGCGGCCGACCACTGCGGATGGAGGCGGCGGTGTGCAGGCTGGCAGCCCACAGGTCGGCGTAGGCGCCATGGGTGCCGCCGAGATAGCGCGGTTTGCCGGCGACCAGGAATTCGTCGCTTTCGGCGGTGTTGGCAAAGCGCTCTTCGTCCACCGTGAGCAGGCCGCCGACCACCAGCGCGTACAGCAGAGGCCGGAGCTTGCGCGCTTCGACATCGAGCGCGGCCGCCAGCGCTTCGACCGTCATCGGCCCGGCAGCGAGCGGCGTGAAGACCTGCAACTGCATGCCGGCCAACATCGCCAGCGCCGGATAGACATTGCCGAGATGGCGATTGAAGGTGCTCGGTTTCAATTCACCGGCGTCGCCGCCGCGCTGTTCGCTCATGCTTGCTCCCCATGGCTGGCATCGGGCCGCGCCCGGCCACTCCACAGGCATTGAATCGCAAGGCTGGCCACGGGTAAAGCCGCCCACGGCGGCGGCCGCTACAAACCGTTCAAGAACAATGATCCGGAGGGCCGCATGCCGGCACCTTTAGCTGATGCGCTGCAGGCGACGGGCGTATTCAGCATTGAACAAATGGAATTGCGCGGCTTTTCGCGCAGCATGGCCGAACTGCAGTGGTTGCTGGTGGCCTTGGTGACGCTGTACTACGTCGCGCCCACTTCACCGATAGCCAATCCGCCGCTGTTCATCGGCGCCACCGTGCTGTACGCGGCGAGCGTGCTCGTGCATCGCTACCTGGGCCTGTTTCGCAGCGAGAGCCGCGTGCGGCTGGCCATCGAAACCTGGGTGATGATGGGCTTCATCACCTACCTGCTGTGGCAGACCGGCAAGGTCGACAGCCCACTGCTGAATCTCTACCTGCTGGCCCTCATCATGAGCGGCCTGACCTTGGGCAAGACCACCACGCTGTTGCAACTCGCGCTGGTGTTGGCCATCTATCTGCAGTTCGATTTCAGCGCGGCGGGTGAGCTCACTTTTTCGGGCGCCATGCTCAACGACCTGCTGACGCGCTTTGCGCCGATGGTGCTCACCACCTACCTCGTCATGCAGCTGGCGGCGGACATCAAATTTTCGCGCACCGCTCTGCAGACCGTCTCGCAGACCGACGACCTCACGCGGCTGCCCAACCGCCGTGCGTTTCGCAGCACCCTGCGCCGCGAATACGAACGCGCGCAACGCCATGGGCGGCCGTTCGCGGTGCTCATGATAGATGCCGACGGTTTGAAACCGACCAACGATCAGCATGGCCATGCCGCCGGCGATCGCCTGCTGACGACCATCGCCGATGTGCTGAAGACCGCGCTGCGCGGCACCGACAACTGCGCGCGTTACGGCGGTGACGAATTCATCGTGCTGCTGCCCGAAGCCGATGCCCACACCGCCATCGACGCTGCCGAGCGCATCCGCAACGGCGTGGCCAACACCTCGTTCGATGTCGGCGGCAAGCGCGTGCAGTGCACCGTCAGCATCGGCGTGGCCAGTTACCCCGAAGACGCCAACACGCTGGATGAACTGACGGCGGCCGCCGACCGCGCCCTGTACTGGGCCAAGAATGAAGGGCGCGATCGCGTGGTGATGGCGCAGGCGCGCAAGGGCCTCACCGCCAACTGAACTGCTGCACGCTGAGCCAGCCCACGCGCAGCGCTTCGGTCACCGCGCGCGGCTGCTCGCGCGTTATCTCGCCCACCATGGCGCGCGCGCTCTGCGCCGAATCCGCCACCACCCACCGCGGCCGCGGCCCGGCATGTCGCGACAGCCACGTGCCGCGATCGAAAAACACTGCGGCGCGCGCCGCGCCATTCCAATTGATGAACGAGAACGCAAAGACGTCACGGGCCGAGACCAGCACCGGCACGCCCGGATAATGATCGGCGATGGCCTGCAGCACGGCGGCGGGGTAATAACCATGGCGAAACACCGGATGGCACAGATCGTCACCCGGCGGAAAACGCCACGGCGCAGCGGCGCAGTCCGGCATCGCGCGCCCGCAGGCGAATGCCGCCACCACCAGCAGCGCACAGCCGGCCGTCACCGAGACTCGGCATCGCAGCTGCGGCGCCGATACCGCGGCGGCCAGCAAGCCGCCCAAAGCCAGACACCACAACGGCAACAAAGGCACCAGCGCGCGCGGCACCAGCGCCACCGGACTTGCCGCCACCGCGCACAGCGGCACCACCATCAGCACCAGCGCAAGATCCAGAGCGGCACGCGCCGGATCTTGGGCGGGCGCACGCCGCGCGCGCCACGCGCCCCACGCCAACACTGGCAACAAGGGCAGACATTGGCTGCTCGCGGCCAGCCACCAGTGCGTCATGATTTCGATGCTGCTCCAGGTGCTGAAGCCACCCTGCATGTGCGCCATCATCGCGGCGCGGTGCGGCACGTAAACGACGAGGCCGCCAGCGGCGAGTGCGAGGGCCGTGAGCGCGCGCATGCACGCCGTGCCGCGCAGGCGACCGTGCGCGCGCGCATCGCACAACAGCGCGAAAGCCAGGGCCGAGGCCAGCGCAATGCCATTGGTCGGCAAAATCATGAAGGCCAGCGCGCCCGCCGCCGCCGTCGCCAGACCGGCACGCCAGGCGCGCTCCGACACCCAGCCCGGCGCGCAGGCAAACACGGTCAATACGAACGGCCACGAGAAGGCATAGCCGCGCAAGGCCAGCGCAAAGAATGCCGTCAGCGCCGCACCGCTCCACACGCCGATGCCGACCGCCGCCGCCGGCCAGCCCAGCAGGCGACGCCCGCCCATCACCATCAGCACCATGCTGAGCACCCACGCCAGTGCCGGCAGCAGGCGCGCGTGCTCGACGCTCTCGCCCCGCGACCACCACGCGGCAAGCGTGGCACTGAACAGCATGTGATTATTCGGCAGTCGATAATCGCGGAACGCATCCAGCGGCGTGCCGGAGGCGAACAGCATGAGCGTCGCGGCCTCGTCTTCCCACGCATCGTCGCGCAGATGCGGCAGCTCGGCGACGATGACCAACAGCAGACAGAAAGCCACCGCCCATGCCAGCCACGGCCGCGCTGCTGTCGTTGTGGGTGTGGGTGTCGGCTTCAAGCGCGCGGCCCATGGCCGTGCCGCGCGCGCCACGCGGTCGGGTGTTGATGTAGGTCGCGACATCGCATGGCGACAGTCTAATGCACCGCTCCGCGCGTGGGGCCTGCGTCGGCTGGTGCCACTGACCACGCCGCGCTATGGTGAGGCCCGCAGTTTCAGCAGAGTCGTCCCATGGCAGCATCGAGCAACGCTTGCGTAAAGTCTGTCACCTGCTGTGGCTGTGTACAGCAATGCGGATTGCGCGTTCATCTCGAGGACGGCCGCGTCGCGGCGATACACGGCGACCCTGAGCATCCCATGAGCCAAGGCTATGTGTGCCCCAAGGCCACCGACGCCGCCGAGATTGTTTACCACCCTCAGCGTGTGCACACGCCGTTGAAGCGCATCGGTGCGCGCGGCGCCGGTCAGTGGCAGACCATCTCCTGGGATGCGGCCATCGCCGAGATTGCCGAGCGCATCGCAGGCATCACCACGGCCCACGGCGCGGAAAGTCTCGCCTACAGCTATGGCACGTTTCGCGGCGGTGACTGGGGCATAGGCGAACGTTTTCTCAATCGCCATGGCAGCCCCAACAGTTGCGGACAGGACAAAGTCTGTTACGGCACTTTGACCTTGGCCGAATCCTTGACCTATGGCTTCGGCCCGACCGTGTTTGCATGGCCAGTGCCGGCCGTCACGCGCTGCGTGGTGCTGTGGGGCATGCGCCCGATAGCATCAGCACCCTTGTTGTGGCGCGCCATCTCGCGCGCCCATCGCGCCGGCGCGCGCCTCATCGTCATCGATCCCTTGCGCACCCAGGAAGCACAGCGCGCCGACACCTGGCTGGCGCCGCTGCCGGGCAGCGACACGGCGCTGGCGCTCGGCTTGTTGAAAGTGCTGGTGGAACGCGACTGGCATGACGCCGATTTCGTGCGCCAGCACTGCACGGGTTTCGATGAACTGGCGGCGCAGCTCGCCAGCCATTCGCTGGACGCACTGGCCGCGCAGTGCGGGCTCGATGTCGACAGCATCGTGAACGTGGCGCAAGCGATCGCCGGCCCCGGCCCGACCGTCATCAACGCCGGCAACGGTCTGTGCCAGAGCGGCACGCCGGCCATGCACACCGCGCGCGCCGTCGCCAACCTGATTGCCTTGAGCGGCAATCTCGGCCGCAGCGGCGGCCACGCACTGGCCGGGCCGCCGCGCGACATCCGCGCCAACGGCCTCATGCTCGACGCCGATCAGCTGCCGCGCGCGCAACACGCCAAACGCCTCGGCGGCGATCGATTCCCGTTTTTAGGCCACGGTTATTTCGATGTCGACGATGCCATCGCCAGCGCCTGGCATGGTCATCGCCATGCCTTGAGCTGGATTGCGACGGCCCATGAGCCGAGCCTGTGGCGCGCCATCAGCGACGCCGAGCCCTATGCCGTCAAGGCGCTGGTGGTGCAGCATCACAATCCGCTCGGCGCCAACGCCAATGCCGCCGCCGCGGCACGCGCACTCATGAGCGAGAATCTCGAGCTCCTGGTGGTGCAGGATCTCTTCCACACGCCAACCTCGGTGCTGGCCGATTATCTTTTGCCGGCCGCCCATTGGCTGGAAAAGCCCTACTTCTCCTTAGGCATCGCTTTCGTCGCGCCCGCCGGGGATTTCGTGGCGGCCAATCATGCCGCGCTGGCCACCACTGACGAACATCATTCTGATTACGACCTGTGGCGCGACCTCGCGCGACACTTGGGCCAGGCCGAGGCATGGCCGGACAGCGCCGAAGATTTCTACTCGCACTGCCTGGCGCCGGCGGCGCTCGATTTCGCGCAAGTGGCGGCGCGACGCATGCTGGTCGGCGCCGATGCGCGTCATCCCGATCACGCCGACGCTTTGACGCCGACGCGCTATGGCACGCCGAGTGGCAAGGTCGAACTCGCCTCGACGCTGCTTGCGCAATGGGGCCAGGCCGCCGTGCCGCTCAACATCCGGCCCGCCCTGTTCGACGATGCGCAGGCCTATCCCTTGATCCTGACCAGCGGTGGTCGCGTGCTGGAAGGCTTTCACGAAAACGCGCAGCACAGCGCGCGCTTCCGTCGCAAGCGACCCCATCCGTGCGCGCTGCTGCATCCCGACACTGCTGCCGCGGCCGGCATCGCCGCTGGCGCGTGGTTTGAAATTCATACCGCCATGGGCCACGTGCGGCACATCGCGGAAATATCACACAAGGTCGCGCGCGGCGTGGTGCAGGCCGAGCGCTGGTGGTATCCCGAAGGCACCGCCGACCGCGCCGATCCTTTCGGTCTGTGGGCGACCAACATCAACGTGTGCACGGCCGATGACGATGCCAATGTCGATGCGGTCATGGGCGCGTGGCTGCTGCGCGGCCTGCCGTGTCGCATCGCGCCCGTCGCTGATCAAGAACGCGCCACGCCATGACCGACAAGAACACGCCCACGCCGCCCATCGACACTGTCGGCGCCTTCGTGCCGCATACACCGCCGCCGCTGGCGGGCGCCGCGGGCGGACCACTCGCCGGCCTGCGCTTCGCGGTCAAAGACCTGTTCGATATCGCCGGCCACGTGACGGGTGGCGGTTCACCGCACTGGCTCGCGACCCACGAGCCGGCACGGCACACTTCGCCGCTGGTCACGCGTCTGCTCGCGGCCGGCGCCGACATGATCGGCAAGACCGTGTGCGATGAATTGTTCTACAGCGTCGCGGGTGAGAACGCCCATTACGGCACGCCGCGCAATGTGCGCGCGCCGGGGCGTATTCCCGGTGGCTCGTCATCGGGCTCGGCGGCGGCGGTGGCGGCCGGCCTGTGTGACTTCGCGCTCGGCAGCGATACCGGCGGCTCGGTGCGCGTGCCGGCCTCGTTCTGCGGATTGTATGGATTGCGGCCGAGCCATGGCCGCGTGTCGCTGGATCACGCCATGGCGATGGCGCCGAGCTTCGACACCGCCGGCTGGTTCACGCGCGATGCCGGACTTGCTGCGCAACTCGGCACACTGTTGCTGGACGGCGCGGCCGTCGACGCCCCCATCACACGCGTGCTGCTCGGCGTAGACGCTCTGCGCGAAGCAGATGCCTGCGTGCAAAGCGCGCTGCAGGCATTCATCGCGCGCAAGCAGCACTTCCTCGGCGCGGTGCGCGCCGTGAGCTTGGCGAGTGACGGCCTCGAAGCCTGGCGTGAATGTCTGCGCATCGCGCAGGGCCATGAGATCTGGCAGCAGTTCGGCGCGTGGGTGACGGCGACGCATCCGCAATTCGGGCCCGGCGTGCGTGAACGCATGGCCATGGCGGCAGGCATCGATGCCACGAGCGCGGCCCAGGCGGCGCACACGCGCGCCGCCATGCGCGCACAACTCGACGCCTTGCTGACACCCGGCACCGTGGTGCTGTTGCCGAGCGCGCCGTGCATCGCGCCGCCTTGCGCGATGGAAGCTGGTGCGGCCGATCACTTTCGTCGTCGCACCATGGCCTTGACCTGTGGTGCGAGCCTCGCTGGTCTGCCGCAACTCGGCGTGCCCGCGCTCAGCATCGACGGTTGCCCGGTGGGTGTGTCATTGCTCGGCTGGCGCGGCGGCGATCAATGTCTGCTCGATTACGCGTGCGTGCTCATGGCCGATTGAAAAAAACTCGACGGCGCGTTCACAGCTCCGGCGTAGTCTGTGGCGCACGCCGCGCGCGCGTCGCCTGCTCGAACGCGTAGGCCATGCGCAACATGCCTGCTTCGTCATAGGGGCGCACCAGGAACTCGAGCCCCACCGGCAGGTGCTGTGCACTCATGCCGGCCGGCACGGTGATGGACGGCAACCAGGTCTGGGACGCAATCAGAGTGTTGGTCGGGAAAGTCAGGGTGGTCCACACCTTGCTCGCGAGTTGCGCGCGCGTCGGCGGCAAGACCTGCACGGTCGGAAACACCAAGGCATCGAGACGCGCGGCGGCCATCACGTTCATGACCGCGCGCGCGAACTGTTCACGCGCCGCGAGGCGACGGAAATACTGCGGGTCGTATTCCGGCAGTTCGGGACCAAAAGCACAGGCTTCCAGCAGGTCCAGCATCGGATGATAGGCACGTTGATCGATGACCTGCTGCAGACTGCGCAGCGGCAGTTCGGGGCGCGTGATCAAATAGCTGTTGATGGCGTGGCGCGAACAATTGACATACATCGAGGTGTCGACGATGTGACGTTGCAGGTCCGGCAGTCGCACCTCGGTAAGCGTGGCGCCGGCCTTGCGTATGGCGTCGCAGGACGCGCGCACTGAAGCGTTGACTGGCGCGGCGTGCTCATCACCATCGCTGCCGAGCGCATCCAGCAACAGACCGATGCGCGCGCCGCGTAAACCATCGCGGTCCAGCGCCGCGACGTAGGACGGCGGCGTACGCGCGGCCCAGCTCTGCGCACTGACCTCATCCTGCGGGTCATAGCCGACCATCACTTCCAGCAGGCGCGCGGCATCTTCGACGCTGCGTGTCATGGGCCCGACGGTGTCCTGCAAGGCCACCAGCGCACCGCTGCCGCTGCGACTGACGAGGCCCGGCGTGCCGCGTACGCCGACCAGGCCATTGCACGCCGCCGGCAGGCGTATCGAACCGCCGCAGTCGGTGCCAATGGCGGCGGTGGCAAAGCTCGCGGCGGTTGCCGCGCCGCTGCCGGCGCTGGAACCGCCCGGGTCGCGGGCCAGGTCGTAGGGATTGCGTGTTTCACCCGACAGGGACGAATAGGCCCACCACGACGACGCGAAGTCGGGCATGGTGGTCTTGCCGAGCAACAACGCGCCGGCCGCGCGCAAACGCGCGATGCAATGGGCGTCGGCAGGCGGCAGGTAATCACGAAAGGCGGCGACGCCACTGCTGCTCGGCAGACCAGCGACATCGACATTGTCTTTGACCAGTATCGCGATGCCATGCAAGGGGCCGCTGAGCACGCCGCTTGCGGCGTGCGCTTTGTCCAGGGCATCGGCTTTGGCCAGCGCCTCGGCATCGGTGCACACCACCGCGTTCAAAGCCGGGCCTTGCTGGTCGTAAGCCTGGATGCGGGCGAGATAGGCGGCGGTCAGATCCCGCACCGACACACTGCCGGCGCGCAGCGCGCGGTGAATGTCAGCGATATCCCGTTCGACGACGGCAACGGCGGAAGTGGCCATGGGTGTTCCTTGCGATTACGTGGGTGACGCAAGCATACCCGCAACCTCCGCACTCGCGACGAGGCCGCCTTGCGGCGGCCTCGAACAGCACGACAGCAGCGCGAAAGATCAGCGTCGGCGACGACGCAGGCACAGTACACCCAGCGCCGGCAGCATCATTGCCAGGGCCGGCGGCAGCGGCACCGGCGCCGGTGCGCCGAGCAGATTCACCGCGCCATTCTGCGCGCCGAGGTAGATGCCGACATCGCCCTCGCCGGGATTGGAGTCATTGCCGGCCGGGTTCGCTTCATGGCCGCTGCCGTAGGCGCCGGCGTAGCTGAAAAACTCGTAGCGACGCAGGATGGATGCGGCTTTCGGACCGACCGGCACGCCGAGACCGCTTTCCAGCTGGCCCGAGCCGGGCTTGCTGAATTCGACCTGCAACAGCTGCCATTCGATTTCGGTTTCGGCCTGTTCGACCGCCGCATTGCCGCCGACCAGGTCTTCGAGTTCGACTTCATGCTCGAGCTCGGTGGTGTAGACCTTCACCCACAGCGCGTCGCCGAATTCGTTGCCGTCTTCCGGCTGCGGCGCGACGATGTTGGCCACCACCACCGGCGGCGCCGGCTGCAGGGGATCGGGATTCGGCACCGGGTTGGGCAGCACGCTCCAGGCCGGCGCCGGTAAGGTCACCACACCATTGGTCAACTCACCCGGGTTGTTCGTTTCGAGCAGCCAGCGATAGGTGGTCTTGGTGGCATTGGCGGTGGTGCCCACACCGAAATGATCGCAGGGCGTGCCGGGGCCATAACCGCCACCGGGCAGGCCGCCGCCGGTCCAGCAGTTGTCGCCGGGCGTGACGAAATTGCCGCTGGGCGTGCCGAAGTCCCAGTTGCTGCCGTCGAAAATGCCCTTGTAGGTGACGGTCACGCCGAATACCGAGCCCAGGCTGTAGGCGGCGATGGTCGGCGCGCCGTAGCGCTGCACGGCGACGTTCGGGTCGAAGCCGCGGCCCGATGGGAAGCCACGACCGGCGCCGCCAAACGTGTCGGTGATGTCTTCCGGGTGCAGGCCTTCGAGTTCGATTTCGAAACCGTGGGCGGTGGAGCCGGTGTCGTTGATGACGTCGAAGTTGCCGAGAAAGCCAATCACCGAAGCGGCGGCGAGGCCGGGCGCCATGCCCAGCAGGGTCGAAGCGGCGAACGCCGCGAGCGTGGTCTTGCGCATAAAGTCTCCCTCGCGCCGCGTGTGGCGCGGCGTATTGTCGATGCAGGTGAACAGCCGCGTGGCGACTGTCAGCGAGCTCTTGTTGATAACAAGCTCAGCTAAGGTCCATGGTCCGCATCGCAACGGCAAGAAACAATCGCAACGCCGCCTGTAGGCGATGCCGCACGTGACTCAGATCACAAAGTCCACAAGTCCCACACCGGGCGCGCATCGGCGGGCAGCGCCGGCATCACGCCGAGCTGCGCCCACACCTGGCCGCCCTGGTGAAAATCCGATCCGACCGAGGCCGCCAGACCATGGCGTTTGGCCAGCGCCGCGAGCTCGCGGGTGACCTCGGGCTTCTGCAGTCCCGACACCACTTCGATGGCCTGACCGCCGGCCGCCGCGAACTCCATCGTCAAATGCTCGAGCCGCGAACGCGTGAGTTTGTACTTGTTCGGATGGGCGATGACGGGCGTGCCGCCGGCCGCACGTATCCAGCCGACGATGGCCGGCAGGCTCGCCCAGCCCTCGATGAGATTGCCGACGCGCGTGGCGTCGAGGTATTTGCGAAAGGCGAACTCGATGGTCGGCGCAGCGCCGATGCTGAGCAGGTATTCGGCGAAATGCGGACGCCCGACGCTGCCCTGGCCAGCAAAGCGCGTCGCGCCGACAAGCGGCTCGGGGATGCCACGCTTGGCGAGCTTGTCGGCGATGCGCGCCGCGCGTTCGTCGCGCGCGCGGTGCTGATGCGCGACCGCCTCGGCCAAGGCCGCGCTGCCCAAGTCGATGTTGAGGCCAACGATGTGAATGCCGACGCGTTGCCACCAGGTCGAGAACTCGACGCCGGCAATGATGCGCAGATCTTCTACCGGCGGCAGTTCAGCATAGGCCGCAATGCTGTCGTGATCGGTAATGGACAGCATCTCGACGCCGGCCGCACGGGCCCGCTCCAGCAATTCGGCGGGCGTCAATTTGCCATCGGAAGCGGTGGAATGGGTGTGCAGATCGGCAAGCATGGGCGCGGGCAGTGTACCCCACTCGCGGCCGTCGCCCGCGGCTGGCGGCGCGCGGGCTACAATGCCGACCCCTCACCTTTTGTGACGCTTCGCGCGAGGAAGCACCCATGGCCCGCCTCCCTTGGTACGACGATGAAGACGATGAACTCGACGATGGGCTCGAAGACGGCGTCGAGCCCGAAAAGAGCAAATCCCAGGTCAAGCGCGAACTGCTGGCCTTGGACCCGCTCACCGAAGAACTCATGGACCTGCCGGACAAGCAGCTCAACAGCCTCGGCCTGTCGGAAAAACTCCTGACGGCCCTGCGCACCGCGCGCAATCTCAAGCGCGGCGCCTTGAAGCGCCAACTGCGTTACGCGCGCGGCCTGCTGGCCGAAGAAGATCACGCCGCCGCGGCGGCGGCGGTGGCGGCCTTCAAGCAGCCGCGGCGCGAGCAGATTGACGCCATGCATGAGCTCGAAGACTGGCGCGAGCGCCTGCTGGCCGGCGACGCCGCCCTGCTCGATGCGCTGTTCAGTCGTTACCCCGATGTCGACCGTCAGCAGTTCCTGCAGCTGGTGCGCAACGCCAAGGCCGAGCGCGCCGCCGGCAGCACGCCCCGCGCCGGCCGTGCGCTGTACAAATTCCTCGGCGCGATGCGCGACGCCGTGCGCGAAGACTGAGCCCGCCGCGGCCTGCCCGCGCGCGGGTGAGGGCAGCCGGATTGTGTTTAAATACGCGCCCGACCAGCCGCTACCTCGCTCATCCCATGCCCGTCACCGCGCCCGATCTCTTCGGCTATCCCCGCTACTGGGCTGAGTGCTACGGGCCGGCGCCGTTCCTGCCCATGTCGCGCGCCGAAATGGACACCCTGGGCTGGGACGCCTGCGACATCATCCTTGTGACCGGCGACGCCTACGTCGACCACCCGAGCTTCGGCATGGCGGTGATGGGGCGCTTCCTCGAAGCGCAGGGCTACCGTGTCGGCATCATCGCGCAGCCGGACTGGAAGAGCGCAGAGCCGTTCAAGGCGCTCGGTAAGCCGACCCTGTTCTTCGGCGTCACCGCCGGCAACATGGATTCGATGATCAACCGTTACACGGCCGACTTGAGGCTGCGCAGCGACGATGCCTATACGCCCGGCGCGGCGGCCGGCAAGCGCCCCGAGCGCGCCGTGATCGTCTACAGCCAGCGCTGTCGCGAAGCCTACAACGAGGTGCCCATCGTCATCGGCGGCATCGAGGCGAGCCTGCGGCGCATCGCGCAATACGATTACTGGAGCGACCAGGTGCGGCGCTCGGTGCTGGTCGATGCCTCGGCCGACATCCTGCTGTACGGCAATGCCGAACGCGCCATCGTCGAAGTGGCCCATCGTCTCGCCCAGGGCTGGAAGCTCGCGGACCTCAACGATATTCGCGGCACCGCCGTGATTCGCCGCGCAGCGCCCGCCGGCTGGACCGAACTCGATTCGACGCGCATCGACTGGCCCAAGCAAATCGACAAGCTGCCCAATCCCTATGTCGAAGAAGGCAGCGCCTGCGACAGCGCGGCGGGCAGTGATGACGGCGCACCGCTCGCCAAACCGATACGTGTCATTCCGATGCCGCTGGCGCGCCAGGCGCGCGGCGAACGCGACACCACCTACATTCGTCTGCCATCGTTCGAAAAGGTCGCCAAGGACGCCGCGCTCTATGCCCACGCCTCGCGCGTGCTGCATCAGGAAGCCAATCCGCACAATGCGCGCGCGCTGATCCAGAAGCACGGCACACGCGAGGTGTGGGTCAACCCGCCGCCCATTCCCTTGACCACCGCCGAGATGGACGGTGTGTTCGATCTGCCCTATCAGCGCCGTCCGCATCCAAGCTACGGCGACGCGCAGATTCCGGCCTACGACATGATCAAGACCTCGGTGAACATCATGCGCGGCTGTTTCGGCGGCTGCACGTTCTGCTCCATCACCGAGCACGAAGGGCGCGTGATTCAAAGCCGCTCCGAAGAATCAATCCTCAAAGAGATCGAGGACATCGGGCGCAAGGTGCCGGGCTATACCGGCGTCATTTCCGATCTCGGCGGACCGACCGCCAACATGTATCGCCTGAACTGCAAGGACGAAAACATCCAGGCCAGCTGTCGGCGCCTGTCCTGCGTGTATCCGGCCATCTGCGAGCATTTGAATACCGACCACGGCGCCACCACCGCGCTGTACCGCAAGGCGCGCAAGCTCAAGGGCGTCAAACGCATTCTGATTGCTTCGGGGCTGCGCTATGACCTCGCCGTGCGCGACGAAGAATACGTGCGTGAACTCGTCACCCATCATGTCGGCGGCTATCTCAAGATTGCGCCCGAGCACAGCGAAGACGCCACGCTCAAGCACATGATGAAGCCCGGCATGGGCAGCTATCACGCCTTCAAGAAGATGTTCGAACGCTTTTCGCGCGACGCCGGCAAAGAGCAGTACCTCATCCCCTATTTCATCGCCGCCCATCCCGGTTGCGAGGACGAGGACATGCTCAAGCTCGCGCTGTGGTTGAAGCGCCATCGCTTCCGCCTCGACCAGGTGCAGACTTTCTATCCCTCGCCGATGGCGCTGGCTACCGCCATGTACCACTCGGCGCGCAATCCCTTGCACAAGGTCACCTACAAGAGCGGCAAGGTGTACAGTGCCCGCAGCATCGCCCAGCGGCGCCTGCACAAAGCCTTCCTACGCTACCATGACGAAGCGAATTTCGAGATGCTGCGCGAGGCTCTGCAGAACATGAACCGCCGTGACCTGATAGGCGATGGCGAGCATCAGCTGGTGCCGGCGGCCAGCATCAAGGTGCCCAAGCGCAGCCCGACAGGCCGCACGGGCAACACGCCAGCGCGACGCGGCAAGTACAACCCGGCGCGTGGTGGGCAGTGGAACTAGCAGGCCGCTAACGGCCCGGGCACCATACTCAAAAACAAGAATTCAGCGACTGTCGGCAATCACGTGAGCACCACCCCCTTCCTGCCGCTGCCGGATGCAGTGTTTCCCGCGACGCGCGGCGCCGCACAAGCGGGCCGCGCATACCGCACGGTGGTGCTGACTTCGATCCGCGACATCGACGCCGCGCGCTGGGATGAGCTGGCCGGTGACGCCTCGGTGGTGCGCTCCCACGCCTATCTCGATGCCATCGAGCAGTCCGGCATCAATGACTGCCGCTACTACTACCCGGTGGTCTACAACCAGCACGACGAACTGGTCGCGCATGCCTGCGTGTACACCATCAGCACCGACTTTGCGCAGCTCCTGCCGACGCGCCTGCAGGCCCTGGTGACGCGCCTGCGGCGCTGGTGGCCACGCTTCATGAGTGTGCGCATCACCGAGTGCGCGTCACCGCTGGTGGCTGGCCATGCGATCTCCGTGCGCGACGGTGAAGACCGCGGCGCCCTGCTCGCCGAACTCGACAGCGCCATCAGCGGCATTGCGCGCAGTGCGCGCAGTGGCCTCATCGTCATTCGCGACTTCGTCGCCCACGAGCGCGAGGGCGCCGATGCCCTGCTCAAGCACGGCTATGCGCTGCGCCAGAACATGCCGCTGGCGCGCATACGGGTGCGCTGGAAGAGCTATGACGAATACCTCGCGAGCATGCGCGCGCGCTATCGCAAGGACGTCAAGCGGCGCCTGCAACGCGCCGCCGAGCACGGTCAGACGGTGCTCACCCTGCACGACTTCGGTGAACACGCCGAGACCTGGGTGGCGCAGTCACAGGTGGTGCTGGCACGCGCGCAACGCTTCAAGCGTGAACGTCTGCAGCCGGCCTACTACGCCAACATGGACAAGAAGCTCGGTGAACGCAGCCTCATGCTGGTGGCCTGTCGTGAAGAGCGCATGGTCGCCCACGGCATGGTGCTGACCGACGCCGAGAACACCATCGCCACCTTCTTTGGTCGCGAGGCCGGCCGCCCCAGCGCCGAGTGGTTCAGTCTCATGAACGAAGTGATCAAGCTCGGCATCGAACGCCAGAGCCGTTACATCCACCTGGGGCTCGGTTCCTACGACGCCAAGGCGCTGGTCGGCGCCGATATCGAACCCCTGTATCTCTACTGCCGCACGCGCTACGCGCCGCTCAACTGGCTCATTCGCATGATGCCGGAAATGATGGGCACGCACGGTAAGGCGCATAAGCAGATCTTTCGCGAAGGCGAACAAATGTCAGACTGAAGTCTGCCCCACAACGATTCGCGCCGGCCTTGTGTGGGTCAGACTTCAGTCTGACATTCAATCTTCATCGATCACTATCGCACCCGCCTGAATTCCCACGCCCCTCCCAACATCGCCGCCAGCAGGCGATAGCAATACAACAGCGACACCAGCAGCAAGGCATCGCCTGGCGGCAGGCCGAGCGCCACATAGAGACCGGTGCCTGCAATGTCGGCAACACCGAGACCGACGAGGTTGGCCGGCACCGCCTGGAACAGCGCGGCGCTGGTCAGCACGAACAGGATCTGCGGGTAGTGAATGGCGATGCCCCAGCCGAGACTGCCAACGTAGACCGCCGCGCTCAGCACGACGTGCATGAGCATCGACCAGCCGATGATCAGCACGGCATCGCTCTTGTGCGTTGACAGCAGTGCCTGCAACTGCGCGAGGTCCAGACCGCGACGTGCGGCGAGCAGCAGCACCGTCAGCGCCGACAGCACGACGATGGCGACGCCTGCCACCAGCAGCCAATGGCCATCGAGGTGCAATTGAAAAGGCTTGAGGATGGCAAAGCTCGCACCGGCAAGCGTCACCACCGCCAGCAGGCCGAGCACGTGCTCGAGCGCAATCGCGGCGATGCTCACCATCGCGCGGCGCTGTGGCGCGAGGCCTCGCAGTTTCAGGAATTTACCAAGCTCGGCGCCAGCGCCGAGCGGCATGAAGAACTGGCAGAACACCGCGAACGACACGATGCGCAGGCCGTCGCGCGGCGACAGGTGCAGGTCGAACATGTGCAGCACGCGCCGAAAGCGCAGTGCATACAGGAACAATGACAGAAGACTCAAAGCGGCGCCGGGAATGAGCAAACCATGCCAGCGCACCGCAAGCGTGGCGGGGCGCGCATGCCAGGCCCACGCCATCAGCGCACTGGCGAGCGCCAACGCCAGCGCCATGCGCCACAGCGGACGACGCGTCGGCGTCGTCACGGCCGGCGGAACGGCCGCGGTCTCGCTCAGGACTTCGGTGTCGGCAATTTCGCTTCACGCGGCTCGACCGCGCCACCGGCTTTCACCCACGCGCCGAAACCACCGGCCATGTGCGCGACCGGCGCAAGACCCATGCGATGCACCGCCAGGGTGGCGAGCGCCGAGCGCATGCCGCCCGCGCAGTAGAAGATGAATTTCTTGCCGCTGCCGAATTCTTCGCGGTAGTAAGGGCTGGCCGGGTCGACCCAGAACTCCAGCATGTCGCGCGGTGCGTGGCTGGCGCCGGGAATGGTGCCGTCACGCCACAGTTCACGAATGTCGCGAATGTCGACCAGCTGCACATTCGGGTCGTCCTTCACCGCCATCACTTGCTCGACGCTCAGGGTTTCGATTTCGCGCTCGGCGTCCGCGCACAGTTGTTTGATGCCTTTGGTGATCATGAGAGGCTCCTCGTCAACGCGGTGGCTTCAGGATTTCGCTTTCGGCAGTTTGGCTTCCTTGGCCTCGACCGCGCCGCCGGCTTTCACCCACGCGCCGAAGCCGCCCGCCATATGCGCCACCGGCGCGAGGCCCATGGCATGCACCGCCTGGGTGGCCAGCGCCGAACGCAGGCCGCCCGCGCAGAAGAAAATGAATTTCTTGCCCGAGCCGAATTCTTCGCGGTAATAGGGGCTGTCGGGATCGACCCAGAATTCCAGCATGCCGCGCGGTGCATGGGTGGCGCCGGGAATCGAGCCATCGCGCCACAGTTCACGGATATCGCGGATGTCGACCAATTGCACATTGGGGTCGTCCTTCACCGCCATGACCTGTTCGACCGTCATGGTTTCGATGTCGCGCTCGGCTTCCGCGCACAGTTCTTTGATGCCTTTGCTGATCATATCTCCCCCTCGTGTATCGCCTGCGCCCATGGAAGCGCGCTTGCTTGAGTTATCGCCGCTGCCGCCGTCATCGTCAAGCGCGACCCGCGCCGCGCTTCGCGCCGATCAAATTTCGTCCTCGTCATAGGGCAGTTCCGGCAGCGCCTCGAGGTTACTTACATAGCGCGCATTGTCGAATGGCTTGCTGTGCTTGACTATCTCGAACAACTCCACCGACAGCACGCAGCCGATGTAACGCAAGGCAAGCTCACGCGACATGCCATCGTCCATCAGGCGTTGCAAGGTCGCCGCGGTCGCCGGCGGTTGGCCATCGCGAATCTGGTTTTCGATGGTGTCGAAGATTACCTCACGTAGCGTGGCATCATCATTTTCACCGTCGAGCAGCATCGCGGGATGCGCTTTGCTCATCACACGCTCCTTTCAGGGTTGGGCCAGCTTGCGCGTCTTCATGAGCGCGAGATAGGCAACGAGGTTTTCGATGTCGGCGTCCGTCAACACACCGACGAAGGACGGCATCTTGCTGTGCGCATGGTAGGCGCCGGCGTCGTGGATGAAAGCACGCAGGTGTTGCGCGTCCCAATACTCGGTGACGTTCTTGGGCACGTTCAGTTCCGGCCCCAGTTCACCGCCTTGCAGGTTCACTGAATGGCAGCGCAGGCAATGGGTCTTGAATGTCTTGAAGCCATGCATCGGCGCCGCATCGCTGGCCACATCGCGCGGATAGAGCGCGGCATACTTGGTGGCGAAGTCGACCACCTCGATGCGAATCAACTGGTAGGGCCAGGGAAATTCGGCGCCCAGGGTTTTGCCTTGCGCCCACAGCAGGAAATAGGGCGCCGGTGAGACCATGGCCTTGCCCTGTTTGACTGGCGACCAGTCCTGCGCCTGGCCGTGCTCGCGGTAGGCGAGGTACGCGCCATGGGAAGCGAGCAGGGCATGGGCGACAGTCGGCGCATAGCCATCGCGCGCACCAAACACCAGTTCGTCGCCATGGGCCGGGTCGGCGCCGGCCAGCTTCAATACATCGTTGAGCGCGAAAGCATCGTAGGTGACGGGCCGGTCGTGGTCCGGGTCGTCGACCGTGAGCGTGTGGCTGGTGAGCGCCTGTTCGAGTTCGGCACGGGTGAATGCGCGTGACTTGCCGGCGACCACGACTTCCAGGGTGTCGTCGGTGGTGGCGTGGGCCAGGCTGATACTGGCAGCCAGCAAAATGAAACTCAGCAACAATCGCATCAAAGACATCCTGCAGGCAGCAAGGCTGGAAAGCGTGGGTGGCACGTGCCGGGCGCGCACATGACAAGCTGTCAGGCACGTCCGAATGATTATTGAAAATGGGGCTCGCGTGGAATGGCTGTCGGAGCGCGCTCAGCCGCCTTTCAATGGCGGCACGAACACCACTTCGTCGCCGTCTTGCAGCACCGTCTCATCGAGCGCGACATCCTTCACATGATCGCCATTGCGCATGGCCATGAACGGTGTGGCGGCGCGGAAGCCGAATTGATCCGACAGCGCGCCGAGCGTCATGCCTTCGACGAGCTCGAAGCCTTGCTCGTCGAAGTGCGTGATGCCGGGGCTCAAATACTCGCGCATCCAGCCCATAAGTTTGACGTTGATGCGCATCGCTTCTCAGGCAAGGCCGAGGCGCTTCAAGGTCTCGGCGGTCGGCTTGCCGTCCGGCGTCCAGCCGCGCTGTGCGTAATACTCGGGCAGCATCGCTTTCAACTCGCTGACCTTACCCTTGGCCACGCCGCTCGGCGCCGGCTCTTCGAGGATACGCTTGGGCAGGGTGTCGTCGGCGGCGGTGAGACCGGCGGCGAGGTTGAACTGGCGCTCGAGATTCCAGATGCGCTCACCGGTTTCGTTGAAACGCGCGAGATCCCAGCCGCCTTCAATGGCGCCATCGAGCTGCAGCGCGTAGTGCTCGGGCAACGCACCGGAGTGCAGCGTGAACAAACACAGACCGGATGAATCGATGGCCGAAATCAAATCCTGGCTGCTGCGCACCACTTCCGGCTTTTCCGCGATTTCCTGGGTGGTGAAATCACTGGCATAGGGATTGGCGCGCAGATGGCAGGCGCCGCGGTTGCTGGTCGCATAGCCCAAGCCCATGCCCTGCATGGCACGGCCATCATAGGCCGCGAACTCCTGGCCCTTGACCGCCATCGAGAGATCCGGATGACCGTATTTGGCGGTCAAGAGCTTGGAACCCAAGCCGAGTTCGCGACCGAAGCCTTCACCCTTGCCCGCGAGTTCCGCCATGAGACACAGCGCTTCGGCGTTGCCGAAATTGAGCTTCACGCCGCCGGTTTCCTTTTCGGTGATGGCGCCGATCTCGAATAACTCCATGGCCGCCGCGAGCGTGCCGCCGAAGGAGATCGGGTCCATGCCGTATTCGTTGCACAGGAAGCCGGCGTAGGTCGCTGCTTCCATATCGGCCACGCCCACCGCCGAGCCGAGCGCGTAGGCGGTTTCATATTCCAGACCACCCGAGGCGTGCTGGTACTGCGGCTTGTCCTTCACCGAGAAATGCTTGGGATCGATGTGCGAGATGCGTCCGCAGCCGATGGTGCAGGCAAAGCAGGCGGCGTTCTGGATGAGGTTGACGTGGCCGTTCTCGTTCGGCGCCTTCATGGTCTTGGCGTTGAGTTTGTCCGAACCTTCGAACTGCACCTGGCGGTTGTTGCGCGTCGGCAGCGCGCCGACCGTGCCGGTGATATCCATCATCGAGATGGTGCCATCGGCGGTCATGCCCTTGCGGCCAGGGTTCACCGCCAGCGCTTCGCTGGCAATCTTCACCGCGCTCATGAACTTCGCGGCGTCATGTGGGCGCACACCCTTGGTGCCGCGCACCGCGATCGCTTTCAACTGCTTCGAACCCATCACCGCGCCCACGCCGGAACGGCCGGCGGCGCGATGCAGATCGTTGACGATGCAGGCGTAGCGATTGCCGTATTCACCGGCCTGGCCAATCGAGGCAATGCGAATCAAGGGATCGTTATGGGTGTTCTTGATGGCGGGTTCGATTTCCCACACTGAGCGGCCCCACAGATCATCGGCCGGCAGCAGCTGCGCATTGTCGTTCTCGATGTAGAGATAGACCGGCTTCGGCGAACGGCCTTCGAGGATGATGAGGTCGTAACCGGCCATCTTCAGTTCGCCGCCGAACTGGCCGCCGGAATTCGAGGCCGCAATGGCGCCGGTCAAGGCGCCCTTGGTGACCGCCGTCCAACGTCCGCCAGTGGAGGCGATGGTGCCGGTCAAGGGGCCGGTGGCGATAATCAGTTTATTGTCCGGCGAGAGCGGGTCGACCTTGGGGTCGATTTCCTCCATGAGGTACTTGGTGGCGAGACCACGCGAGCCCAGGTATTGCTGCGCCCACAACATGTTCAGCGGTTCGTTGGTGCAGGTGCCCGCGGTGAGATTGACGCGCAGAATATTCTTTTGCCAGCCCATGAGAGTCTCCTCGAAACATTGCCACCACCCGGCGACCTCCCGGCATTCTACTGGCTTTAAGGTCCGGTTGAAGTCACCCCGACGCGGCGTCGCTATGCCACCATCAATACCATGAGAAATCAGAGGATATAGGGCGCCCGTGCCGACCCGCGAATCACCCTCGGTGACGCCGCACAGCGAACGCCTGCGCGCACTCGTGGCGGCCGGCGCCCGGCCGAGTCTCGGCTTTGCCTGGCCGCGCAGCCCGCGCGACGGCGTGCGCCGGGTTTTGCCACTGCCGCGCTCGCGGGCCGCGATTGCGGTGGCCGCCGTTTTGTTCACGGTGATGTGCGTGCCCTTGTTCGCCGTCGGCCTGCCGCAGCTGCGCAGCGACGGCGGATTGGCCGATTTCAGCATCACGCTGTTCCGTGGCTTCTGGCTGCTGGGCTGGGCGGTCGGCACGGCGATACCGGGCCTGGCTCTGGCGGTGCTGACCCTGAGTCGCGAGGTGCTCACCGTGCGGCCCGGCTCGCTCGAACTGCGCGTGGAGCTGGCGGGCTTCGGCTTCGGCACGCGCTACGCCGCCGCCGAGGTGCGCAATCTGCGTCCTGCGGTCGGCGACAGCGCGAACGGCACAGCGTGGCGCGGCGATCACCTCGCCTTCGATTACGCAGGCGTGCCGATACAGCTCGGCAACCACCTCGATGCCAGCGCCGCCAGCGCTTTGCGCGCCGAGTTGTTGCAGGTATTGGGCAGTGCGCCGGCGCCCGACAGCTTCGGCCCGATCGGCGACCAGCCGCCACAACCAGTCCCCGTCATTGATCCACCCGTAATCGCTCCACCGGCGCCGGCCTCGCGCCTCGCGCTGGCGGGTCTGGTGTTCGCCAATCTCGTGCCCTTGTTCGGCGTATTGCTGCTCGGCTGGCGGGTCGGCGACATCATGCTGTTGTACTGGGCCGAGAGCGTCATCATCGGCCTCGTCAACATCGCCAAATTGCTGGTCATCGGACGCTGGGCGGCATCGTTCTACGTGCCGTTCTTCACCGCCCACTACGGCGCCTTCATGGCCGGCCACCTGCTGTTCGTCTACCAGTTCTTCGTGCGCGGCGCCGAACGGGGCGGCGACGCGCCGCTCAACGAAGTCGGCGCCACGCTCATGAGTCTATGGCCGGCGCTACTCGGTCTAGCCGCCAGCCATCTGCTGTCGTTCTGGCAGAACTTCATCGGTCGCGGTGAATACACGCGCACCAAGCTCGCCACGCAGATGCACGCGCCCTACCAGCGCGTGTTCATCATGCAGTTCACCATCATCATCGGCGGCATGCTGAGTCTCGCCGTGGGTTCGACGGTGCCGGCGCTGGTGCTGTTGATAGCGCTGAAGATTGCGCTGGATGTGTACGCCCATCGCGGCGAACGGCGGCGCGTCGACGCGAACTAGGGATGTGCCGAGGCCGCGCACTCATACTTCACATCAAACACCGTCGCACCGCTCGCCCACTCATCGACGTTGCTCGCGCGCGGCGTCGTGCAACAGGTCTGCGCCGCGACTTCCGCGCTGGCCAGCGCCGCATCACGCGCCGCGCTCCATGCGTCGGGCGCGGTCGCTTCCGGCACACGCACTTTCACATGACAGGCGCCATCAGCGTCGAGCTTGGCCACCAGGCGGCGGCTCTCGCCCGCGCGCGGGGCTTCGGGCGCCAAGCCCATCGGCCGTTCGCAGCGCGCCGGCTGCCTGGCGCAGGCGCTCAGCAGCAGCACGGCGAGCAGTAAGAAATACCTGGCGGTCCTCATCGGATGCGCGTATCGAAACGCGGCAAGACTTTTTCCGTCAGCAATTCGAAGTGGCGCATCACCGCGGGCTGAGGCATGAGTTCGCCATGGGTGAACAGCCACAGGTATTCGACCTCGGCATCCTTCAGCATCGCTTCGAGCTGTCGCGTGACACTGTCCGGCGTGCCGCAGCAGGCGAAGCCGCGCTCGACCTGTGCTTCCCAGGTGTTGGGAATCCCGCGATAGTCTTCGCCGGGATGCGCGAGCACCGCATTGAAGCCGAAGCGCGAGAAAAAATTCGTCCACTCCCACGACGCCAGGCGCCCGAGGCGCCAGGCTTCCTCTTCCGTGTCAGCCACCACGATTTCGCGCGCGATGCCCATGCCGGCGCCGAGCGGCAGTTGCCGGCCACTGTTGCCATAGCCGCGCTGCGCAGCGCGGATCTGCCCTTGCAGCAGCGACTTGTCAGTCAGGATCGCGACTGGAATCAAACCACGCGACGCAGCCGTCTCGACCGTCTCCTCGGAAAACCCGAAAGGCTCGAACAAGGGCGGATAGGGCTTTTGAAACGGCTGCGGTGCGATACCCACCTCGGTGACACGCCCCTGCGCATCGATGCCGCCACCTATCTGCCGCGACAGATCCCGCGCCGGCCAATCGATGTTCGGCACCGGGATCTGCCAGTACTTGCCCTGGTAGGAAAATGTCGGCTGGGTCCACGCGAGTTTGATGATGTCTATGCACTCGCCATAAATCTCACGCTTGGCGCGTTCGTAGGCGGCGGGGTCGGTGAGGTTGTCGGCGAGACCCGGCAGATGCTGGCCGAGGATGTTCACCCAGCGTGACTGTATGCCGCGCGCGAAGCCGGCGAAGGCGCGTCCGCCGGTCATCTGGTCGAGCACCGCGATGTCCTCGGCCACGCGCAGAGGATTCGACGGCGGCAGCACCAGGCCGAGTTGCCCGACGCGAATGTGCTGGGTGCGCGCGGCGATGTACTGATCGAGCATCACCGGATTGTTCGACACCGTGATGCCTTCGACATGCAGATGGTGCTCGGTAAACGCCACGCCGTAATAATGGTGGGCGTCGAGATAGCGCGCCTGCTCAACGAGGTTCGCCAGCATGGTCTGATACAGCTCGGTGCTCTGCCCCGCCATGCCGCGCTCGAGGGCGCTGGCCGGCCCGATCACCGGCGCGTAGAAAATTCCGACTTCCATCTTGCCCTCCCCGCTTTGTCGTCAGTCTAACAGCCGCTCACACGCCGCCCCGGCGCATGAAGCCCGCAAAAAACGCTGCCAGTTCACCATGGGCATGAAGGGGCAACACCTGCGCCACGTACTGATCGGGCCGCACCACCACCATGCAGCCCTGGCGGCGATCGATACCGCGCAAGGCGAAGATGTCGTGGCCGCGCTTGTGGTCCAC
>JADLGE010000104.1 GCA_020849475.1 Gammaproteobacteria bacterium
CATGCCGATAGTGATCCGGCTCCGATAGCGAGCCGTTCTGGCAGAACGCGATGCGGCGCGTACGTAAGCGCCGGCGTCGAGATTGGGAGGAAAAATGAATCTTGCTACGACCACAGCACTGTTCTTCGTAACCGCCATCGCAGAAATCGTTGGCTGCTTTCTCCCCTATCTATGGATCAAAGAGAAGGCACCCGCCTGGGTGCTGATTCCCGCCGCGCTGTCGCTTTCGGCCTTTGTCTGGTTGCTGTCCCTGCACCCCACTGCCTCCGGTCGGGTCTATGCGGCTTATGGTGGTGTATACGTGGCCACAGCCATCAGCTGGCTCTGGATTGTGGATGGCGTCCGTCCAACAAATAGCGACCTACTTGGAAGTGTCGTTGCACTTGCCGGGATGTTTATCATCATCATCGGTGCTCGCAGCTAGCCCGGCGCACCAGTATCAGCCGGCAAAAGAACAACGGGGATTGCGCCATCGAAAAGTCGACGGCCAAGCTCTTCAGGGGTGCAGAGCGAGTCTAATAACCTGGTCGATGAACTGCTCAATCGACTCGCGACGACGCGCTGTGTATTTCAATTGGGTAATCGTATAGGCGGACGCCACGAACAGCCGCGCGGCATCCTCTGCGGAGACTTCGCGGCTGATGAGTTTTGATTTTTGTGCACGCCGAATTGCCTTGGCAAACTTCGCCACCATCGTTTCCTGATAGTTCAGAAACGAATCCCAGATGCCGGCTTCATTCCGCACAGCGGTACTCCATTCCAACCAAGTCTGCGCGTATTGGGGATGACTTTCGACTGACTCGGCGTAGGTCAGGAGCAAGTCACGCAAACCTTCCTGCGGGGATGCGTACTTTGCCAGCGACTGGCTGTATTGATTGACGTAAAAGCTTTCCACGGCCTCAATGACCGCGGACACCAGCGAGTGGCGGTTCTCGAAATAAAGAAAGACTGTCGGCACAGCGACCCCTGCCTCGCGCGCCACTTCGGCATGCGCAAGGCGCCCGATACCCTTTCGCGCTGCCACCAGCACTGCACACTCGACCAGTTGCGCTCGTCGCTCATCCTTTGGAAGGCGCCGCCTTTGCGCCGTTTTTTTCTTCATGAATACGAGCCCATGTGTGCCGACGTGTGGCGTTTACAGAATATGCAACGTGCAGGTGATGCCTGTGCACTGCAGCGCAGTGTCTTCGCGAGTGTTGCGCCGCGTCATTGGGGTGTCAACCCACTCGGATATTGGGATCCAGCCGACTTGTCTTGACCGGGTCCGCCCGTAATTCCCTCGCGCCGCTGTGTGCGTCACGCGCACGGGAAGAAAAACGTGTTGACGCCTTCATTTCTCTAATGATAGATCTGTCATATAGAGATTCCGCGCACTAACCGCGCCCCTCGTCCATCCCTCTTTGCCCGCCTAACAACGCCAGGAGTACGCAGAGATGATAAGAAATCAGCAAGCCGCGAGACTCGACGAAATGATGCCGCCGCTCTATCCGGCGCCGGTCTCCTCGCTGCACGACACGGTCTTGGGCTATCCCGCGCTTTCGGAAGAAGCGATGGGGTGGCTCGCTTACATGAACAGGAAGGTCGAGCTCGACGGCACGTGGTCCAAGAATGGCAAGCCCCATGAAGCCTGGGACAACGTCAGTGGCGCGCCGGTACAAAATCTCTACCGCTACGACCTGACCTACGGCAGCTTCGCCGTCGCCATGATGGCCGAGCTCACCCCCGCCTGGCGCGAAGGTTACAGCAAGATCTTGGGCTTTCTGGTTGACCGCTATTTCGAATACTGGGCGTTCTGCGATTGGGTCGAAGAGAAGGGCCAGGATCCTGGTCGGCTCGATTATCCCGAGGTGATGTACAAGAACCTCATGCCGGAAGGCTACGCGGGCCGCTATTCCAAGCCCGGTTGGGCCGCCAATGGTATCGGGCCTTACGGATACAACCCCGACCCGGTGTATGACAATGGCATGGCCAACATCATGTACAAGGGTTATCTCAATCTGAGTATCGGTCTTTACGAATACGTGTCAGGTGATGCCAAATACGATGACACCTTCAAGATTGTCTATGACGAGAATCTGAGCTTCGAGTACGAGCACAAACGCCTGGTCGATACTCTGACCAAGCAGTGGGTCGCCAATCCCATCGGCATCGCCTGCGAGGTGCGCAAGAGTTTTCTCTGGTGCAACAACCTGAGCGGCTTGTCGATGAAACTCTACGACGTGCTGCATGGCACGTCCCTCTACTGGACTTTCCAGCAATGTCACAATGCCATGAAGCCGTTGCACGTCGGTGGCCCGGCGAATGGACCCGCCGAATGGGTGTCGTTCTACCACGACCCGGACATCAACAATAATCTCAATCGTGAAGCCAACCAGCTCTCCAGTAACTGGTTCTCCGTATGCTGGCTGGGCTACCCATTCGATCAGGATACCTACCGTCGTGTGTACGAGGGTGGCTTGGCGCACTTTCTCACCCGTCAGGCCGATGGCTCGGCATTCATGTCCGGGCTGCCGCACAGCGGGGTTGATGACATCGGCGCCACCTGCAAAGCCATCGCCTGCGCACGCGAGCTGGGCGACGAGGAAACCTACGCGGCGCTGCGCAAATGGGCCGACGCGAAATACCAACCCATCTACGACCCGCAGCGGGGTGAGTTCTATCATTTGTTCGGGCTGAACGAACGCTTCCCTCGCGGGCAGCACAACGACTGGGTGATGCCGGGGTACGTGGCCAATGGTGCTCACGTGTGGTCGCGTATCTTCAATCAGCCGAATTTGAAGAAATTCCAGGAACCGACCTTGGAAGGCGTCGACTTTCCGCAGGTCCGCGTCCGACAGGCCTACTACGACGCGGTGCAACGCACGCTCAATATCGCCATCTGTACGACGGATGCCAGCGCTCTCGGGCGCGACACCCAGTTCCGCATCACACACCTCGCGGCGGGCGCCAAGTATCGGGTGGTGTTGGATGGCGAGGAGTATTCGAACTGGGAAATGCGGGATGGCGCGCTGGAGATCCGTACCACGATTGGTACGCATACCCTCGTCGTTCAGCAGGCTGGTTAGTCCGACTGATCGGCAGCGAGCTGCAGCATCATGCGCGTCGTATCGGTCGTAGGCTTCCTGGGCTCTGGCAAGACGACGTCGATTGCAGCGCTGGCTCGTCATCTGACGAGTCAGCGCCAGCGCGTCGCGTTCCTCATCAATGATGTCGGCGAGGTGCAGAGAGACGGCGCGGTCATTCGTGCCGGAGGACATGAGGTCGTCGAGATTTATGGGGGCTGCCTGTGCCTCATGCGCGACGACCTGTATCAGGGCCTCGCCGAACTCGCACAAATCCCGGATCTCGGCTGGGTCATTATTGAACCTTCAGGCATGGCCGACGCCGAGCGCATGTCGCGCTTGCTGGAACGCTTCCCTCGGATCCTGGACGCGGCCTCCGCCGCGCAATACCACCTGCAGTGCCGCCTCAGCATCGTCGATGCAGTCCGCTATCGACTGCTGATGCGCTCGGTGCCGCATCTCATTCGCGCCAGTGTGCGGGTCGCCGACGTCGTACTTCTCAATAAGGTCGATGCCGCCAAGACCTCCGACATCGACGCGATTGAAGCGGATGTCCGCAAAAACATGAAGCCGACGGCGGTGCTGCGCCGAGTCAGCGCGAAAGACGAGTTGGCAGCGCCGGTGATCCGCGACGTCCTCGGCATGGCCGTCCAGCATGTTTAACTCGCTATCGCGCCAGATGATTGTGTCCGGACCTATCGCCTCGCCCGCTTCGGTATTGACCACGCTGCTCTCAAGCATCGTCGCCCATCTTGGCGAAGACTTGGTGGGCCACGCCAAGGCTGTGGCGCACGTTGAGGGCGGCGTCTTTCACGCATCGACCACGGGAGCGGAGTCGGTTATCGAAGTCAAGACCGTGGGTGAGCCCTCTCCCAACGGAGAATCCTTTCGTCTCGACTTCATGTGCGTCTTTCACGGACTGCGCTACCGCAAACTTCTTCAAGCCTGGACCCGGGCGGTGGACGGGCTAGTGGCATCGGGTCTGCAACTTGAACCGCTCGAGATCAGCGCCCCGCTTGCTCCGCCGGCGGCACGCTCAACCGTACCCATCGTAGGTTCGCTCGCATCGTCATTCCTGGTGTTAAAGCCGTGCTGCCTCATCCCCCTCCTGTGGACTGTCTCCGGGGGAGGCATCGGCTTCCTGCAGATATTCGAGCCGTTGGAACCCTATCGCCCCGCCTTCATGGTGCTGACCGTGGCGCTCCTGGCAGCAGCGTACTATTCGCTTTACTTCGGTGTTGCCGCGGTGGCGTCTGAGAGCGTGCGAAGCTCTGTGCGCCAGAGCCGCCGCATCCTGTGGATTGCCACCGTCGTCTTTCTGCTTTCCAGCGTTTATCCGCTCCTGGCCCCCCAGCAACTTAACGCCATGCATCACGGTGCTGGCCACCACCATCATTGAGGGACTGACCATGCCTACGCGTTCCACTGCCGCTGCCGACTTCAGCTCTAACGATGCGCCAGCTCTTCGTTTCGGCACGAAGGAAATGCACGATGCGATTGCGGCCATTGGCCGCTGCGCAAAAGAGTGCAAGCTCTCTGGACGCTCGATTCACCCGGCTATGGATCTCGTGCGCGACTCGCGCCTGGGCGCCATTCGGGTGCCGGTAGCTGACGGCGGCGGTGGCTGCAGTGTTCGCGAGTTCTTTTCCATGTTGATGGAACTCGCCGACGCCGATGCCGATGTCGCACACATCCTGCGGGCCCACTACTGGTTCGTCGAGGAACGGCTGCGCTCAACCAACCCGCAGGAACGGGCACGCTGGCTCGCCCGGGTGACAGCCGGGGAGATTTTCGGCAACGCCATTACCGAGATTGGCGGAGGGGCGGCCGTTGGCACCTGGGTCTTTGATACCAAGCTTACGCCCAGCGACGGCGGCTACGTCCTCAACGGCAAGAAGTACTACTGCACGGGAAGTCGCTATTCGGACTGGGTGTTTGTATACGCGTCCACGCCGACAGGCACCAGCGCCTGTGCGCTGGTGCCGCTGACGCGCGACGGCGTCTCGTTCGAACCGGACGACTGGGACGGCATGGGCCAGCGCCTGACCGGCAGCGGAACAGGCGTGTTCACCAACGTTCAAGTCGCTGCCGACGAGGTCTTGATGACCACGGTGGAGAGTGAGGGTGGCAATGCGGTGCAGAACGCCACCGACCCTTATCTCGTCGGGCAGTTCGTGCAGTTGATACTCACCGCTGTCATCGCCGGGATAATGCGCAGCGTCGTCACGGATGCCGTCAACCACATTCGCAAGCGGGGCCGCACCTATTCCCATGCGAGTGCGGAAAGGGCCGGCGATGACCCACTACTGCAAGCGGTTATCGGCCAGATAGCGAGTCAGGCATTCGCGGCGGAGGCACTCATCCTGGCCGCCGCCGATGCGCAGGATGCGGCGCTGGCCACCACCGTGTACGGCGCGCCCGACTTTGACCTCACCCATCGTGCCTCACTTCTCGCCGCCGAG
>JADLGE010000105.1 GCA_020849475.1 Gammaproteobacteria bacterium
ATCAGCCTCAAGGTCGCCACCACCAACAAGGCGAGCTTGACGCCGTCGCGCGCCTTCGGCCACTTCCCGACCCGCTTCGCGGTCGAGCGTGCGGTCGACATGGTGGCGCGACGCATCGGCATGGAGCCGAGC
Source organism: Gammaproteobacteria bacterium (assembly GCA_020849475.1). GTDB lineage: Bacteria > Pseudomonadota > Gammaproteobacteria > JADJYF01. Next base: position 133 of record JADLGE010000105.1, read on the forward strand.
GCCCTGCGCCGCATGAACCTCGTGCCCTCCCTGCCCTACACCTCGGTCACCAACGAGTATTACGACAGCGGTGACTTCGTGAAGGTGTGGGACAACCTGCTGGCGCAGGTCGATCTGCCGGCGTTCCGCGCCGAACAGGCCGCGGCGCGTGCCCAAGGTCGCTATCTCGGCATCGGCTTCGGCTGCGGCGTCGAACTGTCGGGCGTGGCGTCCGAACTGCTGGTGCCGATGGAAAACCAGCCCGGTTACGGCGCTGCCACGGTGCGCCTCGATCCACGCGGCAAGGTGCTGGTGTTCGGCGGCGATGCGCCGGGTGGCCAGGGCCATGAGACCACCGCCGCGCAGGTCGTCGCTTCGCAGTTCGGTATTTCACCGACCGATGTGGTGGTAACCACCGGCGACACCGGCATCACGCCTTTCGGCGCCGGCAGCATCGGTGCGCGCAATGGCTCCTACTTCGTGAGCGCCGTGGCAAAAGCCTGCGGCGAATTGAAAGACAAGATCACGCGCATCATGGCGCATGATTTCCAGATTGAAGCGAGCGTGCAGCACTTCGAGTTCAAGGACGGCGAAGTGGTCTATATCGGCGATCGCAGCAAGAAGAAGTCTTTCCGCGAGGCGGTGGAGCGCATCATCATGTGGCCCATCAACATGCCCGAAGGCGAAGTCGGCGGCCTCGATGCCACCACTTTCTTCGAGGCGGCCAAGCCCATGATCTGCTTCAACGCCGACTGCTGCATCGTCGAGGTCAACATCGACACCGGCGACTTCAAGATCAAGCGCTGGGTGACGTCGGAAGACGTCGGCACGCTCATCAATCCCAATATCGTCGACGGCCAGATGCACGGCGCCATCGTGCAGGGCCTCTCGAATGCGATGTTCGAGGAATTCGTCTACGACGAACGCGGCCAGCAGATGAGCGCCGACTTCGAGCACTATAAGCTCGCCACCGCCGCCGACGTGCCCGACATCGAAATCACCTACGCGCCGACGCCCTGCCCGCACACGCCACTCGGCACGCGCGGCATCGGCGAAGGCCGCCCGAGTTCGGTGCCGGGCGCGCTCACCAACGCGGTATGCGATGCCCTCGCGCCGTTCGGAATTGAAATCAACGAACTGCCGCTGCGCCCCAACCTCGTGTGGCGCAAGCTCCAGGAAAGCCGCAAATAGGATCAATGCCCCATGTCCAAGCAACGTAAGGTCATCATCACCTGCGCCGTGACCGGCGCCATCCACACGCCGTCGATGTCGCCGTCACTGCCGGTCACGCCGCGCGAAATTGCGACCGCTGCCATCGAAGCGGCCGATGCCGGCGCCGCCATCCTGCACTTGCATGCGCGCGACCCGGACAATGGCCGCCCGACCCAGGATCCGAAATGGTTCCGCCAGTTCCTGCCCATGATCTGCGAGCGCACCAACGCCGCGATCAACATCACCACCGGCGGCAGCCCCTACATGACGGTCGAGGAGCGCATGCGCCCGGCCACCGAAATCGAGCCCGAAATCGCTTCGCTCAACATGGGCTCGATGAATTTCGGCCTGTTCCCGATGCTGAAGCGCTTCAAGGAGTTCAAGCACGACTGGGAAGTCGAACATCTGGAAGGCAGTCGCGATCTGGTGTTCAAGAACACCTACCGCGACATCGCCACCATTCTGCGTCTGGGCAGCGATCGCGGCATCCGCTTCGAGTTCGAGTGCTATGACACTTCGCATCTGTACAACCTCGCCCACTTCCTGGAAGAAGGCGCGGTCAAGCCGCCGCTGTTCGTGCAGACGGTGTTCGGCATCATGGGCGGCATCGGCGCGCATCCGGAAGACGTGATGCACATGAAGCGCACCGCCGACCGTCTGTTTGGCGATCAGTACGTGTGGTCGGTGCTCGGCGCCGGCCGCAACCAGCTCCCGGTCGCGTCCCAGGCCGCCGCCATGGGTGGCAACGTGCGCGTCGGTCTCGAGGATTCGCTGTGGGCCGGGCCCGGACGTCTGGCCGAGAATTCCGCCGAGCAGGTGCGACTGGCACGCAAGGTACTGGAAGGCTTGTCGCTGGAAGTCGCAACACCCGATGAAGCGCGCGAGATGTTGAAGCTCAAGGGGCCGAACACGATGAAGTTATAGGTGCGATTTCATTCGCACATTCGATTTCAATCGGGTGTTCGCGCACCTCCGTTCAATGTGCGAATGAATTCGCACCTACAGGGCGTCGTCCCCGGACCGTTCCATGCAACTGACCGAAAACATCCGTATCAACGCGCCGCGTGAGCGCGTCTTCGCGGCGCTCAACGACGTTGAGATTCTGAAGCAGGCGATACCCGGCTGCGAGGCAATCGAAGCGCTGTCGCCGACTGATTTCAAAGCGACCGTGAGCGCCAAGGTCGGGCCTTTGAAAGCCCGCTTCACGGGCGCCGTCGCGATTGCGGACATCGTCGCGCCCGAGTCCTACACCTTGAGTGGTGAAGGTAAAGGCGGTCCGGCAGGCCACGCGCGCATCAGCTCGCGAGTGCGGCTCGAAGCCGATGGCGGCGCGACCATCCTCCATTACGATGTCAAGGCCGACATCGGCGGCAAGCTTGCACAATTGGGCGGCTCGCTGGTGGAAAAGACCGCGCAGAAACTTGCCGGCGAATTCTTTGCGAAATTCGAAACGCTGTTGAATCCCGACGGCGTCGTCATCGATGCCGACGTGCCGACCGTGGTCAGTGCTGTGCCGCCCGACGCCGGGTCGACGGCCGCGGGCAGCAAGCTGTGGCTGTGGGTGGCCGGCGGCGCGGTGCTGGTGGCTCTGCTCGCGCTGCTGGCGCGCTGAGCCTGCCGCTCAGGGTTTGATGCCGGCGAACGCCACCATCAGGCGCGCGCGCAGGTCGGCGACGCGCGCGGCATTCGCACCGAGATCGGAATAGCCGACCCGCGAACTCGAACGGACCTGCAACTGCGCGCCGTCCATGCGCAACTCCAGATCATCGACGAAGCGGAACAGGCGACTGGTATAGGTCGCATGTAAGTACTGCTGCTCTTCACGCACCACGCGGCCGCCACTGGCCGCCAGCATTTCGCGAATCACGCGCCAGCGCGTGGCGTCATCGACGCCGGGCAGGCTGATGGGTTCCACCCAATGCACGGTGTCGCTGCTGTCACCGCCATCGCTGCACACGCAATGGGGCGCCGGATCGCAGGCCGCGAGTCGGCCGTTGACGAGGCCCGGCGCCGCGGGCCGCGCCTGCGCCGACCACCAGCCGAGACCGGCGAACAATACCGTGCCCGCCGCCAGAAAGATCAGGAGCGAGGTCAGCATGCGCGGCATCGCTACCAATGCCCGGTCAGGATCAGCAAGCCGGGAATCCAGCAGGTGAAGACGCCGACCGTCATGCTGCTGTAGGGCAGCAGCTTGCCGAAGTCGCGGCCCTGCACGTTGGCCAGGTAGAACATGAACCACAACACGCCCCAGATCAGCCAGAAGCTGCCGAAGCGCAGGTCGCCGCCTTGAAAGGTGACGATGGCGCACGGGATGGCGGTGAGCGCGACAAAGAAGCAGAACCAGCCGAAGCCACGCATGTCGAGTTCCCACCACATGCTGATGGCGACATACAGATAGGTAAACGTAAAAAGAAAGAACTGTGCGACGCCAAAGAATTGCGCGGTGGTCTCGGCGCGCACGAACTGGACGACCGTCGCCAGCAGCGCGAGACCGGCCACCATGAAATTCATGATCGCCATCGAGCGCAATTCCACCCGCCCGAGGCCACCCATGCCGTTGACCAGCAATACCGCGCCCACAAACAGCAACACCACTCCGACCATGGCCATTCCTCCCCCGAATACCGCTGGTTTGATTGCTCCCCGCGCTTGATCTGCGCCAAGACTGCCGGGATGTCGAGCTGACGCTAACACGAAACGGCGCGAGCGCACCATGGCAGCGCGTCTCGCACCAAACGCAGGGCTTGTGGTTAGAATCAGAGCTATTCGCCAGCAGGAACCCGCTCCATGGAAATCACTTCGCACTTCGCCCGCACCGCGCGCCATACCACCCACTACCTGGCGGCCGGGCCCGAGGATGGGCCGTTGTTGATCTTCGTGCACGGTTGGCCCGAGCTGTCGCGCAGTTGGCGCCACCAGCTGCCGGTTTTCGGTGGTCTTGGCTATCGCGCCATCGCGCCGGACATGCGTGGTTACGGCCAATCGTCGAACTACCGGCGCCATGAAGACTACGCGCAGACCGAAGTGGTGGCCGACATGCTCGAACTGCTGGCGGCCTTGGGCGCGGAGCGCGCGATATGGGTGGGACATGACTGGGGCAGTCCGACGGTGTGGAGTCTGGCCAGTCATCATCCCGAGCGCTGCGTGGCGGTGGCCAATCTGTGCGTGCCGTTCGCCACCATCGAGTACGGCTTCGAGCACTTGCTGTCGCTGGTCGACAGAGACCTCTACCCCATCGAGCACTTCCCCGCCGGGCAATGGGATTATCAGCTTTACTACCAGGAGAATTTCGAACGCGCCGGCGCGGTGTTCGATGCCGATCCTTACCTCACGGTAAAGCTGCTGTTTCGCAAGGGTGACCCGGCCGACGCCGGCAAGCCGGCCTTCACCTCCCAGGTGCGACGCAATGGCGGCTGGTTCGGGCCCTTGAACGCGGCGCCCGATCTGCCGCGCGACGCCGATGTGGTGACCGAAGAAGACTTGCAGGTCTACGCCGAAGCCTTGCGCCGCAATGGCTTCTTCGGCCCCGACTCCTACTACATGAACCACACCGCCAACGCAGCCTTCGGCGCGCTAGGCAGCGCGACCTTGGACATGCCGGTGCTGTTCATCGGTGCGCGTTACGACTACGTATGCAACACCGTCACGTCGCGCCTCGCCGAACCGATGCGCGCACGTTGCACCAATTTGCGCGAAGCCGTGGTCGACGCCGGCCATTGGGTCGCGCAGGAAAAGCCACGCGAGGTCAACGCGCTGCTCGCGCGCTGGCTGGCGAGCGATGTCGCCAGTTCGTGGCCCGCGCCTGCTCTCACTTGAGCCGCGCCATGCAGAGCGTTCGAAAACGATCATTTATACTCGCGCCACCAGCACTTTCAAGGGAAATCATCCATGGCACGTAAAGGCCAACTCAAACTCGACAACTACGGCGCCACCATGCCGGTCACCGGCGAAGCCGTGCAGAAGCCGCCGTTCTACTACCGTCATATGGAAATGATGTTCATCACCTATCGCACCGATGACGACGCGGCCGCCGCGTGGCTGCCGGAGCAGATGGAACTGGACGGTCCTGCCACCGCCACGGTCATCGTCGCGCACTACGGTGCCTCGACCTTCGGCCCCTACAACGAAGCGATGATTTCGATACGCGCGCGTCTCGACGGCCAGGTGGTGAGCTATTACCCGGCACTGTTCACCGACAACGAAGCGCCCTTGATTGGCGGCCGCGAGATCTGGGGCTTCGCCAAGAAGCTCGCCAAGGTCGAAGTGCGTCATGAAAGCGAAGTGATGATGGGCCTGGTCGAGCGTCCTACCGGCAATCGCCTGCTGACCGCTGTCATGCGCAAGGTCACCCCGGTGCGCACTGAAGACTTCGTGCTGACGCCGAGCGTGTCACTCAAGGTCATCCCCTGCGCCACCGAAGCGCGCCGGCCGGCGCTCGCGCAGCTCATCGGCAGTGCGCTGGAGTTGGTGCCGCACATGGGCGCCAACGGCATTCCGGATATCTGGACCGGCCCGGGCTCATTGCACTTCGATGCGCCGTCGGCGATCGACCCCTGGTACAAGCTGCCGGTGCTCGATGTGCTGGGGTGCTACGCCGGCACTTTCGACGCGGTGCTCGGCCACGGCCGCATTCTCAAGGAGCTGTAAGGCGACGCGCCTTCACGCCGCGGGGCGGTCACGGCGACCGCCTCGCAACGTCCACGTGAAGCACATGGGCGTGCCTATGGTTAAGTCGGAATTAATCGTGGGCACCTAAGCTGGCCGCAGCCAAGCCGGGACCGACGCCGCCAATGGCGCAGCTTGCCAAGGAGACTCCCGTGTTCTTACCTGCTTCATTCCTCGCCCGCACCCTCACCCGCCTGCGTCCGCTGCCAGGCATGCTCCTGCCGCTGGCGCTGGTGCCGCTGGCCTCCTGCGCGCAGGACACCTACCTCGCGCAGAACTATCAGACTGCTCCCCCCACCTACCAACAACCGACTTACGCCGCGCAGCCGCCCAGCTACGCCAACACCAGCGGCCAGTTTCTGGCGCCGCCGCAGGTCGCGGAACTGGTGGCGCGCATCGCGCTCTATCCCGACGACCTGGTGGGCATCATCCTGCCGGCCTCGACCTATCCGCTGCAAATCGTGCAGGCGGCACGTTATCTCGACGCGGTGCGCGGCAATTCGACGCTCGCGCCCGACGACAGCTGGGACAACTCGGTGGTGGCACTGCTCAACTACCCCGACGTCGTCAACATGATGAACCGCGATCTGGAATGGACCGAGAGACTCGGCCAGGCGGTGATCCTGCAACAGGCCGACGTCATCGCCGCCATCGGCGATTTCCGCAGCCAGGCGCAGGCCGCCGGCAATCTGCGCACCGACGAGCGCCAGGTGGTGGAATACGAGCAGGGCGCGATTCGTATCCGGCCCGCCAATCCGCAGGTGATCTACGTGCCGCAGTACGAGCCGACACGCGTCATCGTCTATCAGAGCGAGCCGGTGTTCCGTTACTACCCGCGGCCGTGCCCGGTGTACTACTACAACTACTCCGCGGGCTACCCGTCGGGCTTCAGCAACTTCTGGGGTGTCAGCACCCTGTTCACGATCGGCTGGAGCAGCCGCAGCGTGCATCTGCACGACTACGATTACTACGACGACCCGCGTTACGACCGACCCTACGCGGGCCGCTTCTATCGCCGCAGTCGTCACGACTGGCGTGACGACAATGATGGTGATGGCGATCGCCGCTGGCGCGACGGCGAGCGTCGCGAAGGTCGCGAAATGGTGGGCCCACGGCCGCCTCGGGAACGGGAATGGCAGCCGCGTGGCGGCCAAGGTCCGCGTCCCATGGGCGTCGGCAATAACGATCGGAACCGCGGCCAGGACGGTCGTGGCCGCGGCGGTCGGGACGCCAACGACGGCGGCCGGCCGGGCACGCAACCGCTGGTGCCGTTCGTACCGCCGTCGCGCGCGGCAGGCGCCAACGATGGGCCGCGGCGTGGCGCCGGCAGCGATTCGCGCATCAGCGATCCGCCCCAGGACCGACGCTTCAGCCGCCCCATGCCTCCGCGCGAAAACATCACGCAGCCGGAATCCGCGCCGCGTGGTTCGGGATTCAATGCGCCGGTCGTGCCGCGTCAGGCCGCGCCGCGCAATATCGATCCGCCGCAGGACGCGCGTTTCAGCCGCCCGATGCCCTCACGCGACGAGCAGGCGCCCGTGCGCCGCGCCGCGCCGTCGGGCATGGTTGGCCCGACGCGCTCGTCGCATGGTGAGGACAGTGGGCGCAGCATGCAACGCCAGGTCGCGCCCGCGCGCTCGGAGGCGCCGAATCCCTCGCCCACCCGGCATTTTCAGATCTCGACGCCGCCGGCGCGCGATGCGCCCAGCCGTCAGGATGCCCGCTCGTCCGGTGCTCCGCGCGCGAACCCGCGTAACGATGCCGGCCCCACGCCGTCCCATCGCAACAGCAGTCGCGACGACGACAACCGCGGCCGGGGGAATCGCGACCGCTGACGGAAGGGCATGACGCCGCTGTCGGGCGGCGTCACACCACGGTCTACAAGGGCTCGAATTGCCACGTGCTGGCGGACACCGTCATCAGCCAGCCGCCGGCGCCACCGTAGGCGCGCGCCTTGCCGCTGGCGCCGGGGTTCACCAGCCATGGCCGCGCGCTCGCATCCAATTCACGCCGATGGCTGTGGCCATAGACCACGCAACGCGCCTCGGGAAAGCACGCGCGCAGGCGCGCATGTCGGTTCGCGACCTTGGGAAACTGGTGACCGTGCACGACCACCAGTTGGCCGCCGGCAAGTTCGAGGCTCAAGGTCTCGGGCAGACTCAAACACATATCGTCCTCGCCCGTTGGCCACTGGCGCGGCGTGTCATTGTTGCCGGCCACGGCCCACAGCGGCGCGATGGCGCGCAAGGCCGTCATCACGGAAGCGGCGCCGACATCGCCGGCATGGACGATCAAGTCGACGCCCGCCAGACGTTCGAGCAGCGCTGGCAGCAGCAGCCCGTGGCTGTCCGACACCAGGCCAATGGACCGCGCCTTGGGAGCTCGGTGTTTGCGCGGCGTCACGGCCTCGCCTGCGCGGCATCCAGGCTCTCGAGCAGGCGCCGTTTGTATTTCAGGATCGCCACCGCCGGCAGCGCCATCACGAAAGTCATGACGAAGAACGACGGCCAACCCAGCGCTTCGACCAAGTAGCCGGCGGGCGGCCCGACCAGCACGCGCCCGAGGCTGGCCACCGCGCTCAACAGCGCGAATTGGGTGGCGGTGTAGCGACGGTCGCAAATCGACATCAAGAGCGCCAGGTAAGCCGCGGTGCCCATGCCGCCGGCCAGGTTCTCGAGCCCCACCACCGCCACCATCGCGCCGTAGGATTTACCGACTGTCGCGAGCACCGCGAAGCCGAGATTGGTCAGCGCCTGCATCCACGCGAACAGCATGAGGGCGCGATACAGGCCGAGCCGCATCATGAGCGCGCCGCCATACAGCGCACCGGCGATGGAAGCGACCAGCCCGAGCCCCTTGTAGATGCTGCCGACATCGGTGAGGGAAAATCCGAGCGCGCCGAGCAGGAAATTGGTGGTCAGACCGCCGGCGAAGGCATCGCCCAGCTTGTAGAGAAAAATGAGCACCAGCAGCGTGATCGCGGAATCACGTCGAAAATATTCGCGCAAGGGTTCGGCCACCGCCGCGGCCAGGTTACCGGGCACCGGCACGGCATTCGGTACGGGGGGGCCGGCCAGGCTGGCCGCCGCGCCCAGCAGCAGGCATACGGCCATCACCTGGTAGACCTTGGCGAATCCGATGGCGTCGGCCAGCAGCAGAGCGCCCGCGCTCGCCAACAGCATGCCGATGCGATAGCCGGTGACCGCCACGCCGGCGCCAAAACCGCGCTCCCGTTCGTGCAGCAGTTCCGTGCGGTAAGCGTCGATGGCGACGTCCTGGGTGGCCGACAGAAACGCGATGGCGACCGCCACGATGGCAAGGGTCGTAAGCGTACCGGCGGCGAGATTGGCGGCGCCCGCCGCGAACAGCAGCGCGGCCAGCATCACCTGCGCGAGCAGGATCCAGTCGCGGCGCCGCCCCGGCCAGCCCGGATGGTAACGATCGAGCAGCGGCGCCCACAGGAATTTGAATACGTAGGGCAGACCCACCAGCGAGAACACACCTATCTGGCTGACCTCTACACCCTGCACCGTCAGCCATGCCTGCAAGGTGCCGGCGCTCAATGCCAGGGGCAGACCAGAGGAAAAGCCCAGCACCGCGACCGTCGCCACGCGGCGATTGAACAGCGAGGCATTCACCGCCATGGACGGCTGCTCGGATGATGATGCTGTGACTTGCCGCCCATGGGGCGCCATTGTATATCTGCCGGCCCGCTTACCTGCCGAGAGCGACCGTGGCCATCGAAATCGAACGTAAATTCCTGCTTGGTGACGACAGCTGGCGCGGCGCCGTCGCGCGCAGTGAGGTCATGCGTCAGGGCTACCTCGCGGGCTCCGAACACTGCTCGATACGTGTCCGCGTCACGGGCGACCAGGCGCATCTCAATATCAAGAGCGCGACGCTCGGCATCACCCGCAGCGAATTCGAATACCAGGTGCCGCTGGCCGACGCCGAACTCATGTTGAACACCCTGTGCGGCGCGCGCTGCCTGGACAAAACCCGCCACTACGTGCGGCACGCCGGGCATGAATGGGAAATCGACGAGTTCCACGGCGCCAATGCCGGCCTGGTGGTGGCGGAGCTCGAACTCAGCACGGTCGACGAAAGCTTTGTGACGCCGGCGTGGCTCGGGAAAGAGGTCTCGGACGATCCGCGCTACTACAATTCGCGGCTCGTCGAAGCGCCTTACAGCGATTGGCCAAGCGCTGAGAATTCTTGAAAAATTTGCGGAATTTACCGGCAAAATCGCGTGCTACAATCGAGTTCGATGGAGAGTGACAGCGAATCGCGATGAACAGTCCCACGCAGTTTCCGACGCAGCTCATCGACCGCTTTGGTCGCACGGTGGATTACGTGCGCATCTCGGTCACCGACCGGTGTGACTTTCGCTGCGTGTACTGCATGGACGAGAAAATGGAGTTTCTGCCGCGCGCCCGCATCCTCACCCTGGAAGAACTCGCGCTGGTGGGCCGCGCCTTCGCCGAACTCGGTGTGCGCAAGATTCGCCTGACCGGCGGTGAACCGCTGGTGCGCAACAACGTCATCAAATTGATACGCGATCTCGGCGCCCTGCCGCAACTCGCGGAACTGGTGTTGACCACCAATGGTTCGCAGCTCGAAACGATGGCGCACGACATCCGCGCCGCCGGCGTGCGCCGTATCAACATCAGTCTCGATTCACTGGATGCCGAGCGCTTCCGGCGCCTGACACGGGTGGGCGACCTCAGCCAAGTGCTGCGCGGCATCGACAGCGCCCGCGCGGCCGGCTTCGACAACATCAAGCTCAACGCCGTCATACTCAAACACCGCAACGACGACGAAGTCATCCCGCTGGTGGAATTCGCCGCCGCGCGCGGCATGGATATCTCCTTCATCGAGGAGATGCCGCTCGGCACCATTGGCGACCATGATCGCGCCGAAGCCTATTACTCCAGCGACCAGATTCGCGCCGATCTCGAGCAGCGCTTCATGCTGCTGCCGACCACCGAAACCACCGGTGGCCCGTCCAAGTACTATCGTCTGGCCGAGACCGGCACCCGCGTCGGTTTCATCTCGCCCCACAGCCACAACTTCTGCGATACCTGCAACCGCGTGCGGCTCACCGCCGAAGGCCGGCTGTTGCTGTGTCTTGGTCAAGAGCACTCGGTCGACCTGAAACATGTGCTGCGCACGCAGCCGGGCTGCCTGGACGCGCTCAAGCAAGCCATCGTCGACAGCATGGCCATCAAACCCAAGGGCCATGATTTCAATCTGCGCGAACAGCCCTTGATCTTCCGTCACATGAGCCACACCGGCGGCTGAGCGTCGCGAGCGCGCCTCGCCCTTGCCCTCCAGGCAACCCACGGCCGCCCATGCTCGACATCCAAAGCGCCACTGTCGATGCCCTGTCGCTGCTGCTGCGCGGTGACCGTCAACTGTGGTCGATTGTGTTCACCTCGCTGTCGGTGTCGCTGCGGGCCCTGGCGCTCGCCACACCCATTGCGCTGTTACTGGGGTTTGCCCTCGCCTATCTGCGCTTTCCGGGCCGCCGCCTGCTCGTAACCTTGTTCAATACCCTGATGGCGGTGCCGGCGGTGGTGGTGGGCCTCGTGGTGTATATCTGCCTGTCCGCGCAAGGTCCGGCTGGAGATCTGCACCTGTTGTTTACGCAGGGCGCGATGATCATCGGTCAATTCCTGTTGTGTCTGCCTTTGATGGTGGCGCTGGCCCACGCCAGCTTTCGCGCCGCCGACGAACGCGCCTGGGAATCGGCCCTGACCTTGGGCGCCCATCCCTGGCGCGCACTGCTGACCGTCATGCACGAATTGCGCTTCGGCCTCCTGGCGGCGGTGCTGGCCGGCTTCGGCCGCGTGATTGCCGAAGTCGGCTGTTCGATGATGGTGGGCGGCAACATCCTCTATCACACGCGCAACATCACCACCGCCATTGCGCTTGAAACCAGCAAGGGTGCGTTCGCCAGCGGCATTACGCTCGGCCTCGTGCTGCTGCTGCTGGCCCTGGGGCTCAATATCGCGCTCACGTGGCTGCAAGACAGTGAGCGGGCCGCGCTATGAGCGCGCCGACTTTCACGCCATTGCTCGAGGTCGAAGGTCTTGAGCTCAGTCGTGCCGGCCGCAAGGTGTTGCACATCGAGGCGCTGCGCCTGGAAGCGGCGCAAATCCTGCTGCTGACCGGCGCCAATGGCGCCGGCAAGACCAGTCTGCTGAAAGCGTTGGCCGGTTTGTGGGTGGCCGACAGCGGCCGCTTTCAAGGCCTCGGCACGCCGATGTCCTGCGCCGAAGGCGCGCGCTTCTGCCGCGGACGCCATGTCTACCTGCATCAGACTCCGTACATGTTCGATGCCAGCGTCGAGCAGAACATCGCCTTTGGCCTGCGCGTGCGCGGCATGCTCGCCGCCCATCGCCATGCGGAAGTGCGGGCGGCGCTGGCATGGGCGGGACTCGAAGCGCTGGCGACGCGACCGGCGCGCGAGCTGTCGCTGGGTGAACAGCAACGCGTGGCGCTGACGCGCGCCTACGTGCTCGCGCCGAGTGTGCTGTTGTTGGATGAGATCACCGCCAATCTCGACGTCGAGCACCGTCGCCAGGTACACGACATGCTCAGCGCGCTGCGCGAGCGTGGCAGCTGCGTGATGTTCGCGAGTCACGACCCGGCGCCCGTGATGTCGCGCGTCGATGCCCATCTGCATCTCGATGACGGACGCCTGGTCGCAGCGGCCGCTATCCACGGCCGCGTCGTTCCCTTGCGTCGCGATCACTCGCTCTGAGCGCCCTTCCCTATGCGTACGCACGACAATCTCATCAGCGGCTGCATACTGGCCGGCGGCATTGGCCGGCGCCTGGGCGGCGTCGACAAAGGGCTCGTCGATCTGGCCGGGCGGCCCCTGGTCGCGCATGTCATCGAACGCTTCGCGCCGCAGGTCGATGAACTGCTGTTGAGCGTCAATCGCAACCACGACACCTACCGCCAGCACTGCGCGCGCCTGATAGACGATGGCATCGCGGACGCAGCCGGGCCGCTGGCCGGGATTGCCGCCGCGCTCAAGACTGTCAGTGCTCGATGGTTGGCCATTGCGCCCTGTGACAGTCCGTTTGTACCGAAAGACCTGGTCATGCGTCTGCGCGATGCCGCTCTCACGCGTGGGGCTGAAATAGCCGTGGCACGCACCGGCGACGGTTTGCAGCCGGTGTTCGCCTTGATAGCCACGAAACTCGCGCCGTCGCTCGATGCCTTTCTCGCCGACGGCGGTCGCAAGACCGATGCGTGGTACGCACAGCACGTCATGGTGACAGTGAACTGTGAAGTCGAACGCGCCGCGTTCATGAACATCAATACGCCGGCCGATCTCGACGCGGCAGCGCTGCGCTTGCACACATCATGAGAACCACCATTGACGGCGTGCCGGTGATCGGCGTGATGGCAACCAGCGGCACCGGCAAGACCACCCTGCTGCGCGCCCTGCTGCCACGCCTGCGCGACGCCGGGCTGCGCGTAGCCTGCGTCAAACATACCCATCACCACATCGAAATCGACAAACCCGGTAAGGACAGCCATACCCTGCGTGCCGCCGGCGCCCAACAGATGCTGCTCGCTTCGCCCGGTGGCTGGGCCTTGATGGTCGATGCGCCGGCCACCGACGGCGACGACTTCACGACGCTGGTGCGCCATCTGCAACTGCGCTCGCTCGATCTGGTGCTGGTGGAAGGATTCAAATTCGAGGACTTTCCCAAACTCGCGCTGCACCGCTACGATCTCAGCGGTGCGCTCGAACCGCCCACGGATGCCACCGTCATCGCGCTCGCCAGCAACCAGCGGCCCTTGCCCGCAGCGGCTGTGCCGCTATTTGCGCTGGACGACGCCGCAGGGATTGCGGCCTTCATCATTCACCACTGCACGCAGCTCAGCGCATTGCGTGCCGACACTGCCAGGACATGACACCGACCATGGTCAAACGCGACGCCAGCTGTGACGACGACTACGATCCGAATTCGCTGAGCTGCGAAGCGGCGTTGGCGCACATTCTCGAACATGTCAGTCCGGTCACGGGTTATGAACGCGTGCACCTGCGTGCCGCCTTGGGTCGCGTGCTGGGCGAAAGCCTGCACTCGCCATTTGCGGTGCCGGCCCACACCAATTCCGCCATGGATGGCTATGCGCTCAGCGCCGACAGTCTGCCGACCAGTGGCACCGGCCATGTACGAGTGATTGGCAGCGCCTTTGCCGGACGGCCGTTCAATGGCGAGGTCGGTGCGGGCAAAGCGGTGCGCATCATGACCGGTGCGGCCATGCCGCCCGGCACCGATACCGTGGTGATGCAAGAGCATGTTGCGGTCGAAGGCCAACGCGTGGCGCTCGACGGCCAGCACAAGCGTTGGCAGAACGTGCGCCAAGCCGGTGAAGATCTCAAACCTGGGCAACAGGTGTTCGAACGCGGACGTCGCCTGCTGCCGCCGGACCTCGGCCTCATCGCCTCACTCGGCATCGGTGAAGTGACGGTGCAACGGCGTGTGCGCGTCGCCTATTTTTCCACCGGAGATGAACTGCGCTCCATCGGCGAACAGCTCGGCCCGGGCGAGATCTTCGACAGCAACCGCTACACGCTGTACGCAATGCTGAAGCGCAGCGAAGTCGAGATCATCGACATGGGCGTGGTGCGCGATAAACGTGAGGCGGTGGAAGCGGCGCTGCGCGACGCGTCACAGCTGGCCGACGTGGTCATCACCTCGGGTGGGGTGTCGGTCGGTGAAGCCGATTACATCAAGGAAGTGCTCGCATCGATAGGTGAAGTGCGCTTCTGGAAAGTGGCGATGAAGCCTGGCCGGCCGTTGGCCTTTGGCGCGCTGGGACCGGCGCGCTTCTTCGGGCTGCCGGGCAACCCGGTGTCAGTGATGGTGACTTTCTACCAGTTCGTGCAGCCCGCGCTGTTCAAGATGGCCGGCACCACACCGACGCCACCGCTCCTGATCAAGGCGCGCAGCACCGGCGTGCTGAAAAAGCGCCCGGGGCGCATGGAGTTCCAGCGCGGCATCCTGTCGCGCGATGCCAGTGGCCAGTTGTGTGTGACGGCGACCGGCGATCAGGGCTCGGGGATCCTCAATTCCATGGCGAGCGGTGATTGCTTCATCATCCTCGGTGTCGATACAGCGCGCGTGGAAGCCGGCACCTTGGTCGATGTGCAGCCATTTCAAGGATTGCTGTAATCATGCGCAGGGCGACAAAGTGTGCGAATAAATTCGCACCTAGACCTGCAACTCCATGCCGTCGTAAGCGACCTCCCAACCCGCCGCCGTCACCGCCGCGCGCTCCGGCGTGTCGGCAATCAGGATGGGGTTGGTGGTGTTGATGTGGATGAACACGCGACGCGCGACATCGAGATTCGCAAACGCGGCCAAAGTGCCGTCCGCGCCTGATACGCTCATATGCCCCATGCGCGCGCCGGTCTTGACGCCCACGCCGTCGCGAATCATTTCATCGTCCGTGAACAAGGTGCCGTCGAAAAACACCAGTGGTGCACCGCGCAGACGCGCGGTCAGGGCCTCGGTCATGCGCGCGCAGCCGGGGATGTAGAAGAACCGCGTACGGCCACCGCTGCGCACTTCGAGCGCGATGGTGTCTTCTTCGACCGTGCCGAAATTGGCGCCGCGATTGACGTCCTCCAGCCACAGCGCGACCTTGCCCGGCACGGAGAACGGCACAACACTGAAACCGAGCAGGCTGCCGTCCGCACGGGTCAGGGCGCATTCCTGTTCCAGCGCCATGGCCTCGCGGCTGACGAAGGTCGGGTTCAGTACGTTGAATATCGAGTTGGCCGCCAGCACCGACAGCACGCGCTGCGTGGCATAAATACGCAGTGGCTGCGATTCGCGAAGATTGAGAAGGCCGGCCACATGATCGACATCGGCATTGGTCAGCACCGCGGCTTTAATCGGACTTGCGCGCAGTGCATCGCGTGGATGCAGCACCGGGGTGTCGTTGATCTGCTGGCGCAGATCCGGCGAGGCATTGAACAGCACCCAGTCGATACCGTCGGCGCTGACGGCAATCGATGACTGCGTGCGGCGCGGCGCCATCGCATCGCCGGCGCGCGCGCGACGACTGTTGGGGTGATTGCAATTCCACTGCGGATAACCGCCGCCCGCCGCCGAGCCCAAAACCCTTACCTGCATGCGCACGTGCTCCCGATTATTCGGCCGGCGATGGTTTGAAATCAGCGCTGTCACGCGGTGTGTTTTTCTCGACCCAGCGTGCGCCTTGCGCGGTCTGCTCTTTCTTCCAGAACGGCGCGCTGGACTTCAGCTCTTCCATCACCGCGCGGCAGGACTCGAAGGCATGGGCGCGGTGCGCCGACCAGGTCGCGACCAGCACGATGGCGTCACCGGGCCGCACTTCACCGACACGATGCACGATGAGTATGTCGTCGAGCTGCCACTTGCGCTGTGCGTCGGCGGCCAGCCGCTCGAGATGCGCATCGGTCATGCCGGGATAGTGTTCAAGCCACATCGATTCAACCGGCGCGCCGTCGTTGAAGTCGCGCATCGAACCGGTGAAGGTCGCCAGCGCGCCGATACTGCGGGCGCGCTCGCCCAGGTCATCCTGAAACGCGCGCAATTCGAGCAGCGGGTCGAAGGCCTCTGCGCAGATGCGAACGCTCATTCAGCCTCCCGTGACGGGCGGGAAATAGGCCACTTCATCCTTGTCATTCAATGCCTGGTCGAGCGTGCAGTAATCGTGATTGATGGCGACCAGCGCCCCGCCAGGCAGGGGCGCATCACCGTTGATCTCGTGCCACACGCTCTCGACCGTCATGCCGGGAACGAAGGCGCACTCCGCCTCGCGGCGTCCTACCGAGTCGGCTAGACTGGCGAAAAATCGAACTTTGATAGACATCTTGAAACTCGCGGAAAACACTCAAACGTTGCCTCGGCATTCTACACCAGTGTCCTACCGCGCAAGGGAGCACATGCCATGGCCGAACTGACCCATCTCGACCAGCAAGGCCATGCGCGCATGGTCGATGTGGGCGACAAGGCCAGCACCCGTCGCCGCGCGGTCGCCAGCGGCCGCATCCTCATGCAGGCCGACACCCTCGCGCAAATTGCCGCCGGCACCCACAAGAAAGGCGATGTGCTGGCGGTCGCGCGCGTGGCCGGCATCATGGCCGCCAAACGCACACCCGATCTCATTCCGCTCTGTCACCCGATACAACTGACCAAGGTCGAAATCGAACTGGCGCTCGAACACGAACCGCCCGCCGTGATCTGCACCGGCACCGCTGAAACAGTCGGCCAGACCGGCGTTGAAATCGAAGCGCTCAATGCCGTGCAGGTCGCGCTGCTGACGGTCTACGACATGTGCAAGGCCGTCGACCGCGGCATGCGCATCACCGACGTCGGCCTCGACGCCAAGTCAGGTGGCCGCTCGGGGACGTGGGCGCGCGGTGCCTGATGGGCGCACGCCGTCAGCGCGCCGGGCTCAGTCGTACTTGATGTACTTGACTGGGCGACCGCTCGCTAAGAATTTAATTTATATAAGCATTTAATTCCGCGCATATAAAAATACCGTCATCAGTACCGCCAGGAAATTCTGTGATTACGGCTGGAAGGTGTGTGTGCACCGTAGCGGGAACGCCTAGCGGTCTCCTTACGGATGGTAGCTAACGTCGTAAGTCGTGGTAACAAGTATCCCCGGCACACCGACAAAGGCCGCACGACGAACTCAGCTTGTTCGGCAGAACAAATTCGTTACCAGCCTTTCGACAGCATTTCCTTCAACGTCACCGAATTCAGCACCGTCGCGCAGGTCTCCCAATCCGCGTCCTCGACCTTGCTGTATTTCACGTCAAACGGGTTGCGCGTAGCGGTGGTCCGGTCGATCAATTGATGGGCGGCCTGGGCGTCATTCAGCGCGACGGCTACCCACACGTCTTCAAGTGTGTCCGGGATCTGGCCGAACAGCTCGTGTATCGCTTCAAGTCGGTCGGCCAACACTTGGTGAACACGGTCTTCGACGGAGCCGTGATAGCGCAGATTCGCGATCCAGATTTCATTCCGCGCCTGACCAATACGCTGAATTCTGCCCTTTCGTTGTTCAAGCCGTGTCGGGTTCCACGGTAGATCGATGTTGATCAGTGTGCCGAGGCGTTGCAGGTTGAGGCCCTCGGACGCAGCGTCGGTGCCGAGCAGAAGCTTCAGCTCGCCGGCACCTACTCTGGTTTTGAGAACATTTCGATCGCAGCGCTGGAATCGGCCTTCTCGCCAGAATCCTGAGCGATTGCTGCCGGCATACAAGCCGATATCCATGCCAGCGAATTCGGGCCGCTTGGCCATTTCATCGCCGACCCAGCGCACAGTGTCGTAGTACTGAGAAAAGAGAATGCACCCCAGATCCAGCCAGCGGCGTGTCGCGCCCGGAAATGTACCCAGCAGATAACCCATCAAGGCTTCAAGCTTGGGGTCCTTGTTGCCGCCCTGCTGCAACAGTTCCAGACACCGGCGCAGGGAGTTTGCTTCCGCCGTAGTGAAATTCTTGAAGTCGCTTGCGCCGTTCGGCGGTCTGCCGACCGTCGGCGGTGTGTCCTCTTCGGCGTCGTCTTCGTCTTCGTCGTCGTTAGCGTCAACTTCCATACCCAGAAGTCTGCTTATGGTGCGACGCCCCGCTTCTATCGAGCTACCGAGGCGCCGCAGAAGCAAGGTCTTGAAAAACCCTGCGCCGCGTACGCGCTGCTGAAGGAGTAGCGAAAACGCCTCAGCCTCCAGATACGCCTCGCGCAAATAGCCGCCCAGTGCGAGCGCGCCATCGTCTTCCTCGCCAAATAACTTCACGGTCACCCGTGGCAGGAAGTATTCGCCTGTGGCCGGGTTGATGGTCGATTCGAGATAAGAACGAGTACGTCGAACGATACATCGAAGCATGGGATTGAAGCGCTGCCCGTAGCCGGGCAGCAGGCTGTTCTGCAATTGCACGCGCCGGATCGCCGGTGAGAGCTTGTCCACGGCTTCGGGCGTGAACTGCCAGTCGCTGTCGAGCGCATCGAGGTTGCGGCGAATGCGGTCCAAGGCAGGATCTTCCACACGAGGTGGCAAGGGATCGCGCACGTACTCCCACCCCTCATGCACGTCGTCCACCGGCACCGCCGCGTCACCCGTCGCGACCGCCAGGCATACGCTCGGCCGATACCAAGGGCTCGTATGGGTCCAGCCGCCAAGGACGCTGTTGTTGCCGCTGGAAAGTATATGCAGCAGGTCCCACGCCTCCAGAGGGTGCAACTGTACGGGCGTGGCCGTGGCCAGCAACATGCTTTTGGTACGCGGGCCTATCATTTGCAGAAAGGCCATCAGCTTATTGGGCTCTGCCCTTTCGTCGATCTCGTCGGAGCCGGCTTCGACCTTGGGAACGTTGCGCCGCCGCGCACGATGGGACTCGTCGACGATGACGCAGGTGTACTGGCGCCCCAAGAGTTGGTTGACCACTTCCTGCGTGCCGCGCACCACCAGGCCTTGCGAAACCAGGCCGATGCGGCGAGGACATTTGCCCAAAGATTTTGCGCCTTCGGACGGATACTCCAAATCATTCTCGTCTACCCACGCCCGCCCGTTCCAGCGTGCCGAGGGCAGAAGCAGCAATTCCATCAGTTCGTCCTGCCACTGTTGCAACAGGGGCTTGGGTGCCAGCACGAGTATTGGGCCACTGTCCGGATCATCCAGCGCCATGAGCAGGGCGGCCATGGCGAGCTGTATGGTTTTACCCAAGCCCACCTGATCCGCCAGCACCAGACGCGCGCCGCCCAGGCGATGGCGTTCCAGCGCAAGTCGCGCGAAATACTTCTGGTGCGGCCACAGCCCTTGTTCGCGCCTGTAGACGGGCGATTCGACCGCTGCGGACGCCGCAGCCGCTGTCGGATCCAGCTCTGCCTTAAGCGCTTCCGGCTCGACCACTCGTCTTGCGATGATGCGTTTGACGTCCTGCGAAATGAACGGGCAGCACGCGAGATCAATCGCGCGCGCATCGTTCCACAGGGCATCGAACTCTTCCTGTACCCACGCCACTGTTTCGGGGTCGCCGTCCTCCCAGAGCAGTTCGTAGTTCACTTTCCAGGCCGAGGCGCTCTCGTTAACGCTACCGAGAAAGGCCGTGGCCGTGCCGTCCGCGCGCCGAACAATTCCGGCCTTGCCGTGAATGAGGCCAAACGCAGAATCCGGAAGAACGCGAATTTCTATCTTGCCGCCGGTCAGCGCTTCGTAAAGCGCGCGATAGCGCGGCAATGCGCTGGGCGGCGCGTCTTCTGGCATGCCGGCGCACCAACTGCGACGCAGCGCCGCCTGCGCTGCTGCGGCCGTTTCGAGATCTTTTGGGTCGAGGTCGGAGTTGCAGATCACCCGTACTGGGCCGCCGACCTTGGCAATAGCTTCGCCCGCGACCTCGAACAGGCTGGAGCGAAAATAACCCGCGATCCGGTCGTAGGATATCGCCCCCTCCAGGCGCTGATTCAGGACCGCATGGTCAAGGCGAACGCGGCGGCTGGAATAGCGTTGGATCACGTCTCGAAGCCAAACTCACTCGGCAAGCACTGCACCGGATCGGTCGGCGATGCGCTCTGCCAGGTCTAGAAAATCGTCGTAAGCGTTGCGCACCGCCTCGCCGTGCGCACCGATTGCCCCATCCGCTGGCTTGAGAGAAAACACCGGCTTGCGGGCTTCCATGGCCATCGGCATGAGGCTGCGGTAGTGCTTAAGCATCGCCAGGCAATAAGGGTCCGACGCGGCCAGGATCGAGCAGCTCGAATGATCATCCAACACGGATTCCCGATAGGCACCTGGGAACCGATCGATCCAGCGCTGGTAAGCCTTCGGCGGACGATTCTCACGCATGCCATGCTGCATCACTACATAGCCCAGCGGTTCAACTTTTCCTTCAGGCAGCTCCATCGATGGATCCGGACTCTTCGCCGACAACTCTTTCCAGCTTGCGCGCCAACTGCGTAATGAAGGCCCTAGATTTCGTAGTCCCTGAAGCGAGAAGAGATCCGGCCCTAGCGGGATCACCACATGTTGGCTCGCGATAAGCGCTGCCCGATTTATGGCGCCGAGATTGGGGCCAACATCAATCAATACCCACGACGCCTCAAACTGCGCGGCCGCTTGGCGGATCCCTCGATAAAAGGCGGTCATGATGCGAAACGCCGACTCGTCCCGGTTATGGCAGCGCGGCCACGCGTCGGAGAGTTTGTCTTCAAAGGTCGACAACGCCAAGTCGCCCACGATCAGGGCCAGTCTGGCGTTTATCTTTTGCAGATGAGGTGTCTCGACATCCCCGATGCCTCGAATGATCGGGCGCAATGCGCCGAAAATCGTCTTCGGATGCTCACCATTGGGCCACAGCAGCTCAAGATCGTCTTCCGGAATGAACATGCTGGTGAGATTAGCCTGCGGGTCGAGATCAACCGCCAGCACCGTCTCACCGCGATCGGCCAGCATGCAGGCAAGGTGATAGACCAGCGTGGTCTTCCCTACACCTCCTTTGTTGTTGAAGAACGC
Organism: Gammaproteobacteria bacterium; assembly: GCA_020849475.1. GTDB lineage: Bacteria > Pseudomonadota > Gammaproteobacteria > JADJYF01. Next base: position 21,522 of record JADLGE010000105.1, read on the forward strand.
GATGGTCTTCATGCGCGTCGCCGAATGATAGCCAACACATAGCCCGCGTCGAACTGGAATTCGGGCGGTGGGCTCCCGTTTTTCTCAAGCGCGGCCTGCGCACGCAGCACGCCGCGACCAAAGCGATTGACATAACCGAGGCCCTTCATGGCTTCGGCGATCACGGGGTTGCGATAGCTCGTCTGCTGCGGAAAATTCTCGCGCGACGCTTCCCCATAGAGGCCGCCGGGGCTTTGGATTTCGAGTCGGTCGTTAAGCCAAGTAATGCGTAACGGCGCGGTGGCCGCGTAGTCCCGATGCATGACCGCGTTCATCAGCAGTTCGCGCACCGCCACCCGTGGATATGCTTCCACATTGCGCTCGCGCAAGGCGCTGTCTTCCACCGGGAACTGCACCAATTGCGCATCGACCAGTGCGTCTAGATCGCGCAGCACGGTCAGCAAGTCGCCGCTGAGTTCGCGGTCATTAATGACCGGGTCGGCCAGGGAATCGCCATCGACGCGCAAAAATTGCACATAGGCACCGGGCAGCCATTTGCGCACATCGAGGCCAAACAGCACGATTCCGGCATGGGTCGGGCAGGCTCGCGTCAAATCGAAGAACCGCAGCGATGCCAATTGTTGTTCGACTGACCGGCCGTTCTCCGCTATCACCTCGGCCGCAATCGCCTGCTGCCTGTAATCGATGAGAAACAGCGACGTCGCCAAATCGCCGAGCGCACTTTCCACGCAGGGCCGCGCATCGAAAGTCCGCGCCTGCGCCACCCGGCGCTCGATGAGAATGCGCTCCTCATGTTCCGTCGCATAGGCGCGCCGAGGCCCATTGCGGATGCACACCCGCCCCTTGTAGCGCACCGGCGGCAGCAGCGCCGGCTGCACGGTCACCACGGCGACCTCGCCCTGGGCTGTCACGATTTTCTCGACCGAAATGGCAGGCAATGGCTGGATATTACCGTCATCGCGCAAGCCGCCCAGATTGCGCAGCAGTTCGTCAGACACGGTGATGCCCGCATACCGCCCCTTGTCATCGACGCCGATCACCAGATGCCCGGGGCGCCCATGCCCGGGTAAATCATTGGCAAAAGCACACACCGCCTCCGAAAACTTGTCCGTATCCTTGGTCGAAATGGTGAATTCGACCCGGTCGGCTTCGTGGTTGGCGATGAGGTCGGTCAGCTCTTGCTCATTCATGGGGGCAGTGTAAGCCAGTGCGGTCGCTCGGGTCAGGCGTGGTCGTTGCGGAGGCGGCCCGCCAGAATGCGCGCGGCACCGGAGTCTTCCACCCACTCCTCCATGCCTTGCGCATTGCCGAGGGCCGCCAGCCATTCCAGTAGCCCGACAAAGCGTTCGCGCTGCGTCCAGTAACCTTGGCCGAACGTGTCGCGCAAATACTGGCGGCCAGGTTCGGGGCTGTTGTCGGCGGCGGTGGTTTCACGGATGGCGAAAAGCAGGTGGCGAAGCGGCGAGGTCGCGAAAGGATGGGCCGCTCCGGCAGCCGCGCGTCCGCGCCGGCTGGGGAGCACATCGCTATGGCCGCCACCTGCCTGCGCCAGATGACTGGCGGCGAAGCCTGTGGGCGTATGCAAACGCGTGCCGTTGGCCTTGTCGCTGTTGAGCAGTGGGCGGATATCCGTCACCCCGAAGCCGCGCGCGAGTTCCTCATACATGCCCTTGCGGCGCTCGCCGCGGCTCTCGATGTCCAGGGCACGCAGGTAGTAACGCTCGACCAATGTAAGATCGCGCCACGAGGCATCGAGGCCACGGGGGATGAGCAGGTCACAGGCAATCGTGATGGCGCGTTCGATAACGATCTGGAAATCGCTCTTGCTATTGCGGTCGCGCACCGCGAACACCTCGTGCTCCACGTCTTTACCGTCGAGGCTCGCATATTGGGTAAGCACCTTGAGGGCGGCGGCATAGGCGGCTAGCTGATAGTCGGCGTCGTTGAAATTTGGCTCACCGTCTTCGTCCAGCGCCTGCATGGAGGCGATCTGACGACGAACCTCGTCCTCGACCAGCGGATAGACCTCGTCGAGAAAACCGGGCTCGGGCGATACGCGCTTGCGCAACACCAGACAGACCGTGCCGGTGACGTAGTTGCCCTTCTTGATGCCGACGGCTTCGGTCTCGGTGCTGATGGTCCACGCCGCCGTGGCCTTCAATCCGGCCGCCCACAGAATCATGCCGAGATCGGCCCATACGCCGGGGTCCTGATGGGTGAATTGCACCATCTGCAAACCGTTGTCGGGCATGTGACGGGCGAGGTTCTGGTAAATCTCGACCATGGAACGGCGGAAGTCTTCGCCGTCGCCGCGCACGGCTAGCTCAGCACGGGCGTCCGTAGCCCAACCGGGAAAACCTCTAGCGAGCGCCTTGTCATACCACGCGAGGAAATAGTCACCGAGTTCGTGATAGTTAATTGCGTCAGCGTAGGGAGGATCCGTAACCCAAATGTCGCAATGTTTGTCTAGCTCCCTTGCATCAGCAGTTTCGACCGCGGCATCGAACAGAATCGCTGACGGTTTGCTTAGAATGATTTGTGCTGAATCGAGAATAAGCAAAGGCCGCGTTGAATAATTGAAAAGCGGATTGAGAGCTTGATTAAGGAACGTGTTTTTTCCCCCAGCTATCTGAGTTTTACTCGATAGCCAACAGCTCAGTCGCGAATTCCAATCTGAAAGCCTACTTATATTTAGCATCGCAGCCGCCAACAAATGTTGGCTACTAGATGTCATCGAATGGCTGGCAATAAGCCCGTGTGTAAGTAGTTGCCTTGGGGTAAACAAATGGTGCCAGTGAGTCCATCCTCGAGTTCGAATCGGTTCCTCCGTTTTACTTCCCCCGTCTGGAATGCGCTTGGATGGAATAAACCCTTGCCGCTGCCAATCGTCGAAACGCTTGCGCAGCAGTTCGAGCACACGTTCCTCACGGCGAAGGTCAGCCTCCTCCGGGGCAGCGTAGCGCCGGTTGCCCTCGGAATCCGTCCAGCGCATGCAATAAAGCCGTTCTTGGAATACGTCCCCTTCGCGAGGCACAAGGTCATCGTTGGACCAGCGGCGCAGGCCATGAGGTCCGCGCAGCGCTTCTATCGACCATGAGAGGTTGGAATCAAACGGGTCCACCACGCGGCTGTCGACCACTGTCTGCCCGGTGCGTTTGCATTCCGCTATTTCGGCGGTTGAGACAACTACCGCCTCTGGATTCAAACGGTCCGAGCCCGGAACTCGATGCCACCGAACAAT
>JADLGE010000106.1 GCA_020849475.1 Gammaproteobacteria bacterium
ACACTCGGCGCCGCGCCCTGCACCACGTAACCATCGGCAGGCACACTCGGCGCCGCGCCCTGCACCACGTAACCACCGGCAGGCACGCTCGGCGCCGCGCCCTGCACCACGTAACCACCGGCAGGCACGCTCGGCGCCGCGCCTTGCACCACGTAACCACCGGCAGGCACGCTCGGCGCCGCGCCTTGCACAGCATGGCCGCGGACGGGGGCGCCGCCGCCGGGCAAGCCGGCGTGCTGGTCGGATCGGGGGACTGCCATGCCGGTCTGGCCAGCAGCGGGGTTGAATGGCTCGTAAGCAGCGGCCGGCGGCGGCATGCTCGGCGCCGCGGCGCTGACCGCGGCATGCGGCATGCCGACCGGGCCTGGCGCAGCGGCTACGCCGGGGGCCGGCGCGCGACCTTGGTAGTTGTCCGGCCCCGGCATGAGGTCGAGCAATCCTTCGTCACCCGGCTCAACCGGCAGCGGCGCCTCGGCCTGCGGCACCGGCGCATCGAAAGTCGCGGACGCTTCGGGACGCTTGCGGGTCGCCGGTTTGTCTTTTTCTATGACCTTGAGGATGCCGTGCTCGATGAGCAGGGCATTGACCTCGTCGTAGAGTCGCCCGAGGTTGCCCGACATCACTTCGTGCAGCACCTTGTAGATGCGCGCCGTGGCGCGACGGTCGGACTGCAGGCCCTTCAGGCAGTCGGAAATCGCGTTGCACAGCACGCCCGGGCTGATCGGCATCGAGCCCAGGTCGACCTCGCGATTGGCGAGGTAGCTGAAGCGGCGCCCGAGACCGAACAGGGGCTCGGTGAACTCGGGTTCGAGCTCCGAGACCATCTCGGAAATCACCAGGAATTCCTCGAACTCGTCCTTGTCGACCAGCGACAGATCGGCGAGACCGACAGACTTCGGATCTTTCTCCATCTCCGCCAGCGGGTCGGCGAGAATCGACACCCCGGTCTCGACCCGCCTCGGCACCGCATCGATGATGCGTTGCTTGCGGCCGCGAATCTCACGCTGCGCGTCGAGCAGGCGATTCTGGTCGACGTTGTTGCCGGCATCTCGGGCGGCCAGGAACAGCACTTCGTCGACACGTTCAACGAACCGTTCACACAGGCGCCGCACGTGGTCGGCGCACAGCTTCGCCAGCGGCACGGACAACGCGGCGAATTCCGGTGCGAAGCGTTGCTGGGTATTGCCGAGCGCGGACGGCGTGTTTGGCGCCGGCGGCGGCGCGCTGGCCGCCGCCAGGTGGCCCAGCAGTTCCACCGCCTTGGCATCGGGATTGACGAAGGACACGCCGAGGCCCTTGGCCACCGCGCGGGCGATGTCGATATGAATCTGGAAGTCCTGTTTGACGCCGTCGACGAACAGCGCAAAGAACAGCACCGCCTGGGGGTTGGCCGGCAGGTTGGCGTAAGCCGCCGGATCGGCGGCGATGAACATGCCGCCCACGCAGAAGTCACGCACCGTGCACGGCACGGGCGCACGCCCGGCGATACCGATCAGCCCCTCGAGGTTGATCGGCAGACGCGCAAAACGACGCTGTTCAGCGCCGCTGACCATGTCCCTGCCCTGCTCTCATGTGAACGCTTATGGCACCCGTCAAATCCACCCGCCCATGCTGGTACGACCGTCGCCGCCCATCGGCGTCGGCGCAGCAGCTCGCGTGAAAGAACGCGTTGCTCACGCCAGGCAAGCAACCCGAATCGCCGGTATCCCTCGACGCTTGACGCCCGCGGTGTGGCGAACTTCGATCTGCCGGCAGTGTAACACTCGCAACATCGGATTAACTGATTTCACAGGGTTTATCCGCATCAATGCATCACCATGAAGCATGCGGTCGCGCGCGGCGCTGACATCAATCAATCCGCGCCGATCGAACCACACACCGCCAAGGTCGGGACGCAGACACCACGAAGCACGCCGTGGCGAAGGCAATCCCCCTATAATCCCGCCCCACCCCGATCATCGCTCGCTGTCAGCCCATGGACTCCAAACCCGACCACGCCCCTGCTCATTTCATCCGCCACATCATCGAAGCCGACAACGCCTCGGGCAAACACGGCGGTCGCGTCGTGACGCGATTTCCCCCCGAGCCCAACGGCTATCTGCACATCGGCCATGCCAAATCCATCTGCCTCAATTTCGGCATCGCCGAGGAATATAGCGGCACCTGCAACCTGCGCTTCGATGACACCAATCCCGATACCGAGGACGAGGAATACACCAACGCCATTCAGGCCGACGTGCGCTGGCTGGGTTTCGACTGGGCCGAGCGCCTGTTTCACGCCTCCGACTACTTCGATGCACTGTACGGCTACGCCTGCGAGCTGATTCGCAAGGGCCTGGCCTATGTCGACAGCCAGAGCGCCGAGGAGATCCGCGCCACCCGCGGCAGCCTCACCGAGCCGGGCGTGGCCAGCCCCTGGCGTGATCGCAGCGTGGCCGACAACCTCGCGCTGTTCGAACGCATGCGCGCCGGCGATTTCCCCGAAGGCGCCCACATCCTGCGCGCACGCATCGACATGGGCTCGCCCAACATCAACCTGCGCGACCCGGCCCTGTTCCGCATCCGCCATGCCCCGCATCACCGCACCGGCGAGAAATGGAAGATCTACCCGATGTACGACTACGCGCACTGCATCTCCGATGCGCTGGAAGGCATCACCCATTCGCTGTGCACGCTCGAATTCGAAGATCACCGCCCGCTCTACGACTGGGTGCTGGACCAGCTCGACGTGCCCTGCCATCCGCAGCAGATCGAATTCGCGCGCCTGGAGCTGAACTACACCATCACCAGCAAACGCAAACTGCTGACCCTGGTGCGTGACGGCCACGTCAGCGGCTGGGACGACCCGCGCCTGCCGACTTTGAAAGGCATGCGCCGCCGCGGCTATCCGCCGGCCGCCATCCGCGCCTTCTGCGAGCGCGTCGGCGTGACCAAGAAGCAGACCGTGATCGACATGGCGGTGCTCGAGAACTGCGTGCGAGAAGAACTCGACCGCAGCGCGCCGCGCGCGCTGGTGGTGCTGGACCCGCTCAAGGTCGTGATTGAAAACTTCGCCGCCGACCAGGTCGAATGGCTGGAAGTGCAGAACCATCCCAAGGACCCGGCCTTCGGCACCCGGCGCATGCCCCTGACCCGCGAGATCTGGATAGACCGCGACGACTTCATGGAAGACCCGCCGAAGAAATACCACCGCCTCGCCCCCGGCGCCGAAGTGCGGCTGCGCTTCTCTTACGTGATTCGCTGCACCGAGGTCATCAAGGACAGCGATGGCCGCGTGGTCGAGCTGCGCTGCCAGTACGACGCCAGCACCGCCGGCGGCCAGAATCCCGACGGTCGCAAGGTCAAGGGCATCATTCACTGGGCCTCGGCGACGCATGGCGCGACCATTGAAGTGCGCCTCATCGATCGCCTGTTTACGGTGCCGGACCCGGCCGCCCAGGAGGATTTCCTCGCCCACCTCAATCCCGATTCCGAGGTCATCGTGCGCGAGGCGCGTGCCGAGCCGGCCTTGCAGGACAGCACGGCCGACAGCTTCCAGTTCGAACGGGTCGGCTATTTCTGCCGTGACGCCGTCGATTCGCGCGCCGATGCCCCGGTATTCATCCGCACCGTCACCCTGCGCGACACCTGGGCGCGCATCAACGAGGGCGACGGCGCCTGAGGCCCTGGCCGCCGCGTCCGCAGGCGAGGTGCGCGGCGGCTTATTTACCGCTCATGTTCCACACCCCGTCCCAGTCCGGCGGCGGCTCGCGGCGCTGAAACTGCGTGATGCGCGCGAGCAGCAGGCGCGCCGGCTGATCCTTGGCGTCAATGGCGAGCACACGCTCGAAATGCGCCGCCGCCGCCGACCATGAGCGCGCGCGATAGGCCGCCAGGCCGCGCGCATAGACATCCAGCAGCTCGAGTTCATGAGCCGGGCGCGGCTCGTCGCCGTGGCCCCGCACTTCGAACACCGCCACCGGCTCATGCTTGCCGCTGACGCGCAGCACATCGATTTCACGCAGACGGTAATAGTCGCGCAGTTGCGCGCGCGTCGCGGCGCTGATCAGGATGCCGGTGCCGAGATATTTGTTGGCGCTTTCGAGGCGCGCGGCAACGTTCACGCCGTCACCGACCACCGTGTAGTCCATGCGTCGCGTCGAGCCGATATTGCCGGCCACCACGTCACCGGAATTAATGCCGATGCGCACCTCGAAGCAGGGCTTGCCGGCGGCGGCCTGGCGCGCATTGAAGTGACTGAGCGCGCGCTGCATGCCTATCGCGGCCTTCACGGCGTTGTCGGCGTCCGCGCTCGAAGCGAATGGTGTGCCGAATACCGCCATCACGGCGTCGCCGATGAATTTGTCGAGAATGCCGTGGTGTTCGAACACGATTTCCACCATCGCGCTGAAATACTCATTCAGCATCGACACCGTCTGTTGCGGGCCCAGGCTCTCGGCAATGCCGGTGAAGCCCTTGATATCGGAAAACAGTACGGTGGCCATCTGTGAGCGGCCACCGAGCACCGACTCGCCCGCCGCCAGCACCTGTTCGGCCACCGGCGCCGTCATGTAGCGCGCCATGGTCGCGCGCAGACGTTTTTCCTGGGTGATGTCTTCGAGAATGATGGTGCAACCCAAGGGTGAGCCGTCAGGCGCGGCCAGCGGCGTGGTGCGGTAGTTGACGGCCACGCCGCCCGCATCGAAATGGCGCAGCGTGGCATCGACGCCGTAATCCGCCACGCGTTCGGCCAGCACCTTGTCGATGCTCGCCAACAGCCAGGGATTGCCGCGGCGGAACAGTCTCTCGGTGGAGGCGCCGAGGATTTCGTCGGCGCGCACGCGCAACAACTTGCGCGCGGCCTGGTTGAGCTTCACCACGTTGCCACGGTTGTCGATGGTCAGCACCGCGTCCGACAGACTGCGCAGCACGTTTTCACTGTAGTTGCGCTCGTCCAGCACTTCGCGGAACAGGCGCGCATTGTCGAGCGCAATGGCGCTTTGCGCCGCGAGCATTTCCAGGCGCCGCTGGTCGCGCATGCGAAACGGCCCGCCGCGACGGTTGAGCACCTGCACCACGCCTATCGGCACGCCGTGCTTGTCCAGCACCGGCACGCACAGAATCGAGCGCGTGCGATAACCGGTCTTGCGATCGACTTGCGGGTTGAAGCGCGGGTCGGCATAGGCATCGGTAATATTGACCGCGCTGCGCGTGCTGAACACCTCACCGGCGATACCGACATGGGCGGCAATGCGTATCTCGCGCTCGGCGAGCCCTTCCGCCACGCGCGACCACAACTCGTCGCTGGCGGCGTCGTACAGAAACAGCGTGCTGCGTTCGGCATCGAGCAGATCGGTCGCGATGCTGATTATCTTACGTAGCAGCTTGTCGATATTGAGTTCCGACGACACCGCCTGGGTGACGGCCAGGATGTGCGCTTCTTCGCGCTGGGAGGCACGCGCGCGCTCGGACAGCTGCGCGGTCTCCAGCACCATAGAGGCATGGGTGGTGAAGGCCTGCAGCAGCGCGCAATCTGCCAGTGTGAAATCGCCCTGACGCTTGTTCAGCACTTCGGTCACGCCGATGACATCGCCGGCGCGCGTGCGCAAAGGCACGCACAGGATGTTATGCGTGTGATAGCCGGTGGCCGCGTCGACGGCGCTGTTGAAGCGTGGGTCGGCGTAGGCGTTGTCAATGATGGCCGGCTGGCCGTGAGTGAAGACGCTGCCGGCGATGCCGGCGTCGGCGGCAAAGCGGATCTCGTCGACCATCTCGCCCTGCGCCACGCGGGAAAAGAGCTCACGGCTCTCGGCGTCGTACAAGAACAGCGAGCTGCGGTCGGCGTCGAAGGCCTCGGTGATGAGCGTCATGAGACGCGTCAGCAGCACGTCGAAGGACAGCGATTCGCGTACTTTCTGGGTCGCTTCGACCAGCGCATCGAGACGCCGCGCGAGGTCATCGACCTGCGCCATGAGTTCGTCGCGCTCGGAGCCCGCAAAAACATCGACCGCCCGTTCGAGGATGCTGTCCTTCAAACGCCGCTCAAAGATTTCGGACACCACCGGTGCGGCATCGAGTGTGCGCTTGTTCATGTCGTGTGCCTGCGCGGCATGCGCGCTGCTGAGTGCGCAGAGTGTGGCGGGTCGCGCGGTCCGCCCCCCTGATCGGGAGCCAACTTTGCAAATTGTTAACGCAGGGGAAACGATTGCTTACAATCGACGGCGTTTCGGTCATCCTTGCCGCGCAAGGCGGATGTCCAATCAGCCCATGCCCTGGTAGCTCAGCGGATAGAGCAACCGCCTCCTAAGCGGTAGGTCGCAGGTTCAATTCCTGCCCAGGGCACCATTTCCTCCGGCTCGCAGAGGCGCAGTCCCTCGATGCTGCGGCCGTCAGTCCTTGCAACGCGGCGCGTGGCGGCTCAAATTTCCGCGCCTGCGGCCGATGTCGTCTTCACTCCGCAAGCCAGCGACCCGCTGGCAAACGCGACCGAGGACGATGCCGATGAGCGCCGCACGCATACGCAAACTCTTGACCCTTGTGGCGCCGCAACGCGACGGCGGCCCCGCCGAACCGCGCCGCGCCGCGGCGATGGCGGTCATAGAAAATCCCTGCCACGGCCTGCATGCGCGCGATCTGGCGGTGCTCGGCCGTATCGGTAACGAACTGGCAGGCATGCTTGGCTTGCGCGCCGCGGCGGTGCTCGGCCTCAAGGCCAACCAGGTCGGGAGTTACGGCAAGGCCGCCATCGTCGGCGAAGACGGCTCACTGGAACACGCAACCGCCATGCTGCATCCACAGTTGCTGGGCCCCGCGCGTTCGCACAAGGCCGCGTGCTCGGCACTGGTGCCATCGGCGCGCAAATGGGGAGGTCTCGGTACGGTGATCGAAGTGCCGCTTGGGCGTAAGCAGATCAACGCCTTCGGCCAGTGCTTTGAAGAGATGGCGGTGCAGGTGGTGGACGCACCGCACCCCCATGAGATCGTGATCGCGGTGGCGGTCACCGACCGTTTGCTGGCGCCGCCGCGCGCGGCGGGAGCGAACGTCGTCAGCTTCTACAGCGCGCGCCGCCGAATACCGGCGACGCGTCTGTGGTCGTTCAATTAGCGCGCGCCGCCCACCATTCACGGCCTGCCACCACCACGGTCGGCAACGCCGGGATGATGATGAGCGCGAGGATCACCGCCGTCAGGTTGTTCTTGATCCAGGCGATGTTGCCGAACCAGTAACCCGCCACGCACAGCGACACCACCCACAACAGGCCGCCGGTGATGTTGAAGAACTGGAAGCGCGCGTGGGTCATGGCGGCGACACCAGCCACGAACGGCGAGAAGGTGCGCATGAAGGGCAGGAAGCGCGTGACGATGATGGTCACCGCGCCGTGCTTTTCATAGAAGGCATGGGTCTTGTCGAAGGCCGCGCGGTTGAAGAAGCGCGAGTCGGGCCATTGAAAGACTTTGGGGCCGAGAGCGCGACCTATCCAGTAGTTGCTGGTGTTGCCGAGAATCGCGGCCGCCGCCAACAGACCAATCAAGGTCGCCAGCGAGAACTGTCCGCGCGCGGCAAACGCGCCGGCCACGAACAGCAGCGAATCGCCCGGCAGAAACGGCAGCACCACCACGCCAGTCTCGATGAACACGATCGCGAACAGGATGGCGTAGGTCCACACGCCATAGGCTTCAATCAAGTCCGCGATGTGATGATCGAGATGGAGGATGAAATCGACGAGTGTAAGCAGGATGTCCATGGGTACTCCTTGAGCGGCGCCAATCATACCCGACGCACCGCAAGCGCACCTGCGCTCGCGACACGCGCCGACCAGCGCCTCGCATGGCCGCCTACTGCGCCACCCATCCCCCATCGACCGGCAAGGCCACGCCCGTCACGTAAGTCGATTTATCCGACATGAGCCACGCCACCGCGTCGCCTATCTCATGGGGCTGGGCGACGCGCCGCAGCGGCACGCTGCCTATCAACTGCTCGCGAATCTTGACGCTGGCATCGGTCACCCGGTCGAGCATCGGCGTTTCGATGAAGCCCGGGCACACCGCGTTGACGCGGATGTTCTGACGCGCGTATTCCAGCGCCACGGTCTTGGTCAGCCCCACCACGCCGTGCTTGGCCGAGTTGTAGGCGGCCGCACCGGGAATGCCGATGAGGCCGGCCGCTGACGCGGTGCTGACGATGGCGCCGCCGCGCTGCTGCTTGAGCATCTGTTCGAGTTCGCACTTCATGCAGATGTAGACACCGGTGAGATTGATGGCGATGACGCGCTGCCAGTCCGCCACCGACAGCTCCATGATCTTGGCGGTCGGGCCTTCGATGCCGGCATTGTTGAACGCGCAATCAAGACCGCCGTGGCGCGCGGCGATACCGGCGATGAGCGCGCGCACGGCGTCGTAATCACTGACGTCCACATGCTGGTATTCAGCGCGCCCGCCGGCAGCCGTGATCGATTCCACCGTGTGTGCGCCCTCGGCGTCCTGCAGATCGGCAATCACCACCGTCGCGCCTTCCCGCGCCAGAATCTGCGCAGTCGCGCGGCCGATGCCGGTGCTGCCACCGGTGACCAGAATAACTTTGTCTTGCACCATGCCTGTCACTGTCTTTGCTCCGTTAGGGTTTGCCGCAGTATCGAGCGACACACGCGCCGCCCGCTACGCGCGAATTGGGAAGCGGCGCCCGAGGGGATGGCATCTTGGCGGCCGCTGCTGCACTCTTGGCCGCTACGAACAAAAAGGCAGGGGGAGTTCTCATGACGGGCGTTTGCGCAGGCAGGATTGCATTGGTGACCGGCGCCGCCGGCGGTATCGGACGGGCCAGCGCGGTGGCCCTGGCGCAGGCCGGTGCGCGGGTGATGGTGGCCGACGTCGCGGCCTGCGATGAGACCGTCGCGCTCATCAAGAACGCCGGTGGCGAGGCGCGCGCCTTGACCGTCAATGTCGCCGACGAACAGGCGGTGGCGCGCATGGTTTCCGCCACCGTCGAGGCCTTCGGTGGACTCGACATCGCCTTCAACAATGCCGGCGTGGCCGGCGTGTTCACCAAGACCCATGATTATCCCGCCGACGACTGGGCGCGCGTGATTGCCATCAACCTGACCGGCGTGTGGCACTGCATGAAGCACGAGTTGCAGCACATGCTGAAAGCCGGCGGCGGCTCCATCATCAACACCGCGTCGGTGGCGGGTCTGGTGGGCATGGGTCATGCCGCCGCCTACTCCGCCGCCAAGGCCGGCGTGATTGGCCTGACCAAGAACGCCGCCATGGAATACGCACGCAACAACATCCGCATCAACGCGGTGTGCCCCGGCGGTGTGCGTACCAATATGACCGAGAGCGCGGATCATTCCCTGCCCGGCTTCCTCGACCGACTCGCCAAGCTCGAGCCCATGGGCCGTGTCGCCGCGCCCGAGGAGATAGCCAGCGCGGTGGTGTGGCTGGCGTCCGATGGGGCGTCTTTCATGACCGGTCATGCGCTGCCGGTGGACGGCGGCTACGTCGCGCGCTGACGCGCGCTCCACAACTTCACGCAGGAGTAGCGCCCATGCCGCCCAGCATCGCCGCCCGCCTCGCCGCCCTCGACATCGTCATTCCGCGCGCGCAGCCGCCGCGGGTGGCGAAAATCAAAGGCGCTTCACGCATCGGTAACATCCTCTACATTTCCGGCCAGATCCCGCAATGGGAAGGCGAACTGCGCTACGTCGGCAAGGTCGGCCGCGAGTTCAGCATCGAAGAAGGCCGCGCCGCGGCCCGTCTGTCGGCGCTCAATGTGCTGGCCCAGGCCAGTGAAGCGCTGGGCGGTAATCTCGATCGCATCAAGCAGATCGCCAAGCTTGCCGGCTACGTCAACTGCACGCCGGAGCTGACCGAGATTGGCGCCGTCATCAATGGCGCCTCGGAATTGTTCCTCGAGATCTTCGGTGAGCGCGGCGCCCATGCCCGCGTTGCAGTCGGCGCCTATAGCATGCCGCTGGGCGTGGCGGTCGAAATCGAAGCGGTGATGGAAGTCGAATGAACGCGCGCACGCGCTGACGGAACTCGGCCGTCACGCGCGTCTCTTAAGCGCGGGGCGCCCTCGCCCGTTCTGAGGCTGGTCTCGAAATTATTCGCAACGTGAATGATTTCGAGACCAGCTCCAGCCATAGCCGCCAGCGCGCGCTTCGCGCAATGGATGCCTTAGAACCAGTCACGGAACCAGCGCATGAGCAGCATCACGCAGAAATTGTCCATCACCCGCAACGGCCAGTTCGGCAAAGTGTGGGCGCTGATCAAGCCCTACTGGCAGTCCGAGGAAAAGGGCATGGCGTGGCTGCTGCTCGGCGTGGTGGTGGCCTTGAACCTCGGCCTGGTGGCGCTCAGCGTGGCCTTCAACAAGTGGAACAACGGTTTTTACAACTCCATCCAGAACAAGGACTACGAAGCGTTCAAGGCGCAGTTGCAGTACTTCGCCTTGCTGGCTTTCGGCTACATCGTGGTGGCGGTGTATCAGAACTACCTGCGCCAGATGCTGCAGATCCGCTGGCGGCGCTGGCTGACCGGGGTGTTCCTCGAAGACTGGCTGGCCAATCGCTGCTACTACCGCATCGAACTCAAAGGCCAGGGCACCGACAACCCTGACCAGCGTATCCAGGAAGACCTGCAGGCATTCACCGAGAGCACCCTCGGCCTCGCGCTCGATTTCATGAACTCAGTGGTGACGCTGTTTTCCTTCGTCACCATTTTGTGGGGCCTGTCGGGCGCGATGAGCTTTGCACTGTTCGGTCATGCCGTCACGGTGCCGGGCTACATGGTGTGGTGCGCACTGCTGTATGCCATTGCCGGCACCTGGCTGACACACAAGCTTGGCCGCCCACTGATCGCACTCAATTATCAGCAGCAGCGCTATGAGGCTGACATGCGTTACGGCCTGGTGCGGCTGCGCGAGAATGCCGAGGGCATCGCCTTCTATCGCGGCGAGCAGGATGAACGCAAAGTGCTTGAGCACCGCTTCAGCTTCGTGGTCGACAATTTCCTGTCGCTCATGAATTACAAGAAGCGCCTGAACTGGTTCACCGCCATGTACAGCCAGCTCGCGATCATCTTTCCCTTCATGGTCGCCTCCAAGCGCTTCTTCAGCGGCCAGATCCAGTTCGGCGACCTCATGCAGACCGCCTCCGCGTTTGGCAGCGTGCAGGAGTCATTGTCGTGGTTCATCAGCGCCTCTACCCAGCTCGCCGGCTGGAAGGCGACGGTCGATCGTCTGACCAGCTTCCACGAAGCGATTCAGGACGCCGCCAGCGCCGCGGCGGATCCCGACACGATAGGCGTCGAGAGCACCGGCGAATCGGCCATCGCGGCCCGCGATCTCGAAGTCGCGCTGCCTGACGGTCGCGTACTGCTCGGTCATGTGGAATGCAGTCTGCGCCGCGGTCAGCACGTGTTGCTGAGCGGGCCGTCGGGCTCGGGCAAGAGCACCTTGTTTCGCGCCCTGGCCGGCATCTGGCCTTTCGGTCGTGGCCGCGTGCAGGTGCCGGCGGGCGCCAGCACCTTGTTCCTGCCGCAACGCCCCTACCTGCCACTCGGCAGCTTGCGCGACGTGGTCGCCTACCCGCGCGGCGCGGCGGCAGTCAGCGATGCAGCGATCAAGAACGCCCTGGAACGCTGCGGTCTCGAAAGCCTCACCGGCAGTCTCGACGAAGAACACCGCTGGTCACAGCGCCTGTCGCCCGGCGAACAGCAGCGTCTGGCCTTCGCCCGCGTGTTGATCAACAAACCCGATTGGCTGTTCCTCGACGAAGCCACCTCGGCCCTCGACGAAGAGCTCGAGCGCAAGGTCTACACCCTGGTGCGTGAACAACTGCCCGACACCACGCTGGTCAGCATCGCGCATCGACCGAGCGTGGCGGGCTTCCACCATCGTCGCCTGCGCATCGAGCCAGTGGCGGGCGCGCAAGCGAGGCTGGTGGAAGTGTCGGCCTGAGCGCCCCGACGCTCAGCCCAACGCCAGGAAATCCATCTTGCCTAGCGGCACGCCGTTGTGGCGCAGCAGGTTGTAGGCGGTGGTGAGGTGGAAATAGAAATTCGGCAGCGCCCAGGTCAGCAGATATTCGGCGCCGGTGAAATTGAAGCTGCGGCTCGGCGTCTTGATCTCGATGGCGCGGCTTTCGGCGCCCTCGTAGTGAGCGGGCGAAAAGCCGGCGAGAAAGCTGCGCGCCTTGGCGATGCGCGCCTGCAATTGCGGGATGGTGGTCTCGGTGTCTTCCCACTTGGGTACGTCGACACCGGCGAGGCGCGCCGCCGCGCCCTTGGCCATGTCGGTCGCGATCATCACCTGGCGGGCGAGCGGCAGCATGTCGGGAAACAGGCGCGTGCCGCACAGCACATCCGCCTCGTAGCCGGCACTGCCGGCATGCGCGCTGGCCTTGTCGAGCAGGCTCGCCAGCATCTCGAGCCCGTGGTCGAGCACTTCCACCGATTGTCTATGCAGGGATATCGACATCTTCATCACTCCGTATTTCGTGGTGCAGGGGCGCTATTCTAGGGCCACACTGCGGCGCCGCGGGACGGCGGCCGCTATCGCCTGAGCAGCCATGGCGCCGCACGCCCCCATCATCGCCGCTGGGGGCACGGCCTTGTTCAATTCCGGAGTCAATGTTCATGAGTGAAGCGCAGGTCCGCGCCATCAATCTCGCCCTGCAGGGCGGCGGCGCCCACGGCGCTTTTACCTGGGGCGTGCACGACCGCCTGCTCGAAGACGGGCGTGTGAGCTTCGAAGGCATCTCTGCCACCAGCGCCGGCGCCATGAACGCGGTGGTCTACGCCTACGGCAAGATGCGCGGTGGCGTCGACGGCGCCCGCCAGGCACTGCATGACTTCTGGCAGCGAGTCAGTCGCACCTCGGCGCAGTACAGTCCGCTGAGCTTGACGCCGCTCGAGCGCATGCTCGGCATCAAGCCCGAGCAAAGTGCCAGCTACATGGCGTTCGAAAGCCTGACGCGCAGCTTTTCGCCCTATCAATTGAATCCGCTCAACATCAACCCGCTGCGCGACGTGCTGACGGCCTGCGTGGATTTCGCCGAACTCAAGCGCTGCCAGTGCAGCAAGCTGTTCCTGAGCGCGACCAATATTCGCAGCGGCAATGTGCGCGTGTTCCGCAACGAGGAACTGAGCATTGAGGCGGTGCTGGCCTCGGCCTGCCTGCCGAGCCTGTTCCAGGCCATCGAAATCGACGGCGCGTTTTACTGGGACGGCGGCTACATGGGCAACCCGTCGCTGTTCCCGCTGTTCTACAACACCGACAGCCGCGACGTGGTGGTGGTGCACATCAATCCCATCTTCAACCCCGACATTCCGCGCAGCGCCTCGGAAATTGCTGATCGCGTCAATGAGATCACCTTCAATTCCGCGCTATTGAAAGAATTCCGCGCGGTGGCCTTCGTCACCAAGCTCATCGAAGACGGCTGGATCAAGGACGAATACCGCGCCCGCCTGCGGCACATGT
The DNA here is from genome assembly GCA_020849475.1 of Gammaproteobacteria bacterium. GTDB lineage: Bacteria > Pseudomonadota > Gammaproteobacteria > JADJYF01. The sequence goes on from JADLGE010000106.1 coordinate 13,459, forward strand.
TGATTCATTCGATACGCGCCGACGACGCCTTGAACGCGCTGGGCGCGGCCAGCAAGTTCAACACCGAATGGCGATTTCTGACCGACCTGCGCGACCGCGGTCGCGCCACCGCCGAACAGTGGCTGGCCGAGAATTACATTCACTTAGGCAAGCGCGCGACGGTGGATTTAGCGGAGGAGTATCTCAATCCGCGCAATGCGTGAGGGTCGGCGCGACGCAGCGATCGAAGGTCAGACATTCAATCGCTTCGTGCCGCTCACATGGGGATTGCCGCGCTCGTAGAAGCGCCAGGGTTGGTCGGCGGCTTTGCTTAAGCCGATGCGCACGCTGCAGCCGATCTCGCCTGCGGGCTGTGTGCCGTGCGCGAGCCATAGCCGTCCGCGTTTGCACATGTCGATTCCATCCAGACCGCGCTCGATGGCGAAGGCCTGCGCGAGACGGCCGGGGCCGCGTGCGAGATCCGTCAGTCGCGATACCGCGCGCAGGTCTTGCATGATGTCGATGCCATGCAGCGGCTCCACGGCGCGCAGCAATACGCCGGCGCCCTCGCCTTCCGCGGCACTGGCCACGTTCAACATGAACCACGTGCCGTAGATGAAATACACGTAGCAATGGCCGCGTTCGCGAAACAGCGAGGCGTTGCGCGCGGTCTTACCCAAGTAGGCATGGCAGGCCGGGTCGCCGGGCGGATAGGCCTCGGTCTCGACGATGCGCCCGGCCAGCACGCCGGCAGCGTGTTCGTGCACCACCACTTTGCCAATCAGCCAGCGCGCGAACTCGACAGTGTCCTTGGGAATTTCACCGCGGCGCAGGCGGCGCCAGGGCGGACGGGATGAAGTCATCGACGTGGCACACAGCGGGGGATGGCGCACGCTAACGCACTCGCCATCCCCGCCGCAATCGGGCGCCGCGCGTGCTCAATAGGCGCCGATCAGATTGATGAACACGCCTTGATGGCGATAGGACAGATCGGTCAGGTCGTCGGAGAAATCCGTGAAGTTGTAGCCGGCGCCAAACTTCACGTTTTTGTTGACCTGGCGGTACACGCCCACCAGCACGCCGGCGCGCTGGTCGTCGGCCTCGGTGATATCCAGCACGCGTCCTTCGACGACTGCGTCCCACTTGTTGGTGATATGCACATCGAAACGGCCGACGCCCAGCCAGGTCTGGCTGTCGAACCACGGCCCGTCGATGCGATTGTCGCGGATTTCACCATGCTTCCACGCCAGCTTGCCACCGAGAGCCAGCCAAGGATTCAACTCGTAGGTGGTATCGAGCGACAGGATGTTGCTGCGCTGGGCGAAGTCGGCGAAGTCACCGCCGCGCGTGAGCTGGCCGGGCGACGGCAGATCGTAGAAGAAGTGATAGCGCAACAGCATGTTCAACCGATCGTTGGCCACCGGCCGATAGGCCATGCCCGCCACCGCTTCGGCGAATTCACCGTCAGCGAAGTTGCCGCCCGCGCCGTTGGAGAACGACACGTTGAAGCGTGCCAGCGCGCGCCAGTCGAGGTTGAGCTGATAGGACGCGTTGTTGCGCGCCAGCCAGGTGGTGCGATTGCCGGTGGTGCCGGACTCATCGCGGATTTCAACATCGGCCGCATATTGCAGCTTCAAATCGTGATAACCGAGAGAACCGCCGCCGGCGCGACGCGTGAGATCGCCGGCCAAGGGGTCGTGGACATCACCGAATTCACCGCGCAGACCGTAGGTCCAGTTGTCACCGTGATTCATATCCAGACCAAAGGCGCGCACCATGCCGGTAGGCCCATCGCCGTGGCTGTAGCGCTGCTCGCCGTACACACTGCCGTGATCGGCGAAACGATAGCGCGTGCCGCTGGTCAGATCGCCCTGGCGACCGCCAAAGCCGATGTCGGTGCGATCAGGATCAAGACCGTAGTTCAAGTAATGGGTGGTGCGATCGTTGCGCTGCCATTCACCGCCCAGCATCGCGCCGATACCACTGCGGCCCGTGGACAGCTCACTGTTGAGCTTGAAGCGGTCATTGAAACGGATATCACCACCGAGGCCCACGCGATCGTTGCGCCGACGATCGCCGGAGCGGTCGACCGTGCCCTGTACGAAACCATAGCTCGACCAGTCACTGCGGCTGCCGGCATCGGGTTTGAAGCCGAGCTTGACGGCCAGGTCCGAGCGCACGCCAGCACGGTTGAGATAAGAGCTCGCGGTCGGCGTACGCACTTCGTTGTCATCACTGCGCAAGCCAAGACCCAGCGACCAGCGCCTGGTCACCTGGTTCTCGAGCTCGGCTTCAATCGCACGCAGACGCTGACTGTCGGCCTCCGCTTCACTCGCATGCAGGCTCAACTGCGATATCGAACTCAGACGCAGTTTGAGATCGGCGCCCTTGCGTGACGCATCGGGGCCGGTGGTCAGCTGACCGGGGCTGCTGAAGCCGTGGTCACGGTCCTGCCAGTAGAGGCGCGCGTCGCCTCGGTCTTTCAATCCGAGGTCGTCGAGATCGAGCGCCGCTTCGACGTGATGGGCATCGGCGCCACCCCGGCCGCCGCTGCGACCGACGAAGTTGAAGCCGCCGTCGAGTGATTGCGTGGCGCCGCTGCCTGGCCCTTCGGAACGCGCCTTTTCCACGCGCACATAGCTGGCCTCGGTCCAACGCATGGTGACATCACCGCCATACAGTGTCTGTGACGCACCGGGGCTGTCCTGGCGGTAATTGGTGAGGCCGAGGCGAATGTGATCGTTCAGCCAATAGGAGCCACGCCCACCGACAGCCAAGTCATCCACACGGCCGAGACCCGGCTGGTATTCGTAGGTCACGACCAGATAGGCAGGCTGTCCGGCCAGGCCGCCGTTATGCACGGTGCGATGATCGGACACCGTCGACATCAAGGGCCGCGTCAAGAGAATGCGGCCCTGCAGGTAATTGACGTCGTAATCCTGATTCGGCACCAGCGTGCGGGTTTCGAGCACCAGCCCCGTGTCGCGGTCGCGCACTTCTATCGCCACCCACTCCGAACCTTCCTGCACATCCTGACGGCGCAGGTAATACAGCGAACCGCCGGTGCCGCGGAATTCATCACGGCCGGGCACCGTGCCGGGCTCCGCGGCGAAGCCGCTCAACTGGCCGCGCTTCTCGCCGAAGCGCGTGGTGTCTTTGCTGTTCAAATTGACGCGCGCACCGTAAAGCCCGCGATTCTGACGAATCAGCTCCGAGTCATTCATGTGCACCTGGAAGTCGCCCCACATGACATCGTTGTCATCGCGTTCGACCTTCACATAGAAGCGGCCCTGGGTCGGCGCATCCTGCACAGTGGTGCTGTCGTCGCCGTAGACCGGGTAGTAGCGATCAGGATCGAGACGGCGGAACAAGCTGCGTGGGTCTTTGCGCGTAAAGTTATGGAACAGTTCGTCGAACTGTTGCTCACGCGTATCGGCGGCGGCGGTCAGGAGATATTTGCCCTTGACCTTGCCCTTCAGATAAAAGGCCAGGCGGCCGTCGACATAGGCCTTGTCCTTGAAGCGTGCATCGTCTTCATCGGTGACCTTTGCCAGCGGGCCGTCGACATCGCTGCCGCCGACGGTCAAATCACCCAGTGCCACATACATCCACTGCTCGGCGGGAATGGTGATGCGGCGTTCGACCTCGGCGCGCTGACCGTCCTGGCGGGTGATGCTGACCGCCACCGCGTGTTCACCGGCAGGCAGGATCTGACGCGCGGCGAATTTGCCAGCCTTGTCCACCGGCACCGGATGACCCATCACCGAGACCTCGGCGCCGTTGACCACCGCGTCACCGTCGACCGTCACCGCGCCGCCCTGCACCGGGATATTGGCGATGTCACGGCTGTTCTCACCATAGCCGGCGAAGAGGTCGTCCTCACGGCCCTTGAATGCTTCCTTGCTGATCTCGAGGCGCTTGGCGCGGGTCTGATCGAAACGTCCCGCGCTGTCCTCGACACGCAATACGTAGTCGACCGCAACGCGCTCGAAGTCCTGCGGCACGTCCCACACGGCCAGACCATCTTCACCGATGGGCAACACCTGCAAGGGTTTGCCGCGAGCGCCACTGTCGGTTGGATAGAGACGCACTTCGGCGCGCGCGATGAAGGCCAGGTAATTGCTGTAGGGCATGAAGCGCACGCGATGACCGCGCGCCGCCGCATCGGGCGTGGCGTGCAGATTCAGCCACGGCGTCTGTTCGAGACTGTCGTAGCGCATGCGCAGACGTGCACCGTTCAACTCGACGCTCTGCTTGGCGGTGGCAGTGCTGCTTGCGGCCGCGGCACCTGTGTCTTTCAACGACGTGGCGGCGCTTGCCGGCAGCGCGGCTTTGCTTGCCGCGGGCGCCGCGGGCGCTGGAGCGCTGCTGGAAGTCGGCGCCGGCGGTGTCGCCGGCATGATGTCGGTCGGCCCTGGCACGGCCTCGGCGCGCGGCGTCGCGCCGAAGTTGACGCGCGTCATCTTGCCGCGCGTGAGGCGCACCACGCGCGGATTCTCGCTGGTGACTTCATAGCCGAGCGGCAGCGTGTGTACATCGAGCTTCAATACTGCATTCGAGCCGCGTTCTTCATCGGGCACGGCAATGCAGGCAACGTGATAACGGCCGTAGGCGTCGGTGGTGGTCAGAAGACCGTCGACGCCGATGACCCGTGCATTGGCGATGCCCTTCTCACCTTCGTCCTGGAAGCCATCGCGATTACGATCATCGAACACCTTGCCGATCACCTCCGAACAATCGATGAGCGGGTCGGGTAATACGCGCACCACCGCACTCGCGACGTTGGAATTGATGGTGTTGCCGATGATGTTCAAGCTCCACGCGCGGTTGGTGTAGTTCGCTTCGGCGACGCCCGCGCCAACCACCGCGATGAGTTTTAAAGTGCGTTCCTGGTTGCCATTGAAATCGACATCGTGGAACAGCAGCTGACGCCCTTTTGCGTCCGGTGTGACGCTTTGTCCATCGAGCGTCGCCGAGCCTTCGCGAAACTTGAAGCCGGGCGGCAGGGCGTCGACCACGTCGAGATTGAGCAGAGGCCCGGTCAGGTTGTTGCGTATGCGCAGGGTGTAAGGCACGAGGTCACCGCGCGTGACATGGGTCTTGGCCGCGGTCTTGACGATGGACACCACTTCGCTGCCTACCGGGTCGAGCGGCAGATGATTGTTGATGAGATTGGCCGAGCCGCCCAAACCCGGTGTCAGATTGAAGTTGACGTAGTACTGCGTGCCGGTGGCGCCACTCGCGAACGCAGCCGAGGAGGTGCTGTTGGCGCAGGCGTTGGCGGCATGCACAGTGGCATTGGCGGCCGGCGGCGTGGCGCTCACCTGCACCAGGGCCGGATTCGGCACCGGTGCGACGGTCAAGGTCGCCTCGCACGGTGGCAGCACGCCCGACAGGCCGGGCAGATAACCGCCGGGTGAGGTGACCTTGAGCGTGTAGACGCCGGCCGGCGCGGTCGGCGTCAGCAGGAACTGGTACTGGCCACTGCTGCCGGTAGTCTGGCTGACATTGTCGGCACCGCCGATGAGATGCACGGCCGGATTGAAACCGGCTGGCCCTTGAATGGCGACCACTGCGCCCGCCACCGGCGTGCGCGTGATGGCGTCATACACCACGCCCGACGGATCGAGCGGCAGGTTCTGCGCGATGACATCGTCGCCGGCATTGAGCACGATGCCGCGGATGGTGCCGAAGTCGGTGTTACCGGCATTGCCGCTCGATATCGGCTTGCCGTACACGATGCCGCCGTCGGGATGACGGAAGATCACTTCATAGGTGCCGGGCGACAGGCCCTTGAATTGGTAATCACCCTTGGCGTCGGTGAGCGCAGTGGCAATGGTGGTCATGTGCAGGAAATCGGTGGCGTCACCACGCTGCACCAGTTGCACCGCCCATCCGCTCTGCCCGCTGTTCTCGTCGTCCTGGCGATTGTGGTTGCCGTCGAAGAACACACGCCCGGAAATCTTGGCCGGCGACACCGGCAGGCCTTCACCGAAGTTGTAACCGCTGGCGTGGGTGCCGGGCGCCGGGAATTTGATGCCGGTGATGACATCGTTGGCGACCACGCCACCGGCGCTGCCGGCGCTGTCCTTGCCGTCGTTGACGCCGGCAGGTTGGGTTTCGGTGAGGGTGTATCCGCTGCCATTGGATTGCGGCACACCGTTGATGCGATAGCTGCCGTCGGCGCCGGTGGTGACGCTGCGCGACACCGCGTTGCCGGCGCTGTCGGTGCCGGTGAGCGTGAGGGTCACGCCCGGCAGACCGGGTTCATTCGGGTCGCGCACGCCATCGCCGTCGAGATCGCTGAACACCAGACCCGCCAAGCTGTTGCCGCTTTCACCGAAGTCATAACCGGTGGCGGCGATATTGGCGCCTAGCGCGATGGCCGAGACCGCGTCGTTGGCAACCGTGCCGCCAGCGGTGCCGGCCACGTCACCGCTGTCGCTCCACGCCGCCGGCTGACTCTCGGCCACGCGGTAAGTGCCGCGGCGCAGATTGTTGAAGCTATAGCTGCCGTCGGCGGCGGTGGTGGTGGTCTGGTTGACCGGGTTACCCAGATCGTCCGTACCGGAGAGGGTGATGGTGACACCGGGAATGCGCAGCACTTCGGCTGCGTCGCGCACGCCGTTGCCGTTTTCATCCACCCACACCACGCCAGCGATCGCAGTGTTCGGCACTTCAGCGAAGTCCTGATCGATGACCGCGGTGTTGGCCGCCACCGCAATCGCGCTCAAGGCATCACTGCCACGACTGCCGGCCTGCACCACGCCGTTCTTGCTCTCCAGGCCATCGACGAAACCGGCGGCCTGGGCCTCGGTGACGGTATAGCCGGCGCCGTTGCTGGGCGAGAGATTATCGAACAGGTAATTGCCACTCGCATCGGTGGTGGCGGTGAGGTTGACGGTGTTGTTGAAAGCATCGCTGCCGGTCAGCGTCAGCGTCACACCGGCGATGCCATTTTCACCAGCGTCCTGAACGCCATCGTCATCGGCGTCGGAAAACACCGTGCCGGCCAACGAAGACTTCTGCACCGTTACCACGTCCGACGCGGTGTCGTTGGCGGGCACGGTGTCGAGACCGTTGGTGGTGACCGTCGCGGTATTGGTCAAGGTGCCGCTGACCGGCAAGGTGGTGATGCGCACCGGCACGGTCACCGCCACGCTGGCATTGGCGGCGATCGCGCCCAGCGCGCAGGTGAAGGACGATTGCCCGGCGCTGCCGGTGCACGTGCCCTGCGCCGGTGTCGGCGTGGCGGTCAAGACCATGCCGGCAGGCAAGGTATCGGCGAGATCGGACTGGTCGCTGTCACCCGGTCCGTGGTCGGTGACGGTGACGGTGAAATTGAACGGCTCGTTGAGCGCCACCGGATTGCTGGCCGCGCTCTTGGTCACACCGAGATCGACTTTGACGCGCACCGTGGTCGCTTCCGCTTCGCTGTCGTTGGAAGTGACCGCGTCGTCTTCGTTCGAATCGAGCGAGGCGACGTCGTCATGGGTGTCGCCGCTGCCGTCGGGCGGACTGTCGACATGGAAGAACAGATGCCGCACCACGGTCTGGTTGGCGCTCATGTCGGGAATCGCGCAATCGATGCTGAGCGCGGCTGGCCCCGTCACCGCACTCGCGATGTTGTTGCATAGAGAAGTGCCCGCCGCGCAGCTCACGGCGCCGGCGTCGTCGCACATGAAAGTCAGTTGTTTGCCGCTTTTGGGCGAGAACACATCGCGCAGCACCACATTGGTGGCAAGCGACGGTCCGCGGTTGGTCATGTTGACGCGGTAGACGATGACGTTGCCCGGCAGATTGGTCGGATCGAACGGCGTCGGATCGCGCAGGTCCGTCTTGTTGACCAACAGATCGACCACCGCCGGCGTGACCGGCAGATTGGCGGTCTGGCTGTTGTTGACCGCATTGGTGTCGGGGCTGGTGGTCGTGACCATGGCGGTGTTGGGCAAGGTCCAGGCATCGTTCTGCACGTCCCAGTCAGGACGCACGACCACCGTCACGGTGGCGGTCTCATCCTTGGACAGAGTCCCGAGGTCGCAGTTGAGTGTATTGGCGGCGAAGGCCGCGCAACTGCCCTTGCTCGGGCCGCTGGAAACGAACGTGAAGCTGCGACCCGGCGGCGGTGCGAAAACGTCGCTGACCTGCACGTTGTTGCTGGCGCTGGGGCCGTTGTTGATGACCGTGATGACATAGGTCGCCTGGGTGCCGGCCGGCACTGTGTTGGGCGTGACGACCTTGCTCGACAGTTCAATATCGCCCAGCGGGTCGACATCGACCGTCGCGCTGGCACTGTTGTTGAGGCGGTTGTTGTCACCGAGTTCAGTGGACGTGACGCTGGCGGTGTTATTGATTGTGCCGTCGAGCAAAGGACGGTCGGCGGTGAGCGTGAACGTCACTGTCTCGCCGTTGGCCATGGTCTGGCCATTGGCCAGCGTACAGGTGACGGTCGCGCCGGTGGTGCAGTTGAAGCGACCGCCGGAATCGTCGCTCACGCCGACGGCCGTGGTATCGGGCACGGCATCGGCGACATTGCCGACGAAGCCCGCGACGTTATCGGTCATCACCACGCCGCCCACTGCGTCCGGACCGTTATTGGTCACGGCGATGGTGTAGGTGACGCGGTTCTCGTTGATCTCGAGCGTGCCATTGCCGTTGGGCGTGGTGGCGGTCTTGCTGATGGTCAAATCCGCAATCAAGTTGGTGCTGCCGCTGGCCGCCACCGCGGTGTTGTTGTTGAGATCGGGATCGGTGGTGCCGCCGACATCAGTGACCGTCGCCGAATTGCTGAGTGTGCCGGCGGCGGTTGCAATGCTGTTGATGGTCAAGCTGCTGGTGTTGCCACCCGACGCCAGCGGCGCGCCCGAGAAAGTACAGGTGACGACACCGCCGGGCGTCGCGCCGCTGTGGACGCAATTCCAGTTGGCGCCCGCGAAGCTGTCGAAGCTCTCACCCGCGTCCAAGGTATCGACCACCGTGATCACGCCACTGGTGGGGCGTGGACCGTTGTTGTGCACGCCGATGGTGCTGGCGGTAGGTGAATTCTGCGCGACGGGATTGGGGCTCTTGGATTTGCTGATGGCGAGATCCGCGCCGTCGGCGGCGGCCGTGCCACTCAGGCTGCCACTGTTGTTGCCGTTTTGCGGGTCGGCCGTCACCGCGGCGATGGTCGCAGTGTTGGTGAACGCGCCAGCAGGCGGCGCGGTGACATTAATCAGGATGTCGTCGGTGGCGCCCACCACCAATGACGCACGCGTACAAGTGACGGTGTTGCCAGCCGTACCGCAGGTCCACGCGCCGCCTACCACGCTGTCGACGGTAAAGCCGGCGGGCACCACGTCGGTGACCGTCACGGTGCTGGCGTCGAACGGTCCGGCATTGCGCGGACGCAGGGTGAAGGTCGCTGGCGAACTCGCCACCACCGTGCTCGGCGTCACCACCTTGCTGATGGAGGTGTCGGCGCCGACTGTGATCTGGGTGTTTTCGGTGGTGGTGTTGTTGTTCGGTTCGGGATCACCGGTACTTGAGGTGACGGTCACGGCATTGGTGACCGTGCCGCTTATCGCGCCGGTCACGCGCGTCACGACATTGATGACCGGCGCGCTGGCGCCGTTAGCGAGATTCGAGGGGCGGTTGCAGGTCACCACCTGGGCAATGGCGCTGCACACCCAGCCGCTGCCACTGGCCGACACGAAGGTGGTGCCGGTAGGCAAGGTGTCGGTGACCACGGTTGCGACCGCCGGGTTGGGCCCGGCATTGTTGACCGTCAGGGTGTAGCCGATGGTGGCGCCGGCAATGACGGGGTCGGCGATGTCAGTCACCGCCACCGTGAGATCCGCCCCATCGTCGATGGTGGTGTTCTGGGTGCCGGTGTTGTTGGCGATGTTGGTGTCGGCCGAGGCGGTCGAAACGGTCGCCGCCACCGGCAAGGTGAAGCCGGTCGCGACGGTGGTGCGCACCACCACGTCGACCGAAGTCACGGGGCCGCCCAGGCCGTCGCCGGTGATGTTGCCGAGGGCGCAGGTCACCACACCCGGCGTGGCGCCGTTGTGGGTGCAGGCGGGGCTATTGGTCGAAACGAAGGTGGTGGTGGCCGGCAAGGGCACGCTCAACACCACGTTGTTGGCGGTATCGGCGCTGCCGTTGACGACCGCCAGGGTGTAGGTCAACAGGCCTGCGCGCACGGCCGGGTCCGGATTGTCGACCAATTGCGAGATTTGCACGTCGACGGCGAAAGCGTTGCCCGTCACCCACGCCAAAAAAGCAAAAAGCAGCACCTGCAGGCGCGCGCGCCCACCATCCTTCCGTGGAATCACAATCCCTACCCTTCAGTGTTATTTATAGTTTTGTCAGCGGCCTGTGGCGGCGGGGAATGCTAACGATTTTCAATTGGCAGCAAGCCGCGCTTGTTGTGAAGTACGTCACAAAAACCTGGAGCTTCACACTTGGGATTTGGCGGCGGACAAGGCCCCGCGCCGCGCCGCCAGCGCCCGTCCGATCGCACAAGCCACGACTGCCGGCGTATGCTTGCGCCCCACATGAATACCCTCATCGACACGCCACTGCCGATAGGCGCGTTCCGCTGGCATTGCCTGCGCCGCGACATTTCCAACTTCGCGCTGCTCAAGCACCGTCACTTCGACGGCTTCCTCATCACCATGCAGCACTCGGGCACCCACTGGCTGAAGTTCATGATGAGCACCGCGCTGGCGCTCGAGCTCGACCTGCCACCGCCGCGTTTCGTGCATAACGATTCGTCCAACGATTTCATCGGCCACCCGCGTCACCCGCGCCTGCACCCCTCGGCGCCGCGCCTGGCCAGCACCCACTCAGTGCCCCATGCCCTGTTCGATTCGCGCCTGGTCAGGCTCGGACTCGCACTGCCGCCCTATGTGGTGCTGGTGCGCGACCTGCGCGCGGCGCTGGTCTCGAACTACGAAAAGTGGAAAGAGCGTTACGGCGTCAGCTTCAAGGAATACCTGCGCGGCGATCCGCGCGGGCGCCGCTACATCTTCGACCTGTGGGGCGGGCTGCATTTTCTCAATCGCTGGGCGCGGGTCGGGCGGCGCTTTCCGGCCGCCACTCTCGAGATTCGCTACGAAGATCTGCAGGCGCAGCCGGCGGTGCTGCTCGGCCACATCTTCAGCCACTTCGGCTTGAGCATCGCCAGCGCCCACATCGACGCCGCCGTGGCCGCCGGCACCAAGCAGAACATGGCGGCCAAACTCGACCCCGCGAGTTCGGTGCGCAACATCATCCGCGACGATCAGCGCCCGCCCAGCGCCTGGTTCGACGCCGAGGACCGCGCCTGGTTTGACGCCGTGGTGGCGCGCTGCCTGGTCGACAACCACGGCTATGACTGGCAGTGGCCGGCAGACTGAGCACCGCTCCCACCTCACCCCTCGACACATTTATTTGCATTTGCATCGGGACAAACGCCTCGACAGTCGGGTGTCGGCCGGCTTTAATACCGATTAATTCGATTTAATCAATTTAATCGAATTTCCATTCGCGCCCCTGCCGAGGTCGAATGCGGCCCGAATGCCTATCTCGCATCGCGGCCAAATCCATCGATTATTCGTCTGCTCTGACGCCCTGCGCGGCGGGCCTGGCGAGCAATCGCATTGAAAACGGATTAAATCGATTGAGCCGATGGCCGCTAATGACGTCAGGAGCATGGACCGCCCCGCTTCCGGGGCCGCCCGACAGTCTGTAACGCGCGGCGAATCGATCGATTTACAAGCACCTTCAGGATTAACGCCATGAGCGTCACGAGCAGATCAAAACATCGCGGCCCCGACACGCCCGACACTGAACTCGCCGCCGAAGCCGGCAACCTGCCGGTGACCGAGCGCATCATGGACTTCCGTCCACGTGACCGCGCCCTGTCCTTCGTCAACATGAGTCTCGCCGCGGAGCGCGCCGATCCGTTCCGCGTGCTGATAGTCGACGACGACGCCGCGCATCGCAATCTGGTGTCGGAGATTCTGTCCGCGCCGTTGTTCAGTGTCAGCACGGCAATGTCCGGACGCGTGGCGCTGGAGTTGCTGTCGCAGAAAGAATTCGATGTGGTGCTGGTCGACAAGGTCATGCCGGAAATGAGCGGCGACGAACTTTGTCAGGCCATTCGCGAACGTTACAACCGCCACATCCTGCCGGTGATCGTGGTGACCGGCTCACACGGCTACGCCGACTTGAGCATCAGCCTCGCCGGCGGCGCCAACGATTTCATCCGCAAGCCCTACGATCCCAACGAACTCATCGCACGTGTGCGCTCGGCGGCGACCACCAAGCGCCTCACCGACCAGATGGAAAGCGCCGAGACTTTGCTGTTCGGGCTGGCGCGCATGGTTGAAGCCAAGGACGAATGCACGGGCGATCACTGTTCGCGACTCGCTCACTACGCCGAAGTCTTCGGCGCGGCGCTCGGCCTCGGTGAACGGGATCTCGCGGCCTTGAAGAGTGGCGCCATCCTGCACGACATCGGCAAGCTCGCCATTCCCGATCGCATTCTGCTCAAACCCGGCGCGCTGTCGGAACAGGAATGGGTGCTCATGAAACAGCCCACCGTGATCGGCGCCATGCTGTGCGGCGAACTGAAATCACTGCGCAGCGCCGTGCCGATCATTCGTCATCATCACGAACGCTGGGACGGCAGCGGCTATCCCGACGGCCTGGCCGGCAGCGAGATTCCCTTGCTGGCGCAGATCTTCCAACTGCTCGATGTATTCGATGCGCTCACCACCGCGCGGCCTTACAAGGAAGCGTGGTCGGTGGAGCGCGCGCGCGACATCATCGAAGAAGAAATGAACAAGGGCTACTACAACCCGGCCCTCACGCGCGAATTCCTGGCGCTGCTGCGCGATGGCGCGGACAGCATGATGCGCTTCGGCGGGCACAGCTCGGTGGTCGACGGCGGCCGCCGGATCTACGAAGCACTGTTGGCCAACGGCTGCGTACCGCACGGCTGATGACGCCTGTGATGAAAACCTATAACGATAAAAATTCTGCGCTCACCGCGCGCTTCGCTACCAGAGGCTTACTGCCATGACACCCGATACGGTGCTGCTGGTCGATGACGATCAGCAACTGGGGAGATTCACCGCCGAGGTGCTCGACCTCGCCGGCTTCAATGTCGAACTGACGGCCTTGGGTCGTGACGGCCTCGAACGCGTCACGGCTGACCCGGGCCGCTACCAGGCGGTGGTGCTCGACCGTCGTCTCCCGGATCTCGATGGCCTGACCATCTTGAATCGCATGAAGGGCAACAGCGCCACGCGCGATATTCCCGTGGTGCTGCTCACCGGTTTGAGCAGCGAGCGGGATATCACCGATGGTATCGATGCCGGCGCCTACTACTACGTGACCAAGCCGTTTCGCGAATCGATGCTGCAGGCGGTGGTGCGTGCCGCCATCGACGACTACCAGGCGCGCATCAGTCTGCGCAAGGAGTTGGCCTCCACCGCCGACGCCATCGGACTTCTGCACGGCGGTGAGTTCCGCTTCCGCACGCCGCGCCAGGCGCGCGCGCTCGCGGGCCTGCTGGCGCACTGCACATCCAATCCGAGTGCGGTCGTGACCGGCTTGTGGGAGTTGCTCATCAATGCCGTCGAGCATGGCAATCTCAACCTGAGTTATGCGGAGAAATCCGCACTGCTCGCGAGCGGCCAGTGGCAAAGCGAAATATGCCGGCGACTGGCCGCGCCGGAATATTTGCACAAGCAAGTCACCGTGCGCGTCGATTTACTCGCCCAGCAGGTGTGTTACACCGTCACCGATGAAGGGCAGGGCTTCGACCCGCGTCCGTATTTTGAATTTGAACCCGGGCGTGCCACCCACGCCCATGGCCGTGGCATCGCCATGGCCAGGCGCTTGAGTTTCAGTTCCATCGAATACCTCGGCAACGGCAATACCGTGCGCGCCACCAGCGCGTGTGCCGAACATTCAGCACAGCCAGTGGATGCCGTATGAAATCGCGAATCGATCAAAGAAAACTTGTGTTCAACGCCCCGGACAAGCCCTACCTCACGCCCAATGAAGTGGCGAGCCTGTTCATGGTGTCGCCCATCACCGTCAGGCAATGGGCGCAGAAAGGCCTGCTCAAGGCCGAAGTGACGGTGGGAGGCCATCGCCGCTTTCTGCGCGGCGAAGTGGAACGCTTCGCGCGCGAACATCGTCTCGCCGGCACCCGCGCCGACAGTGAACCCGGCCGCGCGCGACTGCTGGTGGTCGACGATGACCGGCAACTGGTCGGTTATATCCGTGAGTTGCTCAGTGAAATCGACAATCTGCAGATAGAAACCGCCTACGACGGCTTCGATGCCGGCACCAAGATGCAGGTCATACGTCCGCATATCGTGCTGTTGGATCTCATGATGCCGGGCTTGAATGGCTTCGAAGTATGCCAACGCATCAAGTCCGATCATCTGACCCGCGATACCCGCGTCATCACCATGACCGGCTTTGCATCGTCGGAGAACACCGGTCGCTCAATCACCGCTGGCGCGGAGCGCTGCCTGTCCAAACCGCTCAACCCCGAAGCGCTGATTGCCCTCGTGAGCGAAGCGGTCGCGAGCCTCGCGAGCGCCTGAGTCCGATGCCACGCGGCCACGCAAGAATGACTGCTGCGCGCACTGTCCTGCGGGCGGCGTGCTGCTGCGTGACTCTGGCATGGCTGCTCGGCGGCTGCAGTGCCGAGACACCCGCACCCTTGCGCATCGCCACCAACAACTGGCCCGGCTACTGGCCCCTGTACCTGGCGCGCAGCGCGGGAAAACTCGACGCGCGCCTGCAGGAACTCAGCTCCGCCAGCGAAGTGTTGCGCGCGTTCCGCAATCATCGCGTCGACGTCGCGGCCTTCACCATCGAAGAGTTCCTGCAACTGCTCGACGAAGGCAACGAGCCTTTCATTGCACTGGTGATCGACTATTCCAATGGCGCCGACAGCGTCATCGCGCGGCCGCCCTACACATCGGTCGCGGCGCTGCGCGGCCGTGTGATCGGCACCGAGAGCACCGCCATGGGCGCCTATGTACTGCGCCGCACGCTCGCCAGCGCCGGCCTCAAGGAAAGCGATGTCAAACCCGTCGCCTTCGATTCTGCCGATCACGAAAGCGCTTACATGAACGGCCAGGTCGACGCCATCGTCACCTTCGAGCCCACCCGTTCACGGCTGCTGGCCGCCGGTGGCCACGAGGTCTTCAGTTCGGCCTTGATGCCGGGCGAGGTGGCCGATGTGCTGGTCGTCACGGCCAACACCGCGCGACAGCGCGCGCCTGAACTGCGCAAACTTATCGCCACATGGTATGCCGCCGCCGACAGCATGCGGACGCAACCGCGCGCGGCCGCCGACCAACTGGCCGGCATGACCAAGCTTACCCATGATCAATTCGAGCAGGCCTTGCAGGGCATGCACCTGGTCACGCCAGGGGAAAACCAGGCGCTGCTGCACGCCAAGTTCGGCGACATCCTCGAGCAGGTGGCACACACCATGAGCGCGGCCGGCATGCTGACCCACACCTATAGCGCCGACGAGCTCCGCGCGCGCTTCATCAAGCTTGCGCAGCCATGACGCCCCATAGCCTGCGTCGCCGCCTGCCACTGCTGTTGCTGCTGTTCGTGATGTTCGCGGCGGCGCTGACCTTGTTGATTGCGCTGCCCTTGCAGAGCCGCACGATCGAAGCACGTGGTCTGCAGCTGGCACGCAGCCAAAGCGACCTGGTGCAAAGCGGACTCAATACCATCCTGCGGCACGGCAACCTGGCCGATGCGCGCACCTATCTCGGCTCCCTCATGTTGGACGAAAGTCTCAAACGTGTGTTGCTGCTGGACAGCAGCGCGCGCGTGCTGGTGGACCCGCGCCGTGAATTGGACGACAAGCCTGCCGGCGACTATCTCGGCAAGGAACTGCGCGAAAAGGTCGAGCAGGCGCTTGCCACCAACGCCGGCGCGCTGGTGCTGCGCCACGACAGAAGCGCGGTGGCCGGCCTGTATCCCGTCATCCTCGACAGCCAAGCGTTCAGCCTGCGCCCCTCGCGCAATGGCCTGCTGTTCATCGAGTGGGACCTCACCAAGGCCAAGGCCGCTGAGCGCCAGTTCATGCTGAGCGTGCTGGGCAGCATGGTGGCGGTGATGGCCGCCTTGACGGTGCTGTTGGGCTTGGTGCTGGACCGTGCGATCTCCGCGCCGGTGCGTCAGTTGCTGCATGCCGCGCAGGCCATGGCGGGCGGCGACCGCGACGCGCGCGCGGTGGCCGAAGGCAGCAGTGAGTTCGTGGCGCTCGCGCACGCACTCAACAGCGTGATGGCATCGTTGCTCGACAAGCAGCGCGACCTCGCCGAGCGTGAGCGACAGCTGCGCCTGACTCACCAATTCGCAGGCACCGGCACCTTTGAGTGGAATCTCAAGGACGACACTGTGCGCGGCACCCGCCATTTCTGGGCGCGCTTCTTTGGCGAACAACTCAACGATGTATTGCCGCTCGAGGTCGGCTTCCACTCTGTCGACGCCCAAGACCGCCCGTTGCTCGACCAGGCGCTCAATGCCTGCGCCATGATCGGCGCGCAGCTCGATGTGCATTTCCGTTGTCGCGATCGCGATGGACTGTGGCATTGGTTGCATCTGGTCGGAAACGCCGAACGCGACGCCGAGGGCTGCGCGCTGCGTATCGTGGCGCTGACGCGCGACGAGACCGTCGAAGTTGCCGCGCGCGATGCGCTGCGTGCCACCGCCCGCGAACTCGAATACCAGAAGTACGCGCTTGATCAGCATTCAATCGTCGCCATCACCGACGTGCGCGACGTCATCACCTACGTCAATGAAAAATTCTGCCAGGTCAGTGGCTACCAGCGCGAGCAATTGCTCGGTCGCACCCATCGCATGCTGAAATCGGGCGCGCATGACCACGCCTTCTATCGCGACATGTGGGCGACGCTCGGCGCCGGCCAGGTGTGGCGCGGGGAGCTGCAAAACCGGCGGCAGGATGGCAGTCACTACTGGGTGGCGACCACCATCGTGCCGCACTTCGATGTCGACGGCCGTACCGATGGTTATATCTCCATCCTGACCGACATCACTGCGCGTGTGGAAGGTGAGCGCGAGCGCGAACGTTTGCAGCGACAGCTTTATCAGACGCAGAAGGTCGAGGCCCTGGGTTTGTTGTCAGGCGGCATCGCGCATGATTTCAACAACCTCCTGGCCGCCATTGTCGGTCATGCGGAGCTTGCCGAGCGTCGTTACAGCAAAGTCGGCGAAGGTCGACTATCGAACTATCTCTACGAAATCATTTCGGCTGCCGAGCGCGGACGCGATCTCGTGCAGCGCCTGCTGACCTTCAGTCACGGCAGCCCGGAACAGGGTTCGGCCGTACCACCGGCCGACGAGGTGCGCAGCAGTCTGCGCATGCTGCGGCCGCTGTTGCCGACCACCCTCACCATCACCACCGCGCTGCGCGACGATGTGCCGCCGGTGGCCTTGGCGGCCAACCAGCTACAGCAGGTGGTGACCAATCTGTGCATCAACGCCCGCGATGCGGTCGCCGGCGCCGGGCACTTGCACGTAGCTTTGGACTTCGGCCGACGTCATGGCAAGTGCGCCGCCTGCGGTAACAAGTTCGACGACGAATTCGTGGTGCTGAGCGTGGAGGATTCCGGCCACGGCGTAAGCGCCGATATCCTCGACCGCATCTTTGACCCATTCTTCACCACCAAGGCCGTCGGCGACGGCAGCGGTTTGGGCCTGTCGGTGGTGCACGGCATCGTGCACCAGGCTGACGGCCATATCCTGGTCAGCGCCGGCGCCCACGGTGGCACCTGTTTCGAGATCCTGCTTGCGCCCTGCCGCCTGGACGGCGCACCTGAGCACAACAACGACGCTGGCACGCGCAACAGTGCACGGCCAGCCCTGGAGCATTCCTCATGACCGGCCCCTCGCCTGATGCCCCGACGCCCGATGTAACGCCGCCGGTGGCGGCAGCGCCGCGTGACTGGGATCCACTGCTGGCGCAACTCGGCCATGGTCAGTGGCACTGGCAACCGCAAGCGGCACAGTGGGCGCTGTCACCGACCTGCGCGGACATGCTGGGTTACGGAGCGCACGAAGTGACGCTCGGCGCGCAAGGTTGGCTGCCGCGGGTGCACGTTGACGATCGTGCGCGGGTCGCGACTTGCGTCGCTGTTCATGAAAAGCATGTTGACGACGTCTGGCAGTGTGATTTTCGACTGGCCGACACCGGCAGCGGCGAACGTTGGCTGTTGACGCGCGGCACCGTGGTGGCACGCGATGAGCGCGGCGTGGCGCTGCTGGTGCGCGGCACTTGCACCGACATGAGCGCCGTCACCACCGCCGGCCATGCGGCGCGCGAGCGCAATCAGCGTCTGGCAAGCGCCATGGAGCAGGCACAGATCGCCTGGTTCGAGCGCGACCTGGAAACCGACATCGGCGTCGGCTCGCCGTCCATCGCGGCCATCTATGGCTTGAGCAATCTCGAAGGCCCGTGGCATTTCGACGAGATTCGCGCGCGCATCGTGCCGGAAGATCTGGCGGCGCACCTGCGTGAGATCAAAGACTCGCTCGAGGCCACCGAGGCCGACAACGAAGTACGCATGATTCACTACCGCATTCGCCGTCCCGACGGCTCGTTGCGGCATCTCGAAGTGCGCTACCGCAATGTCTACGACGGCGGTCGCGGCCGCGCTTTCGGCCTGGTGTTCGATGTCACCGCAACCAGGGCCCTGGAATCAAAATTCCAGGAAGCGATGGAACACACCCGCATGGCGTGGTTCGAGCGCGACCTCGTCAGCGACGAGATGCGCGGCTCGCGTTCGCTGTGGCAGATTTATGGCTTCGATCCCAACCGGCAGCCACTGCACTTCTCTGAAATTCTCACGCATATCCATCCTGAGGATGCCGAGCAACATCCGGCCGACACGCGGCAATTGCAGGCGCGCAGTCGTGCCTTGCGCGGCAAGGTGGAAGAGACCGCGACCGAAGTGGTGTTCTACCGTGTAGTGCCGCCGAGTGGTGACGTGCGCTGGCTAGAAGTGCGCTATCGCCTGCGGCTAGACGGCCTCGGCGGCGGCACGGTCAGCGGCCTGGTGGTGGATGTCACCACCACCAAGCTGGCGGAAGCCGCCGCGCGCGATACCGATATGCGTTTGCGCATTGCGCTCGAAGCGGCCCGCATGGCTTCATGGACCTGGGATCTCAAGAATGACGAGGTCCATTCCCATGATGCATTCGGTGACATGCTCGGTCTACGGGCGCCAGGCCCGTGGCCTGTAACGGAGGTACTGGCCGCCCTTCATCCCGACGACGTCGCGACGGTGCGCGCGGAATTGGACAGAGCGCGCCACCCTGACCATACGCACGATTTGAGCATGGAATATCGCGTGCGTAGCGCGGACGGAGAGGAGCGTTGGGTAGAGGCGCGCGGGCGTGTCAACGCTCAGAGCCTCGCCGGCATCGCCATCGATGTGACTGCGCGCAAACAGGCCGAGCTCGAACGCGATCGCCTGCATCGCCAACTGCAGCAGGCGCAAAAAATGGAATCCATCGGTCTCTTGACCGGCGGCATTGCCCACGACTTCAACAATATTCTGGCCAGCATCCTTGGCTACTCGGGCCTCGCCCTGCAGCGCTTTGCCGATCGCGTGCCGGAGAAGCTGGTCGACTATCTGAAGGAAGTGCAAATCGCCGGCGCCCGCGCGCGCGACCTGGTGGCGCAGATGCTGGCCTTCAGTCGCGGCGAAAGCGGCGAACTGGTGCCGATGAAGATTGAGCTCGTGCTTGATCAGACCATCAAGATGCTGCGCCCGACCTTGCCGGCCAGCATCGAAATCAAGACGCAGGTCGAGGGCGCGCTGCCGGAAGTGCTGGCCGACCCCGTGCAATTGCAACAGGTGGTGCTCAATCTCAGCATCAATTCACGCGATGCGATGGCCGGCACCGGCAACATTGCAATGTCGTTACGCCGCCTGCGGATCAGTGACGGCCATTGCGCGTCCTGTCATCACACCTTCGACGGTGACTTCGTGGTGCTGGGCGTCGCCGACGATGGCCCTGGCATTCCCGAGACCACCCAGGGGCGCATTTTCGAACCGTTCTTTTCGACCAAGGCCTCGGGCCGCGGCACCGGCATGGGGCTGGCCATGGTGCACGGCATCGTGCATCGGCATCAGGGACACATTCTGGTGCACACCGCGCCCGACGCCGGCTGCGCATTCGAAATCCTGCTGCCGCTCGACCAGGCTGAGCAGAAGCTCACGGCAGCGATTGAATCGGTAGACATCGCCAGCTACGAAGCCACCCGTCCGACCGAAGTGCTGGTGGTGGATGATGAACGCGCAGTGGCAAGTTTTGTCGGTGAGCTGCTCGAGCTCAACGGCTACACGGTCACGGTCGAGACCGACCCGTCACGGGCCTGGGAGCTGTTTGCGAGCGACCCGCAGCGCTTTGACCTGTTGGTCACTGATCAGACCATGCCGCGCTTGACCGGCGCGCAACTGGCCGCCCGCGTGATGGGCGTGCGCGCCGATTTGCCGGTGGTCTTGATGACGGGCTACAGCGCCACCATCGATGAACGCAAGGCCCGCGAACTCGGCATTCGCGCCTATCTGCGCAAACCCGTCAGGGGTGACGAACTGCTGGCGGCGATTGCCAGCGCGGTCGAGCGGTAGGTGCGAATTCATTCGCACACTCGAAGGCGCGGCGCTGCGCCTCGTGTCGATATCTAATGTGCGAATGAATTCGCAGCTACAACGGCAATCGTAATCCCGCCCGCTCCAGGCGCGGAATGACTTCCGCGGCGAAATACGGCAATTCATCGAGATAATTGACGAACGCCAGTGACGCCCCGGCGAAGCCGGCCTCGGCTATCTCGATGATGCGACGCGCGACTGTGTCCGCATCGCCCACCAGCGGATAGACACCATGGCCGGCCGCGAACTGGGTGCGCAGCGCACCGATCATGTCGCGCGGGAAAGAATGGGCATGCATGCCCATGAGACTCATGAGCCGCTCCACCGCCGCTGTGTCGGCGTGGTCAACCGCGTAGTGATGGTGATATTCCTCGGCCTCACGCTGGGTCGCGCGGCACACCACGTAGCAGGTGGTGAAGACGCCGAGCTCGCGCTGAAATCGTTCACGCGCCATCGCCTGCACTTGCCTGACGGTTTCGGCGCCACTCGCGGTGTCGATGATCACGGTGAAGAGAAAATCGCAGTTCTGCGCCGCGAATCCCTGGCCTTGCGCCGATGAGCCGGCATTCATGAGCGGCGGCAGGCTGCCGTCCAAGGGTTTGGGCGTGCAACGCGCGGCGTGCAGCTTGAAAAATTCACCGTGCCAGTCGAAGTCTTGTTCGCTCTGCCAGGCACGGCGAATGATATCCCACCATTCCTGACCATAGCGGTAGCGCGTATCGTGATCTTCGGCGAGCGCGAGACCGAACATTTCATACTCAGGCTGATTCCAGCCGCACACGATATTGAGACCGAAGCGTCCGCCGCTGAGGTGGTCGACCGTGGCAAATTGTTTGGCCGCCATGAGCGGATGGGAAAACGCGGTATGGGCGGTGGCAAACACCGACACCCGAGAGGTCTGCGCCAGCAGGCCCGCGGCCCAGGTGATGGTTTCGAGTGAATCGCCCTGAAAATCCGTCGCGCCGCCATAGCCGGTCCAACGCGCTATCGGCAGCAGGAATTCGAGCCCCACATCGTCGGCGAGCTTGGCCAGCGCGAGATTGTTCTGCCAGCTCGCCTGCCAGCGTTCCGGCACCGTGGTGATGGCCATGCCGCCCGCGCAATTGGGCGAGAACAGCCCAAGCTTGAAACGATTGCGATTGAACATCGCGTTGTAAGGACGTCGCATGCCTGGCTCCCTGGTCTTGTTATCTTGCGGGTGCGCCAGTATCCGATAAGAATGCGGACACGCAAACTCGACGCGCACAGGAACCACCATGGCAGGCGGACGGACCATAGAGATACGTGGCGCGGATGGCGCGCTGTTCCAGGGCTATCTCACCCGGCCCACACAAGGCAGCGGGCCGGGCCTGCTGCTGTTGCACGACATGCTCGGCCTCAACGATTTCATGCGCGCCACGGCCGGGCGTCTCGCTGAAGAAGGCTATGTGTGCCTCGTGCCGGATCTGTACTGGCGTCTCGAAGCTGGCGTCAGTCTGGGCTGCACCGACGCCGACCTCGAACGTGCGCAGGCGTTACGCCAGCGCTTCGACAGCGAACGCGCCATTAGCGATGTCACCGCCAGTTTCGAGACCTTGCGTGGGCTGGATGCGTGCCGCGGCAAGCTCGGCATCGTCGGCTGGAGCATGGGTGGCGGTCTCGCTCTGCGCTGCGCGGCAAAGCTCGATGTGGCCTGCGCCGTCAGCTACTACGGCGTCGGCCTCGAGCAATATGCGGATGAATTGCGCGCGATACGCGGCCCCTGCCTGCTGCATGTCGGTGATGCCGATGCCAAGCTGCCGGCCGCCACGCGTGACGCGCTGGCGGCGAGCATCGCCCCATTCCCGCACATCAAACTCGCCATCTATCCCGGCAGCGGCCACAGCTTTGCCAACCCGGCACACCGCAATCACGATAAGCCCGCGGCGATGATGGCCTATTCGCGCACCATCGCCCTGCTGCGTCGCGAGCTCGGCCCGATCTACGATTTGTCGCGCCTGTGGGATGCGCACACGCTGCATGAATTCGCGACCCGCGATGTGGACGCCACCATGGCCACCATGGTCGATGAGCCCTACGTCAATCACATTCCGACCATGACCGGCGGTGTCGGTCACGATCATCTGAAGCGCTTTTACAAGTATCACTTCGTCAACAGCAATCCGCCCGACACGCGTTTGATTCCGGTGTCGCGCACCATCGGCGCCGACCGCCTGGTCGATGAAATGGTGTTCTGCTTCACGCACACCTGCGAGGTACCGTGGATGCTGCCGGGCGTGGCGCCGACCGGACGCTATGTCGAGATTCCGCTGGTCGCCATCGTCAACTTTCGCGGCGACAAGCTCTACCACGAGCACATCTACTGGGACCAGGCTTCGGTGCTGGTGCAGATAGGCGTGCTCGATGCCACCGGTCTGCCGGTAGCGGGCATCGCGACGGCGAAGAAATTGATCGACGAGACCCTGCCGTCGAACGAGTTGATGGCCGAGGGGTGGGCGCGGAGCGAAGGTTTGCCATTGTAGGTGCGCATTCATTCGCGCATTCGAATGGCCCTTAACACGCATCGCAAAAAAAGGCCGCCTGTTTCCAGGCGGCCTCGAATGTCAAAACTGACTTTCCGTCAGGACGCGCTTAGCGGCCTTCCGTCAGGTAGTTCACGTCCAGCAGACGCTTCATGTCCTTCAGTTCCTTGTTCGGCGCTTCGGCGCCGCGGCAAGGCACGAGGGTGCCACGATTGTTCTGCAGGTCGACCACGTTGATGCTCTGGAAGAGCTGGAAACGGGTGCCGGCAGGTGAACGCTCCTTGTTGAACTTGTCGGGGTTGTTCTGCACGTAGGGGTCATCCGACCAGACCTTGGTCAACTGCCACACCTTCCACAGTTCGCCCGCCTTGTCGAAAGCATTGGCGTAGTAGGACTCGCCAGACTCACGATCGACGTGGATGAACTTCTTGGAGTACGGGTGGTTGGAACGCTTCGGGATCTGCTTCATGACGTCGGTCAGACGCAGCGCGTAGTCGTCCTTGATGGCCCAGCCGTTCGGCCCGTAGTAGACCGCTTCGCGGTTACGCGAGCGGGCGACGACGAGAATCTTGGTGGTGCCGATGTATTCCCAGTCGTGCTCCATCGGGCGACCGTTGAAGCCGTAGAAATCCTCGAGGGTGTGATCGGTGCCGAGCAGGGAGTCGGACTTCACTTCCACCGAGATACGACGCACGCGGCGCAGCGACGGGATGTAGGCCCAGGAGTCGTCGGCCTTACGCGGGTCGTCGTAACGCAAGATCAGGAACGCGGTGCCGGCGATGTCGAACGGCGAGGTGAAGCCGGTGTATTCGCGGAACTCGGTGTCCTTGGCAAAGCCTTCACCGTTGTTGACGCGGTAGCCGGTCGCTTCGTGCTTCGCGTTGTGCGACATCAGGAAGCGGTTGTAGGGGCCGGCCAGCGCGCGCTCGAAGGAGCCACCGCCTTCGTAGTACTTGGCGTACTTGCCGCCGTCGGCAGTCATGATCTCGTGCTTGGAATGTTCGCCACCGCGGCGCACCCACACCCAGTGCACTTCACCGACCGACAGACCGTCGTTCTGCCAGCGGTAGTTCCAATTCCACACCATCTTCCAGCCGTCTTCCTTGCCGGGCTTGAACTCGGCCGGGTCGAACGGGCGACCGGCTGCGTAGTTCTCGATGGCGCCGTCAGACGCAATCTTGGCGGTGCCTTTGTTCTTCTCGGTGGCGGCCTTGTAGACGTCGGACGGGCTTAAGTCGCCGGCGTCCTTGATCTTCATTTCCATGCCTTCGAAGATCCATTCCGACTGGAATTCCTTCGGAATGAACGGGCGAACCTGGTCAGCCTTGTCGAAGGTGATGGTGTCACCCTCGGCAAACTGCGGCTGCGCGGTCTGGTTCTCCTTGAACCACGCCAGGTAGTCTTCTTCCGTGTACGCGCCCGCCGCGAACGGCACAGTCGCGGCGGCCGCCAGCAGCACGGCCTTGAATTGCATACGCCTAGTTGTCTCCCCTAGGTCCCGCACCGGGGTGCGGCTAGTGTGTTTTTCAATGACTGCAGTCTGGCCCCGCACACCGGAGGGCATCCGGGACCGTAGGCATGGATAGCACCGCTGGCGTGAAGGGGTCGTGAAAAAACCAGGGCCGGTAGTCGTCGATCACGGATGCTGCACTGCGGCCACTGACGCCACTCGCTCGAACGACCATTCAAGTGCGTGCGGTGGTCGCCGATACCAACACCGAGCCCTGCCACCCGACGACACGGACGAGGACATATGTCGCTATCGCCGAAGAACAAGCCCAGGCCAGAGTCGCTGCGGAAAATCGCCGTCGCGGACCTGCGCACCGGCATGTTCTTGAACGAGATGTGCGGGTCCTGGATGGACCATCCGTTCTGGAACACTCGTTTCCTGCTCGACAATCCGGCCGACATCGAGAGCCTGCGCAACTCGGCAGTGAAAGAGGTGTGGATAGACATCTCCCAGGGCCTCGACGTCGCCGAGGCCGACGCCACCCCACCCTCGGAGACGCGCGCCGAGACCGACAAGCGCGTCGAACGGGAACTGGTCGAGTCGCTGGTGCAGCCGACCATCCTGGTGCCGCGCGTCGAGCTCGCCTCCGAGGTCAAACGCGCGGCAGCCCTGTGCGGCAAGGCCAAGGGCGAAGTGACGGCGATGTTCAGCGAAGCGCGCATGGGGCGCGCGGTGTCACCGGAAAAACTCGAGCCGCTGGTGGAGGAGATTTCGAACTCCGTACAGCGCAATCCCGGCGCACTGGTCAGCCTGGCGCGTCTGAAGTCCGCTGACGATTACACCTTCATGCATTCGGTCGCGGTGTGCGGCCTCATGATTGCCCTCGCCCGTCAACTCGGTCTCGATCAGGCGCAGATTCGCGAAGCCGGCATGGCCGGTCTCATTCACGACCTTGGCAAGGCCATGGTGCCGCTCGAAATTCTGAACAAGCCGGGCAAGCTCACGGACGAAGAATTCGACCGCATGAAGCGGCATCCGCGCTATGGCTACGACATGCTGATGGAGGGCGCGGGCGTCGGCGAGATCTCGCTGGACGTATGTCTGCATCATCACGAGAAGGTCGACGGCAGCGGCTATCCCGACCGACTCGACAGCGACACCATCAGCCTGTTCGCCAAAATGGGCGCGGTGTGCGACGTCTACGACGCCATCACTTCCGATCGCCCCTACAAGTCCGGCTGGGATCCCGCGGTCGCGATTCGCAAGATGAACGAATGGAGCAAGGGGCATTTCGACCCGCGCGTATTCCAGGCCTTCGTCAAATCGGTGGGCATCTACCCGATAGGCTCGCTGGTCCGACTGGAATCGGGTCTGCTGGCGGTGGTGGTCGAGATCAGCCCGTCTTCACTGCTGACACCGAGCGTCAAAACCTTCTACTGCACGCGACGCAAAGCGCGCCTGCAACCCAAGGTCATCGACCTTGGCGAGTTGAATGGCCGCGACCGCATCAAGAGCTGGGAAGACCCCGGCCACTGGAACTTCCCCGATCTCACCGAGCTGTGGAGCGGCCTCGACGCGCCGCGCGCCGGCAGCGCCGCCTGACACGCAATTCACGGCGCGCTGGCGTCGTGCTCCGGTAGAAAGCCGCCCGCCTGCATGGTCCACATGTGGGCGTAGTGCCCTGCGGCCGCCAGCAGGCTGGCGTGGCTGCCGTCTTCGATGATTCGCCCTTCGTGAAACACCAGAATGCGATCGAGATGGGCGAGCGTCGAGAGTCGATGCGCCACCACCACCACCGTGCGGCCTTGCATGAGATGTTCAAGGCTTTCCTGAATGGAGCGCTCGGTGACTGAATCCAGCGCGCTGGTCGCTTCGTCCAGCAACAATATCGGCGAGGCTTTCAGAATCGCGCGTGCCAGCGCGATGCGCTGCCGCTGACCGCCGGACAACTTCACGCCGCGTTCGCCGACCAGCGCGTCATAGCCGTCCTCCATCGCCACGATGAAATCATGCGCGTAAGCGAGACACGCCGCCTCGACGACTTCGTCGTCGCTGGCGCCGAGACGCCCATAGCGGATGTTGTCCTTGAGGCTGCGATGAAACAGCAGCGGATCCTGCGGAATCATCGCCACCGCCGCGCGCAGGCTTTCCTGGGTGACGAGCTTGATGTCCTGGCCATCGATCAGAATGCGTCCGCGTTGGGGTTCGAACAAACGCAGGATGAGATTGACCAGTGTGCTCTTGCCGCTGCCCGAATAACCCACCAGGCCGACTCGCTCGCCGGCGCGCAGCGTCAGGTTCAAAGCGCGGAACACCGGGCGTTCGACGTTGTAAGCGAAGTCGACCTGCTCAAAGCGGATCTCGCCGGCGGCCACCCGCAAGGGCCCGGCCTGCGCATCGTCGACCACCTCATGGGGCCGCACGATCATGCCGACGCCGTCATTGATATTGCCGACGAACTCGAAGAACTCGAGAAAGCGACGGCTCAGGCCTCGCGCCTGTTCGATGAGCAGCAGCGACAGGCTGGCCGCCATCGCAAATTGCCCGGCGCTCATGCCGCCGGCGCTCCACAGTCGCAGCGCGTAGCCGATCACCGCCAGCATGAGAATGAAGGCCGCGACGAACTGAAACCAGCGTATGCCTTCCATGAACCAGAACGTGGCGCGCGCCCGTTCGACTTCGCGGTCCAGATAGCCTTCGAGGTGATCGCGTTCGAAATCGCGACGCGCAAACAGCTTGGCGGTCATGATGTTAGACACCGAATCGACGATGGTGCCGCTCACCGCGCTGCGCGCCGCCGCATAGTCACGCGCGTAGCGTCGACAGCGACGCGCGAGCAAAAAGCACACCGACACATACACCACCATCCACGAGCCGAGCACCAGCGCCAGCCGCGGGTTGACCGACGCCAGCAGGTACTGCGACACCGAGAACGATATGACCAGCGGCCAGAAATCGAACAGCGTGGTCCAGATCACCTGCGACACGCCCATCGACACTTCGGCGATGCGATTGGCCAGCGAACCGGCGAAATTGGACAGAAAATAACGTTGCGAGTGGAGCTGCAGGTAACTGAACAAATCGCGCCGCACGCGCCGCCGCAAGGCCGGCCCCAGCATCACCAGCACCGTGCCGCTGGCGCGTGAGCACAGCACCACGCCGAGGTTGAGCGCGGCGAACAACCAGAACGCATCGCTGACCGCGCTCCACGCATCGATACCGGCGGCGTGGGCGGCGCTCACGCCGTCCATGATCTGCTTGATGGCATAGGGCAGCAGAATTGAGCAGGCCGACTGGCCGCCTTCCAGCACGACCATGAGCCATACCACGGCCTGGTAGCGCCGCAGGTAACGCAGACAGAAACGGAACGGCGTCGCGGGCAGACTCATACTGGCCGCGACGGCGTGAGGCTCGTTGCTGCGTTGGTCCATCGCCTGCGTGACGGCGCTCAGCGCCCGCCGCTGACGTCGATGAAGCTGCCGGTCACATAGGACGCCGCGTCGGACAACAGCCACAGGATAGCCTGCGCCACTTCCTCGGCCTGGCCGGCGCGACGCATGGGAATCATCGGCGTGAAGCGCTCGACCCGATCCGGTGCGCCGGCCGAGGCATGGATGTCGGTCTCGATCAAACCGGGGCGCACCGCGTTGACGCGTATGCCGTGGGTGGCGAACTCCTTGGCGAGCCCCAAGGTCATGGCATCGATGGCGCCCTTGGACGCCGCGTAGTCGATGAATTCGTTGGGTGAACCGATGCGCGCCGCCGCCGAGGACAGATTGACGATGGCGCCGCCGGCGCCGCCGCTTTCAGTGGACATGCGTTTGACCGCCTCGCGCGCTACCAGGAACGCGCCCAGCACATTCACTTCCAAAGTACGCTTGAGGCGCGCCGCAGTGTAGTGCGCAAACGGCGCGATGGCGCCGACCACGCCGGCGTTGTTGACCACCGCGCGCAGTGTCACGCCGCGCGCATCGAGTGCCGCGAACATCGCCAGCACCTGCGCTTCATCGGCGACATCCGCGCGCAGCGTGAAGGCCTCACCGCCGCCGGCCTCGATACCCGCGCACACCGCTTCGGCCGCCTCGACATCATTCACATAGTTGACCGCCACGCTGTAGCCACGCGCGGCGGCCAACTGCGCGGTAGCCGCGCCTATGCCGCGGCTTGCACCGGTCACCAGCATGCAGGGATTCATGGGCAATGCTCCGGGAAGTGATGCGCATCGCGTGCGCGGTGTTGACTATAACGAGCTCGCGCTCAATCGACACTGGCGACAAACACCGCGCGTTGCGGCGCGGGATAGCCTTCGATGGTGCGCGTACTGTCTTCGACGGCAAGAAAGTCCTGCAAGGAGTGATAAGGCATCCACGGCGTGCTGCGTTGCTCGGCAACCGTGGTGGGTGTGAGGTCGACCATGCGCGCCCGTCGAAAGCCCGTCTCCGCCAGCCACTGCTCGACCGTCGCCGGCGCCGGCACGGCCCACACGTTGCGCATGGCGGCGTAGCGCGCCGCCGGCACCAGCAGCTCGGTGCTGCCGTCGGCGATGACCAGCGTCTCGAGCAGCAGTTCGCCACCCGCGCGCAGCGCACAGTGCAGCTCGCGCAGGTGGACAAGGTGATCGCGACGGTGGTATAGCACGCCCATCGAAAACACCGTGTCGAAACACCGCAGGCGCTCGTCGAGCGCGGCACTCGCGAGCGGCAGCATGTGCACACGCTCGCAAGCGAGATAACGGGCGACGGCCGCGAACTGTGTGCACGCCGCCAGCGCCGGATCGATACCGAGAGCCAGCGCCGCACCGGCTTCGGCCATGCGCCACAGGTAATAACCATTGCCGCAACCGACGTCGAGCACGCGGCGCCCCTCGAGCGACGCGAGATGGGGCAGCACGCGCGCCCATTTCCAGTCGCTGCGCCACTCACTGTCGATGCGAATGCCAAACACTTCGAACGGTCCTTTGCGCCACGGCGCCAAGGCCATCAATGCAGCATACAGGGCGGCGCGCCGCGCATCATCGCAGGGACCGGCCGCGCGCGGGCAGGCGCCGTAATCACGCGCCTCGACCGCCAACACGGGCAAGGCCGCCAGCGCGGCCTGCCATTCGGCCATGCGGCCGTCACCAGCCAGCGTGCTTCGCGCATGGCGCAGCGCGTCGACCAGCCACGCCTGGGCGCTGGCCGGCAGTTCGGCAAAGGCGGTGGTCAGCGCATGCGTGCTGCGATCAAGAAATGCGCTCAGCGCGGCTTCTTCGTGGTTCAAGCCCATGGCGCGATCATGCGATGATCGCCCGCGCTTGCCCAGCGTGGCAGGCGTGATCTGCGCTGTTCCGCGGCGCCCCATGCGCCCTTCGTTTCGGTAACCACTCATGACCGCCAGCCTGTCTCCCCACACCGCGCCTGTGATGGTCGCGTCGTTCTACAAGTTCGTGACGCTTGCGCAGCCGCGCGCGGTGGGCGCGCTGCTGGGCGAACGCGCCCGCGCGCTGGGCTTGCTCGGCACCTTGCTGCTGGCCGAGGAAGGTTTGAATGCCAGCATTGCCGGCACGCCGGCCGCGGTGCGCGAATTTCTGGATTTCCTGCGCGCCGATGCCCGCTTCGCGAACCTGCGCGATGTGCGCGAGTCGAGCCACGACGCGGCGCCGTTTCGACGATTGAAGATCAAATACAAACGCGAAATCGTCACCATGGGCGTGCCCGGCATCGCGCCCGCCGAGCGCACCGGCAGCCATGTCACGCCGAGCGCCTGGAACGAGTTGTTGCAGGACCCCGAGGTGCTGCTGGTCGACACGCGCAACAGCTATGAAGTGCGCGTCGGCACCTTCGAAGGCGCGCTCGACCTCGGCATGGACAGCTTCCGCCAGTTTCCAGCCCTCATCGATGCCGAACTCGAACGCAGCGGCGCGACCCGCGTGGCGATGTTCTGCACCGGCGGCATCCGCTGCGAAAAGGCCAGCGCCTATCTGCTCGAACGCGGTGTCGAAGCGGTCTACCAGCTCGAAGGCGGCATTCTGAATTACCTTGAGCATACGCCGCGCGAGGCGTCGCGCTGGCAGGGTGATTGTTTCGTATTCGATGAACGGGTGGCGCTGGACGCCGCCTTGAGCCCCGGTGAATTCACGCTGTGCTTTGCGTGTCGACGGCCACTCGGTGTCGAGGACCGCGCCTCACCGCTGTATCGCGAAGCCGAATGCTGCCCGCATTGTCACGATGAGTTGAGTCAAGAGAAGCGTCGCGGCTTCGCGGAAAGACGTCGCCAGGTCGCGCTGGCCGAGGCACGCCACGAGCGCCATGTCGGCGCGGTGATGCCGGTGCGCGACAAATCAGATATGGGGCCCTGAATGTCAGACTGAAGTCTGACCCACAGAAGAGCACAGCTCCTTGGGGGTCAGACTTCAGGCATGCACACGAACCTGCACCCCGATGCGTCGTTCGTTTGCTTGTTCAGAAGCCGCTGATGTAATGCTCCACCAGTTCCGCGATGGCCTGCTCGCTCATGCGCGGCGGACCGTCGGCGAACCATAACGCCGACTGCGCCAGCATGAGGCGCGCGATGCGTGCGCCATCGAACATGCGCTCTTCGTCCAGGCAGTCTTCGGTAAAGCGGGTGACCAGAGCCAGCGCTGCGCCGAGCACCGCCTCCTTGTCGGTCGCACGGGTCGCCGCCGCGGCCGCGAGCGGCGTCTCGATGGCTAGGCGCGGCAGCGTGCGCGCGACGAAATCGAGCAAGGTCTCTGCCGCCGCCGGCATGGCCACACCCTGACCCTGCGCCCAGGCGCGCAAACGCAGGCCACTGGTCACGTGCGCGCCATCCGTCGCGAGATCTGACACCAGACAGTCATGCAACTGCCGCGCTTCGCTTGCCATGCCCAGCGACTCGACGTGCTCTTGCCAGCGCTCGGGCGCGACGCCTACCAGCAGCGCCACGGCGACCGGCGCCAGCGGCCACTGCTCTGCACCGACCCAGCGCTCATAGAGCAAAGCCCCGGCGGTATCGGCGACATCGACATGAAGGCCGGTGCGCAACCGCGCGACCAGCGTAGCGACTTGTGCGGTCATGGTCAGGGGGCTTGATAGGTCACGCGGTAAACGACGCCCGCCTGGTCATCCGAGATCAGGAGCGAGCCGTCGTCCAGCATCGCGAATGCGACCGGGCGACCCCAGCTTTCCTCGCCCTCGAGCCAGCCGCTGATGAAGGGTTCATAGCCCGCCAGCGAGCCATCTTGCTTGAACGTGGCGCGCATCACGCGGTAGCCCGCCTTGCGCGAGCGATTCCACGAGCCGTGCTCGGCGACCAGCAAAGCATTGTGATAGTCGGGCGGGAACATTGTGCCGCGATAGAACATGAGGCCCGTCGGCGCGACGTGGGCGCCGAGCTTGATGGCCGGCGGTGTGAATTCATCGAGCGTGTGGCCGGCGCCGAACTCGGGGTCGAGTATTTCACCGCCGTGCACGTAGGGATAGCCGAAGTGCTGGCCGGCGCGGGTGACATGATTGATTTCGTCGGGCGGTGCATCATCACCCAGCATGTCGCGTCCATGCTCGGCGAACCACATCTCGCCGGTGCGTGGATGCCAGTCGAACGCCACCGAGTTGCGCACGCCGCGCGCATAGGCCGAGACCTCGCCGGTGTAGGTGGTGATGCGCAGTATCGACGCGTAGGGAAACTTCGGCGCGCAGATGTTGCACGGTGCGCCTACCGGCACGTAGAGCGCGCCGTCAGGGCCAAAGGCAATGAATTTCCAACCGTGGTGGGTATCCTTGGGCAACCCGCCGACCACCTGCTCGGGCGTCGGCGGCATGGGCAGGTGCGCCTCGATGTTCGGAAAGCGCAGCACCCGGTCGACCGCCGCGACATAGAGTGCGCCGTCGCGAAAGGCAACACCCGACGGCATGGACAGATATTCCGCGATGAGACCGATGCGTTCCGCCACGCGATCATGGTTGGCATCGATGGCAGCGTAGACCCGGCCTGCTTCACGCGTACCAATGAACAGCGTGCCCTCGCTGCCGAGCGCCATCTGGCGCGCGTCGGGCACTTGCTCGGCGTACAGACTCACCTTGAAACCGGGCGGCAGATGCAGACGCCCGAGATCCAGCGCGACGGCGGCACTGGCGACGCCCCACAAGCACAGGCAGCCGACAATCGAGACCAGCGCCCGCGACATCGCGTCAGATTTCCTGCGACATCTTCTCGGTGGTGACCGACAGGCGATGGATGAGCGTGCGCAGAAACACCTTCAGAAAGCGCACCTGGCAGTTGAGCGAAACCTGCGTGATGACCGTGGAATTGACCTTCAAGAGCGAGGTCGCGCCTTTAGCGACGATGGTGGCGGTACGCTTGGTCTTGGCCAGGTAACCCATTTCGCCGAAGCAGTCGCCGGCCAACAGCACACGCAGTTCCTTGCCGCCCTTCTCCACCGCCACTTCGCCATAGACGATGATGTAGAACGAGTCGTCCAGTTCACCTTCGACGATGATCTGATCGCCGTCGCGATAATCCTGCCACTTGCCGGCGCGCACGATTTCCCAGATCTCGGCATCGGGAAAGCCGTCGAAGAAATCGAGCTGCTTGACCGCCACGAACTGTTCCTGCTCGGAGATGTTCTCTTCCGGCGTCTCGAGAAGCGAATCGAAAGCGCGGCTCAAGTCCGACGCCATGTCCATGCCCATCTGGTAACGCTGCGCGCGATCCTTGGCCAGCGCCTTGTTCATGATGCGCACCAGTTCATCGGGGACATCCTGACGAAACTGCCGCACGTCGGGCGGGTCCTCGTTCAAGATGCGTTGCACGAGACGCGAAAAATTCTCGGCCAGGAACGGATGCTTGCCGGCCAGGAGCTCGTACATGATCACGCCCAGCGAGAACAGATCCGTCTGGTTGGTGAGATAGTCCTCGGTGATCTGCTCCGGCGACATGTAGCGCGGCGAGCCGACCAGCCCCATGGGCATGGTCTTGGTTGAATCCATCTTCGACAGATGGGCGATGCTGAAGTCGCCAATCTTCACATCACCAGTGGTGGTGACGAGGATATTGGTCGGCTTGATATCGCGATGGATGACGCCCTGCTTGTGAGCGTAGTCGAGTGCCTTGGCGCATTTGAAAATCATCTCCACCACTTTCTCGATGGTGGCCAGATGATCCGGCTTGCAGTAATTCTTGAGGGTCTCGCCGCCCTCGACCAGTTCCATGATGATGTAACAGGTGTCGCCGTCGACGCCCGCGTCGTAGATACCGATGATGTTGGGATGGGTGAGGCGGCCGGCGGTGTGGGCCTCGTTGAAGAACATCTTGCGGTAGCGCTCGCCGCCTTCTTCGTCGTTCAACTGCTCGGCGTGGGCGATTTTGATGGCGACGTTGCGGTCGGCATAGGGGTCATGACCGAGATAGACCGTCCCCATGCTGCCACGGCCGATTTCGCGCATGACCTGGTACTTGCCCAAGCGTTCCGGGACTTGTCCGCTCATGTGCTGCTCTGGTCACTCGCTAGTTCAGTTCCGTTCCATCGGCGGCAACGCCGCCGACTCACTAGAGCTGGAAATAGTAATTCAAATCCCCAAGTGGGCATACCGGCGTTGGCTTGCATGGCTCACATGGGTGGAACGCAGTTGTCATTGTCTGGCGTCGAGGCGGCTTGCGACTCCGTCCCGGGATGCTTATCGTCAGTTTCAACAGGAACTGGATCGCAACCATGCTCGAATCGACACAAGAACTCAGCGCGCGCCTGCGACGGCAGGCCGCGGCGCTCGCCACGCGTGATATCGCCAGCCTGTTCGCGGCGGAGCCCGAGCGCCTGCAACACTTCGGCAAGCGCGCCGCAGGCCTCACCCTCGACCTGTCCAAGCAGGCCTTGGATGAAACCGCGCTGACGCTGCTGGTCGAGCTCGCGACCGCCGGCGGTCTCGCCGCCGCCATCGAGGCCATGTTCCAGGGTCACATCATCAATCACACCGAGCAGCGCGCGGTGCTGCACACCGCGCTGCGCGCCGGACCCCAGGGCACCGCGCAAGTCGACGGCCAGCGCGTCGCCGGCGACGTCGAACAGGTGCTCACGCGCATGGCTGAACTGGTGGCCGCGGTTCACGACGGGCGCTGGACCGGCCATGACGGTGCGCGTATCACCGACGTGGTCAACATCGGCATCGGCGGGTCGCATCTCGGACCGCAGCTGGCCTGCGACGCGCTGCGCTACCAGCATACCGGCCATGTGCGCGTGCATTTTCTGGCCAATGTCGACGGCGGCGAATTCGAGCGCGTGGTGGCGCCGCTGGACCCGGCCAGCACCCTGTTCCTGGTCACGTCCAAGTCGTTCACCACGGTCGAGACACGTTTGAATGCGAAGTCGGCCCGCGCCTGGCTGGCGGCGCGCTTTCCCGATCCGGCCGCCATCGCGCGCCACTTCGTCGCGGTCAGCGCGGCGCCCGCCAGGGCGGTTGAATTCGGCATCGCGGCGGACAACGTCTATCCGCTGTGGGACTGGGTCGGCGGGCGTTATTCGCTGTGGTCGGCCGTCGGCCTGCCGATTGCCTTCGCGGTCGGCATGGCCGGCTTTCGCGACTTCCTGGCCGGCGCGCGCGCGCTCGACGAGCATTTCCGGCACGCGCCCTTCGAGGACAACCTGCCGGTGCTGCTGGCGCTGCTGGCGTTCTGGAACAGCCACTGCCTCGACGCCGAGTCCGAAGCCGTCGTGCCCTATGACGACCGCCTGCGTTACCTGCCGGACTACCTGCAGCAGCTCGAAATGGAAAGCAACGGCAAACGCGTCGACCGCGAGGGTCATGCCCTGGCCGGACATTCCGCGCCGATCACCTGGGGTGGTCTCGGCACCAATGCGCAGCACGCCTTTTTCCAGTTGCTGCACCAGGGCACACGCCGTGTGCCGGTGGATTTCATCCTCAGCCTCACGCATCCCGCTGCGCGCCGTGAACATCACGACATGCTGGTCGCCAACTGCATCGCCCAGGCCGAAGGCCTCATGCGTGGACGTCTCATCGAAAGCACCGATCCCTTGGCGCGGCACCGTGACATTCCCGGCAATCGCGCCAGCACCCTCATCACCATGACGGCGCTCACGCCGGCCACGCTCGGCGCACTGATAGCGCTCTACGAACACAAGACCTATGTGCTGAGCGTGTTGATGAACATCAACGCGTTCGATCAATGGGGGGTGGAGCTCGGCAAGGTGCTGGCCGGCAGCATTCTCGAGGAAATCGCACAGGGCGCGGTGAGCAGCGCGCACGACCCGTCGACGCGCGCGGTGCTGGAAGCGTATTTGAAGGCCCAGGAGGATTCCGTGTAGGTGCGAATGAATTCGCACCTACACGGAATGCCACTCGCCTTCCATCACACCGCCGGCCCTCGCACCACCATCTCGGTGGTGCGGGACAAGCGGTCGATGAGCACCTTCATGAACACCTTGTAGAAGCGCAGCTGGCAGTCGGCGCTGACCTGCTCGATCAGGTTTGCGTTGATCTTGAGCAGTGACAGCGGGCCATCGGCCTTGACGGTCGCGGTGCGCTTGATGCGGTTCAGATATCCCATCTCGCCGAAGCAGTCACCGGTGTGCAACTGACCGACGGATTGACCGAGCTTGGTGACGGTCACATCGCCGGCGACGATGATGAAAAACGCTTCATCCACTTCGCCTTCAGTCACCACCTGCGCGTCGACATCGACTTCCATCCACACGCTGGCGCGAATGATTTCCCAGATCTCGTTGTCGGGAAAACCGCGGAAGAATTCCAGGCGCTTGACCCGGTCGAACTTGGCAGTGATGGCGATGTCTTCCTGCGGCCGCTCGAGATGGGTGAAAGCCATGGAGAGGTCCGAGGCGATATCGAGCCCGGTGCGGTAGCGCCGCGCCGGATTCTTTTCCAGCGCGCGCCGCACGATGCGTTCCAGCACATCGGGCATGTCAGCGCGGAAGTTGCTCATCGGCGGCGGATCTTCATTGACTATCTTGTGCACCAGCGCCGAGAAGCTTTCGCCACCGAAAGGATGATGGCCGGTGATGAGTTCGTAGGCGACCACCCCCAGCGAGAACAGATCGGTCTGGTTCGTGATCACATCTTCATGCACCTGCTCGGGCGACATGTAGCGCGGTGAACCGACGAAGCCCAGCGGCATGGTCTGGGTGGTGTCCTGACGCACCGCATGGGCGATGCTGAAGTCGGCAATCTTGACGTCCATGTCGTCGGTGACAAGGATGTTGGACGGCTTGATGTCGCGATGAATGACGCCCTGGCGGTGCGCGTAGTCGAGCGCCTTGGCGCACTTGAAAAAGATTTCCGCCGCCTGGTTCAGCGGCAGCAATTTCTCAGCGCGGCAATAGGGCCTGAGCGTGCCGCCCTTGGCCACCAGTTCCATGACGATGTAACACGAATCACCGTCGACGCCGGCATCGAAAATATCGAGGATATTGGGATGGCGCAGCATGCCGGCGGTGTGCGCTTCGTTGAAGAACATCTTGCGAAAGCGCTCGCCGGTGTCCTTGTCCTTGAGCGCTTCGGCCATCGCCACTTTGACCGCCACTTCGCGGTTGATGTAGGGATCGAAGGCGCGATAGACGATGCCCATGCTGCCACGCCCGATCTCGCCCAGGATGTCGTACTTGCCGAGCTTTTTGGGCACGTCGCTCATGATTGCCGCCGAACCAATGCGCCGCGCACCGCGGCCTTGGTGTGTATTGCATGAATATCGGCCGACATGGTGTCGATTGCGCAAGGCATTTGCAAGGTAAGCGATGCTCCGCGAGTCGCGACCCTGGACGCCACGCTCGCTATAATCCAGCCATGCAAGCAACGGCTCCCAAGCTTCCGTGGTTGGCGATGATACTCATCGCCGGTATGGCGTTCGCGGCCGGCATCGGCCTGTCCTGGTGGCACAACCGCGACACGGAGGGGGCGCCCATCGACGGCCTGCTGTGGCCCGATCCGCCGGCCGTGCCGGAAATCGCCTTGACCCGCGACGACGGCACGCCATTCAAGCTCGCCGACCTGCGCGGCAAATGGACCTTGATGTTCTTCGGCTTCACCCACTGCCCGGATGTCTGCCCGACCACGCTCGATCTGCTCGCGCAGGTGCACACCGTGCTCAAGAAAACCCCGCCCTATGGCACGCAAGGCCAGGTGGTGTTCGTGTCGGTCGATCCTGAACGCGACACACCGGCCCAGCTCGCGCAGTACGTGCATTACTTCCACAAGGACTTTATCGGCGTGACCGGCGCCGACAGTGACCTCAAACCGCTGACCCAGGCGCTCGGCGTATTGTTCATGAAAGTCGCGCAAGGCGGTCCTGATTACACGGTCGACCATTCGGCCGGCATTTTCTTCATCGATCCGGCCGGCCGCCTGGTCAGCGTGCTGACACCGCCGCACACCGCCGACGCCGTGATCGCGCGCTTCAAGGCGGTCAGTGCTTTCATCCTGGGGAAATCATGATGCGCAGTGTGTGTATGGTGCTCATCCTGTTGGTGAATGGCGCAGCGCTGGCCTGCGACGGCCTGGTGGTCGAGCATGCCTGGCTGCGGCAACCGCCGCCGGGCAGCGATGTGGCGGCCGCCTATTTCGACGCGCGTAATGACGGCGCCGCGACGCTCACCATCACGGCGGTCGGCAGTCCCGATTTCAAATCCGCGATGCTGCACGCCACGCACGTGGTGGATGGCCGCGCGGTGATGCGCCCGCAGGGCGACATCGAACTCGCGCCCGGCGCCCATTTCGTCGCCGCGCCGGGCGGCGCCCATGTGATGCTGTTCGAGCCGGCCAAGCCGCCAACCGTCGGCGATACGCTGACGTTGCAACTCGATTGCCGCGCCGGTGAGCCCCTCAGGGTGGCCTTGCCGGTGCTGCGCGACGCGCCGCGCGCGACCCCGCCATGAAATTTTCTTCGCGCCTGTTCGTGGCCTTGCAATGGCTGCTGCCCAAGACCCTGTTGTCCGACTTGGTGGGCGCCCTCACGCGCGTCGAAGGGGGCGCCCTCACCCACTTCGCGATTCGCGCCTTCGTGCGGGCGTTCAAGGTCGACATGCGCGATGCCGAGCAGCCCGACTGCCGCGCCTATCCGACCTTCAACGCCTTCTTCACCCGCGCGCTGCGCGACGGTGCGCGGCCCATCGTCGACGCGGAAGATGCCTTCGTGTGTCCAGCCGACGGCACCTTGAGTGAATTCGGTACGCTCAGTCCCGACCGCCTGGTGCAGGCCAAGGGCGTCGACTACACGCTGCTCGACCTCTTCGATGGGGATGCCGAACTCGCGGCGCGCTTCGAAGGCGGCAGCTTCGCCACCGTCTATCTCGCCCCCTACAACTACCACCGCGTGCACATGCCGTGCACCGCCACCGCGCGGGTGCTGCGCCATGTACCGGGCGAGCTGTTCTCGGTCAATGCGCTCACCGCACAGTCGGTGCCGCGCCTGTTCTGCCGCAACGAACGCACCATCGTGGTGTTCGAAGCCGGCCCCCATTGGCTGGCGCTGATCATGGTCGGCGCGCTGAATGTCGGCAGCATCGAACTGGTGCTGCCCGGCGCCCGGCCGGCGCGCAATCGGCCCCATGGCAATCAGCCGCCCCACGTCAGCCAGGCGCTGGACGGCCCAACCCTCGCACGCGGTGCGGAATTCGGACGCTTCAACATGGGTTCGACTGTGATAGTCACCGCCAGTCGCGGATGCTTGAACTGGCATGAGAGCGCGCAAGCCGGTCTCCCGGTGCGCATGGGGGCATGGCTGGGCCGCACCATGACCGTCGGCAGTCACCGACGGTAGGCGTTGCCCCTTACGCTCGGCGGCGACCGGCGCCGCCGCGTAAACTCAGTAGCGCGGACGGCGCTGCGGCGGCTTGTCAGCGCGCGGCTTGGCCTCGTTAACCTTCAAGGCCCGGCCTTTGACCTGCTTGCCGTTCAATTCCTTGATGGCGGTATCGGCCGCGCTGTTGTCCTGCATTTCGACAAAGCCGAAACCCTTGGACTGCCCCGTGACCTTGTCCGAGATCACGCTGGCGCTGCGCACCTCGCCGAACTCACCAAACAGTTCCCGAAGGTCGTCGTCGGTGACGGCGTAAGCAAGATTTCCCACGTATATATTCACAGTATTTACCCGCTGACAGAGTGCCTTGCGCAGAATACCGGTGAACCATCAAGGCCTATATGAACACCGGTCATCGGCCCCGAGCGGGGGCGAATACTTGAGTAACAGAAGGGAAGATTGTTTTGCATCGCGTGCCGGGCCATTGAGGTGATGACACGCATCACGGCTCAGGTGGCGTAGGCCAGCATGGCCGCCAGGCATACCGACATCAAGGTGCCGGGCAAGAGCCCCAGCAACAGGATGGACAGACTGTTGACGCTGAATACCAGCCGTACGTCATCACCGGCGGCAATCGGCTCGCAGCCGGCATCGGGGGCGTCGAAATACATGAGCTTGATGATACGCAGGTAGTAGTAGGCGCCAATCAGCGAAAACACCACCGCCACGATCGCGAGCCACGAATAACCGGCGGCGACCACTTCTTTCAGCACGAACCACTTGGCCCAGAAGCCCGCGAACGGCGGCACACCGGCCAGCGAGAAAATGATTATCAGCATGAGGAAGGCCAGCCACGGACTACGCTTGGCGAGGCCGGCGAAGTCCTGCAGACGGTCCGCCTCCGAATTGGCCGAGGACAACAGCACGATGGCGCCGAAAGCACCCATGCTCATGACCGCATAGGTGATGACGTAGAACATCGAGGCGGCATAGCCGCTGGTGCGCGCTGACAACAGGCCCAACAGCAGGAAGCCCATGTGCGAGATGGTCGAGTAGGCCAGCATGCGCTTCATGTTGGTCTGCGCGATGGCGACCAGGTTGCCAATGGCCATCGAAGCCACCGACAGCAGCACCAGCATGTTCTGCCACTCCCCGACCAGTCCGCCCAGGCCATCGGTCAGCACGCGGATGGCCATCGCGAAAGCCGCAAGCTTGGGCGCGGAGCCGATGAACAGCGTGACCGGCGTCGGCGCGCCCTGGTAGACGTCCGGCACCCACATATGGAACGGCACCACGCCAAGCTTGAAGGCGATGCCAATCAGCACGAACACGAGGCCAAAGGTATACAGAAGATGCGAGTTGCCACCCGCCACCTGCGCCGCGAGGGTGCCTAGGTCCAGGGTGCCAGACACGCCGTAAATCATCGACATGCCATACAGCAGCATGCCGGACGCCAGCGCGCCGAGCACGAAATATTTCATGGCCGCTTCCGAGGCCGCGAACGAGTCGCGGTCCATCGCCACCATCGCGTACATCGCCAGCGACAGCAGTTCGAGGCCGAGGTATACGGTCAGAAGATTGTGCGCCGAGATCAGCACCATCATGCCAAGCGTCGCGAACAGCCCCAGGATGTAGAACTCCTGCACCACCCGCCCACGCCGCTCGAAATAATCGCGCGCGTAGAAGAACGACAGCAGCACGATGACCATGAGGAAGGCCTTCAACACCGCCGACATGACATCGACGCGGTAAGTGCCATTGAACGCCAACGAGGTCGACTGTGGAAACCACATGGCGAGCTCGGCCAGCACGATCATGACCGACATCGCGGCGGCCCAGAACGTCGCCGCGCGGTTGTCCGGTCCGCGGAATACCTCGACCAGCAGCACCAGGCAGGCGAGACCCGCCATGGTCGCTTCGGGTAATACGGTCAGGATCTCGTTCATCGCCGGCGGCCTCAGGGTAATTTCGAGTGCGAGATCTGCGTGATGAGCTGATCCACACTGGCATTCATCATGTCGAACATCGGCGCCGGCCACACACCGAACACCAGGACCACCACCGCCAGGGTCAACAGGATCAGACGCTCACGGCCGTCGATATCTTCGAGCTCGGCGACGTGATCGTTGGCGACTTCACCGAACATCACGCGCTTGTACATCCACAGCGTGTAGGCCGCGCCCAGAATCAGGGTCACCGACGCCAGGAAGGCGTACCAGAAATTGGCCTTGAAGGCGGTCAGGATGACCAGGAATTCGCCGACGAATCCCGAGGTGCCCGGCAGGCCGGCATTGGCCATCGAGAACAGCATCATGAAGGCCGCGAACACCGGCATCTTGTTGACCACGCCGCCGTAGTCACCGATCTGACGGCTGTGCACGCGGTCATACAGCACGCCTATGCACAGGAACATGGCACCGGAAATGAAGCCGTGGGAGATCATCTGCACCATCGCGCCGGAGATGCCGGCAGCCGAGCGGTGCCAGTCGCCGGTCGCGGCCGCGACCTGGAAAACGATGAAGAAGCCGAGCGTCACGAAGCCCATGTGCGAGATGGACGAATAGGCGACGAGCTTCTTCATGTCCTGCTGCACGAGGGCGACGAAACCGATGTACACCACCGCAATCAAGGACAGGCCAATCATGAGCCAGTCGAGTGACGCCGAAGCATCGGGCGCTATCGGCATGCTGAAGCGCAGGAAACCGTAGCCACCCATCTTCAACATGATGGCCGCCAGCACCACCGAACCGCCGGTAGGCGCTTCGACGTGGGCATCGGGCAACCAGGTGTGCACTGGCCACATCGGAATCTTGACCGCGAAGGCGAGCAGGAAGGCGATGAAAATCCACTGCTGTTCGGCCAGGGTCAGCGGCACCTGGTGCAGTGCCGGCAGTGCGAAGCTGCCCGCCTTGCCGTACAGATAAAGCAACGCGACCAGCATGAACACCGAGCCCATGAA
>JADLGE010000107.1 GCA_020849475.1 Gammaproteobacteria bacterium
AGGAGGTCGTCCACTTCTTCGTCGTCAACGAACAGGTCGCTGTTGCGGGTGACGCGGAACTGGTAGCAGCCCTTCACTTCCATGCCCGGGAAGATGTCGTCGACATGGGCGTGGATGATGGACGACAGGAACACGAACTCGTGGGGGCCGTTGGCGTATTCCTCGGGGATGTTGATGATGCGTGGCAGTGAGCGCGGCGCCTGCACGATGGCGATGACGCTGTTGCGGCCAAAGGCATCGGTGCCCTCGAGCGAGATGAGGAAGTTGAGACTCTTGTTCAGAATGCGCGGAAACGGATGGGACGGATCGAGCCCGATGGGGCTCAGCATCGGCAGCAGTTCGCGATTGAAGTAACGCCGCACCCAAGCCGCCTGGCGCGTGTTCCATTCGCCGCGCTTCAAGAAATGGATGTTCTCGTCGGCCAGCGCCGGCAGCAGCAATTCGTTCAACACCTGGTATTGCTCGGCGACCAGGGCATGGGCGCCGGCGCTTATCGCGCGCAGCTGCTCCTGGGCCGACATCTGGTCGGGGCCGCTCTGGCCGGCCGCAAACGCCACCTGCTCCTTCAAGCCGGCGACCCGGATCTCGAAGAACTCGTCGAGATTGCTGCTGGCGATGCACAGGAACTTCAGGCGTTCGAGCAACGGATTGGTGACGTCCTTGGCCTGTTCGAGTACGCGCCGGTTGAATTCCAGCAGCGACAGCTCACGATTGATGTATAGCGCAGGGTCGCCGATGTGCAGCGCTTTCGCGTCCATGGATATTGGTGCTCGCGCGCGCTTCAAAGTAGGGAAGGGTCGGCCGGGGTGCATTTTAACGGTTGAGTCATTATCATCGCCCGCCTTTCCACAGCACTGCAAGCGCACGCGGGCGGCACCTGATCATGGTCAAAACCACAGCTAAAAAAACTCCTCGTCGCGCGGCCAAGACGCGCAAGCCGACCATGGCTGAGCGCGCCGACAGGCATGCGCTGTACGAGGAATCGGTGCAATGCGTCGAGCATGAGATTGACTTCGTCGATGCCGAATTCAAACGCCTGCGCGGCCATCGCGCCACCACCCTGCGTGAGGATTTCTGCGGCACCGCCAACACCTCGTGCGAATGGGTGCGCCGCCGGCCGGCCAATCGCGCGGTGGGCGTGGATCTGGACCCGGAAGTGCTGGGCTGGGGCCGCGAGCACCACGTCGCCAAGCTGAGTCTGTCGCAGCGGCGTCGCCTGACCCTCATCGAGGGCAACGTCTTGAAGACCGCCGGCGAGCCGGTCGAAATCCTGCTGGCGATGAACTTCAGCTACTGGCTGTTCCGTGAACGCGCGCAATTGCGCGCCTACTTCAAGCGCGCGCGCGCCAACCTGGCCGACGACGGCGTGATGTTCCTCGACTGCTTCGGCGGCTACGAGTCGTTCCGGGTGCTGAAGGAACACACCGAGCACAAGCGCTTCACCTACACCTGGGAGCACGCCAGCTACAACCCGATCGACGGCCATTTCGTGTGCCACATCCATTTCAGCTTTCCCGACGGCTCGCGCCTGAAGAAGGCCTTCAGCTACGAATGGCGCCTGTGGACGCTGCCCGAGATCCGCGAGCTCCTGGCTGAAGCCGGTTTCAGCCGCACCACCGTCTACTGGCAGGGCTGGGACGAAAAAGAAGAGACCGGCAGCGGCGACTTCACGCCGGTCGAAGAGGCCGATGCCGACGCCGGCTGGATTTGTTACATCGCCGCGGAGAAATGATCTTCGAGGCCGGCCATGCGCCGGTCGTTGTCACCGTTGTCACGATACTGTAATAAAACACGCCAACAATCGGGCCCGCCGGGCCCAGCCCGCGAGCAAGCGGTTTTTCCTATGTCACAGCAATACGAGACTCGAGGGCCAGGCACGATGCCTGATCACCGCCGATGCGCGCTCGTGTG
Organism: Gammaproteobacteria bacterium; assembly: GCA_020849475.1. Classification (GTDB taxonomy): domain Bacteria; phylum Pseudomonadota; class Gammaproteobacteria; genus JADJYF01. The sequence continues at coordinate 1,912 of JADLGE010000107.1, forward strand.
GGCCGGGGCGAGGCGCTCGTGATCCCCGCCAACCGCGCCGACCTGTCCTCCCGCGAGCGCTGGCGGCTGCTGAAAGACCGCCTGTTCGCGGCGGTCATGGCCGTTGGCGGCATTTCGGTGATTGTCGCCATCCTGCTGATTTTCTTTTACCTCCTGTACGTCGTGCTGCCGCTGTTCCGCGACGCCACGGTCAAGCCCACGGCGAGTTTTGAACAGGGCGCGGCTGCGGCCATTGCGCTGGATGAATACGCGCAGACCGGCTTTTCCATCGCGCCCGACGGCCACTACCAGTTCTTCAAGGCCGGCGACGGCAGCGTCATCGCTGGCGGCGAGCTGTTGCCGGCAGGCGCCGGCAAGGTCAGTGCGGTGGCGGCCGGCGACCCGGTCAGTCATGTCTATGTGGCCGGCACCGGCGACGGCAATGTTGGCATCGCGCAGGTCAGCTTCGAGGTCAAGTTCGAAGGCCAGACCCGCGTCGTCACACCCAAGCTCGGCTACCCGTTCGGCGAACAAGTGCAGCGCGCCACCCCCGCCGGCGATGCCATCCGCCTGATTACCGGCCAGGCGTCAGACGAGGAAGCGACCATTGCGGTGGTCAGCGCCCAGGGCAAGGTGGTGCTGATCAACGCGACCCGGCAGACCTCGATGCTCGACGAATCGGTCAGCGTCGAAGTCACGCGCACCGAGCTCGATGTCGACGGCAGCAAGATTTCCCAGCTCGCCCTCGACAACCAGCAGCGCGAGCTCTACCTCGCCGGCAGCGACGGCGTGCTGAGTTACTTCGATGTGCGCAACAAGGCCAAGCCGCAGCTGGTTGACCGCGCCAGTGTCATCGGCGACGCCCATCACATCACCGCCATGAGCTTCCTGTCGGGCGGTATCTCGCTCGTGATCGGCGACGATCTCGGCAACCTCACGCAATGGTTCCCGGTGCGCGACCAGCACAACAATTCGCAGTTGAAGCGTGTGCGTCGCTTCGCGCCCCTGCCGGCCGGCGTCACGGCCATCGCGCCGGAATATTTCCGCAAGGGTTTCCTCGCGGTCGACGCCAAGGGCAATCTCGGCCTCTATCACGCCACCGCCGAGCGCCACCTGACGACTGTCGCCAGCGGTCTCGACGAGGTGGCGGCGCTCAGCATGGCGCCGCGCGCCAATGCCGCGGTGCTGGCGTCGAAGAGCGGCAAGGTCGCGCTCTTCGCCATCGACAACCCGCACCCAGAGGTGTCGTTCAAGGCACTGTGGAATCAGATCTGGTACGAGAACCGCGCACACCCTGATTACATCTGGCAGTCGTCGTCGGCCAGCAACGATTTCGAACCCAAGTTCAGCCTGACACCGCTCACCTTTGGCACCCTGAAAGCCGCCATCTATTCGATGATTTTCGCCGTGCCGCTGGCGGTGCTGGGCGCCATCTACACCGCCTACTTCATGAGTGCGCCGATGCGGCGCATCGTCAAACCGTCGATTGAATTGATGGCGGCGCTGCCGACCGTGATCCTGGGCTTCCTCGCCGGCCTGTGGCTGGCGCCACTGGTCGAGCGTGAGCTGCTGGGTGTGCTGTTGTGCATTCCCGTCGTGCCGGCCTCGACTTTACTGTTCTCCTATCTTCTGAGCCGCTTGCCGCAACGCGTGAAGGGGCTCATCCCCGACGGTTGGGAGGCCCTCGCCCTGGTGCCGGTGGTGATCTTCGCCATCTGGGCGAACTTCATGGTAGGCCGCGCGCTGGAAGTGATGTTCTTCGACGGCAGCGTGACCCACTGGCTGACCGTCAACTACGGCATCGGCTACGACCAGCGCAATTCGCTGGTGGTGGCGATAGCTATCGGCTTCGCCGTGATCCCGACCATCTTCTCGATCAGTGAAGACGCGGTGTTCAGCGTGCCGCGCCATCTGACCATGGGCTCGCTGGCGCTGGGTGCGACGCCGTGGCAGACCGCCATCAAGGTCGTGCTGCTGACCGCCAGTCCCGGCATCTTTTCGGGCATCATGATTGGCATGGGCCGCGCCGTGGGTGAAACCATGATCGTGCTGATGGCAACCGGCAACACGCCCATCATGGACTTGAGCCTGTTCCAGGGCCTGCGCGCGCTGTCGGCCAACATCGCGGTCGAAATGCCCGAATCGGAAGTCGGCAGCTCCCACTATCGCGTGCTGTTCCTGGCCGCGATGGTGCTGTTCCTGGTGACTTTCATCGTCAACACCATGGCGGAGCTCGTCCGCCAGCGGCTGCGCAAGAAGTACTCCAGCCTGTGAACGCGTCGACTTCATCGAGCCGTACCGCGCCGCTGCGCCATTGGTGGCATTCCGGTTCGCCCGGTGTGTGGCTGACGGCGGGCGCCGTGAGTTTCTCGCTGGTGATGGTGTTCGGCCTGCTGTTTCTCATCACCGTGCGCGGCATGGGGCACTTCTGGCCGTCCGACGTCGCGCGACTGGAATTGACCGGCGGTGAGGCCAAATACGCGCTCGGTGAAATCGTCGAAGAGGAAACGGTCTCCGCCACCCGCCTCAAGGACAACGGGGTGGCCGTGCCCGACGGGCGCGAATCCGTGCGGCGGGTGTTGCTGAAGGTCGGCAACCGTAATTTGAACGGCTATGACTTTCAGTGGTTCAACGATCTCGATTTCGGCGCGGTCAGCTACCCGCGCAAGGCGGTGGTGATCGAGCGCCGTGAATGGGGCAATTTCTACGGCTTCGTGAAGGGCATACGTGAAGGCGACAAGCCGCTCAGCATCGAAGGCAGTCCGTGGCCCGAGATGCGCAAGCGCATCGCGCGCGGCGAAGCCCTGCGCAAGGACATCGCGCACATCGAACGCGACCAGATGGGCGCCATCAACTACGGCCTCGAGCGCCTGCGCCTGAAAACCCGCAAGCTGGAACTCGAAGGCGTGACCAGCGGTGCGCCGCTGGCCGACATCGCCGCCGAACGCGATGCGCTCAACGCCCGCTACGGCAAGCTGGCCGAGAAACTTGCCAAACTCAACGCCGATGCCGGGCGCGACGTACTGCTGCTCGAGACCGTCAACGGTGTGGCCAGCGAAGTGCGCTTCTACGACATCGTGCGCGCCTACCGACCCAACGCCATGCCGCTCATGGCCAAGCTCAAGCACTACGGCGCCAAGCTCGGTGAATTCGTCGCCAGCGAGCCGCGCGAGGCCAACACCGAAGGCGGTGTGTTTCCGGCCATCTTCGGCACCGTGATGATGGTGCTGCTGATGTCGGTGTTCGTCACGCCTTTCGGCGTCATCGCCGCGGTGTATCTGCGCGAATACGCCCACCAGGGTCTCACCACCCGCATCATCCGCATCGCGGTCAACAATCTCGCCGGTGTGCCGTCGGTGGTGTACGGCGTATTTGGCCTGGGCTTTTTCGTGTATTTCGTCGGCGGCGCCATCGACCAGGCGTTCTACGCCGAGGCCTTGCCGGCGCCGACCTTCGGCACGCCGGGTCTGTTGTGGTCATCGTTGACCCTGGCCTTGTTGACCGTGCCGGTCGTGATCGTGTCGACCGAGGAAGGCTTGTCGCGCATACCGCGCAGCATCCGCGAGGGTTCACTGGCGCTCGGCGCAACCAAGGCCGAAACCCTGTGGCGCACCGTCATGCCGATGGCGACGCCGGCCATGATGACCGGCCTCATCCTCGCGGTGGCGCGCGCCGCCGGTGAAGTCGCGCCCTTGATGATGGTCGGCGTGGTCAAGCTCGCGCCGGCTCTGCCGCTGGACGGCAACCTGCCGTTCCTGCATCTCGATCGCAAGTTCATGCATCTCGGCTTTCATATCTTCGATGTCGGCTTCCAGAGTCCCAATGTCGAAGCCGCGCGCCCGCTGGTCTATGCGACCTCACTGCTGCTGGTGCTGATCATCGTCACGCTCAACCTGGCCGCCATCACCATTCGCAACCGGCTTCGAGAAAAGTACAATGCCGCCGAAACCTGATCGTGAACTTGAAACCATGCAGGGACAGCCGGGCAAAGAAGGCAGCACTCCCACGCATGGCGTGGACATCAAGAGTGCCTTGCGTAAAGACGACGGCGCGCAGGAACGGCCGACCGAGCCGCGCGACTGCCTCGAGGTCAAGGGTCTCAATCTCTATTACGGTCAGAAGCGTGCGCTGCACGACATCAACCTGACCATCCCGGAGCGCTACGTCACGGCTTTCATCGGCCCCTCGGGCTGCGGCAAGTCGACGCTCCTGCGCTGCTTCAATCGCATGAACGATCTCATCGACGGCGTGCGCGTCGAAGGCGAAGTGCTGCTCGACGGGCAGAACATCTTCGCGCCCGAGGTCAATGTCGCGACCCTGCGCCGCCGCGTCGGCATGGTGTTCCAGAAGCCGAATCCGTTTCCGAAGTCGATTTACGAGAACGTCGCCTACGGACTGCGCATCCAGGGCGTGAAGAGCCGTCGCGTGCTGGACAAGGCCGTCGAAGGCGCGCTGCGCGGCGCAGCATTGTGGGACGAAGTGAAGGACCGCGTGCACGACAGTGCGCTCGGCCTGTCGGGTGGTCAGCAGCAACGTCTGGTCATTGCGCGCGCCATCGCCATCGAGCCGGAAGTGTTGTTGCTCGACGAGCCGGCCTCGGCGCTCGATCCGATTTCGACGCTCAAGATTGAAGAGCTCATCTATGAGCTCAAGAAGGACTACACCATCGTCATCGTCACGCACAACATGCAGCAGGCGGCGCGCGTGTCGGACTTCACGGCCTTCATGTACATGGGCGACCTGATTGAATTCGGCAAGACCAAGACGGTCTTCACCACGCCGCGCCGCAAACAGACCGAAGACTACATCACTGGCCGTTATGGCTGAGTCCGGGCCCGGCCGCCAATGGCCGTGAGCCTTTCGATTATCGAAGTCGCCAGGGTGGCGGGTGCCACCACCGGAGAATGCCAACGATGACCATGTCGCGCCTGACCCACCACATCTCCCACCAGTTCGACAAAGAGCTGGAGGACATCCGCTCCAAAGTGCTGGCGATGGGCGGACTGGTCGAAGAGCACATTCACAAGGTGCTGGAGTGCTTTGCCAAGGGCGATTTCGACGAAGCGGAATACGTGGCGGTCAACGACTTCAAGGTCAATGCGCTGGAAGTCGAAATCGACGACGACTGCACCGAGATTCTGCTGCGTCGCCAGCCAGCCGCGACCGATCTGCGCCTGGTGCTGTCGGTCAGCAAGACCATCACCGACCTCGAGCGCATCGGTGATGAAGCCGAGAAGATTGCGCGCCTGGTCTTGAACCTGCGCGGCTCGGGCGGCATCAGCTCTTACTACATGGGCATGCTGTCCATGGGGCATCACGTGCGCCGCATGGTGCGCGCCGCGCTCGACGCCTTTGCGCGCATGGATTCGGAATCGGCCTTCAGGATTGCGCAGGAAGACCGCGAAATCGACGCCGAGACCGACGCCATCATGCGCTACCTCATTACCTACATGATGGAAGACCCGCGCTCGATCACGCGTGTGCTGGACGCGGTGCTGTCGGTGCGCGCCTTCGAGCGCATCGGCGATCACGCGCGCAACATCTGCGAAAACGTCATCTATCTGGTCGAAGGCAAGGACGTGCGCCACGTGGCGCTGGAGCAGGTCGAGCAGGAGCTGCGCCGCGACGCGGAGTGAACCTGCGCGGGTTCACTGAATGTCAGACTGAAGTCTGACCCACAGGCAGAGAGCCGCGATTGTTCTTAATTGTGGGTCAGACTTCAGTCTGACATTGAAAAAACACTCGCGGACCATCATCCATATCGATGTGCGGATAAATTCGCACCTACACGCTCAGCCCGCGTCCCGCACCTGGGGCTTGGCGTCCTCTTCCCGCACATCCACCACCTCGCTGGCCGGAAAATCACAGCGGAAGCGGCTGCCCTTGCCGGGGGTGCTTTCGATATGGAGCGTGGCGTTGTGGCGCACCAGCACATGCTTGACGATGGCGAGCCCCAAGCCCGTGCCGCCGGCGCTGCGCACCCGTGATTGCTCGACGCGATAGAAGCGTTCGGTGAGGCGCTCGATGTGTTCGGGGCCGATGCCGATGCCGTTGTCTTCCACTTCGAAATGCGCGCCCGCTTCGTCGCCATACCAGCGGATGCGGATGACGCCGCGTTCCGGCGTGTAATGCACGGCGTTGAAGATGAGATTGGAGAACGCGCTGTAGAGTTCGGTGCGTGAACCGCGCAGGCGCAGGTGCGGGTCGATTTCGAGGGAGAACAGGTGCTCGCGCTGTTGGCTCAGCTCGCGCGCGCGGGCGTGCGCGTCGGCCACCAGCTCCGAGACGTTGACCACTTCCGGCTGCGGCACGCGATCCTCGCGTTCGAGATTGGACAGCAGCAGCAGTTCCTCCACCAGTTGGCGCATGCGCTCGGAATGGGCGGCCATCTGCGTCAAGGCCGGACGCCACGCGGGCGGCGCGAGCTCGGCCTGCGCTTCCAGGGTTTCGAGATAGCCGCGGAACACCGTGATCGGTGTGCGCAGCTCGTGGGAGACATTGGCGACGAAATCGCGGCGTATCTCATTGGCGCGATGCAATTGCGTGACGTCGCGCGCCACCAGCAATTGCTGATCGCGACCGTAAGGCGCAAGCAGCACCGACAGGTAGCGCTTGGTGTCGGTCGGGCTCTGGATTTCGATGGCTTCGCCTTCATCGGCGCGTTCGATGAAGGCGCGCAGCGCCGGCAGGCGCACGAGGTTGGTGACTCGCTGACCGATATCTTCCGGCCAGCGGATGCCGAGATCGCGGCGCGCGGCGTTATTGGCCCAGCGCACTTCATTGCGTGCATCCAGCACCACGGTCGCGTCGGGCAGGGCGCGGGTCGCCTGCTGGAACTGCTTTAGGTAGCTGGCGAGCTTTTTCTTGCGCTTCTTGTGGCGCTCACGCAGGTAATCGATTTCCAGCGACAGCTCTTCAAACGCGCCCGGCGCCTCGGGCGGCTCGTGGGTCTTGTGATCGCGCATCCACGACAGCAGCAGCTCGAGCTTGGTATGCATCCACACGATGTAGCCGAGCGCGGCCAGCAACAGACACCACTTGGTGCGACCCAACAGCGTGCCGACCAGCAGCGCGGTCAGGAAGAGTGCGGCAAGGCGCCAAGCATCGCGCTGCTGCATAGACGGGGACCTGCGAGAAGTTTGGCCGGATTATCGTACTTTCGATGGCCTGGATGAAGCGCCGCGCGCCTGGCAAGCCCGGCCCTTCACTCCGTCAGGGCCGAAAACCGGTAGCCGACGCTGCGCACGGTCTGGATGTAGGCCTCGCAGCCATAGGGTTCCAGCAGTTTGCGCAGGCGCCGGATGTGCACGTCCACGGTGCGCTCTTCTATATAGGCGTGGTTGCCCCACACGCTGTCCAGGAGCTGGTTGCGCGAATAGACCCGCTCCGGATGGGTGATGAAGAACTGCAGCAGGCGGAATTCGGTGGGCGAGAGCTCCACCGGCCGGTTGTTGGCGAGCACGCGGTGAGTCTGGGAATCGAGCTTGATGGCGCCCATTTCAATGACCTCCTGCTCGCCGCCGGTGTGGGCGCGGCGCATCACCGCCCGCACCCGGGCCAGCAGTTCGCGGGTCGAAAAGGGCTTGGTGATGAAGTCATCGGCGCCGGTGTCGAGGCCTTTGACCTTGTCGTTCTCGCTGCCGCGCGCGGTCAGCATGATGATGGGGATGGCGCTGGTCTTGGGGTCGCGCTTCAGGCGCCGCGCGAAATCGACGCCGCTGATGCCGGGCAGCATCCAGTCCAGCAGGATGAGATCCGGGGTCAGGGTACCCATCGCCTGCTGCGCCTGTTCGACGTCACCGGCCTCGGTGAACTGGTAGCCGTCGCCGGCCAGCGTGAAACCCAGCATCTGGCGGATGGCCGGCTCGTCTTCAACGATGAGTATGTTGGCGCTCATGAGTGCTCGCTAATGGTCTGTGCCCGTGATGCGTGACACTTGTACGTGGGTTTTATGACGATGCCGTGAAACTGCCGCGAGTTTAGTGCATGTACCGAGACGCGATCGGCCACGCCATGGCGCGCTTGAGGGCCGCTCACGGGAAGATTTCCCGGTCTCAGCCCTGCTCGCGAGTCGCATTGTCGCTCGTCAGCGGTGGCCGCCGTGCTTAAGCTGCGGGCGTGCCTTCGGACTTCAGGACGAAGATCGCGAGGCGCACCAGCCCAAGGGAACCCCAAAGGAGACATGGAATGTCCACACTAAAACGACTGCTCATGATTTTCATGCTGGTCCTGTCCTGCGCCTTGAGCGCGGCCGAACCGGTCAATCTCAATTCGGCCTCGGCCGAGGCTCTGGCCGCCGGCATGGTCGGCATCGGCCCGGCCAAGGCGCAGGCTATCGTTGACTACCGCGAGGCCCACGGGCCGTTCAAGACGGTCGACGACCTGCTGCAGATCAAAGGCATCGGCGCCGCGACCCTCGACAAAAACCGCGAGCGGGTGACGGCCGCCTCGGCCAAGTAGCGCCTCCACCAACCCTCCTCGGTTCGCCGGGGCTTGGCCGGTTCCGTCATGTGAACCGGCATCTTTTTTGCGCCGAAAATGGCCCTCCTGTATGCTCACCGGCCCTGCAAATGCCCGCCTCACCCTGTGTCCAGCAGCGCGGTGACGGGCGCAGGCTCATCCGATTTCCAAGCAGAAGGGCATTCAAGCGTGCGCCAAGAATTGAAGCGCGAACTCCTGACCGAGCGTTACGAACCGGCACGCATCGAGCCGGTAGTGCAGGACCATTGGCGCGACCAGCAGACCTTCAAGGTGGTCGAGGATCTTTCCAAGGAAAAATTCTATTGCCTGTGCATGTTCCCCTACCCCAGTGGGCGCCTGCACATGGGCCATGTGCGCAACTACACCATCGGCGATGTGATTGCCCGCTATCAGCGCATGCAGGGCAAGAACGTGATGCAGCCCATGGGCTGGGACGCTTTCGGCATGCCGGCCGAGAACGCCGCCATCGAAAACAACGTGCCGCCCGCCAAGTGGACGCGCGACAACATCGCCTACATGCGCGGCCAATTGCAGCGCCTGGGCTTCGCCTATGACTGGGACCGCGAGCTCGCCACCTGCAACCCCGATTACTACCGCTGGGAACAGTGGTTTTTCACCCAGCTCTACGAGAAGGGCATGATCTACCGCGCCACCGCGGTGGTGAACTGGGACCCGGTAGACCAGACGGTGCTGGCCAACGAGCAGGTCATCGACGGTTGCGGCTGGCGCTCGGGTGCGCCGGTGGAACGTCGCGAGATTCCGCAGTGGTTCCTGCGCATCACGGCCTACGCCGATGAACTGCTGGAAGAGCTGGACCGCATGGACGAGTGGCCGGAAGCGGTCAAGACCATGCAGCGCAACTGGATTGGCCGCTCCCAGGGTCTTTTGATCCGCTTCGGCTTGTCCGATGGTTCGGGCAATCTCGAGGTCTTCACCACCCGCCCTGATACCTTGATGGGTGCCACCTACATGGCCGTCGCCCCCGAGCATCCGCTGGCGGTGGCCGCCGCCGGGCGCGACGCCCAGGTCGCCGAGCTGCTGGAAGCCTGCAAGCGTCAGTCGACCTCGGAAGCCATCCTCGAGACCATGGAAAAGCGTGGCCTGCCGCTCGGCATCACGGTTGACCACCCGCTGACCGGCGCACCCTTGCCGGTGTGGGTCGCGAACTTCGTGCTGATGGGCTACGGCACCGGCGCGGTGATGTCGGTGCCGGCGCATGATGATCGCGATTTCGAATTCGCGCAGCGTAACGGCCTGCCCATCCGCCAGGTGGTGAAACCGCTGGACGGCCGTGCCATCGATATCACGCATGAGGCCTATACCGAACACGGCCTGCTGGTGAACAGCGGCGAATTCGACGGCCTCGATTTCACGCAGGCCTTCGACGCCATTGCTACGCGTCTCGAAGGCCAGGGCCGCGCCGAGCGTCGCACCCAGTACCGCCTGCGTGACTGGCTGGTGTCGCGTCAGCGCTATTGGGGCTGCCCGATACCGGTGCTGTACGACGCCGAGGGCAACGTGGTGCCGGAGACTCCCGAGCGTCTGCCGGTGGTGCTGCCGGAAGACGTGGCCTGGGAAGGCGTCAACTCGCCCTTGCGCAGTATGCCGGCCTTTACCCAGGCGACCCTGCCCGACGGTCGGCCGGGCCGGCGCGAGACCGACACCTTCGATACTTTCTTTGAGTCGTCCTGGTATTTCACGCGCTTTGCCTGCGCCGACAGCACCACCGGCATGGTCGATGCGCGCGCCGATTACTGGATGCCGGTAGACATCTACATCGGCGGCATCGAACACGCGGTTCTGCATCTGCTCTACGCGCGCTTCTTCCACAAGGCCATGCGCGATGCGGGTCTGGTCAAATCGGACGAGCCCTTCAAGCGTCTTTTGACGCAGGGCATGGTGTGCAAGGAAACCTATTTCCGCGACGGCGACAACGGCCGCAAGCAGTACTTCAATCCTGCCCAGGTGGATGTCGAGCTCGATGCCAAGGGCCGCGCTGTCACCGCGCGCGCCAAGGCCGACGGCCTGCCGGTCACCATCGGCGCGGTCGAGAAGATGTCGAAGTCGAAGAACAACGGCGTCGATCCGCAGGCCCTGATCGACAAATACGGCGCCGACACCGTGCGCCTCTACACCATGTTCGCGGCGCCGCCGGACCAGTCCCTGGAATGGTCGGATTCGGCGGTCGAAGGCCAGTTCCGTTTTCTGAAATCGCTGTGGCGACAGGTCACCGAGCATGCCGCCATGGGCGTGCCGGCTGAAGCGGGCAGTGGCAGCGACGAGCTCAAGACCGTGCGTCGACATATCCACGAGACCATCGTCAAAGTGAGCGATGACGTCAGCCGGCGTTACAAATTCAACACCGCCATCGCGGCGGTGATGGAATTGCTGAACCACCTGTCGCGCATGAGCGTCGACACCGCCGCCGCGCACGCCGTGCGTCAGGAAGGTTTGACGACCGTGGTCTTGCTGCTGGCGCCCATCGTGCCGCACATCACGGCCGTGCTGTGGCAGGCGCTCGGTCACACCGATGAGCTCAGCGCCGCCGCGTGGCCCACTGCCGACAGCGCCGCGCTCACACGCGATGAAGTCGAGATGGTGGTGCAGGTCAACGGCCGCAAGCGTGCCGTGGTCCGCGTGCCGGCGCAGGCCGACAAGGCCACCTGCGAGGCCATCGCGCTGGCCGACGACAACGTGCAGCGCTTTGTGGTCGGCCGCGAAACGCGCAAGATCATCATCGTGCCCGGCAAACTGGTGAACGTGGTGGTGGCGGAGTAAGCATCGATGTCGCAACGCGTCCGGCTTGGCCTCTTGATGCTGTTGCTGGCGCTGGCCTTGAACGGCTGCGGCGGCTGGTATCTGCGTGGTTCCAATCCGGCCTCGACGCACAATTTCCGCAAGGTCTACCTCAAGGGCGACAACGCCGAGCAGGTCACGCAGGCGGTGGTGCGCGAACTCTACAACCGCGGTTTGAAGCAGGTGCGCGGGCGTTCGGACGCCGATCTCATCATCGAGATTGAAGACGAGCGCTACGAGCGGCGCATCCTGTCGGTCGACCCCGGCACCGGTAAGGTGCGCGAAATCGAACTCGGTCTGCTCGCCCATTTCACGGTGCGCTCCGGCGACGGCAAACTGCTGGTGCCGCGCGAGCCGCTGACCTTCCAGCTCGACTACGTGTTCGACGAAGGTTCGCTGCTCGGCACCGTCGAGCAGGACAACACGGTGCAGCAGGATCTAGCCGAAACGGCAGCTACCTCACTCATCTTCCGTCTCGAATCGGTGGAGCTGCCACCGCGCCCCGCCAAGGCGCCGCGTTCAGAACCGAAGGGCTGACCCTCCGTGCAACTGACCGTTGAGCGTCTGTTCGAGCGGCTGCGCACGCAGCCCCTGGCGCCGGTGTATTTCCTGTACGGCGACGAGCCTCTGCAACTCTTGGAATGCGCCGACGCACTGCGCACCCGCGCTTTTGAAACGGGCGTCGAAGAGCGGCGCGTATTCGACGCCGAGACCGGCATCGACTGGCAGGCCCTCGCCGATGAAGGCAATGCGATGTCGCTGTTCGCGAGCCGCCGCCTGTTTGAAATCCGCCTCGGTGAACGCAAGCCCGACAAGGTCGGCGCCGAGATTCTCGAACATCTCGCGGCGCGCGGCATGGCCGACGACATCGTGGTGGTGAGCGCCGGCAAGCCCGACGCTTCGATGAAAAAGGCCAAGTGGTTCACCGCGCTCGAGAGCCACGCGGTGTGCGTGGCGAGCCGCGACCTGCGCGGCGCGGCCTTGCCGGAATGGCTGGGGCGCCGCGCCGCGCGTTTCGGCAAACGCATCGCGCCGTCCGCCGCTGAACTCATCGCCGAGCGCGTGGAAGGCAACATGCTGGCCGCTGCCCAGGAAGTCGAAAAGCTGTGTCTGTTGGTCGACGCCGATCTCATCGCCGAAGACGACGTGCTCGGCGCGGTGCGCGACAGTGCGCGCTACGACGTATTCCAACTCGCCGACGCGGTGGTGGGCGGCGATCTCGCGCGTGCGCTGCGCATCATTCGCGGCCTGCGCGAGGAAGGCACCGAGCCTTTGCTGCTCAACTGGGCGCTGGGCCGAGAACTGCGCCAGTTGGCGGCCATCTCCCATGTCGTTGCACGCGGCACGCCGGTCGACGCCGCGCTTGAGCAGTATCGGGTATGGAGCAATCGCCGCGGCATGATGAAGCGCCTGCTGGCCAGGCTGACCACGGATGACCTCATGCAACTCTTGGCGTACGCTAATTTCATCGACACCGTGGTCAAGGGCGCACGCAGCGGCGAGCCTTGGGACGAGATCGAGATCTTGACGATGAAGATGGGCGGCGCGCGGGGCGTTGATGGCCTCATGCGCGCGCTTTAGGAAACCTCATGGCTGAAGTGATCTCACCACTGAACGTGCACGGCGACGACGTCGGCGCCTATGTCGAGGGCGTGGCGCGCGCCGCGCGCACCGCGAGTCGCGCCATGGCGCGTGCCACCAGCGCGCAGAAGAATGCCGCGCTGCTCGCCATTGCCGCGCGCTTGCGCGCCCAAGCTTCGGACATTCTCGCCGCCAATCAAGCCGACGTCGCCGCCGCCGGTGGTCTCGATGCGGCGATGGTGGAACGCCTGACACTGACGCCGTCGCGCGTCGAAGCGATGGCCGCCGGCGTCGCGGAAGTGGCGGCGCTGGCCGACCCCATCGGCGGCATCACCGATCTCGAATTCCGCCCGACCGGCATCCAGGTCGGACGCATGCGTGTGCCGCTCGGCGTGGTCGGCATCATCTACGAGGCGCGGCCGAATGTGACGGCCGACGCCGCGGCGCTGTGTTTGAAATCCGGCAATGCCGCCATCCTGCGCGGCGGCTCGGAAGCCTTGCGCTCGAATCAGATCATCGCGCAATGCGTGCAGCATGGCCTCGAACATGCGGGACTGCCGGCCGCCGCCGTGCAGGTCATCGCCACCACCGACAGGGCCGCGGTCGGCGCGCTGCTCGCGCAGGATAAATTCGTCGACGTGATCGTGCCGCGCGGTGGCAAGAGCCTCATCGAGCGCGTCAGTCGCGAAGCGCGCATGCCGGTCATCAAGCATCTCGACGGCGTGTGTCACGTGTTTCTCGACGACAGCGCCGACGCCGCCAAGGCCCTCGCCATCGCCGTCAATGCCAAGACCCAGCGTTACGGCACCTGCAACACCATGGAGACCTTGCTGGCGACGCCGGCCGCCGCCGCGCGCCTGTATCCCGCCATCCTAGAAGCACTGCATGGCGCGGGCGTCGAACTGCGCGGTTGCGAACGCACGCGCGCGCTGCATGGCAAGGTCGTCGCCGCCAGCGAAGACGACTGGTATGCCGAATATCTTGCGCCGATCCTGGCGGTGCGGGTGGTCGATGATTTCGATGCAGCGGTCGAGCACATCACCCGCTACGGTTCGCTGCATACCGATGCCATCGTCACCGAAAATTTCGTCAACGCGCGGCGCTTCCTCGCCGAAGTCGATTCGAGCTCGGTGATGGTCAACGCCTCGACCCGATTCGCCGACGGCTTCGAATACGGCCTCGGCGCCGAGATTGGTATCAGCACCGACAAATTCCACGCGCGCGGGCCTGTCGGTCTGGAAGGCCTGACTTCGCAGAAATGGATCGTGCTGGGAGACGGCCATATCCGCGCCTGAGCTCAAGCGCGCCGGCCGCGTGCGATGAGCAGCGCCGCCAGCGTACGCGCCGCCGGTCGCCCGATAGGGCTCATGGGCGGCACTTTCGACCCCGTGCACAATGGTCATCTGCGTGCTGCCATCGAAGCCTGCGAGGCCATGGCGCTCGACCACGTGCGCCTGATTCCACTGTGCGTGCCCTATCATCGTGGCGAGCCGCTGGCGTCCGCGCCCATGCGCGCGGCGATGCTGGAAGCGGCGGCGCGTCCGCCGCTGGTCGTCGACCGCTGCGAGCTGGAGCGGGGCGGCGTGAGCTATACCGTCGACACGCTCGAGCAGCTGCGCGCGCGTTGGCCCGAGCGTTCGCTGGTGCTGCTCATCGGCCTCGATGCCTACCACGGTCTGCCGCGCTGGCACCGTGCCGCGGACGTGCTGTCGCTGGCGCATATCGTGGTCGTGGCGCGCCCCGACATCGACACCGTCCACGACCCCGCGCTTGACGAACTGGTCGCGAATGCGCAGGCTGCGCACTTGGATGAACTCCATGACACGTGCGCCGGCCGGGTGTTCTTTCTCGATATCCCCCTGCTTCCCATCGCGTCCAGCGAGCTGCGCGCGCGTCGCGCCGCGGGCCGAGTGATCCGGCACCTGGTGCCAGAATCCGTCGACGACCTCATCATCGAACACTCTCTGTATTTTCCATGAGCAAAAAAGAAGACAAGGCCCTGGCGGAACTCGCCAAGCGTGTGGCAGCGGCGCTCGATGACGGCAAGGCGGTCGACATCCGCGTGCTCGACGTGCGCAAGCTGACCGTCATCACCGACTACATGATCATCGCTTCTGGCCGTTCTTCGCGGCAGGTGCGGGCCTTGGCGCATCGCGTGATGGACACGGCCCGTGAACTCGGCGTGGCACGCATCGGCATAGAAGGCGAACGCGAAAGCGAGTGGGTGCTGATCGATCTCGGCGGCGTGGTGGTGCATGTCATGCAGGCCGAAACGCGCGCGTTCTACCAGCTCGAAAAACTGTGGGAACAGCGCGCGCCGATAGAAATCGAAGCGGGCCCGGCCTGACGATCCTGCCCGTGCTGGTGGAGGTGCTGTGCGTATGCCGTCGCCCGCCAGCCTGGGTCAGCGAGCTGTGCGCCGATTACGCCCGGCGCCTGAAGCGCAGCGACGAACTCACCTTTCGCTATCTCAATCCCGGTCCTGACGGTGTCGACAGCGCCGTGCGTCGGCGCGATGAAACGTCGCGCATCAAGGCGGCCTTGAAGACCGGCACCCATCTCGTCGCGCTCGACGAGCGCGGTGACGCATGGAGCAGCGTCGAACTCGCCCAACGCTTTGCCCAATGGCGCGAGCGCCACAAGCATCTGACGCTCGCCATCGGTGGCGCCGACGGTTTCGACGCGGCGCTCCTCGACAGTGCCGCCGAAAGCTGGTCGCTGTCGCGCCTGACCCTGCCCCATCTGTTCGTGCAGGTGGTCATCGCCGAGCAACTCTATCGCGCGGCGAGCATTCTCGTCGGCCACCCCTATCATCGACCGTAAGGGAACCCTCTCGATGCTGCATCTCGCTTCCCGCTCGCCGCGCCGCGCCGAATTGCTGCGTCTGGTCGGCGTTGATTTCGTGCTGGTCGATGTCGAAGTCGACGAAGCCCGGCTAAGTGGTGAGGCGCCTGCCGACTACGTGTTGCGGGTGGCGAGCGACAAGGCCCGCGCCGGCAGCGCTGAGCTTGCGCCGGGCGCGGTGGTGCTGGCGGCCGACACCACCGTCACCATCGATGGCGAAATCTTCGGCAAGCCGCGTGACGAGCGCGACGCCCACGCCATGCTGAGCCGACTGTCCGCCCGCTGGCACGAAGTCTTGACCGCGGTGGTGGTGAGTGTCGATGGCCGACAGTTCAGCGACGTGGTGACGACCCGCGTCGAGTTTCGCGCGCTCACCGCGGCGACTATCGCTGCCTATTGGCGCAGTGGCGAGCCGGCCGACAAGGCCGGCGCCTATGGCATTCAAGGTCTGGGCGGCGCGCTGGTGAAACGCATCGACGGCAGTTACGGCGCGGTGGTCGGACTGCCGCTGTGCGAAACCATTGCCGTGCTCGACCAGGTCGGCATCAGGCACGCGCTGTCGGCCTGAGGGGACGATACTCGCCGGGGCGAATTCATTCGCAGCTTCTCTAGCGGCGCCGCCCCATGCGCTGACGAACTTTGCTCAGCGGCTTTTCCAGAAACTGCCACGACAGTGCCGACATCATCATCACGGTGATGAAGGCCAGCCACGGATTGCGGATGAGGCTGTGGGCTGCGCCAGTGCCGATGATGAATGACTGCCAGACATACATGCCGTAGGAAATCGAACCCAGGTAGCGCACCGCCGGAGCGCCCAGCGCGGCGACCACCGGGCTGCCTTGGTTGCAGGCGAAATGCAGCACCAGAAAGCCGAAAGACGCGCTCAAGTTCAGCGCGTTCGGCACCAGTGCCTGTGAAGCGAACAACAGCACGAACATGCCCAGGAAGTAATGGCGCCCCTCGTGTCGCGCGCCGGCCATGGCGTGGAATTCCGCGAACAGCCCGCCGATCAGAATCGGTCCCCAGGCATTGAAGGTCCAACGTCCGACGAGGTAGTCGTTCTGAAAGGGCCGGCTCAGCACTGGTGTGACAAGGCTCAAGCCCAACAGCGCGATCAAGACCACCCACATCGGCACACGCCGCCACAAACACAAACCCCATAGCAGGGGATAAACCAGGTAGAAGTGTTCTTCGGTCGCGAGGGTGTGGAAGCTGCCCAACCAGCCGTCGTGATGAATCTTGGGAATGAAGTTATAGGAATAGGCGACCGCGTACAGGAACGAAGTGCCACTGAACCTCTGGATGCCGAGCAGATGACAGGCGGCGTACAGAGCGAGGGCCAGGTAGTAGAGCGGAAAAATGCGCAGGGCGCGGCGCGCGAAGAAACCCTTGATGTCGAAGGCGCCGCTGCGGCGCACTTCCACCGAGATGAGCGAGGTTATGAGAAAGCCCGAGATCACATAGAACAGGGTGACGCCGGTGTTGCCCGAGACCATCACGTGAAAGCGTGCGAGATCCGCCCGCTTGAAATACGCGGCTGAACCCAGGTGCAGCGCGATGACACTCAGCGCGCCCAGGAATCGCAACAAGTCGAGGCCGGCGATGTAGCGAAATTCCCGTGTCACAAACAATTCCGTATGGGAGTCGTGCCGCAGGAAGTAAGAGATAGGGTGGTGGGAAGGTGCCGCCGCGTGAAGTGCGGCGGCGGCGGACCAGACCGGTATCGCCGCGCGCGTTGCGGCGATACCGGCTTCAGGCTCAGACGATCAACGGCACGATCAGCAGTGCAACGATGTTGATGATCTTGATCAGCGGGTTGACGGCAGGTCCCGCGGTGTCCTTGTAGGGGTCGCCGACGGTGTCACCGGTCACGGCAGCCTTGTGGGCTTCCGAACCCTTGCCACCGCAATGGCCATCTTCGATGTACTTCTTGGCGTTGTCCCATGCGCCACCGCCGGTCGTCATCGAAATGGCGACGAACAGGCCGGTGATGATGGTGCCGAGCAAGAGGCCACCGAGTGCCTTGTAGCCCAGCGTGAAGCCGACAACTATCGGCACCAGCACCGGCAGCAAGGACGGGATGATCATTTCCTTGATGGCCGCCTTGGTCAGCATGTCCACCGCGCGCGAGTAATCGGGCTTGGCGGTGCCGGCCATGATGCCCGGAATCTCCTTGAACTGGCGACGCACTTC
>JADLGE010000108.1 GCA_020849475.1 Gammaproteobacteria bacterium
CACTCAACATCAATGGTCACGAGCAGGCGCTCGAATCTTCGCAAGACACGCCCTTGCTATGGGTCTTGCGCGACGAGCTCGGCCTGACCGGCGCCAAGTACGGCTGCGGCAAGGCGCTGTGCGGCGCTTGCACGGTGCTCATCGACGGTGCACCGCGGCGCGCCTGCATCACGCCGCTTGCAGCGCTGGACAAGCACACTGTCACCACCATCGAGGGTGCGACGTCGGAGGTTGCGCGGGCGGTCATCGAGGCCTGGACCATGCTCGATGTCGCGCAGTGCGGCTATTGCCAGCCAGGGCAGGTCATGGCGGCGACCGCGCTGCTTGCCAGCAACAAACGACCCAGCGACGCCGCTATCACCGCGGCCATGGACGGCAACCTGTGCCGCTGCGCCACCTATCAACGCATACGCCAGGCCATCCATGCCGCAGCGCAGGCACTGGCATGAACAGTTCGATAGTTAAACTCGGGCGGCGTGATTTTCTCAAAGCCGGCCTCGCCGCTGGCGGCGGCCTGCTGCTGGGACTGCGACTGGACCATGCGCGGGCGCTCGATGCGCCCACCGATGTGCCGTTCGCGCCCAATGCCTTCGTGCGCATCGCCGACGATGACAGCGTGACCGTTATCGCCAAGCATCTCGAGATGGGCCAGGGCGTGCATACCGGCCTTGCCACTTTGCTGGCCGAAGAACTCGATGCCGATTGGGCGCAGGTGCGCATCGAAGCCGCACCGGCCGATGCCAGTCGCTATAACAATCTCAACTGGGGCCCTGCCCAGGGCACCGGCGGCAGTTCGTCGATCAACAACGCCTGGCAACAGATGCGCGAGGCCGGCGCCACCGCACGCGCCATGCTGGTGGCGGCCGCCGCTGAGCAATGGCAGGTCGCGGCCGGTGAAATCACCGTCAGCAATGGCCGCGTGCGTCATGCCGCCAGCCAGCGCGAAAGCCGCTTCGGCGCACTCGTCAGCGCCGCCGCGCGCCTGCCGGTGCCCGCCAAGGTGGCGCTCAAATCGCCACAGGATTTCGTCTACATCGGCAGGCCGCTGCCGCGCACCGACGGTGCAACCAAGAGTCGCGGCGCGGCCCAGTACACCATCGACATGCGTCTGCCCGGTATGCGCACCGCCGTCATGCTGCATCCGCCGCGCTTTGGCGCCACGCCCGCTACGGTGGACGACAGCGCTGCGCGCGCCAGTGTCGGCGTGCACGCCGTGCTGCGGTTCGATGAAGGCGTGGCGGTGGTGGCTGATTCGTTCTGGCATGCACTGCGCGGTCGCGAAGCGCTCAAGGTGAGCTGGAACGACAGCACGGCCGTGAAGCTCGACAGCGACGCGCAACGCCACGACTACCGCGAGCGCGCGGCGCGCGCGGGTTTCGCGCTGCGCAACGATGGCGATACTGCCGCGGCCTTGAGCAAAGCATCGTCCGTCATTGAAGCGTTATATGAAGTGCCGTATCTCGCGCACGCCTCGTTGGAGCCGATGAACTGCGTGGCGCAGCTCGGCAAGGATGCCTGCGAACTCTGGTATGGCGCGCAGTCGCTCACCAGCGACCAGGCCAAGGTCGCGGCCTTGCTCGGCATGGCGCCGGGGCAGGTCAAGATCAACCAGCTGTTTGCCGGTGGCTCATTCGGGCGCCGCGCTGATATCGGTGCGGGCTATGTGCTGGAGACGGTGCGCATTGCACAGGCGCTCGGCGACGGCCTGCCGGTCAAACTGCAATGGACGCGCGAAGACGACATGCGCGGTGGTCGCTACCGGCCAGCCGCCACCCATGCGCTGCGCGGCGCATTGGATGAAGACGGTGGCGTGCTCGCCTGGCAGCAACGCATCGTGTGCCAGTCGCTGTGGGGCGGCGACGGCCTGCGCGGCGGCAAGCTGGACCGGACCATTCACGAGGGCGCGTCGGATCTGCCCTACCGCGTCGCCAACCTCAGCGTCGAAGCCCATGTGCCCGACCTCGCCATACCGGTGCTGTGGTGGCGCTCGGTGGGTCACACCCACACCGCGTTCGCGGTCGAATGTTTCATCGACGAACTCGCGCACGCGGCCGGCAAGGATGTGGTCGCGTTTCGTCGCCGCCTGCTGCGTGATGACGCGCGACGTCTCGGCGTGCTCAATCTCGCCGCGGAGAAATCCGCGTGGGGCGCCGCGCTGCCCACCGGTCACGCCCGCGGCATCGCCGTGCATCGCTCTTTCGGCACCTGGGTCGCGGAAGTGGTGGAAGTCAGCACCGCGGCCGACGGCGGCTTCAAGGTCGAACGGGTGACGGTGGCGGTCGACTGCGGGCTTGCCATCAATCCCGATGTCATTCGCGCGCAGATGGAAGGCGGTGTCGGCTACGCGCTGTCAGCGGCGCTCGGCGGTGAGATCACGCTGAAGGACGGCGTGGTGCAGGAAAGCAATTTTGATGACTATCCGCTGCTGCGCATGGCGCAGATGCCAGTGGTGGATGTGCACATCGTGCCGTCGAATGAAGCACCCAGTGGTGTGGGTGAGCCGGGTGTGCCGCCGCTGGCGCCGGCGCTGGCCAATGCCCTGTTTGCGGCGACCGGCAAGCGCTGGCGGCGTCTGCCCTTCAGCGTACAGGCCTGAGTCTGACTTCTACCTCGCGACGACGCGCACGCCGCACGAACAATAGCGCCGTGCCCAGCAACCAGGCCGATGCCGGCAACGGCACGCCTTCGGCTTTGAACGTGCCATCGGTGTCGGCGTTGTCGAAGGCGAGCACGCCGCCCGAGGTCAGCACATCGTCGACGTCCCATTGCAGCAGGCTGGCGAACGCCGCTATCGGCCCCAGGCTGCTCGCGAAGTCGTAGTCGGGCGCGACGTGGAAAACGTTGAAGAGGTCGAGGCCGTCCGGGCCGCCGCGCGAGAGGCCGAGATTGCCGAGTGTGTTGAAGACCCTGAGCGTGCTGGCCACCGCGAATTCGCCGAGGCCGTCGATGCGCACGCGCGTCGAAGAGAAGTCGAGGTAACGGCAATCGGAGACCGTGCAGGTGGCGGTGTTGGCCGGGTCGGCTTCGCCGATAATGGCGAACGCGCGCTCGACGAAGACCGCGCTGTCGAGTCTGCCGGAGCCGCTGCCGGTGAAGGTGTAGCGCAGGCTGGCGGCGCCCGCCACCGGTGCAAACGTGGCGAGCGCGAACACGCCGAGCAGGGCAGAAATAATGAGGCGCGTTTTGTTCATGGCGGCTTCGAGGTCATGATGGTCATGGTCAGTGCCGCCGCTTCCAATGAGAACCGCCGGGCACCACGTCTTGTCGGGCGTAGAGATACGCGCTTGTGCACTGCGCTTGAAGCCGCCATCGGCGCGAATGTCACCGTTTGTGACAAAGTTCCGGGAATGAAGATGGGCATCGTCGCGACCGTGAGCAAAAGAGAAAAAGTTGTTCATGCACGCCAATGGCGCTCATGAGCCTCGCCCCGCCCGCAACCCGCGCTGATCCCGGTAGCGCGTTGATCTGGGCGCTGGGTCTCGCACAAGTGGTGTCGTGGGGCACGCTCTATTACGGCTTCCCGCTGTTCGTGCTGCCTACGCAAAAAGAGTTCGGCTGGTCGCTGTCGGCCTTGAACGGCGCGCTGTCGGTGGGTTTGTTGGTATCGGGCCTGTGCACCTACGGCGTCGGCGCGTGGATAGATCGACACGGTGGCCGCACGCTCATGAGTGCGGGCTCGCTGGGCGCGGCGGTGCTGCTGGTGGCGTGGTCGTATGTCGACAGCCTCGTCGCCCTGTACCTGGTGTGGCTGCTGCTCGGCGTCTGTCTCGCGACCATCCTCTACGAACCGGCCTTCATGGTGATGGGTCGCCATTATGGCGCCGACGCACGCCGCGCCATCACCACCATGACCCTCATCGCCGGCTTCGCCAGCACTTTCGGCATCCCGCTCATCGAAACCCTGCTCGCACATTTTCCGTGGCGACAAGTGCTGTGGATGCTGGCCGCGC
>JADLGE010000109.1 GCA_020849475.1 Gammaproteobacteria bacterium
CCTGCGCTGCGCTCGGAAGTGCATCAGCGCATCGTGTTCGCCGACAGCGTGGCCGCTGGCCGGCTCGCACGCGAGACAGCACCTAACAGCGCCGCCGCCCGCGAAATCACGGCCCTGGTGGACGAACTGCTGCGGTGGACGCCATGACAGCGCAGCAGCCACCCAACCGCAAACGCATGGGCAAGCGCGTCGGCATCGGCGCACGTCCGCCCGCGAATCCGCACGCCGAGGCGTGGATTCGCCAGGGCGACGCCGATGCGCTGGGCAAAGGCGACCTCTACACCGCGCGCCTGACCCTCGACATTACGCCCGCGCTGCGGGCGCGCATCAAGGTGTCGGCCTTCACGCGAGGCGTGACTGTGGCCGACCTGCTGCGCGGCCTGCTGGAGCGGGAGTTTCCCGAGAACCACAGGGAGAACACACCATGACTGCATCCGCTTCGCCTGCCGCTGGCGCGGCCACGGCTACGCCACAGCCATCATTTATCGTGCCTTCCGGCCAACCCGCCAGCGCGCCGCTGACGCGCGTGGCGCTGGCCTACATCGAGGCCCGTTTCAAGCTCTACCTGCGCTTCGGTGAACCGGCACGCACGCTGCGCCTGGACGACTGGCGGCGCTGCGCGGTGTTCCTGCCGGGCGCGATGCTCTGCCGCATCCGCTGGCAGGCCAACGACTACGGCACGATCCGCTGGCAGCTCATGGTGATGCAGGCTTGCACGCCACTGGACGCGGCGCAGCGCATCCCCGGCGTGCAGCCGGGCGCGCGCCTGTTGCTGCACACCGAAGGCGACGCCAACGTGCGCGCCGTGCTGGAACGCATCGACGGCCTCGAGGCGCAGGGCATCGCCGTCATCGACGTGTCGCCCGCGTACTGGCGCACGCTGGGCAACCGTCTTGCAGCGCGTTCGCCGCTGCCCGAATACACCGCCGAGCGGCACGCTGCTTGGCTGGCCGGGAAGGTGCTGCCATGACCGCCCCGACCACCACACCCAACGCGCCCGACGTGGCGCCGCGTCCTCGCTCGCGCCTGCGCGCTCGCATCGTCGTGGTGACACTGGCCGCCCTCGGCTTCGCTGCGCTGGCCTGGGCGGCTTTCGTGTCGCCGCTGCCGCGCCTGACCTACAACCCGTCCGACAGCGTGGCGGTCGGCTGGTATCGCATCGAGCCGTTCGACCCGTGCACCGCCTCGCTGCCACGTCCGTTGTCCGTGGACAGCATCGTGCTGGTGCCGCTGCCGACCAGGGCCGCCATGCTGGCAGCACAGCGCGGCTATCTGCCGACCCGCGTGCCGCTGCTCAAACGTGTGGGCGCGGTCGCGCCGCAACACGTCTGCATCGTCGCCGGTCAGGTACGCATCGACGGCGTGCCGGTCGCCGCCGTGCTGCCTGCCGACCGGCTGGGCCGGGCGCTGCCGTCCTTGCAGCTTTGCCGCCGCCTTGAACCGGGCGAACTGTTCTTGTTGAGCGTGACGAATCCGGCATCGTTCGACAGCCGCTACTTCGGCCCGGTCAGCGCATCCGCCGTGATCGGCGTTGCGCGCCCGATCTGGCTGGAGACACGCCCATGATGGCCGCCGACTCGCTGCACGTGGCCGTGCATCTTCTCGTGCCATCGGGCGTGTCGATCCCGTGGCTTTCCGCATGTCGTCGCGCATGCAGTGCGAGCGCATCCGCGCCGCACTTCGCGCTGTCGCCGGCGCAGCCGGCCAACGTGCAGGCGTCTTGCCTCGAACGCGCCCGGCCTGCGGCCATCGCCGCGTTCGCCGGCGCGCTGGCTGCTCACGCAGCAGCACCGCCGGGCCGCCGGTGCCTGGAGCGACAGCGGAAGGCAAAGGCGGAAGGCAAGACAAAAGGACGCGGCACCGGGCCGCGTCGAAAGCCAGTCTGCACATGGGGGGAACGCAGCACGCAGCGGCCTTG
Source organism: Gammaproteobacteria bacterium (assembly GCA_020849475.1). Lineage (GTDB taxonomy): Bacteria > Pseudomonadota > Gammaproteobacteria > JADJYF01. The sequence continues at coordinate 1,919 of JADLGE010000109.1, forward strand.
CCGCCGTGCCGCGTTCGGCGCGAGGGTCGCGCCAATGCAGGCATGTCCGCGTGCTTTGCACGACAGGACACGCCAGAGCTTGCAGGGAGCCCAGCCATGACCGACCGCCGCGACGACGATTTCCGCGTGCGTCCCAGTGCCCCGAAGAACCGGGGCAAGGGTCAGGGGCAGAGCTTCGTTTCCAAGGTGCTCAAGCAGGCGGGCAAGGCCAGTAGTGGCAAGTCGGCGGTGCGCCGTCCTGGGACGGCTGGCACCGGCCAGCGCCCCGGCTCGCGGCTCGGGCGCGGCCACACGGCGGCGCGCTTCGCGGGTGCGAAGCTGACGCCCATGTCGCGGCGCGTGACCATCAAGACGCTGCTGGTCAATCACCAGCGGGCCAGCCCGCAATCGCTCGCCAAGCACCTGCGCTACATCGAGCGCGACGGCGCGGGCCGCGATGGCGAACCCGGCCGGGCCTACGGGCCACAGGCCGACGAAGCCGACCTGGACGCTTTCAAGGAACGCTGCGCCGATGACCGGCACCATTTCCGCTTCATCGTCTCGCCCGAGGACGGGGCCGAGCTGGATGACCTGCGCACCTACACCCGCCATCTGGTGAACCGCATGGAAGCCGACCTGGGCACGCGGCTGGATTGGGTGGCGGTCGATCACTGGAACACCGACAACCCGCATACCCACCTGATCGCGCGCGGGCGCGACGACACCGGCAAAGACCTCATCATCGCGGGCGACTACATCGCCCACGGCTTCCGCCATCGCGC
>JADLGE010000110.1 GCA_020849475.1 Gammaproteobacteria bacterium
CTGTTCTTCGAAAACGTACGCGTGCCGGCCAGCAACATGCTCGGCAAGGAAGGCGAAGGCTTCGCCATCATGATGACCAAGCTTGCGCAGGAACGACTCGCGCAGGCCATCCGCAGCGCCACTGTCATTGAAACCGTCATCGACTGGACGGTCGAATACACCGCCCAGCGCGAAGCTTTTGGTCAGACCATCGCCGACTTCCAGAACACCCAGTTCAAGCTCGCGGAACTGAAAGTCGAGGCGACCGCCGGTCGCGTGCTCACCGACAGATGCATGGAATTGTTCATGGCCGGCAAACTCGATGCCATCGATGCCGCCATGGCCAAGATGTTTCTCTCCAACCTGCACTGCAAGACCGTCGATGAATGTCTGCAACTGTTCGGCGGCTGGGGCTATATGTGGGAATACCCGATATGCCGCGCCTACGCCGATGCACGTGTAGTGAAAATCGCCGGCGGCTCGATAGAAATCATGAAATACCTGATTGGCCGCGACATGTTCAAGGCCCACAAGGATAAAACCCGATGAACAACACAACCCACCCCGACATCAATCTCAGCACGCTCGAATTCTGGGCGCGTCCGTACGAGGAGCGCGAACAGAGCTTCAAGTGGCTGCGTGACAACCAGCCGGTGTCCTGGCATCCGGCGCCGGAGCCGCTCGCGCCGGGGCTGGAAAACAGCAAGGGCTTCTGGGCCATCACGCGTTTCGATCACATCAAGGATCTGTCGCGCAACGACAGCGTGTTCTCGTCGGCGGAAGGCGTGTTCCTCGATGACTTTCCGCAGCTCGAAACGATTCTGTCGTTCATCGTCATGGACGACCCGCGCCACAAGGCGCTGCGCAACATAGTCCAGCACGCCTTCAGCCCGCGCAATATCCGCCGCATGGAGCAGCAGATCCGCGAGATGACCGAGAGCGTGATCAGCGAAGTCGCGCATCTTGGCCACGGCGATCTGTGCGAGCTGGTGTTCAAGCAGTTGCCGGGGCGGGTATTCGCCGGCGTGTTCGTCGGTATCAGCGACCCGCACAAGCGCGAGATCCTGATCGAAGCCGCCGAACAGCTCGGCAGCTGGGCCGACCCGAGCTATGCCCACATCGGTTCGCCGCTGGCGGTGTTCCAGGACGCGGCGCAGAAAATCATGACCATCGCCTATGCCGAGGCGGAACGCTGCCGGCGTGAGCCCGATGACAACCTCATGACCTGGGTGGTGCAGGCCGACCATGAAGGTCAGCGCATGACCCAGGACGAACTCGGCGCGTTCTTCACGCTGCTGGTCGGCGCCGCCAACGACACCTCGCGACATGCCATGGCCCACGCGGTCATGAACCTGCAGAACCATCCCGAGCAGAAGGCCTGGCTCTTGGAAGACTTCGAAGCGCGCATCGACAATGCGGTCGAAGAGATCCTGCGCTGGTCACCGCCCTTGATGCATTTCCGTCGCACCGCGCTGCGCGACTTCGAACTCGACGGCGTAACCATCAAGAAAGGTGACAAGTGCGTGCTGTGGTATTGCTCGGGCAACCGCGACGAACGCGCGGTGCCGGCGCCGGACAGCTTCGATCTGACGCGCACGCCCAACCGTCATTTGAGCTTCGGCTATGGCCCGCACTTCTGCATGGGCGCCTCGCTCGGACGCCAGATGGTGAAGTCGAGCCTGCGTGAATTCACCAAGCGCATGCCTGACCTGGTGGTCGGCGAACCCAAGATGCTGCTGTCGAATTTCATGAACGGCGTGCTGTCGCTGGAAGGACGCTGGACGCCGCCGGCGTAGGCGCCGAACGCTGCTCATCCGCGGTCATGCCGGCCGGCATGCCCGCAATGCCTATCGATTGGCATTCCTTGCACTCCCTCGCCCCGCGTTTTGACATCCACGTAAACTAAGGTCACCGGCTTCGGTCGGATGTCGACCTGCGTCATCCTTCATCACGAAGGGCGAACGCCGAGCATGTTAGAAAACGCCCGTCGCACTGCGCCGCGCAAGGAGACCGCATGTCTGTGAAATGGAATAAACCGCAAAAGCAGCGGCTGGCAGTGCTGGCCCTGGCCGCGCTGCTCGCAAGCGCAAGCGGCCAGGCCGCCGAGCAACTGGCCGCGGCCCAGGACGCACCTGCCGCGCCGGCCTGCAAGCTCAGCCTCGACAAGGACGCCGCGCCAGCCGAGCTCGCGCAGTACCGCGGCCAGGTGGTGTATGTCGACTTCTGGGCCTCATGGTGTGGTCCGTGCCGCCAGTCCTTCCCCTTCATGAACCAGATGCAGAGCGATTTCGGCGACAAGGGTCTGACCGTGGTGGCCGTCAATCTCGGCGAGGAGGCAAGCGATGCCCAAAGCTTCCTCGCCAATCCCGCCGCCAGCTTCAAGATCGCGGGCGGCGCCAACCAGGAATGCGCCGCGGCGTTTCACGTCGAGGCCATGCCGTCGTCCTATCTCATCGATCGGGCCGGCAAGGTGCGCTACATCCATCATGGCTTTCGCACCGGCGACGCGGAACTGTTGCGCACGCTCACTGCTACGCTGTTGGCCGAACCGGCGACCACCCCATAATTCCGTCATCAAGAAGCGAGATCGGATTATTCATGCCTGACACACGCTTTCGCGCGGCGCTACTGGCGCTCATCGCCGCAATGCTGCTCAGTGGCTGCGCGCCGTTGCATCCCTGGGAACGCGGCAACCTCGCCAAACCTCATATGGCTTTGACCACCAACTCCGGCCAGGCCGCCATGAAAACCCACCTGGAAATGAGCCGCGAAGCGGCCTCAGGCGGCGGCGCCGCGGCTGGAGGTGGTTGTGGCTGCAACTGAACGAGACCAGCCGCCGACGGCGTTGAAAGCGCCAGGCGCACTGCGCGCCTTGACCGCCGCCGCGTTGGCCCTGCCGGGTCTCATGGCCAGCCACGGCGTGGCCGCCGAAGACAGCAATGAAGCCACGCTCAACTATCACCATTACGCCGAAGGCGAGCGTGACCTCGAAGGTCGCACCTATAAATCACTGAACCTGCGCCCCATCGAAGTCGACAGCTTGGCGTTGGCGGTGCGCAACACCCTCGCCGATCGCTGGCGCTTCGCGCTCAACTACACCCAGGACACCTGGTCCGGCGCGACGCCGGTGTTGAGCGTGCCGCAGGCCGCCATCAACGAACAAATCGTGTCTGGCGCCTCGGCGCCACTCGCCTATCTGACCGACAGCAAGCATCGCCCGGTGGATGTCGATCCGGATTCTTTCGACGGCCAGAAATTCAAGACCGCCGAGGACGCGCGCCTGGTTCATCTCATGGCGTCGGCCTCGCCGGAAACACGCCGCCAGGTCGATGGCCGGCTCGATTACGGCTGGGACCGCGCCTCGCTCGGCGTCGGCGGCGGCGTGTCGGAAGAGCCGGATTATCACTCCGGCTTTCTGAACGTGGGCGGCACTTTCGATTTCAATCAGAAGCGCACGACCCTGGCCTGGGGTTCGAGCTATACCGTCAGCAACATCAACGCCTCGCTCGATGCCAATGCCGCCGCCGACTGGGGCGCTTATCTCGGCTACATCCGCGAAAGCCGCGGGCACAACACCTTGTTCGGGCAACGCCACGATGTCGGCGCGACCTTGAGCGTCACCCACATCATCGACAAGAATTCGCTGATTGAAGCCGGCATGGGCTACACACGCAGCAGTGGTTTCCTCGAGAATCCCTACAAGGCCACCATGCTCGCGTTCGACGACCCGAACCAGTTCGTCGATGCCAGCGGGCTGCGCACCGTGCAACTGCGCGGCGTACTCGAACAGCGGCCGGGTTCACGCGACCAATTCAACTGGAATGTGCGCTACGTCGACTACATCGCGCCGCTGGACGCGGCGCTGCATGCCGACTATCGCTTCTATCACGACGACTGGGGCATCAATGCCCACACCATCAACCTGTCCTGGCATCAGCCGCTCGGCGGCGGCTGGATGCTGGTGCCGGGCACGCGCTATTACTCGCAGTCACGCGCCGATTTCTACGCGCCCTATTTCCTGTTCAACCAGGAATACCCGGCGATGCCGGGGCCCATCTTCCCGGGTGTGCCGCGCCCGCTGGATTTCAGCAAGCTTGCACGTCGCGATTTTTCCAGCGACGCGCGCCTGTCGGGCTTTGGCAGCATCGGTGGCGAACTGGCGGTGAGCCGCGAATTCAGCAAGGGCGCCAAGCTTGAAATCGGCGCCGATTATTCCGTGCACGCAGGCTCCCTCAAGCTCGGGGGTGGCGGCGAAAAGAGCTTTGCTGACGTTGATTCCTACGTGGTCTACGCGACCTTGGCGATGGATCTCTCGGCGCCGGCGCTGGCTGGTGTGCTGCCCCATGCCGATGGCGAAACGGCGGACGCGGGCAAGGCGCCGCTGCGTCTGCGTCGCGCGCCGGCGGGTGTGCAATGGGATCACCTGCTCGCCGCCGAGGGCGACATGGAAGTCGGCTATCACTTCAATTACGACATGCGCGGCAACGGCATCCAGCACGGCGGGCGCCGCGCCGGCGATACCGAGATCATCACCAGCGCCTGCGAAGACACACTCTGTTCGCTGACGCCGCGCGACAGCGACACCCACGTCTCCACCGTCGACTTCATGCTCGGTTTGAGCCCGCGCGCGACCATGATCCTGAGTGCCGATTACGTCAATCACGATATCGCGCTGCGCGATCTCGATGTCGACGTGCAGGACGCGCTCGGCATCATTCCGCCGCCGCGTGTGAGTTATACGCGCAGTGCAGGCGGCCTCGGCGATGTGAGCCTGCATTTCCTCTACGGTCTCGTTGAAGCGAGCGGTCACGAAGTGCACGCCGGCCTCGGCTTCAGTGCGCCCACCGGCAGCGTTGAGAAACGGCTGGCCGGCAGCCGTGATTTCAGCGCCTATGACAGTCAACTCGGCAGCGGCACCTGGGACTTCCACCCCAGCCTCACCTACAGCGGCGAACTGTTGCGCTTTGCGTGGGGCACGCAGCTGTCCGGCATCAAGCGCATGGAAGCGAGCAACGACGCCGGCTACCGTCTTGGCGACCAGTTCCAGGCCACCACCTGGGGCAGCGTGCGTTTGACCGACTGGCTGTCGGCCTCGATACGCGGGCAATACACCAACCAGGGCGGCGTGCATGGTCGCTTCGACGCGCATGCCGCGCCGCAGGTGACCGGCACACGGCTGGTCGGCGCCGAGACCCAGGAAGTGTTTGAATACGTCGACACGCCGAGCGCCATCTATGGGCCGATGGACAGCACCGACAGCACCGGCGGCCAGAGCTGGGACGTCGGCTTCGGCGTCAATGCCGTGGTGCCGTCGGGCCTGTTGCGCGGCAACCGTGTGAGCGTGGAATGGCTGGAGCCGGTCGCCGATCATTTCAACGGCTATCAACTCGAACGCCAGGGCAGTCTGCAACTGCGCTGGGATCTGCCGCTGTGAAGCCACGGCCGCGCTAGACGCCGCGGCCGTTACAATGGCAAGCGAGTAAGGAACATCGCCGTGCCACTTGCGCTCCACCGCTTTCCGTTCCAGGCCATGGGCTCGCCCTGCGAGATCCAGTTGTTCGCGCCTGACGAGTCCGTCGCGCGCGCCGGCGCCGAGCATGCCATTGCCGACATCGCGCGCCTCGAAGCGCGCTACTCGCGCTATCGCGAGGACAGCCTGCTGTCGCAGATCAATCGTATTGCCGCGCAAGGCGGCAGCATCGAGGTCGATGACGAAACCGCCAGCCTGCTGAACTACGCCGCCACCTGCCATGCCGAGAGCAACGGCCTGTTCGACATTACCTCCGGCATTCTGCGCCGCGCGTGGCGCTTCAATCAGGAACGGCTGCCGACGCCGGCCGAGATAGCGGCGCTCAAAGCCCACATCGGTTGGCATCGTCTGCGCTGGCAGGCGCCGCGCCTGTCGTTTCCCGAGGCCGGCCTCGAACTCGACTTTGGCGGCGTGGTAAAGGAATACGCGGTTGATCGCGCGGCAGCGCTATGTCAGGAACGGGGTTTTCGCCACGGCGTGGTCAATCTCGGCGGTGACATCAAGATAGTCGGGCCGCGCGCCGACGGCCAGCCATGGCGCATCGGCATCAAGCATCCGCGCAGCGCTGCACACCTGCTCGACACCATTGAACTCGAACGCGGCGCCTTGGCATCGAGTGGTGACTACGAACGCTGCATCGTGGTCGACGGCGTGCGTTACGGACACATCTTGAATCCCCACAGCGGCTGGCCGGTGCGGCATCTTGCCGCAGTCAGCGTGGTGGCGGATTTCTGTGTCATCGCCGGCAGTGCATCGACCATCGCGATGCTGAAGGAAGAAGATGGCCCGGCGTGGCTGGCGGCACTCGGCCTGCGACATCTATGGGTGGACGTCAACGGCAATAGCGGCGGCGATCTCACGCCGTAGCTGCGAATTCTTTCGCGCGTTCAAATGTCAGGCTGAAGCCTGACCCACACAAGGGAGGGGAATCACTGTGGGTCAGACTTCAGTCTGACATTCGTGCAAATGGGCAAGGCTGCGCTTCAGTTTCAATGTGCGAATGAATTCGCACCTACGATGCTATGACGCGCGGTCTTGCCGTCCACATGCTCGATGAAGTAATCGAGGAAGATGCGGGTCTTGGCCGCCATGAACTGGCGACTGCTATAGAGCGCCGTGACCGGCAGCGACATCGCCCTGCCGTTCTCCAGCACTATCTCGATAAGTTCATCACGCGCCAGTTCATCGACCACCGCGTAGCGCGGCACATAGGCGATGCCGAGCCCCGCCACCGCGGCTTCGATCACCGCCGCCGTGCTCGGCGATGCAAAATTGCCACTCACCGGCTGGGCGACCAGCGTGCCGTCGGCGATGAAACTCCAGCGCTCGTATGCGTCCATCGATTCATCGAGGATGCAGTTGAAATCGGCGAGCGCCTGCACCGTCAGCGGCCGCCCGTTGGCCGCCACGAACGTCGGCGCGGCGCACAGCATGTAGGGCGCGCTGCCGACCTGCTTGCTGACCAGCGAGCTGTCCTTCAAGGCGCCGATGCGAAACATGAGATCGAGACGCGAGGCGATGACGTCGGGCTCGATGTCCTGCAGGCCCAGCTCGATGCGGATGCCGCTGTTGTCGCGCGCAAAAGCAGCGATGATGGGTGTCAACACTTCGGTGCCGAAAGACGGCGGACAACTCACGCGCAACACGCCGCGCGGCGATGAGTTCAAGGCCGTGACGGCGGTCTCGGTGTCTTCAATACGCTGCAGGATGTCGACCGCCTGGTCGACGTAGAGCTCGCCGGCGTCGGTCAGCGACACACCGCGGGTGGTGCGCTGGAGCAGCCTCACATCGAGATCTTCCTCGAGCTGCTTGACCTGCTTGGACAGCATGCCCGGCGTCACCTCGAGTTCACGCGCCGCGGCCGAGAACGAGCCCAGTCGCGCGACAGTCACGAGTGCACGCATGTGTCCAAACTTATCCACGGCGACTCGCTGGCTGACTCAAATATCTCGAAGAAGATCGGTGGCATCGCCATCGAGACCGCTAAGGACGATCGGATGTTGCGATGCAGCAGACTGAGGATAGGTCAGCGCGGGCGGGCGATCAATGGCCGTGGCGCGACCCAGTGCAAACTTCGGTGAAGGTGCGCGCCTCAGCGCACCCCCAGAATCCAGCCTTCGAGTTGCGCCAGGCGGCGTTCCGGCAAGGTCAGCGGCGGGTTGAAATATTCCCGTAACGCGCCCAGCACATCCATGTCACGCAACCACATCGCACAGGCATAGGCGTCCTGCTGATCGGCGCTGCGCTCGGTATTGGGATAGCGCCGGCGGAACATCGACGGGTAGATCTCGACCACCACCGAAAGGCCGGCCTTGATATCGAAGCCATCGAACGGCCAGAAATGGGTGCGGGCGCGCAGGCGGCGATCATCGCGCAACTGCTTCAGCCACGGGATGCCGGCGTGGGTGGATTTCGCCACCGAGCCCTGTACATCGAACTGGAACACGCTCTTGGCCGAGGACGTCCAGCGTTCACACAGGCGCAATTCGTCGGAGGTGCCGGCCGGCGGATCCTGGTCGCGCACGAAATCGACGTACATGTGATCACGTGTGGTCGGCCAATGAAAATGAAAATGGCGCAGGAATTCATCCCAACTGGTCAGCGCGTTGCGCTGCATATAGGACAAGGGCAGCGAAAAGCCGTGATCGACGCCGATCACGCAGGGCTGATCAGACAGCAGGCGATCGCGCATGAAGCGCGCTACTTCCTTGCGACACCAGTTGCGCGCGCCGCTGTCGAACGGCGGCACCGCGCACGCCTCGCTGTTGCCGTCGGACTCATACACCTGCAGGGCACGCAGTCGCGACACCGGCGCCTCGGCGCCGGAATAATCGATGCCGATGTAGCGTGTGAACATCGCCTGCGCGCTCATGACCGCATCGCCTCGTGCGCGACATCCGCGGCCAGCAGGGCGCTGTGCAGGCCATGCACTTCTTCGTCATGGATATTCAAGTGGGTCAGGTGTTCGGCGAGGCGCGTGACATATTCGCGGTTGCTGCCGCTCGGTCCGTGCGCCTCACCAATCTGCCGCAGCATCGCCGCCAGCGGCGCGGGGCCGATGAAACTCGGATTGTCGGCCAGGGCGACATAGGTGATGGCGTCGGTCGCGCCGCCATCTTCGAATTCCAGCGCCACCGTGCAACGCGTGTAACCATTGCGCTCGCGATGATCGAGTTCGGCGATGATGTCCTGCCACTGCGCGTGCGCAACGCGAAAGGCCATGCCCCAACACACCGCCTGCGCATCCGGCACCAGGGTCACGACCCGGCCCGGCGCCTCGGGCACGCCACGATGATCGGGCGAAGCCTGCCAGAAGCGCCGACGCCAGCCGCGCAAGGCGGCCTTGCGCTGCGCTTCGTATGCAAAGGCCGGCCGCCAGATCAGCGAGCCATAGCCGAATATCCAGGTCATGGTGTGTTCGAATCATGCGGCGCGGACCACGCACCGGTGTCAGGAGGTTCTCAAGTAGCTGCGTTCACGGGTGCGGCTTGCGGGTGCGCGCCGCGCAATGAGCGCTACCGCCTGCTCGCGCGAGGCGGCGGCTATTATGCTACAGACTGCCGGCCACCAGCGGTCGGCCTCAATACTGGAGTGACAAGCTCGCATGCGCGTATATGGTCACCGCGGAGCGGCGGGGCACCGTCCCGAGAATACCCTGGCCAGCGTGCGTCACGCCCTGGCGCTCGGCGCCGACGGCGTCGAAATCGATGTATGTCTGCTGGACGATGCCTTGATTGTGCTGCACGACGACACCCTTGACCGCACCACCAACGGCCAAGGCCCTTACAAGTCGTGGGATCTCACCGCACTGCGCGCGCTCGACGCCGGCGACGGCGAGCGCATTCCTTTGCTGGAAGAAGTCATCGCGCTCGCCATCGACCGTGCCGAGCTCAACATCGAGGTCAAGGAAGCCGGCATCGCCGAACTCGTCATCGCGCGCACGCTGGCGGCGACCGCGGCGTCACCCGCGTGGCGTTCGCGCATCCTGTTGTCGTCCTTCGACGCCCCGACCAGCGCGGTGCTGGCGCGACTGCGCGGCGCGATGCGTTTCGGCCTGCTCTACGAAGAGCCCTTCGAGGCAGCCTTGCAACGCGCGCTGACGCTCAAGGCGCAATCGCTGCACATGAGTCTCGAGCACCTCGATGCCGCGCACGTGGCGCGCGCCCACGCCGAGGGTCTCGCGGTCTACGTGTATACCGTCAACGACCCAGCCGCCATCGCGCGCTGTCAGGCGGCCGCCGTCGACGCGGTGTTCTCGGACTATCCCGACCGCGTCCTTGCCGCCCGCCAGCATGGGTAATCGCGCGGCCATCGTCATCGGGTATCTTGTGTTGCCATGAGTTTCATCCTCGCGCTCGACCAAGGCACCACCAGCTCACGCGCGCTGGTGTTCGATGGTGACGGACAAGTACGCGGCCTCGCCCAGCAGGAATTCGCGCAGATTTACCCGCAGCCGGGCTGGGTCGAGCATTCGCCGCAGGCGCTGTGGGATACACAGTTCGCGTGTGCCGGGCACGCCCTCAAGGCCGCCGGCATCAGCGCCGCCGAGATCAGCGCCATCGGCATCACCAACCAGCGCGAGACCACCTTGCTGTGGGACCGCCGCACTGGTGCTCCCGTCGCCAATGCCTTGGTATGGCAGGACCGCCGCGGCGAGCCCTTGTGCGCGGCGCTGCGCGGCGGTGAACACGAAGCCGTGATCCGTGAGCGCAGCGGTCTCGTGCTCGACGCTTATTTCTCGGCTTCGAAAATCCGCTGGCTGCTCGACCACGATCCGCAGCTGCGCCTGCGCGCCGAACGCGGTGAACTCGCCTTTGGCACGGTCGACAGCTGGCTCATCTGGCATCTCAGCGAAGGCCGCAGCCATGTGACCGACGCCACCAATGCTTCGCGCACTCAGCTTTACGACATCGTCAGCGGCGACTGGAGTGATGAGCTGCTGACGCTGTGGCAGATCCCGCGCGCGCTGCTGCCGCGCGTGGTCGACAGCAGCGGTGTGTGCGCCAGCACCCGTTTGCTGGGCCATGAGATTCCGATAGCCGGCGTGGCGGGCGATCAACAGGCAGCGCTGTTTGGCCAGGCGTGTTTTTCACCGGGCATGGCGAAATGCACTTACGGCACCGGCTGCTTCATTCTCATGCATACCGGCACGCGCATCGCGCGCTCGCAGCAAGGCTTGCTCACCACCGTCGCCTCGCGCATCAACGGCGTCAGCGAATATGCGCTCGAAGGCAGCGTGTTCATGGGCGGCGCCGTGGTGCAATGGCTGCGCGACGGCCTCGGTCTGATTGCGCGCAGCGCCGACATCGAAGCGCTCGCGGCAACCGTCAGCGACAGTGATGGCGTGGTGCTGGTTCCGGCTTTCACCGGCCTCGGCGCCCCCCATTGGGATGCCCATGCGCGTGCTTTATTGATAGGCATGACGCGCGGCACCACCCGCGCGCATATCGCGCGCGCGGCGCTCGATGCCATCGCCTGGCAAGTGGCGGACGTCGGCAATGCCATGGCCGAGGATGCGGGGCTGGCCCTCGCGCAATTGCGTGTCGATGGCGGCGCGAGCGCCAACGATCTGCTGATGCAGACCCAGGCCGATGTGTTGAACGTGCCGATAGTGCGGCCGCGGCTCACCGAGAGCACGGCCTATGGCGCCGCGCAGCTGGCGGCGCTCGGCGTCGGTCTGTTCGCCGATCGCGCGGCGCTGCAAAGCGCCTGGCAGCCCGCCGCCCACTTCACGCCGCACATCGACGATGCGCACCGCGCGACGCAACGCCAGCGCTGGCATCGCGCCATCGAACGTGCCTTGGCCTGGGCTGATTGAAGCATGCAGCGTGAGGCCTTCCTGCGCGCGGCCACCAGCCGTCGCTCACCCTACGATGTGATAGTCATCGGCGGCGGCGCCAATGGCCTCGGCATCGCACTCGACTGTGCCCATCGCGGTCTCGAAGTCCTGTTGTTGGAACGCGCCGCGTTTGGCGCCGGCACATCTTCGCGCAGCAGCAAGCTGATACACGGTGGCATTCGCTATCTCGCCCAGGCGCAGTTCGGCCTGGTGCGCGAGGCCTTGCACGAGCGCGCGCTGCTGCTGCGCAACGCTGCCGGCCTGGTCACGCCGCTGCCCTTCATTCTGCCGGCCGGCAAGCGCCTTGAACTCTACAAGTACGCGGCGGGACTGAAGCTTTACGACGCGCTGGCGGGCGAGCACAAGCTGTCCACCAGCCGTATTCTGGACAGTACCGAGACCCGCCGCCTGGCGCCGCAGCTCGGTCGCGCGCCGCTGGTCGGCAGCGTCAGCTACACCGATGCGCATTTCGACGACACGCGCCTCCTGCAGGCACTGGCGCACAGCGCCGCCGCGCGCGGCGCAACGCTCTTGAATCACATGCCGGTGGTGGCCTTGCACAAGAACGCGCGTGGCCAGCTGCGCGCGGTGGGTGTGCGAGATGCCCTCGGCGGCGCTACCCATGACTTCGAAGCGCGCGTCATCATCAACGCCAGCGGTGTCCACGGCGACGCGGTGCGGCGCCTGGCAGACGCCACACTCGAAGCCGAGATCCTGCCCAGCCAGGGCACGCACCTGGTGGTGCCGAACCGTTTCTACAGCTCCGGCCACGCGCTGGTCATGCCGCGCACGCCCGATGGGCGGGTGATGTTCGTCATGCCCTGGCATGGGCAGGCATTGATTGGCACCACCGACACGGCGCTGGACAAGCTGGTCGACCCCCCCGTGCCGCAGCGCGAGGAAATCGACATGATCCTGACCGTCACCGCGCGCCATTTGCATCGTGCGCCCAGCCGCAGTGATGTGCTGAGCGCCTTCGCCGGCGTGCGGCCGCTGGCGGCCGCGCCGGGCAGCGCACGCTCGTCAAAGATATCGCGTGAACATGCCATCAGTGTCGACAGCGCGGGCCTCGTCACCGTCAGCGGCGGCAAGTGGACCACCTATCGTCGCGTCGCCGAGCAGTGTGTGGACGTCGCGGTGAAACTCGCCGGGTTGCGCGCGCGCGATGTCAGCACCCGTGAACTTGAACTGGTGACACCGGACAGCGCGCGCGGCGGTGTCGATGCACTGGGATTTCCGGCGCGCGGCGTGGCGCACATCGGCGCGGAGCAAGCGGCGCTGGCCGCGCCCTTGAGTGATGCCCTGCCCTATAGCGGCGCGCATTTCGCCTATGCGGCACGCTACGAAATGGCCATGACCGTCGCCGATGCGCTGGCCTACCACACACGTGCGCTGTTCATCGATGCGCGTGCCGCGCTGGACATCGCGCCGCGCGTGGCCACCATCATGGCCAATGAACTTCAGCGCGATACGAACTGGGTGGCCAGCGAACTGGCAGCACTGCGCAGCATCGCCGCGCCTTTCATTCTCACTCCCACTCCAGTTCGCGAAACGCGCGGCTGACATTCAGCGGGTGGACCCGCTCGGTGAGTTGCCAGCCCTTGAGCGCCTCGGTCGCGACGCTGTGCTTGGCGTCTTCGATGAAGATGCCCTTGGCGATGGCGTCACGGGTGCCCTTCAGCAGCGCCTCGAGATAGCCCTGCTCGGTGCGCGCGCTCGCCGGCCAATGTTCATCCAGTGGACCATGTCCCGGCACGACCCGGTCATAGGATCTGCCGCTGGCGGCCTGCAACCACGCGAGCCAGCCTTTCAGGCTGCCATCGAGCACCGGCAGTCGTTCGCGAAACACGAGGTCGCCGCTGAACAGCGTGCGGGTCTTTTCGTCCAGCACCGTCATATCGGTCTCGGTATGGGCACGCGCCACGGCTTCCAGCAGCAGCGTGCGCTGGCCAAGATCGAGCCGCGCTTCGCGCTCGACGCGACGCATCGGCAGCACCACCACGGCGGCGCCGTGCTGCCCCTCCAGTTCGGCGGAAAAATTTTCGGCGAAGAATTCACTGCTCGCTTCGAGGTTGTCCGCGAGGTGTTGCTGGCCGACGAACTCAGCCTTGGCTGCGACGAATGCGCCATTGCCAAGCACGTGGTCGAAGTGCACGTGGGTATTGATGACATAGCACACCGGCTTGTCCGTGAGCTTGCCTATCGCAGCGCGCAGCGCGCGGCCGGTGGCGAGCGAACCGCCGGTGTCTATCACCGCCACACAGCGTGCGCCGATGACCACGCCGAGATTGGCGCTGTCGCCACGCGCCGCGTCGTCGATGTCGGCCGTGTGGCCACGATGCATATAGACACCGGGCGCGACATTTTCGAGAAATGCATCATCGGCCAGGGTGCGATGAGAGACGGCTACGCTCAGCGACAGCAGGATACGCAGAAGCAGTTTTGGCATGAGGTCGAGTCCTCGCGGGGTCGACCTTCATCATAAGCGCAGCACAGGCCGCGCGGGGATGGCGGCTCAGCTATTGGCGACGGCGCGCAGATCCGCCTGCTGGCCGCTACGGGCCGTGGCGAGATTGCCGTAGAGATGACCGAGGACATCACGTCCTTCGTCGGTCTGTTCGAGGTAGCTCGCGCCAACGCCGATGTAGGGCGCGACGCTTTTATCGAAGAAATTGGGATAGGCGGCCAATAGGTCGCCGGGCCGTGCATAGCCCATGGCATTGTTGAATCCGATTTCCTCGAATTCGTAGAAGATGGCGGAGAGCTTGGATAGGTAACGCGGGTCGCTCAATTGGCCGATCAGATCGGCGGCGCGCACCAGGCCCGGGAAGTCGTCAGTCTGTGCATACCAGGGGTCGTCCGGCACCGGGAAGCGCGTGCGTTCTATGCACGCGTTGACGAAATTCGTATCGACCATGTCGCTGTCGAAGAAATGCTCTTCGATGAAGCGCTTGCCGCGATTGACATGCACCGGCATCAGCACCGCATCGCTGGTGCCGGCCACCGCACGAAAGGTCTGGCCATCGATGCCGGTGGCCAACGCGCTCGAGGTATCGGTGCGGCACAGGCCGCGCACGTAGCCGATGTCGTGACACAAGAGGGCGATGACGGTGTTGCACCAAGTCTCGGGCGACACGCTGCGCTCGCGTTCCTGCTTGGCCTTCAGGATCTGCAGGCCGACCATGGTGACATGGGTGGTATGTTCGACGTTGTGGTACAGCGCATCGCTGCGCGCGATGGCGGCCAGCGCGGTATGGGCGACAGTGACGGCGAGGTCGAGCCGCGCGCCGGAAGCACGCGGGTACAGCGTACGGAAATGTTCCGTCGCACGCTCGCTGACTATCGCGGTCAGCACACTGGTGACGTTCAACATATCGGGCGCGTCACTTTCTCTGTTGTACTTGGGCCTTCTGGTCCGTCATAAAGCACGGTACGTTTGATGGCGAGTATAGGCACGAGGTGCCGGGCTGTCCGCTGTCAGCGGCCGAAGTGTGACAAACTTGAGGTATCGCGAATGACCCTCGGCGAGCCCCCCATTCGGGGCTTGCTGCACGCTCAGCGCAGGCTTGCGGCCTCGGTGGCGTGCAACTTGAGCGGCAGGCGTGCGAGGGTGTGAACGGCGTTGCCCAAACGCCATTCGGCTTCGCCCGCCAATTCGATGCGGGCCACGCGCGCCACCAGTGCCGCCAGCAAGGCCGCGACTTCCTGACGCGCGACATGCTGGCCGACACACACATGGATGCCGCTGCCAAAAGCCACATGGGGCAGCGACGGGCGCCGGATATCGAAGCGCTCGGCGTCCTGCCAGCGGGCCGCGTCGCGATTGGCGGCGCCCATCACGCACAGGAGTTTGGTGTCGGCCGGCATGGTGAAGCCGACGAAGTCGACCGCTTCGGTGCTGGTGCGGCAAAACGTGTGCACCGGCGACGCATAGCGCAGCACTTCATCGATGGCGGCCATGACAAGCTCGGGCGCGCCGCGCAGGATCTGCCACTGCGCGGGATGGGTGGCGAAACAATGGAGCAGATTGGCGAGCGTCGCGACCGTGGTGTCGACGCCGGCCGATAGCAGCGAGCGCACCAGCAGCGAGGCCTCGTGCGGTGTTACTTCACCGCGTTCGGCGGCAGCATGGATGGCCGCGCCGAAGCCATCGTCACTCAAGGCCTCGCGCGCGCAACGCGCGGCTATCCACGGCACGATTTCACCGGCCTCGGCGAGCGCGGCGCGGCGCACGGCGTTGTCCGGCCCGAGCGCATCGAACACCATGTGGCCGTAGGCCAGCAGCTTGTGGCGCTCTTCACGCGCCACGCCCACCGCATCGCCGAACACTTCCAGGGGAAACGCCGCGGCGAGCGCGCTCACACCGTCGAGCTCGCGCTGCGCCAGGGCTTCCTCCACCAGCCGCGCGGCAACCTGCTCGAAGCGCGGTTGCAGCGCACGCACCGCCTGCGGTGACAGCGCGCGCGCCATCACGCGTCGCGTGCGTTCATGGGCTGGTGGGTCGACTTCGAGAATGATGCTGGGCGGGCGCCACGGCGGTTCGCGGGAAAAATCGGCGAGTCCGACGCCGCGCGCCGAACTGAATCGACGCCAGTCACGAAACGCCGCTTCGACGACGCTTATATGCCCACTCGCGCACACCCCGTAGCGCGGAATCCACACCAGCGGGCCACACGCGCGCAGCGCCTGATAGTAGGCAGCCGGTTCACGCAGCAGCGCTTCGGCGTAAGGGTCGACATCGAAGACCGGCAGACCGTCGACTTTATCCATGGCCATGCGCCCGGTAGCGCGCCAGCACGTCATCGATGAAAGACGCGCTGACGCCGAGATAATTCTGCGGCGCCATCACCGCGGCGAGACCTTCGACCCCGAGTTCACGCAGCACCGTCGCGTTTTCGCCCAGCACTTGGTGCAGAGGCGCACGCCGTTCCAGCGCCGCGCGCACCGCGTCCTTCAGCAGTGCCTGCGCCGCGCTGCGGCCCACGGCCGGTGCCAGCGCCATTGCCACCGCTTCCGCCATCACCAGGCCCTGGCCACGCTCGAGATTGGCGCGCATTGCTTCGGTGTGCACGCCCATGCCATCGAGTGCCACGGCCAATTGTTCGAGCATGCCGCCGACCGTCACGAACATTTCACGCAGCGCTTGCCATTCGCCATGCCAGGCGCCACTGGCCCGTTCATGGCCGTGGGTGAAGCAGGAGAACAGCGCGGCCAACTGCCCGGGCACGCGATGCGCGCCGGCCACCACCGCCATGGCCGCGACCGGGTTGCGCTTGTGGGGCATGGCGCTGGAACCACCGCGTCCGCTGCCGCCACCTTCGCTGAGCTCCGCCACCTCGCTCTGCATCATGAGCAGGAAATCGTTGCCGATCTTGCCGACGCCGGCGGCGAGTATGGCGAGGCTGGCCGCCAACGCGCGCGGCACGTGGCGGTCGGTGTGCCAGGGCACGACGGCGCGCAAATCGAGTTCACGCGCGACCGCATCGCGCAGTTCGACGCCGCGCGCGCCATAAGCGGCGAGCGTGCCGGCGGCGCCGCCGAACTGCAGTGGCACATCCTCGCGCTGCTGTGTGAGGTCGTCGGCGCCGTTCAATAACGCCTGCAGCCACAGCGCGCACTTGTAGCCGAACACCGTCGGCAGCGCGTGTTGCGACAAGGTGCGCGCCACCATCAAGGTGTCGCGGTGCGCACTGCACAGCGTGGCCAATTGCTCTGCGATGGTCGAGACCGAACTCAGCAGTTCGTCGAGCGCGGCACGCGCTTGCAGCATCATGGCGCTGTCCATCACGTCCTGCGTGCTTGATCCCCAATGCACATAGAGCGCGGCGTCGGCATCATTGGCAGCGACCTTGGCGGTCAAGGCACTGACGAGCGGAATGGCCGGACTGCTGCTGGCAGCCGTATCGTGCTTGATGGCCTCGATGTCGAAGTTCGACACTTCGCAGGCGCGCGCAATCTTGTCGGCGGCGGATATCGGGATCATGCCGAGCGCGGCCTGCGCGCGCGCCAGCGCCGCTTCGAATGCCAGCATGCGTGCGAGCGTGGCGCGAGCATCGAACAGCGCGGCGATGCGTGGCGACGCCAGGTAGGCATCGGCCAGCGAATCAAACATGGCTGGGCAGGCCTACGTAATTCTCAGCCAGCACCGTCTGCGCGGCGCGTGAGCCGGCCAGATAATCGAACTCGGCGCGCTGCAGCTGACGCGCGAAGCTGTCGTCCTGCAGACGATGGGTGACGGACGTGAACCACCACGAAAAGCGCTCGGCCTTCCAGATGCGTTTCAGACAAGTCTCGGAATAGCGCGCCAGCGCGCGGTCATCGCCATCGCGCAGCGCGGCGCGCAGCGCAGCGGCCAGCACTTCGACGTCGGCAAACGCAAGGTTGAGGCCCTTGGCGCCGGTAGGCGGCACGATGTGCGCGGCGTCACCCGCCAGCAGCAGGCGCCCATGCTGCATGGGCGCGGCAACGAAGCTGCGCAAGGGCGCGATGCTTTTCTCTATCGATGGCCCCGTCACCAGGCGTGCCGCCACTTCGCGCGGCAGGCGCGCGCGCAGTTCATCCCAGAAACGCGCGTCCGACCAGTCATCGACCTGCTCATCGGCGCTGACCTGCACGTAGTAACGACTGCGGGTCGGCGAACGCATGCTGCACAAGGCAAAACCGCGCGCGTGACTCGCGTAGATCAATTCTGGTGACACCGGCGGCGTATCACACAGCACGCCCAGCCAGCCGCTGGGATAGATGCGCTCGTATTCCTGCACACCGACGATGGCCGGCCGCGACACGCCATGAAAGCCATCGCAGCCGGCGATGAAGTCGCAGCTGTAATGCAAGGCTTCGCCGGCCACCGTGCAGGCCAGCGCCGCGCGCGTGCCCGTGAGCTCGGTCAGCGTCACCTGCGCGGCTTCGTAATGAATGCGGCTGCCGATACTGTCGTGGGCAAGATTCAGATCGCGCGTGATCTCGGTCTGACCATAGACCATCACCGATTTGCCGGTCAGGGCGCGAAAGTCGATGCGCAGGCTCTCACCATCGCAGGCGAGTTCGATGCCGTCGTGAACGAGACCCTCGCGCTGCATGCGCGCACCGACTTCGCAGGCGTTCAGAAGATCGACCGCGCCCTGCTCGAGCACACCCGCGCGGATGCGGCCCTCGACGTATTCGCGCGACTGACGCTCGACAATCACGAAACTTACGCCGGCACGCGCCAGCATCCAGCCCAGCATGAGGCCGGCCGGGCCGGCGCCGACAATGCCGACCTCGACGTGAATGCTGGCGGCCATGCTCAGAGCGCGAAGAACACTGTTTCGTGTTCGCCTTGCAGATGGATGTCGAAAGTGAATTCCTGGGCGGCGGGGCGCGCGATGAGCGTATGGCGGCGCGCGGCGGGCACACAGCCAAGCACGCTGTCAGCTTCGTGCAAGGCCGCATCGTCGGGGAAATACACGCGTGTATAGAGATGCTGCAAAAGACCGCGGGCCATCACCAGCAGATTGATATGCGGCGCCTGCCGGCCGCCGTCTGGCGCGGCCACGGCGCCGGGCTTGATGGTTTGAAAACGATACGCGCCGGCGGCGTCGACAGCGCAGCGGCCAAAACCTCGAAAGCCGTGGGCACCGTGCGCGCCATTGGTGAAATAGTTGCCGTCCGCATCGGCCTGCCAGATCTCAAGCAAGGCGTCCGTCACCGGCACACCGTCGCCGTCGAGCACGCGGCCACGCAACGTGAGGTCGCACGCCTCGCCGAGGCGCCAGGCAGCGGGCCACTCAAGCCCGATACGAAAATACGGACCGACGGTCTGCGAGGGTGTCAGTGCGCTCATGACTGTCCTTCCCAGGGCGTGCCCGCCGCACCACGCAGCACGATGTCGAACTCGAAGGCCAGGGCGTAATCGGGCTCGCTGCGTTCGATATCGAAGCGCGACACCAGACGCGCACGCGCCGCCTCGTCAGGCACGCCCATGAAGATCGGATCGAGTGGCAGGGTCGGGTCGCCGGGGAAATACATCTGTGTAACGAGACGCGTCGCCCAGGCCTGGCCGAACAGCGAGAAATGAATGTGCCTGGGCCGCCACGCGTTGTAGTGATTGCCCCACGGGTAGATGCCAGGCTCGATGGTCAGAAACCGGTAACGGCCGTCATCGTCGGTCACCACCGCGCCGCGCCCGGTGAAATTCGCGTCGAGTGGCGCGTCGTGGCGGTCACCGTCATGCAAATAGCGACCGGCGGCATTGGCCTGCCAAATTTCGACCAGCGCGCCGCGTTCCGGGCGGCCGCGCTCATCGAGCACGCGGCCATGCACGATGATGCGCTGTCCCAAGGCTTCGGCGCCGCGGCCGCTTGGCCGGGTCAGATCCTGGCTGGCGCCGCCCAGGCTCTCGCGCCCACAGCGCGGGCCGCTCACTTCCGACACGGTTTCAGGAATGACTATCAAGGCTTCGCGCGGCGCGCGCTTGTCGCTGGAACGATAGGCGGCGGTGGCATTGGCCGGGTAAATGCCGGGTGCGACCGGCGCATAGAGACGCGATGCAGCCACCCTCAGGCAGCCCGTCCGCTGAGCAGGGCGCGACAGCTCTCGGCAAACGCCAGCGGTGCGCCGGTCTTGGCCTCAAGTTCCTCGGCGCTGAGTCCGGCCACCATGTCGGTGACGACCAGCCCCTTGGGCGTGATGTCGATCACCGCCAGATCCGAATACACCCGATGCACGCAGTTCAGACCGGTCAAGGGCAGGTCGCAACGCTCGACGATTTTGTGCGCGCCGTCCTTGGCGACATGGGTCGCCAGCATCACCCACACCTGGCGCGCGCCGGCCACCAGGTCCATCGCACCGCCGACGGCCGGCGGCTTCGGCCCCGGCAAGGCCCAATTGGCGAGATCGCCATTGGCCGCCACCTGGTAGGCGCCAAGAATGGAAATGTCGATATGGCCGCCACGAATCATGGCGAAGGAGTCGGCATGATGAAAATACGAACCGCCGGGCAGGATGGTGACGGCCTGCTTGCCGGCATTGATCAAATCCATGTCCTCTTCGCCAGCGGCGGGCGCCGGGCCCATGCCCAGCAGACCGTTCTCGGAATGCAGCACGAACTCGCGGCCGGGCACCGGGTAATCCGCCACCAGCATCGGCATGCCGATACCGAGGTTCACATAGGCGCCGAGGTTCACATAGGCGCCGTTGGGGATGTCGCGCGCGACACGCCGGGCGATGTCTTCCGACGAAAGTGCCTTGACCATCATCGTTCTCCTATTTCCACCATGCGTGTGACGAAGATGCCGGGGGTGACGACTTCCTCCGGCGCCACGTTGTCGACAAAACGGCGCACTTCGGCCAGCGTGGTCGCGGCGGCCATGGCCATGATCGGGTTGAAGTTGCGCGCGGTCTTGGGGTAGGTGAGATTGCCCCAGCGATCGGCGGTGCGCGCGTGTATCAGCGCCACATCGGCGCGGATGGCGCGCTCCATGACGTAATGACGGCCGTCGAATTCGCGGGTTTCCTTGCCCTGCGCGAGCGGCGTGCCGAAGCCGGTGGCGGTATAGAAGGCCGGAATACCGGCGCCGCCAGCGCGGATGCGTTCAGCGAGCGTGCCCTGCGGCACGATTTCAAGCTCGATTTTGCCGGCCGCGTACAGTTCTTCAAAGATGATCGAGCCGGCCGAGCGCGGAAAGGAACACACCATCTTGCCGACACAGCCGGCCTTCAGCAGTGAGGCCAGACCATAGTCGCCGGAGCCGGCGTTGTTGCTGACCACGGTGAGATTTCTCAAGCCGAGCTCGCAGATGGTCTCGATAAGCTTCTCGGGCACCCCGGCGTCGCCGAAGCCGCCAATCAGCACGATGGCGCCGTCCCGCAGATCGGGGCAATCGGCCACCATGTCGGCGAGAGTGCTGACGCGCTTATCGATCATGCCGGGGCCCTGTTACGAAGGTCGCCGGCAATTATGGCAAGAACCGTGGGGGATGTGGATGGTGAATGGCGCCCCGCCCGCAGGTGCGAATTCATTCGCACATTAGAGGGACAGGCCGGGCGCCTCGCAGCACCGATGAATGTGCGAATGAATCCGCACCTACAAGGGATCAGTCCTCCAGCTGCTGCAGCCCGTCCAGAAACCAGGTCGGCTGCTTGGCGTCACGCGGTTTGGTGAAGTGCCAGACCTCGCGCACCTGGCGCGCCTGCTCGTCGTCGGCCTCGCGCACGATGCCGTCGAACAGCACCACCGCCTCCAATTGATCGCCCGCTTCCCGCGCATCGAGCAATTCCGCTTCGAGCTTCAGCACCACGGTGCGGTTGTCGGCGTCGATTTCCTTGATGCGTGTTTCGATTTCGACGTACATGGCATCGGTGGTGAGTCGCCGCACGGCGGCCAGGTCGCGCGCGTCCCAGGCCTTCTGCAGATCGTGATAGGCGTTCTTCGCGCCGGCCAGAAAGGCCGCCTGGTCGAAGTCGGCGGGCATGCTGGCCTGGTTGAAATCCGGCAGCGCCGCGCCATCGTCGTTCTTCAAACCGCCGCGAAACCAGTCGCCGCCATCGAGTGCCGGCGCGGGCGCGGCGGCGGGCGGCGGCGTGTAGTCCTGGTTGCCACGCAAGGGCGCCGGTTCCGCCTGGCGCTGATAGGCCGGCTGCGGCGTGGTCGCGGCTTTGCGCGCCGCCAGCAGCCGGAACAGCATGTAGGCCACGCCGGCGAACATCAGGATGTCGAGAAAATTGATGTTTTCAAACGCACCGCCGAACAGCAGCGAGCCCAGCAGGCCACCGATGGCGAGACCGCCCAACATGCCCATCAAGCCACCGCGGCGCGACAAGCCTTCGCGCACCGACTGGTTGCGGGCCATGGCCTGGGCCTGGCTGGCTGACGGCGCCGGTGCGGCGCTGGGTTGGCGCTTGTAGGCGGTGCTATGGGAAGCGCGGCTGCCGAAAGACGCGCCGCCACCGAGACGTTTGGCCTCGGCGTCTTCAAAGGGCGCGATACATAGAAGCATGCCGAAAAGCACGGAAGACACGAAACCGATTTGCTTGAACATCATGACTACTCGCAATGGGCGGTTGAATGATCGGGGTGACTAGAAGCGCTCTCAAAATTAAGCGAGCGTAGTCAGTTCGGGCGTCGCCGGAGCGGAGAAACCGCAGCGTATACAGAAATACGTGAGGATTTCGAGCACCGCCGACGCCCGAAATGGCAAGCGCAGCAATTTTGAGACTGCTTCTAATATGGCAGTTCTGGCCACGAGCACAAGCAAAGGTTCCGTGCTGCGGCATCGGATGATTGCGCACGAAGGATGATCATCGGATGCACGCGAGCCTGATAAGCTTGCCACCATGCGAGGGTTGTTGCTGCTGCTGCGGATTTGGGTCTTGGCGTGGATGTCGTCTGCCACCTGTGCATGGGCCGCGCCGGCCGCGCCCTGCACCGCCGCGCCCGGCGCGTGTACCGAGTGGGTCACGGTCGGCGGGGGGCCGGCGCGGGCCCTCATCTATCGCTCCTACTCGCTGGACGTGCGCAACGAGCGCATCACGCGTTTGTTGGTGGTGGTGCACGGCAAGAACCGCGATGCCGACAATTATTACAGCACCGCCATGGCCGCCGCCTTTCTCGCCCACGCCATGGACGACACCGCCATCGTCGCGCCCTATATGGCGTCGTCGGCGCGCGATTGCGAAGACCCGATCACGCCGCCGCAGATCGACTTCAGCTGCACCGGCGACAGCTGGCGCGCCGGCGCCAGTGCCTTGAGCCATCCGCAATTGACGTCCTTCGATTTCGTCGACGAGATCCTGCGCAAGGCCACCAGCGGCGTGTTTCCCAATCTGCGTCGCATCGTGGTGGCCGGTCATTCGGCCGGCGGCCAGTTCACCATGCGCTACGCCATGAGCAACAAGCTGCACGATGACCTCAAGGTCGAGCTGAGTTACGTGGTGGCCAATCCCTCCAGCTACCCGTGGCCCGACAGCGCCCGCCCCTTGCCGAAAGGCGACGCCCATCCCACTGCCGCGCAAAGCGCCTGGGAAGATGAACACCCCCATGCGCGTTTCGAATTCGGCGCCATCGACGCCACGCAGTGCCCGGAATTCAATCGCTGGCCTTTCGGTCTCGACGCACGCACCACCGGCTACACGCGCAACATGGAAAGCGAGCGCCTGGTGCGACAGCTCGCGAGCCGACCGACGACCTACGTGCTGGGGCAGATTGACGTGCTGCCGGTGGCGGGTTTCGATTCGTCCTGCGCGGCAATGATGCAAGGCCCCACCCGCCGCGCCCGCGGCGAAGCCTTCGTCGCCTACATGCAGCAGCGCTGGCGCGCGCACCATCGCGTGCGCATCGTGCCTGACTGCGGCCACAACGCACGCTGCATCTTCACTGCCGACGAAGTGCTGCCGCTGCTGTTTCCGGCGGTGACGAAGGCGGCAGGAGCGAGCGATGAAGACAGTCAACCAACGCCGGCGCCCGAGCCCCTGGATGCGAATCAACAGGGCTCGTAGCGATGAATGTCAGACTCAAGTCTGACCCACGGTCTTCAATCGCAGTCTTGGTGGGTCCGGTTTTAACCTGACATTGGCAGGCAGGCCCCAAGCGAATCACTCCAGTGCTGGTGCGCACCGCTTGATTCAGGCCGCCACCTTGCCCGTCGCGCGTTCGGCACGGCCGCTGAAACGGCGATGGAACTGCCCGTCTTTCATCACCGCCACGATGCGACGCTGATCCTGCAGGAGGCTCAAGTCCGCCAGCGGGTCGCCATCGATCAGAAGTATGTCGGCAAGGTAACCCGGCGCGATGCGGCCGAGCTTTTCACCGCTGTTGCCCACCCACGCTTCGCCACCGTAAGCAGTCGCCGCGCGCAGGGCTTCCCAGGGCTTCATGTCGAACAGGTTGACCATGTGCTCGAGGTCGCGGCAGTCGGTGCCTATCGGGATCCAGGCAAAGCCGTAATCGCCAAACGGCAGCACGCGTATGCCGGCGCGATGCATTTTCTGCATGGTCACACAGCCCGCTTCGAGTTCACGCTTGTTGCCTATGCTCTCGGCGATTTCGGTGGTGATGCCCCACGCCTGCGCCTCGTACGTGGTGTTGTAACGCGCCGCGATGGCGGGCGTCACCCAATGCCTGTCGGCGACCTTGGCGAGGGCCTCGATGGTGGCGTCACTGGCGAACGTGGCGTGGTTGATCAACTCCACGCCGTACTGGACGCACTGGCGCACGCCGCTGTCGGTATGGGCATGGGCGGCGAGGCGCTTGCCGACGTTCAAGGTCGTTTCGCAAATGGTGCGCACTTCGTCTTCGGTCATCGGATTGATGTCGCCCGGCATGCGGCCGAAAGTGAAGCTGTCACCCGAGTTGTTGAACTTGACGATGTCCACGCCTTCGCGAATCAGCTGGCGTACGGACTTGCGGAATTCTTCGACGCCGTCGCACACGATGCCGATGGACGGCACGAATAAATCGAGGCGCGAATCATCGCCGACGCCGCCGCTGACAGTGTATTCGGGCGTCGAAGCGAGAATGCGCGGGCCGGGAAATTCGCCCTTGTTGACGGCGTTGCGCACCACCACTTCGAGGCGCGGCTTGGCCGACGCCACGCCTATCACCGCGGTGAATCCGTAGTCGAGATAGGTGCGTGCATTGCGCAAGGTGATGAGCAGATTTTCTTCGACCGGCAGGGCGTTGATGTCGGCGAGGCTGACGGCATTGCTGTAGGTGAAATGGCAATGGGGATTGACCAGCCCCGGCATCAAGGTCGCACCCTGGCCATCGATGATCTCTTCCACGCCCTCGCGCGGCAGACTTTCGCCCGGCGCCGCCACTGCGCTGATGCGATTGCCGTTCAACAGCACTTCGCCCGGCCGACACTGGCTTTCAGTGCCTTCGAAAATCTGCACATTGGTGAACAGTAGACGACTCATGGTGCTCTCCCCGCCGCGCATCCGCGGCTGCTCATGAAAGGCGGCTGCCGATGCGCGGCGGCGTGGTTTGTGTGAGTTTAGCCCGCAGTGTCGCCGGCAGCGCGGACACTGCGTCAGCGCCCGGCGCGAGCGACCAGTAGTGTTCAGCGAATGCGACCAACGCCGCGCCATCGGCAAGGTTCACGGCGCTGAAGCGCAGACTCTGACGGCCGCTGCCGCGCAGCGCGACGTTGCACGGTTGCGGACACCCGTTGAGGCAGGCGACCTGTCGCACTTCGAGTCCGTCACCGCACAGGGCCGCGAGATTTTCCGCCAGTGCGAGACCCGCGCCCGCCGCCGCGCTGCGCGAAGGGGCATGGCGATGACAGCGCACGCACACGAACAGCGGGGCGGCCACGGCGGCGGCGGCTCAGACCACGCGATTCGCGATCTCACCGAGGCCGCTGATGGCGACCTTCACCACGTCGCCGCTGCGCAGAAACCTGGGTGGCGAGAAGCCGATGCCGACGCCCGCCGGCGTACCCGTGGCGATGATGTCGCCGGTCTCGAGCGTCATCGAAGCCGAGATGCTCTCGATGATGGCCGGGATGTCGAATATGAGATCGCGCGTATTGGCGTTCTGGCGCAGCTCACCATTGACCCAGCATTGCACGTCGAGATTGCTTGGCTCGACCTCATCGGCGCTGGTCAGCCACGGGCCTATCGGGCAGAAGGTGTCGATGGATTTACCCAGCAGCCATTGCTTGTGCTTGGCCTGCAGGTCGCGCGCCGTGGCGTCGTTGATGACGCAATAGGCCCACACGTGATCATAGGCGCGCTCGCGCGTAATGCCGCGGCCCGCTTTGCCTATCACGACGCCAAGCTCGGCTTCGTAATCGACCTGCGAGGTGATGTTCCACGGCACGATGATGTCGTCGTGCGCGCCGGTCATGGAACAGGGCGCCTTGGTGAAGACTATAGGCGCATCGGGGATCGCATCCTGCGCACTCTTGGCCGACGAGTCATAGCCGCTGCGCGTGAACTCGGTGGCATGCGCCGCGTAGTTCTTGCCGATGCACAGAATGTTTTTGCTCGGGCGGGCTATCGGCGGCAACAGCTGCACTGCCGACAGGGGCAAGGCGGCGCCCACGGTCTTGGGTGCGTGGCCGGCCAGCGCCGCGTGCATCAATGTCAGCATGGCATCGCCCGGGCCGTCCGCCTCCGCTACCGGCGTGAGCGTGCCGGCGACCACGTCGACGAGACCGAGCATGCGCGAGGATTGATGGACGTAGCGGGCGATTTTCATGACGAAGCTTGTGCCTGTGGGGTTGAGATTGAGCGCGTCTGGCGCCGAAGGCCTGGGCAATGTCGGGGCGC
>JADLGE010000111.1 GCA_020849475.1 Gammaproteobacteria bacterium
CCACGCAGCCTGGAGCTTCTGCGCATTCGTGTTGTTGATTTGATTCAACTCCGAATAGCGCCAGTTCCAGTAGTTACCACCGGGATAGACCCAGTAGTTCGGATCCTTCATCAGCTTCTCGAGTCCTTCGTTTGCCATCACCTGGGCGGTGCCGGTAAACGCTACCAGAGAGGCTGCCGCAATGAGCCATCGTTTGAACGATGCTTTCCTCATGACCTCCTCCTTCACACTTTCTTGTTAACTATCACTTCATGGATCTCTTGAAAGTTTTAGCTCCGGACCGACCCGAGATCGATAAGCCGGTACAGAGCATAGGAAAGCGGAATTGCGAGTTTCAGAATACGGTGCCGAATGGCTGGAGACGGGGCTGAGTTGGGCATTGACCCGCTGAAGCGAGTCGGAAGAAATGTACGAAAACGAGTTTTCGCCCAATGGTGATCCACCCCTCTGCTCGCGCTTGCCTGCACAGGTCGGAGTGCCGACGCTGAGCATCTCAAGAGCAACAATTCGCGATACTTTGTCGCTCCGCGAAGGACGCTGCCCGGCGTGATTCGCGGGTGGCGTGCTCGTGTGTAAACCAGCTCACGAGACGCCCCTTTATTCTTGAACATGGGCCGCAAACGCCACGCGTTTATGGCCCATGTTGAGCCCAATTATAGGGATATTTTCCTAGGCGGCAACCGCTTTGGCGGCGTCCAGGAAGCGGCTCAAACAGCGTGCGGACACCCGTGTTACCGGGCAGCAGGCGCCGCGCTTCCAGCCTTTGCGGATGCGCCTGCGCCATCGACTGGAGCGTTGGGAGTGGCGCCCTCAGGATGTTTGACCTTCATGCCGATAAAGCATCGTTTGCGGGCCTCGGCGCGAGCGGCCTCGAGTTGCCCGACGATTTTCTTGGCGCGATCGCTGTCACGAAACAAGCCACCTTTTTCGCCGGGCATGCGCTTGTAGATCTCGAAAGTACGGGCCTCGGCAAAGTCATCGAATGGTAGGGTTTGTGCAATAATGTCGACCTCACACGAGCACGCATACAGATTGTCAACGGTCTGGCCGCCGTTGGCTCGCATGCAGGTGAGCACATGATCGACACGCTCCAAGGTAGGGTAATCGTTGGCCCGCGCTGCGCCGGAAGTCACCATGAGCAGCACCGTGAACAGTCGAATGATCATTTCAGCACCTCGATTGCGCGCATGTTGGCAAATTACCTTCCAAATCGACCGCGCTATGATACCGAGATAACCGTGCGCGACGCACATCGCGAATTTCTGCCATGCCGTTAGCGGCCATTGCCTTCGCGCTCTCGTATCTCGGCGGCTTGCTGCTGGCATTTGTGAGCCATCCCCGCTGGGGCTTGTTTACCTACCTCGGTGCCTTTTACCTGCACCCGCCCTATCGCTGGTGGGGAACGGCGCTGCCCGAATTTCGCTGGTCACTGGTCGCGGCCGTGGTGACGGCGCTCTCGATGTCGGGCGCCAAGCTTCCGCCGAACGTAAAGCCCTGGTCGTCCCACACCCTCAGCAAAATCGTGATGCTGTACGTCCTGTACATGTGGATTCAGACCGCCTGGGCCAATCCACGCCATCTGGAAGGCGTCATCCTCCTGACCAAGTACGTGGTCATGTTCTATGTGATCTATCGCTTGATAACCGACCAGAAAGGACTGGTGGATTTTGCCCTGGCGCACGTTGCAGGCTGTCTCTATTTCGGCATTCTGGCGCTGGAAGCGCGTGGCGGAGGACGCCTGGAGTACATCGGCGGCCCCGGCGCCAACGACTCGAACACGCTGGGCATGCACATGAGCACCGGGCTGATATTCGCGGCCAGCTTGATAATTTCCCAACGGGGATGGAAACGCTGGGCGGTGCTGGCCGCTGTCCCGTTCATGGCGAACTGCGTGGTCCAGGCGCAGAGCCGCGGCGCCTTTCTCGGCGCTGCTGTCGGCGGCATGGTCTATTTTTTCATGGCGCCCAAGGCCTACAGGAAATATTTCGTCATGCTAGGCCTGGTCGGCGTCATGGTGCTCGCGGCGCGTGCTCCGGCCGAGTTCTGGGAGCGCATGGGCACCATCAAGACCAGCCACGACGAGACCAAGATTGACCACAGCGCGGAGTCGCGCCTGGTGTTGGCCCGGGCCCAGCTTCAGATGTTCCTTGAGCATCCGATGGGCTTGGGCTTCGATACTACGAGTTACCTCAGTCGCAACTACCTGGCCGTCGAATGGCTGACGGCAATGCCGGGCGTGGACGTCGCGACCCACGGTGTACGTGGCTCGCATAACACTGTCTTGACGGTGCTGGTCGATCAGGGCGTGCCGGGCATTACGCTGCTCTTCATCGGGCTGGTGTCGGTGGCCGGAACCATGATGCGCCTCAAGCGCCTCCCCGCCAACGGTCCCAATGCCACGCTCGCCCTGATGAATGCGGCCATTTGCGGCTCCCTCGTCGTCGTCGCAGTGTCCGGCCTGTTCACCAACTATTTGAAAGCTGAAGTGCAGCTATGGCTGATCGCGCTGCTCGTCGCGAGTTCAGAGATGGTGCGCCTCGCCGATCGTGCCCCCGCCCTCGAGTCGCAGCGACCGGCGGAACTGGAGCCGTCGCCATTGCATCGCCTGAACTGACACGGGTCGAGAGTCCGATGCCCACCCTGTCCCATTTGAACACCTCAACCGGATGCCTTTCGTGATGCAGGATTTTTCCCGCGAAGAACTCGTCGCTCTGTTCGACCTGAAATACCGAGGTGACGGCACGCTCGGTTCCGACCCGGCGCGCCGCCTGCGCTTCGATTATTTCAATCCCGACGACCATTACGAAGCGCTGGTGCGGCGGGTCGTCACCTCCGACTCACGCTGGCTGGACGTCGGCTGCGGACGCGATTTGTTCCCAAGCAATCGAGCGCTCGCCAAGGAACTCTCGCAGCGCTGCGCGCTGCTGGTCGGCGTTGATCCCGATGTGACTATCGAAGAGAACCCTTTCGTTCACCAGCGTGTGCGCGGCATGGTGCAGGATCTTCCGGAAGACTCGCGCTTCGACCTGGTGACCCTGCGCATGGTGGCCGAGCACGTCACCGATCCCGGCGCATTGCTGGCCACGCTGTCACGCATGGTGGTGCCCGGCGGTCTGCTCGTCATTTACACCATCAATCGCTGGAGCCCGGTGCCACTGGTGACGGCCCTGACGCCATTTTCCTGGCATCAACCCATCAAGCGAGTTCTGTGGCGCACCGAGGAAAAGGACACCTTCCCCACCAGCTACAAAATGAACACCCGACATGAATTGCTGCAGCTTTGCGCGGCCGCGGGCTTCAATGAAGACGGCTTCTGGCATCTGGATGACTGTCGCAGCCTGCAACGCTTCCGGCTGCTCAACATCATGGAACTGGGATTACGCAAAATACTTCACGGCTTGGGCAGTCGATATCCGGAAAACTGCCTGCTCGGAGTGTACCGTCGGCGCGCGTAACGATGCGTCAGCGCTGGCGGCATGTATTGTGGTCTGGGTTTGAGGTTCGATGTTTATGAGTAAGATTCTGGTGACCGGTGGCGCCGGCTATATCGGCAGTCACGTCGTCAAGTTGCTGGGCAAAGCTGGCCATCAGCCAGTCACGCTCGACAACCTGAGCAAAGGACGCGCCGATGCAGTTCTGTACGGGCAGCTGGTGGTGGGTGACACAGGCGATCGCGAGCTCGTCACCCGCGTCCTGCGCGAGCACGGCATCGACACGGTGATGCATTTTGCAGCGTTCACCATTGTGCCCGAATCGGTTTCCGATCCGCTCAAGTACTACGCCAATAACACCTGTTCGACGCGCAACCTGCTCGAATGCTGTGTGGCCGCCGGCGTCAGGAACTTCATCTTCTCGTCGACCGCCGCCGTCTACGGCATGCCCGCCGCAGGTATCTGTGCTGAAGATACGGCAACGTCGCCCATCAATCCCTACGGCCAGTCGAAACTGATGAGCGAATACATGTTGCGTGACGTCTGCGCCGCGCACGGCATGCGCGCCGTGATCCTGCGATATTTTAACGTGGCGGGCAGCGATCCCGACGGCGAAATTGGCCAATCGACACCAGGCTCGACGCTGTTGACGAAAGTTGCCGTCGAGGCCGCACTCGGCAAGCGCCCCGCGGTTCACGTGTACGGCACCGACTACCCGACGCCCGACGGCACTGGCGTGCGCGATTACATTCATGTCTCCGATCTCGCAGCCGCCCATATTGATGCGCTCGCCTATCTCGCTGACGGCGGCGAAACAGTCACGCTCAATTGCGGCTACGGCCACGGCTACAGCGTACGCGAGGTGCTGGATACCGTAACCAGGCTGGGTCCGGGGCCATTCCCGATTATCGAGTCGCCACGCCGTGCGGGCGACCCGCCGCTGCTGATTGCCAAGGCGGAGCGCATCCGCGAGACACTCGGCTGGCGTCCACGCTACGACAATCTGGAAAAGATCGTCGCCACCTCCCTGGCCTGGGAGTACAAGCTCAGCGAAATGGCGAAAGCCAGTTGAAGCCGGGCACCGCTCACCTCACAGGGATGTCCATCGACCGCGCGTCGCGGCTGCTGCGGGCCCCCTGAGCCCATGGCGTATCTGCTGCACCAGACCTTGTTGGAAACGGCCGCGAGGTCGCCCGATGCCGAATTGCTGGTGCATGACAAGACGTCGTCCGTCAGCGCCGCTGAATTCGCTTGCGAGGCCGCCCATTTCGCCGCCCGACTTCGCCGACTTGGCATCGGACGCCATGATCGCGTCGCGGTATTTCTGCCCAAAGTGCCATTGGCAGCCTTCGCACTGTATGGGGCCGCGATGGTCGGGGCGATATTCGTGCCGCTCAATCCTCTTTTGAAGCGTGCCCAGGTGGCGCACATCCTCAATGATTGCGGCGTGCGGCTGCTGGTGACCAACCCGGAACGTCTGCACGCGCTGACCGATATCCTGGCTGACTGCCCGACACTGGAGCAGCTTGTCCTGTCGGCGCCTTCCCCTGGCCCGCTCGATTGCCCGCTGCCCTGCGAAGTCTGGTCTGCCATGGGCGAGGTCGAACCTGCGCGTTTTAGGCAGCCGCCGGCCATCGATACGGATGTAGCGGCGATCCTGTATACCTCGGGCAGCACCGGACGGCCCAAGGGTGTGGTGCTTTCACACCGCAATGTCGCCGAAGGCGCACGCAGCGTTGCCGAATATCTGGCGATATCCGCCCACGATCGCGTGCTCGCACTCCTGCCTTTCAGCTTCGACTACGGACTCAACCAACTCACCACCAGCGTGCTGCGTGGCGCCTGCTGCGCACTGCTCGACTATGTGCTGCCCCAGGATGCGATGCACGCCATGGCCCGCTTCGACATCACGGGCCTGGGGGCGGTGCCGGCGCTGTGGTCCCAGCTGGCGCCCCTCGCCTGGCCTGACAGCGTGCGCGAGCGACTGCGCTACATCACCAACTCTGGCGGCACACTGCCTGATTCAGTGCTGGAACGCCTGCGGCGCGCCTTGCCCAAGACGCGCGTATTTCTCATGTACGGCCTGACGGAGGCTTTCCGCTCCACCTACCTCGCCCCGGAATTGATAGACGCGCGCAAGGGCTCGATAGGCAAAGCCATTCCCAATGCCGAAATCGAAGTGCTGCGCGCTGATGGCACGCCTGCCGCGGTCAATGAACCAGGCGAACTGGTGCATCGCGGCGCCCTGGTGGCGCTCGGTTACTGGAACGACCCAGCCCGCACTGCCCTGCGCTTTCGACCGCTGCCATCCACTCACCACGCCTTGCCGTTCCCGGAAATTGCTGTCTGGTCGGGTGACACGGTACGCCGGGACGAAGACGGCTTTCTGTACTTCCTTGGCCGCGATGACGGCATGATCAAAACCTCCGGCTATCGAGTCAGTCCGGAGGAAGTGGAGGAAGTCGTCTATGCCCTGGACGATGTGCTGAGCGCGGCCGCCTTTGGCGTACCGCATGCGAGCCTCGGGCACACCATTGCCCTGGTGATTCAATTGCGCCCTGGCACAATTATCGACGAAGCACGGATTCACGCCGCATGCCGCCGGGCCTTGCCCCGCTACATGCAACCTTCACACATCGAATTCCGGGCCGACCTGCCGCTCAACGACAACGGCAAAGTTGACCGTAAACGGATGCAGACGGAATTTATCGCGCGCAACACAGTCAGCGAGCCCGATGCCCCATGACCAACCCTGCTACGCACGCGCGACTGGACACCATCGCGCACGACGCCGGCACCTTGCACATCGCCAGCACACCGCTGCCGCGTCTGGTCGAGATGGTCGGTCGCACGCCCTGCTATATCTATGACCGTGACGCCATCACCCAGCGGGTCGCGGCCCTGCGTGCAGCGCTGCCGGCGCAGGTCAAATTGCACTACGCCATCAAGGCCAACCCCATGCCGGCGCTGGTGGCGCACCTGGGTCAGCTCGTCGACGGCTTCGACGTCGCGTCCCAGCATGAAATGCTGGTCGCCTTGAGCGCCGGCATGTCTGCCGCTTCCATAAGTTTTGCCGGGCCCGCCAAGCGCGATGCCGAAGTGCGCGCGGCGGTGGCCGCCGGTGTGTGCCTGAACGTCGAGTCGGAACTTGAAATCGAGCGCATCGCCCGTCACGGCGCCGAGTTGGGTGTAGCGCCGCGTATCGCGCTGCGGGTCAACCCGGAATTTCAACTCAAAGGCGCCGGCATGAAGATGGGTGGCGGCGCCAGCCCGTTTGGCATCGATGCCGAACGCGTGCCTGCCGCCCTGGCGCAACTCAGCTCTCTCGGGCTGCGCTGCGCGGGACTTCACTTGTATTGCGGTTCCCAGAATCTGAACGCCGCGGCGATAGTCGAAGCGAATCGCCTGTCCCTCGAGTTTGCACTGAAGATAGCCCAGGACTGTGCCACTCGATTTGAATTCATCAACATTGGTGGCGGCTATGGAATTCCCTACTTCGCCGGTGAACGGGCGCTGGATCTCGAGGCCGTCGGCGCGGGACTAGCGCAGCTGTTCCAGCGCCATGCAGCCGCGCTTGAGGACCTGCAGGTCATCGTCGAGCTGGGTCGTTACCTGGTCGGCGAGGCCGGGTATTACGTGACCCGCGTGGTCGATATCAAGAAGTCGCAGGACAAACTGTTCGTGATGGTGGACGGCGGCTTGCATCATCACCTCGCCAACTCCGGAAATTTTGGCCAGGTGCTGCGCAAGAACTATCCGGTTGTCATCGGCAACAAGCTCGCGGACGAGCCTGCGCTGGTCGTGACTATCGCTGGTCCATTGTGCACGCCCCTCGATATCGTGGCGGACAAACTGCCGGTGCCGTCACTTGCCGTGGGTGACCTGGTCGTGGTTCTGCAGTCCGGCGCCTATGGCTATTCGGCCAGCCCGCTGCTGTTCCTTGGTCACCCTGCTCCGCCGGAGATATTGGTCTGATTGAAGCGCGACTGCGCGGCAGCCGCTGAGCAGGTGGCGCGAGCAGACCTCCGCTACGGGGCGCTGTCCCGCTGCAATTGTTTTATCCAGGCAATGGTCTCGCGCTCAACGGCAACACGCCATTGCTCGGACGAGAACGTGTGGTTCGCATCGGCGATTTCGAACGTGCGCGGATTCTTGCTCTGCATCATCGCCTTCCATTCCGGCGAGTCGTTGACCAATTCGCGAAACTCGGCCGCACTCAGATCATCCCCGCTCAAGACCAGCAACACTGGCCCGTCGTAGGCCAGCCAGCCGGCGCGCATGCGTTCGATGAAGTTCGGATAGGAACGTCGCTCCCGCTCGCGACCAAAGCGCGTCGCCCAACGCGCATAGCGCCACAGGCTGCTGATCGAGTCGCGCAAATCGATTTCGAAATTTCTGAGCTTGTCCCAGAACTCGGCACTGCGAAGCCGCCCGGCATAGTAAGTCTTGAAGCGCACGCGCGCTTCGATGGCCGAGGAGTGAACCCACGGATTGAGCAGCACCAGACCAGCGACGCGCGAATCCGTGCTGGCGTACATGAGAATTGCCGACGCAGCATCGCACAGCCCCCACAGCACCACCCGCGACACCCCGCCGCTCACCACGAACTCGTCGATGGCGGCCTTGATGTCCTGATCGATGCGCGCGAAGTCCCGTGGCGAACCATCGCTGTCGCCTGCGCCACGGCGATCGAAACGCATGACCGGGACACCGACGCGGGCCAGCGCGCGCGCCAGCAGCACGAACTGACGATGGCTTCCGACCCGGTACTGAGGGCCACCCACCACCACCACGACACCGATATCGGCGGTACTGCTGGTGGTGTGGACGATGCCGACCAACTGGTCGCTCCCCACGGAAAACACCACCGGCAGTTCCTCGCCTTGCGCCACGTTCGCTCCCTCAGGCCAATGCCAGCATGGTGGCAGACAGCGCCGCGCCTGGCGCGACCACGTCACGCGTGGCCCAGAACTGCTCGCACTCGATGGCCGCACCGATAGCTTCGATGTGCTCGCGCTGCAGGCTGTCGACGAACTCACTGGTGGCGGGCGTCATGACCGGATTGGGGCTGGAACGGAACTCCATGATGCGCACTTCGGCGCAGCCCGCCAGGTGCGCGGCGTCGAGGGTCAGCGGGGTCATCTCCGCGGCCATGCTGGCAGACAACTCATAGCCGGCAATCTCGACCGATTGGCCAGAGCGCAAGCGGGCATCGAGTTCGCTCATGGACTCCGCGCGGCCGGCGAGTCTGTCAGACACGGTGCGCAGGCGCAAAAAAGCGCGCAGGAACCGTTCGCACTCAAGAACGGGCTGCCAGAGCACGATACGCGCCCGCCCGAAATCGTTGAGCAAGCCGCGCGCGACCGAGAGCAGCAACGCGCCACTGCGCACGCACAGGTAGGCAGGCCTCGGCGCGGCGGAATTCTGCATCAGCCATTCATCGAGCGCGGCCCAATCCTCGCCCCAGCCTTTCCAGCTCGCGTCGCGAAAATCACCCGCACTGTCGCCTGTACCGAAAAGGTCGGGAAACAACACCTCGCACCCTTGCTCCGCCAGGCGTTGCGAGACCAGGGTCAGTATGCGCCGGCACTTGTTGAGTTCTTCGGCAAATGGCGGTGCGATCAATACGCGGAAGCGCGGTGGCACGCGGGGATTATGAAAATGGGCGCAGAAAAGACGGCGGCCATTGACCTTGACGAAGCGCGGCGTCATCACCATTGCGACTAAAGCCCCGCCTCCGCCCTGTCCCCGCTCATGTCGTCGTCTTGCGCATGACGAAGGCGACCACGCTCCCGACGTTTTCGAAAATGGACGCGTCAATTTCATCGTCATCGATGATGATCTGAAATTGATCCTCGAGCGCGGTCAGGATCGCAACCGCCGCCATCGAGTCGAACTCGGGAAGGTGGCCCGCGAGGGGCGTAGCCGCGGTCAGTGGCATGGCGGCGGTGTCGAGGTCGAGGACTTCGACGAGAATTCGCTCAACTTGGTCAGAAATCGTCATGCTGCAAATCCGCGTGTTACCGCTGTCAGAGTCTGTAGGGCAAGCAGTGTTAACGAACCGCCACGCACGTCAGGTCGAGGCAATGTTCAGTCAAGCATTGCATGCGAGCAGGCACGGGCAGACCCGCGCATCGCATGCGGATACCCCTGTGAACGCATTGGATATCGACCAGACCAACGTGACTTGAGAGTCCTTTCTTTAATAGTATACTTGAACAAATATCGCGTACATCGCGGACATTTATAGCGTTTCGGCAGCGCCTGCCTGCGTGGGCAAGACGGATCCCGACAGGTGCGCCGATGACATTACCCAACGGCTGCCAGTGCCGAGCATCGAGGTGCGTGACATCGCACATGTGACTTCGTCCGCCTCGCCGACCTGTATATATCGGATGCAAGCCACCCGGACTCAAGCACCTTGAGTCGCAGGCCGAGACAACTGGCGAACCGTTGAGAAGCAGCCGAAACAAGATTCATACCGTCATGCTGTCCGCCGTAAAAAACGCCGTCGTTCGCGTCGCGACACGCCGAGTCATCAAGCAGTACAAGGATCAGCGCAGCCGGCTTGACCCGGCCTACGATGGTCTGCCGCCGGCGCTGTGGGATTGCGCAGTCTCGCCAGGCGGGCGCCTGCTGATCGAAGGCTTCGATAGCACCGAACTCGCGCGAAGCCATGGCACGCCGCTGCACGTCGTCAGTCACGCGCGCCTGGTCAAGAACTACCAGAACTTCATCGGCGCCTTCCGCCGGCACTATGACCGTTGCGTCCTGGCGACCTCCTACAAGACCAACCCGCTGCCTGGCGTGATTGCGGCCCTGCATGAAGCGGGCACCTGGGCGGAGGCAATTTCCGGTTTTGAGCTGTGGCTCGCGCTCAAGCTCGGCATGGCGCCCGAGCGCATCATCCTCAATGGCCCCGGCAAGGGTCGCGAAGCGATCGACACCGCGGTCGCGAACGGCATCCAGAGCATCAATCTCGATAATGCCGAAGAAATAAACTGGACGGCGGCGGCCTGCAGTCGCCACGATCGGCGCCAGAACGTCGGTATACGTGTGATTGTTCCGGGCGGATGGACGTCCCAATTCGGCATGAGTATCAGCGACGGCGAGGCAGAAGGCGCGTGCGCCCGCATCGCCGAACACGACAAGCTGCGCCTGTGCGGCCTGCACGTTCATCTCGGCACCGGCATCAAGGACATCGCCACCTACGTTCGCGCCCTGAACGAGGTCGTGGAGTTCGGTCGACGCCTCGAGACTCGCCACGGCGTGACCATGGACTACTACGACTTCGGCGGTGGTTTTGGCGTACCGACGGTTCACACTTTCGATTCCTGGGATGTGCGCATGCTGGACATGGGCGTGCCTGCCCGTGCGGCATTTCCTGAAGCCTGCCCGAGCCCGGACGCCTACGCGTCGTCCATCACGTCCATCGTCAAATCCAATCACCAACGCACCGACGGGCCTCCGCCGCGCATCATTCTTGAACCAGGACGGGCCATCACCAGCAGTGCACAGACTTTGCTGACGTCGGTGATCACGGTCAAGCGCAGTCAACACGGCCGTCCCCTGCTCATCATGGATGCCGGCAAGCATCTGACCATGCCCTTGGGCTGGGAGCACCACCAGATATTCGCGGCAGGCCGCATGCACGATGCCGACCAAGGTCTATTCGACGTCTATGGTCCCTTGTGTCATCCGGGCGATGTGGTAGCCCGCGCGAAAAACCTGCCGTCGATGAACTCCGACGATCTGTTGGCCATCATGGATGCAGGTGCGTATTTCATACCTAACCAGATGAATTTCTCCCATCCTCGCGCCGGTGTTGTGATGGTCAGGGATGGCGCGGTCACAACCATTCGTCGCCCTGAACAGTTTGAAGACATCGTTGCGCTGGATAGTTGGGGGCCGGTGGGAAATGAGCGGGGCTGAACGCATCGCGATCCTTGGCAGCACGCTCACCTCACTGGCTCTGATACGTGCGGCGCGCGGCCTCAAGCTGCCCACTGCGCTAATCGATACCACTCGCGGTATCGCCTGGTCCAGTCACCTGCCGCACAAATATCTTGTGCCGACCGATGACCGCAGCATCCTGCATGGGCTCATCGAGCTGGCAGCCAAGGCGCCTACTGCCCTGATCGCCGACAGCGATCACTGGTTACGCTTCATTGCCCGCAATCGCGAAGTGCTCGCCCAGCATTTCGTCGACATTCTGCATCCGAGCAACGAGTGCTTCGAAATTTGTCTGAACAAGACCAATTTCCTGACCTGGTGTGCTCGGCACGGACTGGCGGCGCCACGTCTGTACCAGCCCGACGCAGCGCCGGCATCGGCAGCCAACTTCCCACTGATGATCAGGCCGAGTGAGACGCGCCACAACATCGCCGACGACATTCCAAAGGCGGTCGTCGTCAATACAGTGGGCGAACTGGAACACTGGCTGGAACGCTATCGCAGCAATGGCGCGCAGCCCGACATCTGCGAATCACTGTTGTCACCCACGGTGCGCGCCTACTCGGTGGGCGCGGCGCGCAATCGTGCCGGCGAACTGTTGACCATGGTCGCGCAGAAAATCCGCACACCGCCGTCGTCCTGCTCGGGCGGCACCTATGTGGAATTGAGCCCGCAACCCGCCGTCGAGGCGCTGGCCCGAAGCGCTCTGCAACAGCTCGACTACTATGGCATCGCGGAAGTCGAGATCATGTTCGAACCGCGTACCGGTCAGGCGTCGCTCATTGAAGTCAATGCGCGTCCCTGGGTGCAGTACGGACTGGCGGAACGCGTCGGCTTCCGTCTGCTGAGTTTCATCGTGGAAGGAAAATCAACCAGCGAGTGCGCACCGGCGCTGGCCAATCGCGTTACCGGCGCGTGGCTCAATTTCTCGGACGACCTGCTGGTCTGCTTCTCCAAGCACAAAGGCTTGCTGCGCGAAGGACAGTTGAGCCTGGGTGAATACCTGCGCACAGCGTGGAAGGCCAATGCCTACGCGATGTGGGATGCGCGCGATCCCGTGCCGTTCCTGAAATCGACCGCGCGCTTTCTGTCTCGCACACTGGGCCTCGACGGGCGCAGTCCGCCCTGAGTCTCGCGCCCGCTGCGCCACCTTAAGGCAGCGCAGACGGAACCCTGCTATCCGCGCCTCAGGGCAATCCCCCCAGACCGTCGAGCGTCAAAGGCTGCGTCGACATGATCAGGTGATCATAGACAACCTCGGCCGGCGCGTGCGCGATACTCGGATCCTTGCCCGTCATGTAGACAGTCAGCATGAACTGATTGAAGCCCCCAGAGCCCGAAAACTTGAAGTCATTGCGCTCCACGTAGCGCTTCCAGGCGCCGCCATCGGTTTTGTGCCACATCACCACGCGGCTGTTGGGCGCGCCGTAGGTGCCGATCTGAACTTCGATGTAGTAGTTCTCCCATTCATTCGCGTGGGTAATCGCGCAACCGTCGAAGCCTGAACGAATGCCGTGGTATGTGCAGTTGTAGTCGGGAAATTGGAGTTGATAGTCGAATTGACCCAAGGGCAAATAGAAATTGCCGGCGCCGCAGGCCGTGTAAGGCAAGACCAGGGGCGTGTTGTAGTAATGGGTCTGGGACAATTCGAGGTCCGTGCACGACGAGGCGCCGCGCCACAGGATGAATTCCTTGCGGCCAGACAAGGCCATGGCGGCGGTATCCGCCTTGACCCGGTAAGAAAACGCGAGGAACTGTCCTTCACCGATAGCCGGGAAGGTCACGCGGTACTCACCGCCTGCGTTTGCACTGCTGCCGGACGGTATGCTGAATTTGAGTTCGCCGTTTTCAATCCGCGGCATGGTATCGCCACCGGACATGACGCCATCCAGCGTGGCCGGGTCGCCAAAGTTGTCACACACGAAGACCCCGGGCTGACGACAGACATTGCCCCAACCCGGCTCTGAAAACCTGCCTGGCAAGGTCACGACCGCGGGTGCGGGTGCGGGTGCGGGTGCGGCCGGCGCAGGTGACGGACTCGACGCGGGAACCGGCATCGCGGCCGGCGCCGGTGCAGCGACAGGCGCGGGCGCGTTGATCGGCACGGCAACGACCTGCTCCCCCGGCGCCGGTATACGAAACGCAAACACGCCGTCCTGCAAACGCAGTTGGCCAATCAGCACCTCGGCGCCGGCGCCGGTGGTGATGATCTGGAACTTGTCGTAACTGCCGTTATTGGCGGTGCCCACCGCCAGCGGCACGATGCTGTTGTCGACCGCGGTGAGCGCGCTCCACTCGTAGCGCCCACCATTGGCGTCGTTGACGAAGCGCACTTCATAAACCGTCGCACCCAAGGCCGGAATCCACACGATCCAGGCTTTGCGCGCCGGCGACCAGGCGAAAGTCTGATAGCCCGCTATCGGGGCAGGCGCGTTGTGCTGCGGGATTATCCGCCACGCGCTCGCCGGATTGCTGAGGCTATGCTCAGCGATGGTGCCGGGCGCGGTGCGAAAATCCGTCGCCACCATCACGTCTCTCAGCGGGTCGTAGCCCATGCTCGAGCCGAGGTTGCCGACACCCGACACAAACGGCCAGCCGTAGTAGCTGAACTTGCCGGTGGCCGGCTCGAAGGAAGTGAACTCCCCCGGATAACCTTGCTGGGGCTGGAACCACAGCAGGTTACGGCGCTCGTCGTAAGCCGAGGCGGCCGAGTGCGCGCCGCGATGAGGAAACGGCCCGCTCCATTGATGCGTATCCAGACTGAAACGCCATGCGTTCGGTGCATTGGTCGCGCGCGGACCGCTGCTAAGCGACTGCAGCACGATCAGTGAATTGGAGGCCTTGTCGAACACCAGTCCATCGCCCGTATGCGGCGGCGCCGGAGTGCCATCGGGGAACGCGCCATCGGTCAATGGCCAGTTGATGGGGCCGCCATAAGGCGTGCTCAGCCGTTCCCACACGGGGCCGCCTTGCTTGCCACCGCACAGGTTCAGCGCAATCACGGCGTTGCCCCAATAGTCATTGTGGCCGCCGCCGAAATACAGCACCGAGCCACACTTGCCATGGGTGGCGGCAAACACACCGCTGTTCCAGGCTTCCCACACACCGCGAAATCCGACCGTGCCGTCATAGCTTGCAGTGGCCGGATAGCGCGGATTGCTCGCCGGGTCGCGCGACGGATCGATGTCCGCTGCGAGATTGTCCGCGACAACCTTGCTCCAGTGCCCGGGTTTCAAGGCCGCGAGTTGTGTGTCGAGCGTGGGCGCGGGAACCATGGGACGCGCAACCGCCGCTGCCGCATTGGCCACCACGCTGGCACTTGCAGCCGGCACCACGCCGATGGCGCTGGTCGCCGTCGAGGCCAACTTGACGGGCGGACCATCGGGTAAGCGGAAAGCGAAAACGCCATCGGCAAGACGCAGCTGCCCCAGCAGAACTTCGGCGCCATCGTCAAAATTCACCAATTGAAATTTGTCAAAACTGCCGTTGTGTATCGTGCCGGTCTTGATCGGGGTGGTGGTATTGGCTGCCGCGGTCAGGTTTGACCAGACATACACTGGCGCCTGCTTGACGTTGAGGCCTTTGTAGCGAACTTCGTAGACCTGCCCACCGCCATTGCTCATCCATACGATCCACGCCTTGCGCGATTGCGACCACACGAAGGCATGCTGGGACCAGGTGCGGGCCGGCGCGCGCTCCTGCTGCGCAATCACCCACGGACTGTTCGGCAGGTCTAGGCGACGTTCCGAGATCACGCCCGGGATGCTACGAAAACTGGTCATGACCAGTCGATCCCGTATCGGGTCGTAGCCCATCATGGAGCCCGCCTCACCGATACCGTTGGCTTTCGGCCAGCCAAAGTAGCGCAGGCTGCCACGGCTGGCATCGAGCGAGGTCAATTCTCCCGGTGAGTTCTGTTCCGGCTGAAACCATGTCAGACCGCGCTTGGTATCGAACGCCGACACGCCGTTCGTCGCGCCGCGATGCTTGAACGGTCCGCGCCAGGCACGCGCACCGAGGTCGAAAGCCCACGCCATCGGCACGTTGGCCAGACTGCGGTCGCCGCCCAGGGACTGCGCCAATACCAGCGAATTGTTCTTTGAGTCGAAGCTGAGCAGATCAAAGGTATGGGGCGGAATCGGCGTGTTGTCCGCATAGCGCCCCAAGGGGTTAGGAAGCGCCGCCGTGCCCGGATACGGCGAACTCAATCGCTGCCAGACCGGTGTGCCATTGGAGCCGCCGCAGACATTGAGCGCGACAACCTGGTTCCCGAGATAGTCTCGTCCACCGCCGAAATAGAGAATCGAACCGCAAGGTCCAAGGGTCTTGGCGAAGACACCCGAATTCCATGCCTCCCACAGCGCGCGATAACCGGTGGCGCCTTCATATGGCGTCGCCTTAGGAAATTTCGGATTCACGTCCTCGTCGTTGCGT
This sequence comes from Gammaproteobacteria bacterium, assembly GCA_020849475.1. Classification (GTDB taxonomy): domain Bacteria; phylum Pseudomonadota; class Gammaproteobacteria; genus JADJYF01. Next base: position 15,819 of record JADLGE010000111.1, read on the forward strand.
GGGTCGATGTCGGCAGCCGTGACTTCACTGCGCACCGCGCGCCACTGCCCGACCGGAATGCTCTTCACCCAACTCGGCGCCGGCATCGCCACAGCCAACTGAGAAGCAGAACACAAGGCGAACGCCAGCGTCGTCGCAATTCGCATGAGCAGCCCCGGGCGCGCGGTCTTTATCACAGGCATATAGTTCTTTTCGTAGCAGTTGTGGGCGGATTCGCCGGTGCTGTGGCCTGTTCCGGTGCGAGTGTATTCACCACGGACACTGTGCCTGCTCGTCGAACGGAAGGCTTTCATGAAGCGCCGGGAATGGTAGGTAGGACGATACTCGCAAACAGTGCCACGGTTCACAGCCTGACCAAAGATTACATCCCGCGTGACACGAGATAGTTCGAATCTGCGGCGCAGGTCCGCGAACCGAGCGAAAAATAAAATCGATCCGGGAGGTTATCTAGCTCTGTGCTGCGAGCAATTTGATCACCGCGCCTCGGTCGACCTTGCCGTTGGCGTTCAAGGGCAAGCGCGTCCATACCACGATCTGACGCGGCACCATGACGTCAGGAAGTCGCAGGCGTAAGGCCTTCTGCAGTTCACGCACGTCGATGGTCGCAGCGTCTGCTTCGATGACGGCGACCAGTGATTCGACCGCCACAGCCGCTTGCGGCCACGGCAGCACTAGCACCGAGCTCGCGCCACAACATGCGCGTATCGCGGCTTCGACCTCGCCGACCTCGACACGCACCCCGCGCACCTGTATCTGGTGATCCAGGCGCCCATGGAAAAGCAGCGCTCCGCTCTCCCCATGCCGCGACACCCGATCACCGGTGCGATAGTAGCGTTGCGTCTGCCCAGGCGGCACGACGAAAGCCGCCGCGGTGCGTTCAACATCATGCAAGTAACCGCTCGCAAGCTGCGGCCCGCACATCAGCAGTTCGCCCTGCGCGCCGTCCTGCACTTCGCGCAACGCGTCATCCACCACCAGCACCGACATACCCGGCAACGGCAGCCCTATCGGCACACCGCCCAGCGCGGCCGCTTCCAACGCGGCATCACTTTGCCAGCGATAAACGGTACAGGCCAAAGTGAGCTCGGTCGGTCCGTACAGATTGTCGATGATGGAGTCCGGCGCAGCCTGCGCCCATGCCTCCACCAGGTCCCGCGTCAAGGCTTCGCCGCAGAACAGGCTGACCCTCAAGGAGCGAAAGCGCGCGGCCAGGAGTTGCCGCCGGCGCATCATCATGCGTCCGACCGATGGCACCGAGAACCACACGCTCAGGCGCGCATCGGCCACGAAGCGCGCCGGCGCAAGTCCATGCTCGGCGCTTGGCACACAGACCGTGGCACCGACGTCCCACGCGGCAAACAAGTCAAATACCGACAAGTCGAAGTCAAGCTCGAACCAGTGAGAAAAGCGATCGGAGGATGAAAAACCATAGCGCGCGATGACCGACTCGAGGAAATGTCGGACATTGGCGTGCGTGATCACCACGCCCTTCGGTCTACCGGTAGAGCCCGACGTGAACATGACGTAAGCGGGACTGCCAGGCGCGATTTCACGTGGCGCCCAATCGGCCGCCGCGCGCGGTTCGAGCATAGCGACGGCGCCGGGCAGCGGGTCGCGCTCCGCAACGCCATCGCACCCTTCGGCGATCAGCACGCGCGGCGTCTGCTCCAGCAAGGGCAGCAGCGCGGCCAGCGTGCCCAGGCGCGAGCGCGCCACCACCAACACCGTGCAGGCCGCGCGATTGAGCATGTCGGCCATGCGTTCCACGGGCTGCGCGGCGCCCAATGGCAGGTAGGCGCTACCGCTCAGCAGAATCCCGAGCAGGGCGGCATAGGTCGGCGCATCGCGGTCGCCGAGCAGTGCGACGATGTCGGGCTCACTGGCGCCGCGGTGTGCCGCAAGAGTGGCGGCCACCGCTGAGGCCGCGGCGCCGAGCGCGCCATAGCTGTGGCAGCTTCCGCCGGTCTCGAGGGCAATGGCATCGGGCGTACGATGCCAGCTCTGCACAAAACCATCGAAGAGTAATTCACGCACGCGGAGAGCCTCGTATCGACAAACGCCGTCAGTCCATCAGGCGCTGGTCAGCCTGTCGTCAATGTGCCGCGGTCGGCGGCACGCCGCCGGTGATCTCGTCGAATACCCGCGCCAGTTCACGCGCGCCCTCGCGACGCGAGAACGGGCGCACCGTATCGGCACTCGGCGTGCGGCATTCATTGCGCTCAAGGGCGGTGACGAATTCGAGCAAGCAGCGCTTGATGGCGGCCGCATCTTCGAGCGCGGCGATATGGGCAAACCCAACGCTGCTCAACAACTTTCCGGTATCACCGCCGGGATTGGCCAGCCCGAGCACCGGCTTGCGGGTATAGAGATACTCGTAAACCTTGGCCGGGATCTGCTCGTCACACAGGCGCGACTGGCAGGCAATCAGGCCATCGACCATCCACATCTCCTCCACCGCCGAGCGATAGTCGACCGGCGGCGCAAGTTCGACCATGTCGGCAACACCCGCGGCTTCAGCATCTTTGCGGTACTGCTCATCGCTGCCAGAGGCGCGCAGGCGCACGCGCAGGCGCGCGGCGCTCAACTGGCCTTCGCGTTTGAGTTCGCCCATCGCCGCGAACAACGCGCCGGGGTTGCGTTCCATCGGATACAGAATGCCACTGTGCAGCAGCACCAGCGGGCCATTGCGTGCTTGCGCCTGGCCATCGTTCACTGGTTCGAGACCGCGAAAGGTTTCTTCATCGTAGCCATTGTTGATGACTTTGATGCGCGCCGGCGGGAAGTGGGGATATTTGCGCGCGTAATTCTGCGCGGTGGTCGGCGTCGTGACGGTGACGGCCGCCGCGCGTCGAAACACCGCCCGTTCAATCTTGGCGAAACACCAGCGCACCCGTGGGTCGGCCGGATAATCAGTCTGGGCCATGGGATCGCGAAAATCAGCGCACCACGGCAGACCGGTCAGACGATGCAGGCACCAGCCAATGGCATGGGCGCTCGCAATCGGGAATGTGGAGAACAGCGCCGTCACGCCGTCCTTACGGATTGCACGCAGGCCCGCCAAGGTGCCGGTGATTATCCAGCTCTGCCAGCGGTCCGGCAGTTCCAGCATGCGCAGATAGCGACCGCCAATGGAGAAATCACGTTGCGCATCGCAGGCGAACGCGCGATGCACATTGATATCGCCAGGTATCAGGTCGGCATTCTCGGAACGGCCACTCAGGTAGACGCGCGGGTGCACGGTCAGCACCGACACATCCCAGCCGAATTCACGCAGATAGCGCGCAAACGCCACGGTCCGGTGTACGCCACTGCTACCCTGGATCGGAGGGAAGTGGTAGGCAATCAGGAGTGCGCGCCTGCTCAATTTTCACCTCGGTCGGGGAGTCCCTTGCTCACGGCACGCATCATAGACGTTTCTTGACCTCACATATCCGTCGCGACCTTAGGGAAGCTCTGAAGAATCGTAGCGAGCGAAGGTAGGTCGTGCGCGCCCGGAGCGCAGGAACCGCAGCGTATAGGGAAATACGTGAGGGTTTCGAGCACCGGACGCGCGCGCGATACCGAGCGCAGTAGGTTCTTGAGAGCTTCCTTAGCGGCTCACTGCCGCTGTCATTGAGTGCTGCTTCACACGCCCAACGTCAACGGTCCGCGTTCAATTGTGCCGCTCCAAGGTTTGGGCATACCCTAGGCGCGAGCCTTGTGCATGGCGTGCCGCGTTGCTTTTCAATCTCATGACGTATGAGCGTCGGACCTCAGAATTGCAGGCGTGGGCCGCTATAGCCGCTCAAGGCAGACAGCGTCGTGCCGATTTGAAGAGCGCCCCGCTGACTGCCATCGTTGCAACCGGTCCGCTCCCCGATATTCAAGCTAGCGAAGGATAAATCCGTGGTCCAATCCACTGCCGCACTCATCGTTGGATTCACCATCCAGGGTTTGGCTGTCGCGCGCGCCCTTGCCAGTCGCGGGGTCAAAGTCTATGTCGTCGAGCGCAGCGACGAAGGCACCACGGCGAAATCGGCGGCGGTGAAATTTTTCGTGCGCGCGGGCATGAAGCCCAAAGAGCTGACGCAAACCCTGCTCGACCTGCGCCGCGAGTTGCCGGAGCAGCGCATCGTGCTTTTTCCGGGCAGCGATCGCACCGTGCGGGCGGTGGCCAGGAACTGGGAGGTGTTGGGGCAACATTACCTGCTGAGCTGGGCGGCCCATGTCGATTTCGTGCCGCGTCTGACCTACAAGTCGGCGGTGCTGGAAATCGCTCAATCCTCCGCCACCCGCTTCCCCGCGACTTGCGATATCAACTCCACCGCCGACATCGCGCAGCTGTCCCGCCTGCGCTTGCCCGTGATCGTCAAACCGAATCGCCCGCCGGGTCAGTTCAAAACTTTCATCGCCACCGACCATGGCGAGCTGCGCCGTTTCGTAGAAGGTCGCGCCGAACAATTGCCATTCGTTGCCCAGGAGTACATTGAGGGCGGCGACGAGAAACTGGTGTTCTGCACCATGTTCCTCGACCGCGGGCGGGAGGTCGCCAACATGACCGGCCGCAAGTTGCGCAGCTTCCCGGCGGGACGCGGACGCGGCACCGTCATCGAAACCAACAGCGACGCCCGGGTGCTCGACGCCGCGCGCCGATATTTCGCCGGGCTGCCGCTGTCAGGCCCGGTGTCCATCGAGTTCAAGATGGACGCGCAAGGCGAGCTGTGGATGATAGAACCGAATGTCGGCCGCACCGAATTCTGTGTCGACGCCATCATTCAAAGCGGTTTGAACCTGCCCTACATGGAGTTCTGCTACGCATTGGGCGAAGCGTATGAGCACCTCGCCAACGAACCGCGCCAGGCAGTGATCTGGTTCGACACCCAGAGCGACCCCTTGTGCTACGTACTGACCTGCCTCAAGCACGGCAAACTGAAACCCTTCGGCAAGCGACCGGTGTTTCCATTTCTGGGGCATGGCCAGCCAGGCCTGGTGGTGCACGCCTGGGTGTCATTGCTTGGCAGAAAGACCGCCCATGTGCGCGACGCCGTCATGCGGCGCGTGCGTAGATTGCTCGGCGCGACGCCAGCGCAGGCCAAGACGTGAACACTCGCAGTTCGCCGCAAGCCCTGGCCCACGGCCAGCCGGCATCGGCAGCCACCGGCGCGGCCGGTGGTGAATGCGAAGTGCTGTCGCTGACCGCAGGGATCGCGCGTTACGAGGCGGAGTGGAGTCACCTGGTTGACTCGACAGCGCTCAATCCCAGCCTGCTGCCGGGATGGGTGCGCATCGTCGCGACCAACAGCGGCATTGCCGACCACGCGAAACTGCTCGTGCAGCACCATGGCGGCCACGTGACGGGCGTCGTTCCCTATTTTGCGCAGCCTGCACGCATCCTCGGCATCCCGCTGAACAAACTTTCGCTGGTCTCGAACCTGGTCTCTTACCACGCCGACCTGCCGTGCGCCGGCAGCCGCTTGAACCTGTTGAAAGCCCTGCTGCGCGGTGAACCGACATGGCAGGTTCTGCAAGTCGACAACATCCTGCCCGATGGACCGACGGCCGTCGCACTTGAAGAACTGTGCCAGGAAATGGGTGGACGCCTGCTCACTTATCCGGTCGACTTCGCGCCCTACCTGCCCATCGCGCAACCCTTCGACGCGCTACTGGCGACGATGGACAAGAAGTTTCGCTACAAATATCGCAAGCGTCAGGAATCGCTCGGCGACCATACCGGACTGAGCATGCGTTGGTTCACCCAGCCCGACGAGGTCCAGGCATTTCTTGATGCGATGCTGGCGGTCGAGGCCCGCAGCTGGAAAGCGCAGCAAGGCGTGGCGGTCGCAGCCGCCACGCATGAAGGCAGTTACTACGCGAAACTGCTGCCCTACCTGGCCACGCAAGGCGATCTGCTCGCCAATGTGCTGTTCCAGGGCGACACACCGGTGGCCTATAACCTGTGCTGCCATCACGGCGGCTGGGTCGGTCAGCTCAAGACCGCGTTCGATATTTCTCTGGAACAACTGTCGCCGGGCGCGCTCGTGATCGACGGCGCCATACGCGCGGCGTTTGAGCGGGGCGCGCGGGAATTCGACTTTCTGGGGACGCCCGGCAAGTCCGCGCCCGAACCTCACAAACTGTTCTGGACCAAGCATGTCCGCTCGCACATCTCCTGCTTCCTGTTTGCGCCGCGGCCCGTGCCGCGTCTCATCGCCGCGGTCAAGCACTGGCGTCAGGCACGCGCCTAGACCAGGCGGTGGGAAAAGCCTCGGTGTGAATGGATAATCGGCCACGATATGAGATGTGACGTACGCCATCGTATGAATATTTTCGGTATCACAGCATGCACGCGCCCAGGCGCGACAGCCGCCGCGGCTCGCCGCGCGCGCGCCCTGCTCGCAAGCGTGTTCATGGCCGTGCTGGTGTTGAGCCACGCACCCGCCGCCCACGCCTTGATGTTCGATCCGACAGACGCGGAATGGCTCACCTGGCCCGGCTACTGCAAAGCCCGCAGCCACGAAGAGACCGACCCACGCGTGCGCCCCGCGGACCGCGCCAAATGGAAGGCCAGTTTCACCGAAGCCGCATGGAAACCCTTGCATCACTACTGCGCGGGCATCGTCAAGGTCGTGCGCGCCATGCGCGAGAAACAAGCAGAACGCCGCGTCTACTTCGTCAAGGATGCGATCAAGGAATACGACTACTGGCTGGAACGGGTGCCGCCGGACGACCCGTTCTTCGCCACGGTCCTGACCGCCAAGGCCGAAGGCCTGCTCAAGCTCGGCAAGCACGAAGCGGCGGAGAAAATGCTGAAGTCGGCCATTGCGCGGACTCCGGACAACACCCGCCCGTATCTCATGCTGTCGCTGGTCTACCAGGACGAGAAACGGCTCGAGGATGCGCGCGAGATTCTGCTGCGTGCCAATCAAGCGGCGAAAGAGAAATCCGCCGAAGTCTGGTATTTCCTCGGCCTGGTCAACCTCAAACTGCGCGACTATCCGGCCGCCGAAAGCGCCGCCCAATCGGCCTACGCGCTGGGCTATCCGCTGCAGGGACTCAAGCGCAAGCTCAAGGCTCAGGGTTATTTCAAGAACTGAGCGCGACCGCGCCAGGGCAAGCCTGCAACGCGTTCAAAACCCGTGGCTCGTGAACCACATTTCCAGCGCCACCAGTATCCACGCCAGTTCTCCGTAGTAGGACGCGGCTTCGCGCTCGTAGCGCCTTTCGGCGTCGAGCAGGAATTCATTGCGGAAAATGCCGCGCCCGCGCAAACCTGCGAAAGCCTCGCGCACCATGTTCTTGAGGCCGGCGTCGGTACGCATCCATACGCCGAAAGGCAGGCCGAAGCCATGCTTGGACTTGTTCAGGATCTCCTGCGGCAGGAAGTCCGCGCAGGCGCGCTTGTACAGACCGCGCAATTGCCCGCCGGTCAGCATGCTCGCCGAACTGATCCTGGCCGCGAGATCCACCAGGCGGTCGTCGAGCATCGGGTAACACACTTCCACGCCCGCCAGGTCGCACATGTTGTTGACCTTGACCAGATCGTTGTCCGCCAGCGTGAATTTCCAGTCGAGGTATAGCATGCGCTGCAGACTGTCACCGCTGGCGGGCGCCTGGTAGCGCTGTCGCCAGATATGCCACGGCGCCTCACGGTCGATGCTGGACAACCAGTCGGACTCGAAGACGCTCGCCGGGTCGAGACGATTGAGGAAGTTGTAGGACTGCAGCCTGTCGGGCAGCCCCATGCGCGCCTGCTGTATGTAGCGCGCGCCTTTGCCGGTCACGGGCAAGTGATTCAGCCAAGGCAGCAGGCGATATCCGCCTTCGAGCAGGCTGCGCAAGACGGCGGGAAAGCTGAAATACAGCTCGAATTTCTGCTGTTCGGTATAGCGCGTGTTACCGGCAAACAATTCATCACCGCCGTCGCCCGCCAGCATCATGTCGACGCCGTGTTCGCGCGCGAAGCGTGCGCAGTGATAGGTCGGCAGCACCGATGAATTGCCGAAAGGCTCACCGTAGTGGGCGGCGATGCGCGGCAAGGACTCCAGCACATCGGCCGGCGTGACGAAATACTCGTGATGCTCGGTGCCGAAATGGCGGGAAGCGAGCCGCGCGTATGCCGATTCATCGTAGCCTTCGGCGTCGAAGCCGATGGTGAAAGTGCGGGCCGCGCCGCTGCCGCGCTTGAGCATGCCGGCCACGGTGGAGCTGTCCAGGCCGCCGCTCAGAAAGGCGCCACACCCGGGTCGCGCGCGCTCTGCAACGGCAAGCTCCAGCGCCGCGAGCAATTGTGGCGCGAGACTGTCGACGCCGTCATCGTGGCCGGCGAACTGCGGCCGCCAATGGCTGTCGAGCGCGATCGCCGCGCCGTCCCAGTGCAACAGCGTGGCCGGTTCGAGCTTGGCGATGCCGCGGTAAATCGTGCGCGGCGCCGGAATGCAGTGAAAGAACACGTAGTCGTAGATGGCCTGCGCGTCGAGTTCGCGCTGCGCACCCGACACCGCCAAAAGCGCGCCGGGCTCGCTGGCAAAACTGAATTCACCGTTCGCCTGTCGGTAATACAGGGGATGCCTGGCGAAGCGATCATTGAGCAACGACACCTGGCCGTTCACCCCATTGACCACCAGCAAGAGGCAGGCGCCGCCAATCTCTACGAGCGACAGCGCATGGCCATCCGCGTGGCGCGCCAGTACAGCGTCGAGCGCTTGCTGATCGCGCGTCCGCTCTTCGCCGCTGGCGCGCAACAAAAAACCACGCAGCGGGCCGGCCTCCGCTCGCACACAGCTGCCGCCGGCATGGGCGAACAGGCCGCCATGGAAGGACTCCGTGGCGACGTCGTGGCGACCGGCCAAGGCCCGCGCGCCGATCATTTCGCCCAGCATCTGCCGTGGTTCACGGCCGCTCGGGCCCTGTGTCGTTCCGCACACAAAAATCATAGTTTGACCATGTTGGAAGCTTGCTGCGCAGTCACTGCGCACCCGCGAGCACTCGCTGTAATTGGCGGGTACTTCTGAAATACTTCATCGGCGCCCCGACCAATCTCTGAACGGCCACGCGTGGGCGCATTCAGATTGGCGGTCGTCGGCCGCCAATCATAAGCATTGAGCAACCATTGACGAAAATGTCCAAGCTGGCTATCCGACTCGCACTGACCACGGCCGGCGCGCTGCAGCGTCGCCTGTCCATCGTCCTGTTCCACCGCGTGCTGTCGGCGCCCGACGCGCTGCTGCCTGACGAACCCGATATCGTGCGCTTCGCAGAGCAGATTAGCTGGCTGCGCGACTGCTTTCGAATCCTGCCGCTCACCGACGCCGCGGCGCGCCTGGCTGCCGGCACCCTGCCGGCGCGCGCGCTGTGCATCACGTTCGACGACGGCTATCGCGACAATGCCGACAATGCCCTGCCCGTGCTGCAAGATCTGGGCGTACCCGCGACCTTCTTTGTCACCACCCGCTATCTCGCTGGCGGCATGATGTGGAATGACCGCGTGGTGGAAGCCGTCAGGCATTGGCCAGAGGCGCACACCCATCTCGATATTTCCATGCACGGTCTCCAGTCACCCGCCTTGGCGATGGGGCGCAAAGCGGTCATGGAGAATGTGCTGCTGCAGATGAAATACCTCGACTACGGGGTGCGCGAGACGCTGGCGGACGAACTGCTGGCCCGCAGCGCTGCGCCGGCCCGACGCATGATGATGAACGAAAGCGAAATCAGAACATTGCACGCGGCAGGCATGGAAATCGGTGGACATACCGTCAGCCATCCGATCCTGTGCAAGCTGCCGGCGTCCGAGGCGCGCCGCGAAATCGCCGACAACAAATCCACCCTCGAACAAATCATTGGCGCGCCGTTGACGAGCTTCGCCTATCCTAACGGCAAACCGCAGCGTGACTATGGCGCGGAACACGTCGCCATGCTGCGCGAGCGCGGATACCGTTACGCCCTGACCACCTCGGCCGGCGCCGCCAATCGCAGCACCAGCCTGCTGCAACTGCCGCGCTTCACCCCTTGGGATCGAGACGCGACGCGCTACCTGGCACGCATGGCGGCGAATTACTTCCGGGCGCCCGAGTGCGTCGATGAATCGGTCAAGGTCGCGGCGACCGCGCAGCCAGCGCGCTGAACAATTCGTACTGACCATTGCTGGTCGCGGTCCAGCTGAAGCCTTCGGCATAGGCGCGTGTGGCCGCGCGCGCCGGTGGTTCTGCCAGCAAGGCGCGCACGCCCGCTGTGATGGCCGACGCTGACCGCTCGTCGATGAGGCGACCGGCGGCGGGCGCCGCCACCACCTCGGGTGTGCCCCACACGCGGGTCGCGAGCACCGGCGTGCCGCAAGCCATCGATTCCAGCAAGACATTGGCCCAGCCTTCGCGACTCGATGCCAGCACCAAGATGTCCGCCGCCGAATAGTAATCACGCAGTTCGATTTGCGGCACTAGGCCGGCGAAACGGACGCGCTCCGCCACGCCCAAACGCTGAGCCAGGCGTTCCAGCGCCGCGCGCTCCGGCCCCTCGCCAATGATGATGAGACTCGTGTCCGGCAGCTCGCACAGCGCTTCGATGACGAGATGATGGCCCTTGAGCTCGATGAGATTGCCGACCGACAACAGCAGGCGTCCTTCGATGCCGTAACGTTGGCGCACGGCGTCGGCAGGCACCGGGCAAAAGCGCGCGAGGTCGACGCCATTGCGCAGCACGCGAATGCGTGTCTCATCGACACCCAGGCTGACCAGCCGGTCGCGCAGCGCGGCGGCCACCGTGATGACGGCGTCCGCGTGGGCAGCGGCCCACAATATCCAGCGACGCGGCAAGGGGAAGTCCGGCATCAGGCTGATATCGCTGCCGCGCGCGGTAATCGACACGGGAATGCCGAGCTCGCGACCGATCATGAGCGCGGCCACGCCGTCGGGATAGAAAAAATGCGCATCGATGACGTCGATACGTCGCTCACGCGCGAGGCGCGCGACCAGGCCGCGCGTGGCGCGATACATGAGCCACGGCGACACGTGCCAACTGAGCTTGGGCACCACCGCATAACGCGGATGCCAGACCGGCACGCCGTCGCGCTCCTCGGTGGCGGGCACGCTGGCGTACACGCCATACAGACCAAAGCGCTCACCGGTCAGGGGAAACCACGGCACCGGCGCGACCACGCGGCAGTCGACCTCATGTTCGGCGCGCAAGTGGCGCAGCCGCTGCTCGATGAAAATACCGTGACGCGGCTGACGCACGCTCGGAAACAATGACGTGTAGGTAAGGAGCGCCAGTGCGTGCGTCATGGCAGATAGACTTGTCCGGGTCACACAGCAGGCCGTTCGGAAACGGGCAGAACGGAACGGTAAACATGCCAGCGGCCGCGCAGGATGCGCCGCCCCGGACCGCGGCGGAGTGTACCATGGGCCACTCATGGCCTCGGGCCTCACAGATCCGTGGTGGCGGCCGCTAAGCATCCACCCATGAGTTGGGCAATGCCGCTGCGCTCTTACGCATCACCGATGCTTGTCCGGCGGCGTGCGCACAGCGCAGCACGCGGCCCTGCAAATACTTCTTCCGAGACCTGAAGCGTCGATGGCACAGAGCTCCGAATTCGAAACCGTCAAGCGCGAAGCGACGCGCGGTGTGGCATGGGCTGGCGCCGAGAGTGTGCTGCGCCAGCTCATTCAGATCACCGCGCAATTGCTGCTGGCGCGGCTGCTCGCGCCCGCTGATTTCGGGGTGCTGGGCATGGCCCTGGTGTTTCAAGGTGTGGCGCAGCTGCTGGCCGACTTCGGCATTGGTTCGGCCATCGTGCAGAAGCAGCAGCCCGACCCGTTGACGCTGTCATCGTCATTCTGGGCAAACCTGGCGGTTTCATCGCTACTTGCCCTGCTCATGGTCGCGAGCGCGCCGCTGGTCGGGCGCTTCTACGCCTCCGAGGCAGTGGTGCCGGTGGTGCAGGCGCTGAGTCTGAGCTTGCTGCTCGGCGGACTGCGCACGCTGCCGCGGGCGCTGCTGTATAAAGATCTTCAGTTCGGCGTGCTGGCCCGTATCGGCATTGTCAGTTCCTTGGTCGGCACCTGCGTCGCGATCACCATGGCGGCCACCGGCTTTGGCCTGTGGAGCCTGGTGGCGCAGCCGCTGGCGGGCAACATCACGGAAACCATCATGCTGTGGCTGGCCAACCGCTGGCGACCGCAGTGGGCGTTCAACTGGGCGAGCATGCGTGATGTCGCGCACTTCAGCTACGGCGTGCTCGGCACCAACCTGCTGAACTACGCGTCACGCAATGCGGACAATCTTCTGATCGGCAAAGTCCTCGGCAGCAATCTGCTCGGCTACTACGCCCTCGCCTACCAGATCATGCTTTATCCCTTGAGCCAGGTGGCCGGCGTCATCGTCAAAGTCATGTTCCCGGCCTTGTCCAGGCTGCAGAACGAGCCCGAACAGGTGCGCTCGGCATTTCTGGCCGGCGTGTCGATGATCGCCTTCGTCACTTTCCCGATGATGCTGGGCCTGTACGCGGTTTCGTCCGATTTCATCGTCGTGGTGTTCGGCGAGAAATGGTTGCCGATGCGCACCGTCCTCGAAATATTCTGTGGCATCGGCCTGCAGCAAAGCATAGGCACCACGGTCGGCACCATCTATATGGCTACTGGCAACAGCCGGCTCATGCTGCGCGTCACCCTCTACGTGACGCCCTTGATACTCGCCAGTTTCGTGGTCGGCCTTAAGTGGGGCATCGAAGGCGTGGCGGCCTGTTACGGCGTGGTCAGCCTGGTACTGTTTTTCGTGCTGGCGCAAATCGCGCTCAAGCTCATTGGTCTGCGCGTCGGCACCATGCTGCTCGCCATGGCGCGCCCCTTGCTCGCCGCGCTGCTGATGCTGGTCGGCACCCTCGCGGTCGTCCACGCCCTGCCAAGCGCCAGCCCGGCGCTGCGTCTCGGCCTCGCAAGCGCCAGCGGCGCGGTGCTCTACGTCCTTATCACCTTCGCCATCAATCGCGGCCAGGCGCTGCGCCTGGTGGCCCTGATCCGTTCTGCCTTCGGCCGACCGGCAGCTGGTTAGATACAGCAGACGCCCGCCGCATCAGCGCGACTGTTGGCGGGCCGCCTCATCCAGCGCGGGGCGCGCGTCCGTCGACTGTGCGGCCACGATGTCGGCGAAGGCCGACGGGATGCCGGTCTCGCGCACGATTTCTGCGCCCAGGTGGCGCGCGCCCTGCAGGGACAGATGCAGCGCATCGACATAACGCACCTGGCCGTCGGCATCGTCCAAAGCGCACACGCCAGCGGGGCACAGCCGTTCGTTGGCGTCGAAATATCTGACGTTGCTGCGCGTCGCGGCGAAATCGCGCAATTGGCGATTGAGTGCGCTGACCTCGGTCATGTCCACGGCGATGCGCGTCGGGCAGTTCAGCAACGGCACTTTCAAGGCCTTCTCCCGACACTTGCGGTCATAGCCCGTCAGTGTCGGCGCCTTGCCCAGCACCACCACCAGACGGTGGCTGCGCGCCAAGGCATCGATGCTTGCGAACAGGCTGGGCAGGAACTCCGCGGAGCGCTGCTGATAGGCGGTCCACAAGCCGGCCAGGATCACGACCGGGTAATCATTGATCGCATCGCGGACGACTGCGCTGGCATGCTCGCAATCGCGCGCGCGACGCGGCGCCACGAACGCGCTGACATTGCCGGGCAGCGGTGGACAAGAGCCAATCTCGATATTGCGCAAGCGAAAGCCGGCGTGCTGTGCGATCACATCGAGCATGCCCTGGTAGTGGGCGGCGTTGGAATCACCCCACAGCAGGGCCTCGACGCGCGGATTGGATGCAGCGCCGCTCACGCAACGATCCAGTGTCATCTGGGCAGGCGTGATGGCCTGGAACTGGCAGACCGGCGCGGCCAGAAATGCCGGCTGGGTGGCGGCGCGGAGCGCGGCAAGCTGCGCCGTGTAGTGCGGGCTTTCGAGTTCGACGCCGAAGCGCTGCGGGTAGACCAGCACCAGCGCAATGACCAGCAGCGCCGATGCCGGCAGGAAAAACTGCAGAGCGAACACCCGCTGCGCCGAACCACCGGCACGGCGCGCCGGCTGCTCGACGAATCGATAGGACAACCACGCCAATGCGCCCGTGGCGATGAACAGCAGCAGTCCGGCAAGCGCACTGACCTCGCCGTAGCCATAGCGATAGAACGCCAGCAACGGCCAGTGCCAAAGGTAGGCCGAATAGGACACCAGCCCGACCCAGACCAAGGGCCGCAGGGCAAGCAGCCGCGTCACCGGGTTGGGCCCGTGCTGCCCGGCCCACAGCAACAGCGCGGTGCCCAGTGTGGGCGGCAGGGCAAACCAACCCGGGAATGGCCGATTCTCGTTCAGAAAAACCAGGCTCGCGACCAGCAGCAGCAGTCCGCCCAGTGCGACCGCGGGCATGAGCCGCGTCGACAGGCCGGCCAGCAAGCGCTCGTTGACCAGCACTGCCACCAAGGCCCCCAGCAACAGTTCGCCGGCACGCGACGGCAGCATGTAATAGACAAACGAAGGCGCCTGCTCGAACAGCGCACTGCCCATCCAGAATGACGCCACGGCGCAGGCCGCCATCGCCAGCACCAATGTCAGCTTGTCCGCACGACGATAGACCGCGACCAGCAGCAACGGCCATAACAGGTAGAACTGCTCCTCCACGCCCAGCGACCACAGATGCAGCAAGGGCAGTTCGAGGCTGCTTTGCGCGAAGTAGCCGGTGTCCTGGTAAAGCCAGAAATAGACATTGGCCAGCGAGGCCAGGGAAAAGACCGCCGACTTTCCGGTATCGCGCAGCTGCTCGGGCAGCATCAGCAGATAGGCGGCCAGCATCACCACCGCGGTCACCACCAGCATGGCCGGCGCGATACGCTTGACCCTGCGACGGTAGAACTCGAGCAGGCTGAAACGGCCGCTGTTCAACTCCTGCACGATGTTGCCGGTGATGAGGTAACCGGAAATCACGAAAAAGACATCAACGCCAACGAAGCCGCCGGGCAGCAGCGCTGCGTCGATATGAAACACGATGACGGACAGCACGGCGATGGCGCGCAGCCCGTCGATGTCACCTCGATAAACCATAGACGTCCAGATGAAAGTCCTGTTGAGCCACAACGCTCCATTGATGTCATGCGGCCCACACCCTGTCCGCGCTCGACATAGTAGCGGCCGACTTGCGCTTCTCGGCACACGGCGAGCGCCGTGCATGAGGTCTGCGTGGCGTTTCGGTGAGCGCTCTTCATGATCCTTCGCGCACTGCCGCTATAATCGGGCCAACGACAGCCTTGCACTGCAAGCGATCAGAGCAACTGAACGGCACGCTACCATCTCCCGAGCCTATTGTTTTGATTTCAACATCCACATTCATCCGTGACCGGACGCGTGGCAAATGCGCAGGCTAGGTTTCGCATCGCTGTCGGTAGGGCGGGCGCGCTGATGAAGCGACGCATCCTGCTCGGCAATTCCAACCCGCTCTCCGATCTCGCCACGGTGATGCTGGCGCTGGCCGATGTTGGTCACCTGACCGAGGGCCAGGCGCTGCTGCGTTTTGAACGGATGTTCGCCGCGCAACTCGGCGCCGGCCGCGCCTGTTCGTTCTTCGCCGGGCGGGTTGCACTGGCCGCCATCCTCGATGCCATCGACATCAGGGCCGGCGATGAAGTGATCATCCCTGCCTACACCTGCGTCGCGGTGCCGAATCCCATCCTGGCCTTGGGCGCCACGCCGGTCTATGCCGACATCGACCGGCGCACGGGCAACCTGTGTCCGCACTCCGTCGCCCGCGTGGTCAGCAACAAGACGCGCGCCCTGCTCGTTCAACACACGTTCGGCATTCCTGCCGCCATCGCCGAGCTCAACGCCGTGGCCCGTGAGCACTCCCTCAGGGTCATCGAAGATTGCACCCACGCGTTTGGCGCCAACTATGCCGGGCAGCCGGTAGGCACCCATGGCGACGCGGCGTTCTTCAGCATGGAACAAAGCAAGATCCTGAGCACGGGCAGCGGCGGCATCGCTTACTCGGCGAACCCTGAGATTGCCCGGCGCCTGGCGGACTACCAATCGCGCTCGAGCTTTCCGCCGGCCCTCGTGACCTGGAAGATGCTGTGCTACCTGGTCGACATCACTCTATTGGGCGGCCCGCTCTACAATTCCCTGACCGACACGCTGTCCTACTATATGAAGCGCACCGGTCTTGCCCACGGGCCGGTCACCACCGACGAGGAAATGGCGTGCGTGACGCCGGTCGGCATCCTGACGCGCCGGCTGCCCAACGGCCTCGCCAAAATCGGCATCTCGCAGTTGGCCCGCTTCGAAAAAAACCGCCAGCGTCGTCAGTGCATCAGCGAACAATATGCCGCGGCCGTCGAACGCCTGCGCATACCGACCCTCAGTATTCCCGCGTCCGCCGCGCCGAACATGGTGCGCTTTCCCATCGTGGTGGCCGACAAAGCCGAGATCATTCGCTACATGCGCGCGCAGGCCGTGGCTGTCGGCGACTGGTTTTCGGCGCCGGTTCATCCCTGGGCTGTCGACCAGGCCGCGGCCGGTTATCGCGCCGGCAGTTGCCCCGAGGCCGAATGGGCGGTGGCGCATATTGCCAATCTGCCCATCACGCCGCGCATGTCCGACGCCGACGTGCAGCGCGTGGTGAATCTGTTGGAGACGTTTCAAGGCATGGCACGCACTAAGGCCGACGAGTTCGCCGTCGCATGGCCTTGAGCGTGTTGGCCATCGAGCGCAGAACATGACCAGGGGTCGCCGTGGGACGCGTCACTAGTCTCGTCGCCGACGCCCTCGCAACCCTGTTGCGAGGGCTTGTCGAGCGCCCGCGCTCGCGCCATGTGTTCGGCTCTTTCGGCGCCGGTGCGGCGGTCGCGCCGGGCGCTTTCATCGACACACCCGGCAACGTCCACCTTGGCGCGCACGCACTGATCAACCGTGGTTGTCAGCTCTACTGCGCGCAAGGCCTCGTCCGCCTCGGCGACGGTTCGCACCTGGCCGGCGACGTTTATGTCAACGCGGCGCAGGGCACGATAAGCATCGGCACAGGCACCGCTGTCGGTCCGAAGGTCGTGCTGGTGTCCCACAGCAATGACGTGGTGGCCGGCATGCCGGTGGTGAAATCCCACAAGACGGCCGACATAGTGATTGGAAATGATGTATTTATCGGGGCCGCCGCGGTCGTGCTTCCCGGCGTCACGATAGGCGACCATGCGGTGGTGGCGGCCGGCGCGGTCGTCGTTCGCGACGTTGCGCCTGGCGCCATCGTCGGCGGCGTGCCCGCGCGTTCCATAGGAAACAGAAATGAATCTTCGCCAACTGGTTAAATCAGCAGCGATGCGCGTGGGCCTGCTGCCGCCGCGCCCGAGCCGGCGTGAAGCCACCGAGCAATACGCCGCGGCGCTGCGCAGCAAGGGCATGAAGATTGGCCACGACGTGGGCCTCGTAAACGTGGTGTTCGACACCGTATATCCGTTTCTCATCGAGATTGGTGACGGCTGCATCCTCACCCATGCGACCATTCTCGCGCACGATGCCAGCCCGGCGGTTTTCACTGGCCGTACGCGCATCGGTCAGGTCAAAATCCTCGACCATGTCTTCATCGGCGCGGGCGCCGTGGTGCTGCCCGGGGTCACCATCGGACCGCGCGCCATCGTCGGCGTGAACTCCGTCGTGTCGCGCGATGTGCCGCCCAATTCGGTGGTGGCCGGAAGCCCCGCGAAAGTCATCACCAGCGTCGACGACTGGCTTGCGCGCAAGGAAGCGCGCGATGAATTGATTGACTGGACCGGTGGCACGGTGCCGAGCGACGCCGACGTCGACCGGGCGAAATTGCTGGCCATGAAGAAATTCCGGCCCGACTTGCTCACGGCCTAGCGCGGATTCGCGCCCGCCCTGCCGCTATACAGAGGCCTGGCCGGGCGACTTCGCAGCACGGCGCGCCGTAAATTCAGGTCGCGCCCGGCAGAACAACTTTCTTCGTCATGGAGAGCTCATTTGAAAAATGTCCTTGTCACAGGCGCCGGCGGCTTCATCGGCAGTCATCTCACCGAGCGCCTGGTGCGCGACGGCCACCACGTGCGCGCCCTGGTGCATTACAACTCGCGCAACGATTGGGGCCAGATTGAACTCCTCTCCGAGGACGTCCGCAACGCCATCGAGGTGGTATCCGGCGACATCATGGACCCGTTCATGGTCGACAACGCGGTGCGCGGCTGTGACACCATCTTTCACCTGTGCTCGCTGATTGCCATCCCCTATTCCTATGTGGCGCCGCAGGCCTACGTCGCCACCAATGTCAGCGGCGCCATCAACGTGCTGCAGGCGGCGCGCCAGCACAGCGTCGAAAAAGTCGTGCACACCTCGACCAGCGAATGCTATGGCACGGCCCGCTATGCCCCGATAGACGAGAAGCATCCCCTGCAAGGGCAATCGCCCTACTCGGCCAGCAAGATTTCCGCCGATTTCATCGCCGAGAGCTTCTGGCGTTCGTTTGGCGTGCCGGTAGCCACCATTCGTCCGTTCAACACCTATGGCCCGCGTCAGTCGGCGCGCGCCGTCATACCGACCATCATCAGCCAGGCGCTGGCCGGCGGCGTGGTCAAGCTCGGCTCGGTGCATCCGACCCGCGATATGAATTTCGTCGCCGACACAGTCGATGGCTTCATCAAGGTCGCGCAGGCCGAAGCCGCTATCGGTGAAGTCATCAACATCGGCTCGGGCCGCGAATTCACCATCGGCGAGATTGCCCAGAAAATTTTCGACATCATTGGTGTGCAGCCACAAATCGTGACGGACGATCAGCGCAAGCGCCCCGAGAAGAGCGAAGTCGAACGGCTGCTGTGCGACAACAGCAAAGCCGCGACGCTGCTAGACTGGCGCCCCGCGACCGATCTGGATCAGGGACTCGCGGCCACCATCGCGTGGTTGCGCGACAACCAGAACCGCTACAAGCCCAGCGTCTACAATCTTTAGGAACGAGCTATGCGCGCAGTCATTTTGTGCGGAGGAAAAGGGACGCGCCTGCGCCCCTACACCACGGTCCTGCCCAAGCCTTTGATGCCGATAGGCGAGATGCCGATACTCGAAGTCGTCATGCGCCAGCTCAAGCATGCCGGCATCGATCGCATCACCATGGCGGTCGGCTACCTGGCGGAATTGCTCGAGGCGTTCTTTCGTGACGGCAGCCGCATCGGCGTGCCGATAGACTATTCCATCGAATCGCAGCCGCTCGGCACGGTCGGACCGCTGACCCTCATCGACGGCCTCGATGAGCCGTTCCTCATGATGAATGGCGACGTGCTGACCGATCTCGACTACAGCGATTTACTGCGTTACCACCGCGCCTGCGGCGGCGTCGCGACCATCGCCAGCTATGAGCGCGAGGTCAAGATTGATTTTGGCGTCATCCGCACCAACGACGCCAACGCCATCACCGAATATATCGAGAAGCCCAGCTACAAATACCAAGTCAGCATGGGCATCTACGTTTTCCAGCCCGAAGTGCTCAAATTGCTGAAGCGCAACGAGCGTCTCGATTTTCCCGACCTGGTACAGCTTCTGATCGCGCGCGGCGAGAAGGTCGTGTCCTATCCGTTCTCCGGCTACTGGCTGGACATGGGGCGCCCCGACGATTACGAGCGCGCGATTGAAGAGTTCGAGAACCGCAAACACGAATTCCTGCGAGACTGACCCATGCAATGGCAAGTACCCCTGTTCGATCCCGATCTCGGCGAGGCGGAAATTGCCGCCCTGACCGCCGTCATTCGCTCCAAATGGCTGACCCAGGGCGAACAGACGGAACGATTTGAGCGCAGCTTTTCCGGCTTTGTCGGCAGCCAGTACGGAGTGGCGCTGAACAGCGCCACGGCCGCTCTGCACCTGGCCCTGATGGCGCATGGCATCGGCCCGGGCGACGAAGTGATCTGTCCGTCCCTGACCTTCGTCGCCACCGCCAACGCGATTCGTTACTGTGGCGCGCAACCGATATTCGCCGATGTCGCTTCGGCCGATTGCTGGAATATTTCCGCGGCCAGCATCGAGGCCTGCATCTCGCCCGCCACCCGCGCGGTGATCGTCGTGCACTATGCCGGTTACATGTGCGACATGCCGGCCATCATGGCGCTGGCGGCGCGCCGCGGCTTGAAAGTCATCGAAGACGTGGCCCACGCGCCCGGCGCCTCGCTTGAAGGCCGCGCGGCGGGCAACTGGGGCGATGCCGGCTGTTTCAGCTTTTTCTCCAACAAGAACATGACCACCGCCGAAGGCGGCATGCTCACCACCAATCACGAAGATGTGGCCAAGGCCGCGCAAAGACTGCGTTGCCATGGCATGACCAGCGTCACGCTGGACCGCCACAAGGGCCACAATTTTTCCTACGACGTCACCGACCTCGGCTACAACTACCGCATGAGCGAGCTGAACGCCTGCGTCGGCCTGGTGCAACTCGAACACCTGACCGAGCGCAACGCCAAGCGCGCCGCGCTGACCGCCTGCTACCGCCACACGCTCGCCGCGCGTGGACTGGTCGGCGTACCGTTCGACAAGGCGCCGGGCAATGCCAGCTTTCACATCATGCCGATACTGCTGCCGGCCCATGTCGAGCGCAGCGCCGTGATGGCCGGCCTGCGTGACCGCGGCATCCAGTCCAGCATTCACTCTCGGCCGATACATACCTTCAGCAATTTCGTCGGCACCGGTGGCGACCGCCACCCCTTGCCGCTGACCGACATGATAGGCGGTCGTGAGCTGACCCTGCCCTTGTATCCATCCATGACCGAGCAGCAGGTTGAGCTGGTCTGCGACACCCTGCACAGCTTGATCGGCGGCTGATTTGGCGCGACGACCTCATCTGTGCTTCGTCGGCTGGGGACATCACGTCCACACCGAGCGCTGGGTCAATCGTTTCGCCGACGCCGATTTCGATCTGTCGGTGATTTCGTTTTCGCGCGCCGGCAACTATGCACCCGGCGTGCGCCAGTTCAATCTCATGGCGCTGCCCTTCAACAGTCATCGTCTGCGCATGGCGGCGCTGCGCCTGTTGTTCGCCTACCTGCGCCCCGACATCGTGCACGTGCACTACGCCGGCTTTCTGGTCAACGTCGCGCCCAACTGGCACGGTCGCATGGTCGTCACCGTGTGGGGCTCGGACATTTATCGCACCCACGTCATCGAAGATGAACAGCGGCGCCTCATTGCCGAGTATCTGCCGCGCGCCGGACTCGTGACCTGTGATTCGGAAGACCTCAAAATCGCGATTGGCGAATTCTGCCCGCGCGTCGCGGCGGTCACGGAAGTCGTGCAATGGGGCGTCGACACGGCGCTGTTCACGCCGTCCGCGACACCGAGCAGGATTGCCGACAGATTGGGGCTGGCGGGACGCACGGTATTCCTGAGTCCACGCAATTTTTACCCGCTGTATCGACTGCTGGAAATCGTGCGGGCCTTCGCGCAAGTCGCGCAGCGTCTGCCCGACGCCGTGCTGCTCATGAAACGCTATGCCTCCGAGGCGGACTACTCGCAGCGCGTCGAAGCCCTCATCGACGAACTCGGCATCCGTAGCCGGGTGCATATTCTCGAGCAGGTCGATTACGCCGAGATGCCGGACTTCTACCGCAGTGGCACGATCATGATCTCGGTGCCCGAATCAGACGGCACGCCAATGTCCTTGCTCGAAGCGATGGCCTGCGGCTGTCTGCCCATCGTCTCCGACCTGCCGTCGCTGCACGAATGGGTGGTGGACGGCGCAAACGGCCGCGTGGTGCCGGTGGGCAACGTTGATGCGCTGGCCGACGCAATGCTGGACATGGCCCACTGCGCCGAGCGCGAACACATCATCGCCCACAACCTTGCACTGGTGCGTGAGCGTGCCAGCCAGCAGGCGAGCCGCGACTATATGGTGGCTCGCTATCAAGCACTGTGCGCGCTTTGAACATTGGCGGCCGGCATCGCCCACGGGCACTGTGCGCCTGGCCGTCGCCGCAAGCCTGCGGTGATGCATTTCGCGGCCGCTAACTTCGCACGGCGGCGCCAGGATTCCACAGACAATGCATGAATACCCGCGTCCCGCTGCGTCGCAGCCGCTGGCCCGCACTCGCTGCCGCCAGCGTGCAACAGCGCGGCGATTCTCAAGCATTACCCGATAGACCATAATCAGCGAGCATTCTCTGGCACCGGCACATGAAGATCCTTCACGTCTTCGACCATTCGCTACCGCACTACGATGGGTATGCATTTCGGTCCTGGGAGATTCTCCGCTTCGAGCGCGGACTCGGCATCGATACGGTGCAGGTGACGTCATCCAAGCATGCCGGCAGCGTCAAGGCGCTGGAAAGCGCGGAAGGACTCGACTTCCATCGCACGGCCGCACTTGGCGGCATCTACACATTGCCGGTGCTCGACCAGCTCGGCGTGGTGCTGGGTCTGCGCAAGCGTGTGCTGGAATTGATCGAACAGACGCGCCCGGACCTGGTTCATGCCCACTCGCCTTCCTTGAACGGCCTCGCCGCGCTCAGTGCCGCGCGCCGCTGTGGTCTGCCGCTGGTCTATGAAGCCCGGTCGTTCTGGGAAGACGCCGCGGTCGATGCCGGCGCCTGTCGCGAAGGCGATGTGCGATATCGCCTGACACGCGCCAGCGAAACCCATGTCATTCGACGCGCCGACCATGTGGTGCCCATCTGCCGCGGCATCGCCGGCGACTTCATCGCCCGCGGCCTGGCGAGTGAGCGCTGCACGGTCATTCCCAACGCGGTGGACTTCGCCCGCTTCAGCAGCCAGCTCGACTACGACGCTGAGTTGGCGGCGCGCCATGGCCTGACGCGCGGCAAGACGCTGGGCTTTGCCGGATCGTTTTTCACCTTCGAGGGCCTTGGCGTGCTGCTCGAAGCGATGCGCCGCCTGGCCGATCTCGATCCGCAGGTGCGCCTGCTGCTGGTGGGTGATGGCGTCGAGCGCGCCGATCTCGAGGCCCACTGCCAAGGGCTCGGCCTTGGCCAGCATGTGCTGTTCACCGGCCGCGTGCCCCATGCCAGCATCGAGTCCTACTACGGCATCATGGACATCCTGGTCTATCCACGCCTGCCCATGCGTTTGACCGAATTGGTCACTCCGCTCAAGCCACTCGAAGCGATGGCCTACGGCAAGGCGGTCATCGCCTCGGACGTCGGCGGTCATCGCGAGCTCATCGAGCACGACCGCAGCGGCGTGCTGTTCAAGGCCGGTGACGCCGCCGCACTGGCCACCAGCGCCAGCGCGCTGCTCGCCGATCCGGCACGGCAGGCGAGCCTGCGTGACTACGCACGCCGCCATGTCGAGAGCCGTCATAACTGGGCCAGCAATGTTCAGGCCTATCACGACATCTATTCACGCCTGCTGTCATGAACGCATTACTCGCTGTCGTTTACTGGCTCAGCCTGGTAGCGGTGATCTATCCCTATCTCGGTTATCCACTGACGCTGTGGCTGGCGACGCGCGTGCGCGGCGCCTATCGCCCGCCGGCGCCGAGCGCCGACTTTGTGCCGAGCGTGACGGTGATGATCTCGGCGTACAACGAAGCCGCCGTGCTCGAGGCAAAGCTCGACAACACTCTGGCAATCGACTATCCGCGTGAGTTGTTCACGGTCGTGGTGGTATCCGATGCCAGTGATGACGGCACCGACGAAATCGTGCAACGACGCGCCGCCCTCGACCCGCGGGTGAGCTTGTATCGCCAGGAAGAACGACGCGGCAAGACCGCGGGACTCAATCGCGGCATCGAGTTCGCCCACGGCGAGGTGGTGGTGTTTTCCGATGCCAACGCCATGTACGAAACCAACGCCATCCGTGAACTGGTGGCGCCGCTCGTGGACCCCGCCATCGGCTACGTGGTTGGCGCCGCCCACTACAGCGACAGTGAAGACGGTGAGTCACAGGCCAGCGAAGGTCTGTACTGGCGCTACGAACTTGCGCTCAAGGAACTTGAATCGGGCTTCGGTTCAGTAGTCGGCGGCGACGGCGCCATCTATGCCATCCGCCGTGAACTGTTCTGGCCATTGCGCGAAGATGACATCAACGACTTCGTCAATCCGCTGCAGATCATCGCTGCCGGCAAGCGCGGCGTATTCAACCCGCGCGCTCGCGCCTATGAAGAAAGCGCCGATTCGTTCGCCAAGGAATTCCGCCGTAAACGTCGCATCGTCAACCGCAGCTGGCGTGCGGTGCTGCGCTATGGCGGCGCGGTGCGCAAGGCCAATAATCCGGCCTTCGTCTTTCAGTTGACCGCGCACAAGATTTTGCGCTGGTTCGCGATGCCGCTGCTGGTCTTGCTCGGCCTCACCAATGTGCCGCTGGCGGCGGCGCCTGGCGTCGGTTTCTACGAGCTTTCGCTGCTCGGGCTGCTGGCCTCGGTGGTGCTCGCGCTAAAGGCGCGGCGCGATCTTGCGGTCGCCGCCCAGCCGCACAAGCTCGCCTACCTCTTTTACTATTTCTATCTGGTCAATATCGCCGCCGTGCTCGGCATCTGGGATGAAAGCCGCGGCATTCGCCACAGCAAGTGGGATCACGTGCGCAGCAGTGGCACTTAGGACCGATTCAATGGAACGGACATTGACAGCATGTGCGGAATAGTCGGCGTCCACTACTTCGACCGCGCGCGCCGTGTCGGCGCGGAGACCCTGCGGGCGATGAACGACCAGATCGTGCATCGTGGCCCTGATGATCAGGGTCATGCCTGCTTCGGCCACACCGGCATCGGTATGCGCCGCCTGTCGATCATCGATTTGGGCGGCGGCCACCAGCCGATATTTTCGCCCTCGGGGCAGCAGGCCATCGTCTTCAATGGTGAGGCATTCAATTTCCAGGAGCGTCGCGAGCAGTTGCGCGCCGCCGGTCACAGCTTCACCACCCACAGTGACACCGAGGTGGTGCTGCACCTCTATCTCGCCCATGACACGGCCTTCATCGATTACATCAACGGCATGTTCGGGCTGGCCATCTGGGATGCGAGCAAGGACCGCCTGCTGCTGGCCCGCGACCGGCTCGGCATCAAACCGCTTTATTACTACCAGGACGCCGAGAAACTCATCTACGGGTCCGAGATAAAGTCCCTGCTTGCGCACCCCGAGGTCGGGCGCGCGCTCGATATCGAAAATCTGCAGCTCTACCTGCAGTACGGCTTCACGCCGGCGCCCCACACCTTGCTCAAGGGCATTCGCAAGCTGCCGCCCGGCCACATGTTGCTCACCACGACCAGCGGCATCGAGATTCGCAAGTACTGGGATGTGTCCTACGCCGACAAGCTCACGGGCAGCGCCGATGCCATTGCCGAGGAACTCTACGAGCTGCTCAGCAGCTCGGTGAAGTACCGCATGATTGCCGACGTGCCGCTCGGCGCCTTTCTCAGCGGCGGCATGGACTCGAGCAGCATCGTGCACATCATGCGCGACTTAGGCACGACCGATGTCAGCACCTACAACATCGGCTACGGCTCATCATTCGCCGAACACGACGAGTCCTCGGAAGCACGCGAGATTGCGCGGCACTATGGCACCCGCCACCACGAGATTCTCGCCGAGCCGGACGTGCGCAACATGTTCCCCAAGCTCATCCGCTACATGGACGAGCCCATCGCCGACTCTTCTTTTGTCGTCACCTACCTGGTGTCGCAGCTCGCCCGTGAGTCAGTGAAAGTGATCCTGTCGGGCGTCGGTGGAGACGAACTGTTCGGCGGTTACCGGCGCTACTTCAACGTCGGACTCAATCGCTGGTGGCACCGTCTGCCCCATGCATTGCGCCAGGGTGTGATCGCGCCGCTGCTCGGCGCACTGCCCGAAGACCGCAACAATCGGCTGCTGAATTATGTGCGTCTGGCCAAGGGCTTCGTGCGCACCGCCGAGTTGCCGCCCGCCGCACAGTACGGCGCCATGATGCGGGTGCTGGCGCCCGAGATCCTGACTCCGGCGAGCCGTAGCGGCATGGATGTGCTGCAACCATTCACCGACACCCTGGCTGCCTGCGACGCTTCGGCGCTGCTCGATCGCGTGATGTATGTCGACCTCAAGACTTCACTGCCAGAGCAGTTGTTGTTGCTCACCGACAAAATGTCGATGGCCTGCTCACTCGAAGTACGCGTGCCCTATCTCGACTATCGGGTGGTGGAGTTCGCCGCGCGGATACCGGTGGAATACAAGCTGCGAGGTCTGGAACTGCGGCACATCCAGCGTCGCGCGTTTCAGAATCGCCTGCCGGATGCGGTGCTCAATCGCCGCAAGCGCGGCTTTGGTGCGCCGGTGGGCGCGTGGCTGCGCGGCGGCTTACGCGAAATGATCGAGGACCTGCTTTCAAGCACGCGCCTCAAGCAGCAAGGTCTGTTTGACGCCAACACGGTACGGGCGCTGGTGGACGGCCACATGGACAAGCGTCTCGATGGCACGGACGGCCTCCTGGCCCTGCTCACGTTTCAATTGTGGCAGCAGGAATTTTTGCCCGGCTGAGCGAGGCCGTGGCGCCACTGCGCGGCGCAAGACACGGTTGACAGCACTACCGATTGCGCGTGAAGGACCGCCGCAACCGTACCTGATCGCCGTGGGTCCGAGGAGGACATCGACGCCATGAACCGATACCGGCCGCACGCGGCCTGCCCGCGAGTCGCGCGGCACTGACATGCGACGGCCCGCGATCATCGCCTTTGCCGCCACACCGTGGTCCGCGGTGTGGATGAATCGCCAGCATCTGCTGTCGCGACTGGCAGCGCGTGGCTATCGCATCGCTTACAGCAATGGCATCGCCCATTACTCGAATTTCAAGTCGCTGCCGCTGTGGCCGCGCCTGGTGTGGCAGGACCAGGTGCTCGTCGCCCAGCCCGGTTATCTGCTTCCCGGCAGTGTGCGTCCGTCGTGGTTGAGCAGCATTGCGCTGCGCCTGCACTGTCGCGCCCTGCTGCGTGCGCTCGGGGAAGACAACAGCGAGCATGTCATCGGGCTGTGCTTCGATCCGCATCTGCTGGATTGCGTCGATGCGCTGGCGCCCCGCCATCGCGTGTTTCACATCTACGATTCCTACCACAAGATGTACGGGCACGTGGCGGACTTCGGCCCCGTTCGTCGTCGCCTGTCGTCCTACGATCTCATCACCGCCAGCACCGCGCAGATGTACGAAGAAGTCACCGGCCAGCATGCGCAGCCGGGCTGCATCGTTGCGAACGGCGTCGACTTCTCGTCTTTCGACCGCCAGCCGCCCGCGCCATCGCCCACCGCCGCGGCGATTGCGGCGCTGCCCGGGCGCCGCGTCGGCTATGTCGGCAGCATCAACACCAAAATAGATTTCGCCTTGATCAAACACCTGTCGCAGCGCTTTCCCGGCGACAGCTTCGTGCTGGTCGGCCCCATGCGTCACGCCATACTCGAACGCATGAGCAATGATCTCGCCAGCTACGAAGCCATGCGCGCACGTCCCAATGTGCACATCTTCCCTGCCGTGTCGCGCCACGAGATCCCCGCGGTGCTGGCGGCCATGGATATCAACTGCATATTCTTTCGCGTCGATCGCGCCGACTGGGTGCCCGCCGTCTACCCGATCAAACTCAACGAATACCTGGCCAGCGGCAAGCCGGTATTGAGCTGCGACCTGCGCGTGGTGCGTGAAGCTTTTGCCAACGTCGTGAGTGTGTGCCGCACCCCGCAGGAATGGACACTGGCGCTCGAACACTGCGCGGGCGACGCCAACGACAGCGCCGCCGTCGCGGCACGGCTGGCGGTTGCACGGGGCAATGACTGGGAACGACGTGTCGACCAATTCGAGGCATTGCTGGTCGGCCTCGATGAGCGCGAGCCGCGGGACCGCCCTGGCTGAATCGCCATGCTGCGGGTTCTGCAAGTGTATAAAACCAACTTCCCGGAGGTGCGCGGTGGCGTGGACCAGGTGGTCTGCAGTCTGCTGCGCCAAGCACCCGCGGATTGTCGCTGCAGCCTGTTGCGTACCGCACCGTGGACACAGCGTGCAGCGGTGTTTGATGTCATCGAAGGCATCGATGTCATTTCCATGCATCTGCCGGTGCCACCGGCGCGCGCCACGGCGTGGATGAGCTGGTGGTTCCTTTTCACGCGCGCACCGCGCGCGCTGTGGCAACTGCGCTCCGTGCTGCGCGCCCAGGGCGTCGACGTCGTGCATCTGCATACGCTGCAGTTCTACCAGTTGTACTTCGTGCTGTGCCGCGTGCTGGGCGGACCACCGCTGATCGTCACCCTGCATCGCGCCGAAGTGCTGGAATTCGAGCACCGTCATTGGCTGATGCGCGCCTGTTGGCAATGGGTGCTGCAACGCGCCTCCGCCGTCAACGCGGTGTCGGCCTGGCTGTGCGCCGAGGCGCAACGGCGCCTGCCGTTCGTGACCAAGATCGAGTGCATCACCAACGGCATCGCCGAGCCGCCCGACACGCTGCCCGATGGCGCGGTCCTGCGCCGGCACCTGGGGCTGCCGGATGACTACGTGTGCATGGTCGGCGTGCTCGAACACTACAAGGGCCACGATCTCGCGCTGCGCTGCTGGGCCGAGCTCGACAGCGATGTGGCCTTGGTGCTGATTGGCAACGGCAGCGCCATGGGAGCTTACCAGGATCTGTGCGCGCGCCTCGGCCTGAGCCAACGCGTGCATCTGCTCGGCCAATTGCCCCACGACGAGACCCTCTGCCTGCTGCGCGACAGTCGTGCCATGCTCATGCCGTCGCGTAACGAGGGTCTGGGTCTGGCAATTCTGGAGGCGGGCCTGCTCGGCGTGCCGGTCATCGCCAGCGACATCGCGCCGTTTCAGGAAATGCTCCGGCATGAACACAACGGGCTTTTGTTTCGCAGTGACGACAGCCATGCACTGACCGACTGTGTGCGTCGGCTGCTGGGCGAGCCCGCACTCGGCGAACGTCTCGCCCGCCAATTCGGCGCCGATGTACGCGCGCACTTTTCATTTGCGGACAACGCGCGCCGCTACGGCGAGTTGTATCAACGCGCCGTGCGTGACAGCGGCCAACAGCGAGCCTCGTGAGCGCCATGCACGCGCCGGTCAGTATCGTCCTGCCCACCTATAATCGCGCCCGGTATGTGGCGGCGGCGCTCGACAGTCTGCTCGCTCAGACTCTCCCGGCGGCGCAGATCATCGTCGTCAACGATGGCTCCACTGACGACACCAGCACGGTGATGCGCGGCTATGGCTCCCGCATCGAATTCATCGAGAAGGCCAACGGCGGCAAGTGCGCCGCCATCAATGCCGCGTTACCACGCGCCACCGAGAAATATCTGTGGGTGTTCGACGACGACGACATCGCCTGTGCCGATGCCCTCGCCCGTCATGTCGCGGCACTCGAGGGGGACAACGCCGCTGGTTTCACCATCAGTGGTTCATTTCGTTGCCACGATGATGCCGATGGCATCACCCTCAAAGTGCTGCGCGCGCAGCCCGTGCGTCCGTTTCACGACGACGATCATCTGCTGGAACTGCTGCTGAGTTCCTACATCGCCGGCCCAGCGACCATGATTCGCCGCGCGCTTATCGAACAGGTCGGGCCGTATCGGGAAGATCTTGCCCGCGTCGATGATTTCGAAATGGCGCTGCGTCTCAGCCTGGTCAGTCGACCTGTGCGGCTGGCCGAGCCACGCCCGAGCTATTACCGGCGCTGGCACCTCGGTCTGCGCGGCTGGGCCGGACAACGGTTCGACTACGGACAGAGTGTCGCCCGCTCGCGCACCGAAGAGCGCATGGTGCTGCGCGACATGCAGGAGCAATTGACGCTTGCCCATTACTTGCCGCGCCCGCAATGGCAGCAGCCGCTCACCGAGGACCGCGAGCGACAGGCGCTGCTGCGTTGCTGGGCGGTGATGGTGCAGAAAGGCATGTGGCCGGAAGCCGGCGCCGCCCTCGCGCGGCTCGCTGAGATTGGACTCGACGCGGGACACATGACGCACACTGAGACTGCATGGGCGTGCCGCGCGTTCTCCGATCTGAACACGCTCGGTGACATGCGCCTGCACGGCACTGAGACCACGGCCCTCGGCACGGCGCTCGCCGACCGCCGCGTGGCGGGTCTCAAACACGCGGCGTTGCGTCAGACGCTCTACCATGTGCGCGCCGCGCTTGCCGGGCGCGACTGGCCGCGCCTGCGTGCGAGCGCAGTGCTCATGCAGCGCGTGCTGTGGCCGGCGTTCCTGCCTTCGGTGCGGCGCGCGGCGCAATGACGCAGTTTCGTCGCTCCATCGTGCAGGCGACCGTCGCCCGCTACCTTGGCATGGTCATAAGCTTCGGCTCGAACATGGTGCTGGCGCGCCTGTTGTTACCCGAAGAGGTCGGGGTGTTTTCCATCGGTGCGGCGGTGGTGGCGCTGCTGGCGGTGCTGCGCGACTTCGGCGTGACGCGCTACCTGATCCGCGAAGCCGAACTCACGCAATCGAAGCTCGACACCTGTTTTGGTTTCTCGCTGGCAATCGCGTGGGCTTTCGGCGTGGCGCTGCTGCTGGGCGCGCCGCGCATAGCGACGCTCTACCGCAGCCCCGGCCTCGAAGCGGTGTTGTACATCCTGGCCGCGGGCCTGTTCGTGGTGCCGTTCAACAGCATTCGCCTGGCGCTGCTGCGCCGCGAGATGCGCTTCGATGTGCTGCTGCGCGCCGAGTTGGCCAGTGCGCTCGCCAACGCCGTGGTGTCCATCGTGCTGGCCTTCCTCGGCTACCGTTACCTGGCCCTGGCATGGGGCACGTTCGCATCGATCGTGGCGACGGTGCTGGTCGCGCGCCTCGCGCCGGTGTCCGCCTCACCCGGCTGGCCATCGCTTGCCGACTGGCGCAGCGTCGCCAACTTTGGCGGACTGTCACTGGCGATGAATCTCATCATCCGCCTCGGCACGCGCGCGCCGGAACTCATCGTCGGGCGCACGCTCGGCATGCACGATACAGGCATCCTGTCGCGCGCCAACGGCATGACCGAGCTCTTCAACACGCTGGTGCTGCAGTCGACCGGGCAGGTCGCATTCGCGGAAATTTCGCGCAAGTTTCGCGCCGGGCTGGCGCTCGATGATGACTATCGCAACGCCGTCACTTACGTCGCCGTACTCAGCCAGCCGTTCTTTGGTTTTATCATTCTGCTGGCACTGCCGGTGACGCGCGCGGTGTCGGGCAACAATTGGGATGCCGCCGCCGGGCTCTTGCAGTGGTTGGCGATCACCGGCTTCGCCATACCGTTCTCGAGCTTCGGTGGCGCCTTCCTCACCGCGGTCGGGCGCATCGACCTGCAGCTGCGCATTGAAGCCATCACCACGCCCATCAAGATCAGCGCATGGTTGCTGGCCGCCCCTTGCGGCTTGCTGTTCGCCACCCAGGTCTACGTGATGTTCAATCTACTCACCAGCCTGTGGACTTTTCGCGTGGTCTCGCGCTTGCTCGGCGTCGACGAGTGGCAGACCGCGCGCGGCGCACTGCGCGCCGTGCCGGTCAGCGTGCTGGCCCTGTGCGCGCCGGCGCTGGCGCAGTGGCTGGAGCTGGAAGCGCGCATCGGCGCGGTGGCGACCGTGATGGCGAGCGGCGTGCTGATGGGCGTGCTGTGGTTGGCGGGCCTGTTCGCCTTTCGTCATCCTTTCGCCGACGAACTACGCCATACCGTTAGCGAGGCACGCAGTCACTGGCGCAAGGGCCGCAAGGATTAGGCGCCGGCCGGGCGCTCAACGCACGCCGGCTTTGCCAAGAAACGCGTCGAACATCATGAGAGTCCACAGCAACGCACTGTAGTCGCGGCGCCCGCTGTGATGCGCTTCGGTCAAATGGCGCAGGAAGGATTCGTTGAAGTAGCCGGTGGCGCGCAGACGCTCGCCCATCACCACGCTTTCAATGCGTTCGCGCAGTGCGCCGCGGAACCACTTCGCCAAAGGCACCGCAAAGCCCATTTTCGGGCGATACAGAATGTGTTCCGGCAGGTGCGGCTCGAGACACTTCTTGAACAGGAACTTGCCCTCACCGTGGTGAAGCTTCAGCGCCGAGGGCAGGCTCGACGTCCATTCCACCAGTTCGTGATCGAGCAGCGGCACGCGCACTTCCAGCGCATGGGCCATGCTGGCGCGATCAACCTTGGTCAGGATGTCGCCCGGCAGATAGGTTTTCAGATCCAGATACTGCACCAGTGACAACGCATCGTCCGTCGGCGAGGCCGCGGCGTGACGGCGCAACACCTCGACCGCGGTATAGCCCTGCAAATCACGGCGGAATGCCGGCGAAAAAAGCTTGGCGCGCAGATCGTCGCTGAAGATCGAGATGGTATGAAAATAGGCAGCGACCGAATCCCGTGCCAAGGACTGGAAGGTGGTCTTGGCGCGAAACACGCGCGGCGCCCAGTCGGCCTTGGGATAGAGCGCGCCCAGCGGGCCGAATACCGCGCGCCGCACATTCAAAGGCAGCAGGCTGCGAATCTTCTCTTCGGCCATGTGCAGCTTGTAGCGCCGATAGCCCGCATGATTCTCATCACCGCCATCGCCGGACAGCGCCACGGTCACACGTTCGCGCGCCAGCTCGCACACGCGATAGGTCGGCAAGGCCGAACTGTCGGCATAGGGTTCGTCGTACAGATCAATGAGCTTGTCGACCAGCGCAAAATCGTCGGGACTGACCTGGCGCGTATGGTGGGTGGTGCCGAAGCGCTGCGCGATCTCCGCGGCATAGCTCGACTCGTCGAAGCCCGCCACGTCGAAGCCGATGGAACAGGTGTTGACCGGCGTGCTCTGCAGCCCCGCCATCATCGCCACCACCGCCGAGGAGTCGACACCGCCCGACAGGAAGGCGCCCAGCGGCACTTCCGACACCATCTGCGAGCGCACCGCTTCGCGCGTACGCGTCAGCAATTGTTCGGCGGCATCAGCCATGCCGAGCTTCGAGTCGAGACGGAAAGGCACGTCCCAGTATTGGCGCGGCGTCTGTAAGGCCTGGCCGCGGCGCAGGCACAGACTGTGACCCGGCGCGAGCTTGGCGACCGAAGTGTAGATGGTGCGCGGCTCCGGCACGTAGCCGTAGGAAAAATATTCTTCAACCGCCAGCGGATCGATATCGCGCCCCACCTCGGGGCACAACATGAGGGATTTAAGCTCCGAGGCGAACAGCACGCGGCCATCGGCAAGCCCGGCGAAGTACAGCGGTTTCACCCCCAGGTGATCGCGCGCCAGGAACAAGGTTTCGCGCGCCGCGTCCCACACCGCGAAGGCGAACATGCCGCGCAGGCGACGCACGCAGTCTTCCTGCCAGTGCAACCAGGATTTCAGCAGTACCTCGGTGTCGGAGTGCGTGCGAAAACTGTAGCCGGCCGCTTCGAGCTCGGTGCGCAGTTCCTGGTAGTTGTAGATCTCGCAGTTGTAGGTCAGCCAGCAGCGACGGTCGTCACTGGCCATCGGTTGCTGACCGCTGGCCAAATCGATGATCGACAGGCGACGATGTCCGAAGCCGACGCCGGGTTCGCGGTGATAACCGCACTCATCGGGACCGCGATGGGTCAATGCGTCGGTCATGTTCCGCAGCAGACGCTCGTCTATCTCTGCCACGCCACGTAGATCAACGATACCCGCTATGCCGCACATAGGCGCTCTCCGTCTGCCGGCCGGCCGCGTAGCGTCACGCGGCCAGCTCTCGATAAATCTGATCGTAAGTTGCAATCATGCGCGCCAGGCTGAAGCGCTCCGTCACCGCCGCCCGTGCCGCGAGCCCGTGCTCACGACGCATGTCGGGGTTATCGACATAACGCGCCAAGGTCGTAGTCAGGCGCGTCACATCACCACTCTCGATCAAGGCGCCGGTGCGGCCGTCCATCACCAGCTCGGGATTGCCGCCCACGGCGCTCGCGATGACCGGCAAGCCGCTCGCCATCGCTTCCAGGATGGTGTTGGAAATGCCTTCAGCCAGCGACGGCAGCACAAAGATATCCATGTCACGCAGGTCGTCGGCGACCTGCGCGGAATCACCACGAAAGTCGGCATGTTGGCGCAGGTCCGCGGCGCCGAGCAGCGCTTCGCATTCCTGGCGCAAGGGCCCATCGCCGACCAGGCGTAAACGTACTGCGCCGACCAGGTCGGGCCTGTGCTTGAGCAGTTCGATGAACGCCTGACACAGCAAAGTCTGGTTCTTGACCGCCTTCATGCGACCCACGGTGCCAATCACCAAGGGCGCCACGCGCGGTGACGACGTGGGCCGAAAACGCTCGGTGTCGACACCGTTATAGATTTGCCTGACCTTGTGCCCGGCGATGCCGACGTCCTCGACCAGATAACGCTGCAGGTCTTTCGACAAGGCAATGAAACACTGCACGCATGCGCCGAACACGCGCCGCGCGAGCCGATACTTGCGATTGCTGCCATTCAGATCCTGCATGTCCCAGCCATGCTCGCCGTGCACCCGGCCATGTACGCCGGCAAGCACGCCCAGAACCTGCAGTTCGAGGCTGGCGAAATTGCGTGTGTGCAGCACCTGCGGCCGGACCTCGCGCAACAGTCGCCACATGCGCAGCCACACACGCGGGTCCTGGCCGGGACGCTTGTGCAAGGCGTGAATCTCGACATCGGCACTCTCAAGCCGGCGCGCGAACTCGGGATCGAAATCGTCGAGACACACGATCACATGCCGATAGCGCCCGGCAGGAAAGCCATTGATGAGATTGACCAGCCCGTTCTCGAGGCCACCGATGCCAAACCGGAACAGGGCGTGCATGACCGTGATGGGTGCGTGCATGGGGCGGTGCGGCGAAGCACTCAGGGCTGCGCATGCATGTTTTCGAGCAGCGGCGCGCCGCTGCTGAGAAAAGCCGTCAGACGTGCCACCGCCTCTTGACCACCGCCGGCAGTGGCCGTGCGTATGGAAACCAATGCGCTGCCGGCATTCAGTCCGCGCAAGCGCGCGCGGCCTTCCGCCAGCTTGATCGGCAAGCCGCCGCTCGAACGGACCGCCTGGGTGTCATACCAATACCACACCAGGTAGTCCTGGCCTTGCAGGTCGTCACGCAGCCTGATTTCGTTCACGCTCGATGGTGATGCCGTCGCATCCAGTTCGCGCACCGCATGGGCCACCTGCCGCCACGCCTGCGGATCGAAGATGCGGTTGTTCTGGTTGATGAGTTCGCCCTTGTCGCCCTGGGCGCGAAAATACGCAATCTCGACCACCACACTGGAACCATCGGCGGCCTGATAGCTCTGGCTTAACTCCTGATCCGCACCGGGAAATTTCAGGCCCATTTTCCGTGCTTCGACGCTCGGACCCTGCCACCCGGCGACCGCGTGCAATTCGATGGGCGGCGCCAAGGGACGGGACGAATCGACCGCGAGCAGCACGCCACGCGGCGTGATCGTCAGCGCCAGCGCCAGTGCAAACACCAGCCACGGGCGCCGCGCAGGCGCGACCACCGGCGGCGCGGCGATGCTCCGCGTCGCGACGGACTCATCGACATCACTGAAGGCACGCCCCACCCAGAACAGGACGGTGATCACCATGCCGAAGAACACCCAGCCGTAGATGAAGTGATCGACGCCCTGGGCAAGTTTGTAACCGCTGAGGTGGGAAATGATCACGATGCCAAACGCGCGGATGCCGTTGGCCACCAATGGCACGATGATCGCCGCCAGCATGAACAACGCGCGGCGTCGATTGGAGCGAAACTGCAGGTAGGCGAACATCGCCGCCACCGACAGGGTCGCGATCAGGTAGTTGATGCCGCTGCACGCTTCCGCCACGGTGAAGTTTCCGGACGGGATGCTGACGTAACGTCCCTCGACGAACACCGGCATGCCGATGAGCTTGAGCAGGGACACCATCACGAGCGCCGTCCAGTCCTGCAGATAGGGGACCAGAAATTCGCCTTCGGGCACGGCGAAATAGAGATAGAACAAGGGAAACATCAGCAAGCGAAACACCGCCTGGCCGAGCAGCGCCCACGCACAGCCGATGAGCATGCCCACCACCGCGGCATGCATGAACACCGCCAGCGACATCACTTCGCCTGCCAGCCACAGCAGTGCGTTGGCGACGATGTAGAGCACGCCGTAGCCCGATACCGAAGGTGCGAGCCGCTCGAACTCTTCAATCTTCGTATAGCCCAGGTACAGCGCGATGAACGGGATCAGAAAACAATGGTTGAAGGTGCTGGAGGTGGACCACACACCGACCAGATCGGTGAAGGTCTGCCAGTAGCCGAGCGCCAATACCGCGCAGGCCGCAAGCAGCAACAGGCCATGCACGCGCCAGCGCGCGGCGATGTGAGTGTTGTCGGACACGTCAGCCAAGATTCCGCGACAGCCACGGACCTATGAGCGCGGCGACCGGCAGCGGCAGGCGCTTCCAGCTTTCGATGAACAAGCGATATTTGGGATTGAGCGGATTGATGTCGGGCATCGCGGTGTCACGCACCAGCTCGTATTCGTAAAAGAGCGGCGCGGCTTCGAAGCCAAGGTTGAGCTTCCACTGATAGGGACCGGTGTCGCGCTTGCTGCGGCCGAAGTCGAATACGGTACAGCCGCGTTCCGTGGCGCGCGTCATGATCTCCCAGGCGAGGAAATCGTTGCCATTGAGATTGCGCGCGGCGTGACGTCCGCCCCAGTAGTAGGGACACACGGATTGCCGGTAGTAGAAACTCATGGCGGCGGAAATCGGCTCGCCGTTGAGTTCGGCGCTGGTAATCTCGACAGCGTCGCCGAAGCTCGCCACGATGGCGTCGAACAAGCGGCGCGGAAACACCGGCGTGCCAAGGTTGCGTACGCTCTCGGCATACACGCCATAGAATCGTTCGACCGTGGAACGATGACCGACCAGTCCGTTCTTGATGCCCTTGCGGATGACGTTGCGTTGCTTACTGCGAATGGCCTGCATATTCGCTTCGGCGTCGCCATGGATGGTCTTGGTGAAATTCGCGTAGAGATCCTTGGTCACCCGCGCCCGGTTCGACGCGGCCGGCAGTCGATATTCAAGGGCGCCCACCTGCAAGGCTTGCGCGCGCGCGCTGGCGGCGTCGTATAGAGCCGTCAAAGCTTCGTCGTCGGCGGCCAGCGGTCCAGCATGGGCGCTGAAGGGCAACGAACTCAGATTGTTGCCGAACAAGAAACTCTTGACGTGCACCAGCGGCAGCACGCCGCACACGGCGCCGTCCTGCTCGGCGTACAGGTAATGGGCGCGGTGGCCGAGCGCCTGTTCAAATATGCCCCGCCAGGGCGACAGGTGAAAGAACGTGCCCGCCTCATGGGCGTCGACGAAACTGTCCCATGCGCCGAGCGCGCCAGCGTCGAGATCACGAACGCGCAAAGGCTTCGCTCCCGGCGGTCATGGCGCAGCGCCCACCGATGACATCGGCGTAGACATCACGAAACGGCGCCCAGGAAAAATCACTCACCAGATGGCGCAGGCGCTCGAGCGCCGAGCCCTGATTGTGATAGTGACGAAACCGCGATTTCAAACGAACTCCCGACGGCCTTGGCTGTTGTGGATCAAATTCCCACGGGTGGAAGTACATGTTAGCGGCCATCCCGTCGCGCAAATTAACCCGCCTGATCAAAGCCCGCGACAGCGCGTAGGGCAGCAGACGAAAAAACCCGCCGCCACCGGCAGGCAGGTTGCGATTGCCGACGCGCACGGTACTGACGGGGATCTCGGTCAGCGCGCTGGTCGCGGGCGGGCGAAACGGCACGCGTGGCGCATTAGGTGAGCCGTACAAATCGTGTCGCACCGGGTAAACGCTGGACGTGTAGGCAAAGCCCGCAGCTTCAATTTCAAGAAAGGCCCACAGATTACTCGCATCGATCGAAAAGCTCGCGGCACGATAGCCGTTTACGGCGGCGCCGGACGCATCTTCCAACAGCGCCTTGCTGCGGGCGATGTCGGCTTTGAATTCAGCGCGGGTCTGGGTGGTCGCGCGCGTATGGTTGTAACCATGACAGCCCACTTCATGTCCTTCGCGACACATGCGCGCAATCAATTGCGGATGACGTTCAGCAACCCAGCCGAGCGTGAAGAACGTGGCGCGCACATTGGCCTCGGCGAACAAATCGAGCAGGCGATTGGTCGCCAATTCCACCCGCGACGGCCAGCTTTCCCAATGGGCGGGCGTGATGACCGATTCAAACGCCGAGACCTGGAAATACTCCTCGACGTCGATGGACAGCGCGTTGACGATGGACTCGGTTGTCATGTTGGCCCGCGATCTAGAGTACGGAAAATTTGCTTTGCTGGCGCCGGCTCGCGCTAAACAGCCGCCGGCCTCTTGCACGACGGACAGCCTGTCAGTGGCGAGTCATCAACCAGTAACCCACCGACAACGCGACCGCCGCCGCCACGATGAGCGCCACCAGAAAGGTGGTCGTCCACCACGGAAAGCGCGAACCTTGCATCGCTGCCGGCGGTTCGGGATAGCTCAGCGTCATGGGGGGATGCTGGGCCGCGACCAGCTTGCTGGTCAGATCTTCAATCACGTGCTGCATGCTGACGAGGCGGGTTTCCATTTCCGCCATTTCGCCCTTCTTGGCCGCCTCGTCGGCGGCCTCGACATTGGCGACACGCACCGGCTCCCAGCCTTCAGGGCGCTCATCCACTTCATCGCCCGCCTCGCCCTGCTCAGCCAGGATCTCGAGGCATACCGCATCCAGCATGGTGGGCCCGATGACGTGGGAGTCATCGAGATAGCAGTTCAACAAGGTTCGGTCGAACAGCGTGTTGATGCGTCGCGGCACGCCACCGGTGAATTCGTAGATGCGCTGAAATACCGGCTCTTCGATGATCGGATTGTCGGTCCATCCGACCTTGCGCATGCGGTATTCGATATAGGCCTTGATCTCGACCGCCGACAGCGGCTTCAAATGGTAGGCTGCAATCACGCGCTGACGGAGCTGTTCGAGACCGGGCGCGCGCAGGATGCCGCGAAACTCCCGCTGCCCGAGCAGAAAACTCTGCACCAGCGGCACGCCGTTGTGATCAAAATTCGACAGCATGCGCAATTCTTCCAGCGCTGAGCGCGGCAGATTCTGCGCTTCATCCACCACCAGCAGCACGCGCTTGCCTTCTTCGCGGCAGGCGGTGAAGCGCGCTTCAAGTTCGCGCAGCAAACTGGCCTTGGAGGCACGCTCGAAAGGAATGTCGAACTCGGCGGCAATCAGACGCAGGAGATCGAGATCCTTGACGTTCGAGGACACGATTTTGACGGCCACCACGCCCTGCCCTTCGATTTCGCGGAACAGGTTGTTGACCAGCATCGTCTTGCCGGTGCCAACGTCGCCTGTGACGACGATGAAGCCCTGCTCCTGCTGCAGGCCATAGCGCCTCTAGGACAGCGCGCGCTTGTGCCCCTGGCTGCGATAGAAGAAGCGGGGATCCGGGTTGAGCTGGAACGGCTTCCCGGTCAGGTTGAAATGTGCTTCGTACATTCCAGGTACCTAGAGATGGAAAGCCAGGCTCGCGGTGAAGGCGTTCTCGTAGAAATTCTGCGAATTCGTCGAGCCGGAAAATCCGAACCCCGAATTGCCATTGTTGATGGTCAATTCATACTGGAAGCGCGCGGTGGTGTGCGGCCCCAGTTCATAACTTACGCTCGGATAGAAGCTGTAGTAGTGGCCGCTGCCCGAAGAGCCGCTGCCCTGCTCATTGTTGCGCCACATCGCCGACAGATTGGTGGACAGGCGCGGGCGTATTCTGTGGTTCCAGTCAAACGTCACGCCGCGCGTGCGGTTGGTGCCATTGTTGAGTTCCGATTCGCGCTTGGCCTCGAAGTAGCGCAGGCTCAGCAGGCCGCGCCGCAGGGTATAGGCCAAACCGGCGCCGGTGCGCGTCTCGAGGAACACATCGTCATTCGCATTCGGAGAATCCACCGGCACGAAGATCTGCCCGCTGGTAACCGGATCGAAAATCGGTGCACCGTTGATATCGAACAAGGGCACCAGAATCAAACCCCGTTCAAATTGATTGGCGGTTGTCACCGACGTGCTGTAGGTGAAATCGAAACGCCAGCGACGATGGGTGTGACGTGCCGCGGCGTTGACGGTCTTGCCAAAATAGCGGTCGCCCCAATCGAACTCGACGGAGGTGCGCGGCGACGGTGTCCACACACCGCCCACCGACCAGAAAACACCGTTGGAACTGCCCTGCTGCGAACCATAGGTGTTGGCGTCGTAGCCGCCGGTGCCGCGCAGGGTGAATTCGCGGTTGAACACGTACGACAGGTTGCTCTGCGCGTTGCGAAATTTGCGTGAGTTACCTGTCTCGAATTTCACATCGCGCGCTTCGGCGGAAAAGGACACCGGCATGCGCCCGGTAATCGAACCGCTCTTGAGATTGATGTTGACGCCATCCTCAACGCTGCTCGAGCTGCCGATATCAAAGCCATTGGGCGGGACTATCTCGACACCGTTACCGGTGGGCGCACGGTCGATGATCTGATGTTCGTAGCCGAGTTGCATGGAACCAACCGCGCCAAAGTTGTGCTCGATGCGCGGTGCGAGTTCGAGTGAGGTCACGTCGTTGAGCTGATTTCCGCGGCCGCGCGAACTGAGGCTGGTGAAATTCCGCGTGTCGGTGGATTGCTGAGAGATGCGGCTGTTG
Organism: Gammaproteobacteria bacterium; assembly: GCA_020849475.1. GTDB lineage: Bacteria > Pseudomonadota > Gammaproteobacteria > JADJYF01. The sequence continues at coordinate 56,336 of JADLGE010000111.1, forward strand.
AGATCGAAGTACAGCCAGTTCTTCACCGCCGTGGCGGCGATATCGGCCTGCAGCTGGTGGTTGTCGCGGTTGAAGTCGGTCTCGTCGGCGTACAACTGCTGACGCCAGTTGTAATCGATATGGGTCTTGAGCCGTGCACTGTTGCCGCGCACCGACAGGCCGGGAGACACGGTGTTGATGAAGTCGCCATCGCGGTCATGCTGCGTCTGCTGCACGTTGTCCGTGTAGGTGACGTCAGTCGAAAGCCGCGGCACCAGGCGCCAATCGCCCGCGTGCGCCGCGCCGCACAGCGCCATTTGTACAGCCACCACCGACACGCGCAGTGCGAATCGCCGCTGCCGATGCGGCTGCATGATGAGTTGCTTCACCTGCCGCCTCACTGGGACCGGTAGTAACCGTAGTAATCGTAGGACTTGGTAGTCACCTGCTTGGACTTGTTCAAGACCACGCCGGTGATCGTGACCCGGTCAAGTCGCTGCAGGGTCTCCTTGATGGTTTCCTGCTTGGTGCTGCCCGCTTCCGCGACCAGCACCAGTTGCCCGACCAGCGGCGCAAGCGCGGCGGCGGTCGTGGTGGCAAGTACGGGCGGAGAATCGAACAACACCACGCGATCGTGGTAGCGGGTGGCTATCTCCTTGGCCAACTCGCGCATGCGCATGCTGGCCAGCAATTCGGTGCTGCCGTCGCGCGGCGTGCCGACCGGCAGCAACACCAGGTTCTTCATGCTGGTTCGCACCAACAGGTCTTCCAGCTTCAGCGCGGGATTGGCGAGCAGGTCGAACAGGCCCTTGCGCTCACTCACGCCCATGGCACGACTGGTGTCACGCTTCATGATGTCGGTATCGACCAAGAGCACCGTGTGATCGACTTCCATCGCGATACTGATGGCGAGATTGACCGAAGTGAAAGTCTTGCCTTCGCCAGGCACCGAACTCGTAATCAGGATGAGGTTGGTTGCTTTGCCGTCATTCGCTGCACCGAGCGCGATGTTATTCAGCAAACGACGCTTGATCTGCTGATATTCCTCGGACTGGCGCGTGGTGGCCTGGTTGGGCGTCAGAAAGCCTGCCGCGGCGAGGCGCGTAAAATCGATTTGCGCGACGCGCTCATTCGATCGCTCATTCGATGCGGCCGGTTTGGGACTGTCGGTGCGCGGCGCGGCAGTCGCGGGCGCAGTGGGCGCCGCAATCGCGGCGGCCGCAGCCATCGGCGCGGCGCTTGGCCCGACATCCGCCGACAGCGACGCTGCGACGGTCTGGGTTTGATCGCCAGGCGGCTCTGGTTCGACGCGAGGCGCAGCCGGACTCTGCGGCGGCGCGGCGGCGTCCGGCGCGGTCTCGCCGCCGAGCATCTTGTCCATGGCCCGTTCAATTGAACTCATGACTTGGCCTCAATCAACCTGGAGATGTGGCTACTGAGATTGACGTGCATCGACTCCAGGGTCACCAGCGCGCCGTATACCGCGAACAGGCCGATCAAGGTCAGCGCAAAGACACCAAGCTCCATGCGTCTCTCGGTGCGCTGGCGTTCACTGAACACCAGCGACACGGTGCCCAGCACCGGCAGCTGGGTGATTTCTTTCAACTCCTCGCTCGAATAAAAGCGCGGATTGATCTGCGACAGCAGAAAAGCAAGACCAACGCCTGCGCCCAGCGCCGCCAACAGCACCATGGTCATCACCTGCACCCGGTTCGGGCCTATCGGCAGCAAGGGCACGCGCGGCGGATCGATCACCTTGAGCTTGACGTCATCGGCCTGCTGGTCGACTTCCTGCGAGAGGCGCGCCGATTCGCGACGCTTGAGCAATTCGTCGTATTGCTGCTTGTTGAGGCCGTAGTCGCGGTCGAGGCGTTTGAGCTCTGCTTCAATTTCAGGAATCGAGTCGACCTGGTGCTCGAGTTCCGTCACCTTGGCTTGATAAGCGTTGACACGCGCCGTCAGGCCCGCGACTTCCGCATCGGCTTCAGCCATGGCCAACTTGATTTCCTGGTAGACGCCGCCCTCGGCGGGTTCGTCCATCGACAGCGAATCCTGCGGCTCGTTGGCCGCCTTGGCGGCGAGCTCTTTGAGCTCTTCATCGCGGCGCGCCTTGAGCCCTTCCATCTGCTCGCGGATGGCCTGGATGTCGGGATGCTTGTCGGTGTATTGCAGCAGCAATTGGTCCATCTGCTCCTGCAGGTGCGCCAGGCGCCCGTCGTAGCGCGACGCAGCGGGCGCGCGCAAGGACTGCTGGTCACCCATGACGCCAAGCACCGGTTCTTCGCCTTCGAGTTTCTGGCGCAAGGTCGAGCTGCGATTCTGCGCTTCGTGCAACTCCAGCTGGGCGCGCTGGAGCATTTCGCGGGCGTTCTGGAGATTCCTGAAATAGGAACTGCCTTCGCCCGGCATCACGCCGACATTGCGCTGTTTGAATTCCTTCAGACGACCTTCGGCATCGAGCAGTCGCTGTTCGTACTGGACGATTTGTTCGTCGAGAAACTTCTGCGTGACCGCCGTATCCTTACGGTTGGAGCCGAGCGCCGCCTCCATGAAGGTGTTCAACAATTCATCGACGACGCGCTTGGCCTGCTTGGGGTCCGAACCGGTGAAGGCGATTTCGTAGATATTGTCCTGCTGTGTGCCTTGCAGACTGATCTTCTCGGCGAGGCCGGAGATCACCGCATCGAACTCGCGGTCAGTCTTGGTCTTCAAATCGAGATCGGTCTTGCGCGCCACCTGTTCGAGGTTCGGGCGCGTCATGAGCGTGCGCTTCATCATATTGGCCGAGCTGGCCAGCGATTCACTGTCGATGGCCAAACCTTTGAGCAAGGGCCGCAGCATCGAACGCGTGTCGACGAAGATCTTCGCCTTCACCTCATAGATGTCCGGCATCATGAGCGCGAAGATCCATCCCCCGATGCAGACCAACACCGACAACCCGAGTGCGGCCCAGCGATACGGCCAGACCATGCGCACATAGCGCCGGGCCTGCTGAATCTGTTCATTCATCGATCAAAGCCTGTCGCGCTGTAGTAGGGCTGTTTCAGAACCACGCCTCGGGAATGATCAGGATGTCGCCTGGTTGCATGGCGACGTTGGCTTCGATATCACCGTCTTTGATCAGGTCTTCGAGCCGCACACGATATTGTTCGCGACCGTCGCCCGACATTCGAATAATCGATGCGCGATTGCCGGCGGCAAATTCAGTCAAGCCGCCCACGTCGATCATCACATCCAGCACTGTCATGTCCTTGCGATAGGGAATGGCGGCAGGCTTGGCCGCCTCACCCACCACGCGTACTTGTTCCTTGTACTGGCCGACGAATCCACCGACCGTGACTGTGACCAGCGGATCACGAATGTATTCGCCGAGCTTCTTCTCGATTTCGCGAGCGAGCTCCGAAGGCGTCTTGCCGCTGGCCGGCAGGTCTTCAACCAGAGGCGCGGTGAACTTGCCGTCAGGCCGCACCGCGACCGATGTCGACAACTCCGGGTTGCGCCACACAAATACGTTGAGGCTGTCGCCCGGCCCGATGATGTAGTTGTAGTCAGCGCTTCCGGCTGCGGCCGGTGCGTCATTGCTCGAGCCGACGAAGGGCAAGGCTGAGCAGCCACCTAGAGCAACACTCAAGGCAATCAACCCGACGGCGACTCTGGCCCGGTACGACACTGATGCTAGAAGGTCCATTGACTATCCCTCACGCGATGCTGGCAGGCGAGTCCATCAAGACTCGCCGTGGAGTTAATATTTATTCATTCGAGTCAATATGTTACTGACCGATACTAATAAATACCGATAACAATTGATAGAGCCCCGGACAAATTCCGTGGGGCCCCCTGCACACGGCGGCGGCGCGCTGTTGCGCGCCCCCGTCATGAACACGGCATGGCCTTCCCGCACAGACGGCCGAGCCCTCGCTCGGTCAGCGATTCATTGCCATGGCCTGAACTCGCCAGGCCACCGCGAACGCCAAGGGTATCGGCCAGCGGATGCGCTTTCCTTAAGGCCCGCGGCAGGTCGTGGTGACCGTCGATGCCGGCCGCCAGAGTTGGCGAGAACGATGTCGAGCGCATACTATCGAGCCGCCTCAATCAGGGAATCTCGGTGAGATGGCTGACACTGTCGAGCACGCAACGGCGCGCGGCGCAGTTCCTCAGTGCATCCGATATTCGCTGCGGCCCAGCCGCGTTCGAGCCGCTAACTTGGCTCAGCAAGAGGCATGCCTTCTGTGCCTGCCCCCGCTTCCGACGCGCCGCCAGCGCACCTTCAGTGCGTAGCGGCAGTTCACCCGTCGGCAAGTCAACTCTTGAATCGAGTGCATCAGTCGCCATGAACCGGAAGTCCATGAAATCCATTCGCCATATTGCCACCGCCACGTCGTTGTTCGCCGTGCTGCTCGTCACTGGTTGTTCACAGCAGACCGACGTCGCCGCACTGGCCAAGAAAGCGGCGGCGTTTGAGCGCGAAGGCAAATTGCCCGCCGCCATGATCGAACTGAAAAACATTCTGCAGGGCGCGCCGAACGACCCGCAGGCGCGTATCGGGATGGGGCGCATTTACCTGCAACTGGGCGACAGCAAGGCCGCCATCGAGGATCTCGACAAGGCGCTCAGCGTGGCGCCCGATGACCGCGAAGCCATCGCCCTGCGCTTTCGGGCCGACCTGCTGAACCAGAAATTCAAGGAAGTATTGGCCAGCCTCCAGAGCGACAGCGCCCAGGCCACCAAGCTCGGCCCCGAACTCCACAGCCTGCTCCTGGGCCATGCCCTGCTCGGCCTCGGACGCCTCGACGAGGCATCCGATCAGGCCAGCAAAGCGCTGGGCGAGAACCCCTCGAATCTGGAAGCACAGTTGCTGCTCGCCAAGGTGGACGCGACCGCCGGCAGGCTCGACGAAGCCCAGGCGAAGCTCACGGAACTCCTGAAGCGCGCCCCCGACAATGCCGACGTGCTCATGCAGCAAGGTGAGTTGCAACTCCTGCGCAAGCAGTCGAAAGAAGCCTTGGAGACCTTCGAAAAGCTCGCAAAAACAGCAGCGTATCGTGTGCAGACCCAGCTGGGATTGGCCAATGCCAGGCTGCTGGCGAATGATGCAAAAGGTGCCGAAGCAGCCGCGAAGCAGGCGGGCAAGCTGGTCCCGACCAGCAGTGCGGCTTCGTATCTTTATGCCTATTCGATTTTTCGCCAGGGGCGTGCCGACGAGGCGCTCACCATCCTTTACAACCTCATCAAGGTCTACCCGGGACACCCCCAGTGCCACCTGCTGACCGCCGAAATTCTGCTGTCCAAAAATCAGGTGCATCAGGCCGAGGACGTGCTGCTGCCGAGCGTCACCCGCTATCCGAACTATTTACCGACCACACTCTTGCTGGCCATGGTGCAACTGCGTCAGGGCGACGCCGAAAACGTCATCAAGCGCTTGACCCCGCTGGCGGCGGCCGGCGTTCGCACGCCGCAGGTGTATAGCCTGCTGGGTAACGCTTATCTGCAGCAAAAGAATTTCGAAGACGCGTCGCGCATGCTCGACAAGGCAACCGACTTCATCGACAACCCGGCGCAGGCGAATCTGTCGCGCGCGCGCGCGCATCTCGCCGTGGGCAAAGGCTCGGAGGCGGTTCGCGACCTGGAAGAGGCGCTGTCCGCCGATCCGGAACTGGTGCAGGCCGAAGCTTTGTTGGTGGTGACCTTGCTCAAACAGGGCAATACCGACAAGGCCCTGGAAACGGCTCGCCGCCTGGTCGACAGTCGACCCAAGGAACCGCAGGCCCACGAGTTGCTCGGGCGCGTCCTCGATGCCACCCGGCATCTGCCCGAAGCGCGGGCCAGCTATGAAAAAGCCCTCGCCCTGGACCCACGCTACGTGCCGGCCGCCCTGCGCCTGGCGGACCTCGACGACGCCGACGGCAACCAGGCCGCCGTCGACGCCCGCTTCAACGCCCTGTTGGAACAGGATCTACCGCCCGCAGACTACGCTGCGGTGAAGCTCAGCCAGGCGCGCGTCCTGCGCCGGCAGAAAGGGCCCGGCGCCGACAAGGAAGCGCTGGAAGCGGCCCTTGCGAAAGCGCCGGGCAACGTCGATGCGCTCATGGGCCTGGCCTTGATCGCGAGTGATCGAAAGGATTTTGCGCGGGTCACCGAATTGCTGGAATCGGCGCGCAAACTCAACCCCGGCGACCCGCGCCCGCGTCCGCTGCTGGCCCGCCATTACATCACGCTCAAGGACTACGCATCCGCCATGGAGGTAGCACGTGAGGCCTATACCATTGCCCCCACCAACGCCGATGTTCTTTACACCCTGGGCGAAGCCTACCGGGCCGTAGGCAAAGGCGAAGACGCGCTGCCGATGTACCAACAGGCGATCGCGGCCGGCGCCAGGGACCCCGAGGTATTTTTCGGCCTTGCGGCCGCGGCCGGCGGTGTCGGCCAGGACCGCCTCGCGCGGGAATCGGTCAAGCGCGCGCTGGCCTCCGCCCGCGAACAGCTCAAGAGCAATATGTCCGAGGACAAGCCGACGAGCTGGAGCCTGTTGGCTCTGGGGCGCCTGGAGTTGATGAACGGCGACATCGCTGCCGCACGCAAACTGGCCGCGCGCCTCAAGGAACTGGCCCCGGACGAATTTGGCGGCTACGACCTCGATGGCGATGCCTTGATGGCCGCCAGCACCAGCAACGCCGCCGAGGCCGCCGCCAACTTCGAGAAAGCCCTGGAGAAAGGCGCGGATGGCAACACGGTCGCCAAGCTTGCCCGCCTTTACGTGCAGAAAGGCGGCGGTGACGCCCGCAAACTGCTGTCCGAATGGTTGGACAAACACCCGGACGACCTCAGCCTGCGCAACCAACTCGCGGCCCTGCTGGTGAAATCGGGGGATAAGCCCGGCGCCATCCGGCAGCTCGAAAAAATCATTGCGTCCGAAGCGGGCAACGCCGCCGCACTCAACAACCTCGCGGTGCTATACGACGAAACCGGCGACGGACGCGCCCTGGCAACCGCCGAACGCGCCAATCTGCTGGCACCGGGCGATCTGTGGGTAGCGGACACCTACGGCTGGATTCTCATGTCGCGCAACAGCGCGGAAAAAGGCCTGACCCTGCTCCGCCAGGCGGCCGAGGGTCTGAAGGACGAACCTACCGTGCAGTATCACTACGCGTTCGCCTTGGCAAAATCCGGCAAGCGCGCCGAAGCCCGAAAAATTCTTGAACGCAGCTTGGCTTTGAACAAGGATTTCCACGAAAAACCAGCGGCTTTGCGTCTGGCGCTCGACCTTCAACGTTGAATTGCCAGGCGCCTGTCAATGGTTTTTACACTGAAGAATTCCCAGGCGGGTGCGGTTTTCATTCGTAGCCTTTTGTTTTTAATGATTTTTAAGGCTTGGGTTCTGCAACCGGCCACAAATGTGCGAAATCGCGCCCAAACTCGGCTTCAAATGCTGTCAGGATTTCTTACATCGCTCGCTCCCACAACCCGGGGTCGGTGAGCAAGTCATGATTAATCGTCTGTTTTTATTGTATTTTTTATTTATGGCACAAGTTCTGCTAAGAGACTCGCCATAGCAGCTGCTGGACTTCAAACCGAAGGCCAGAACGCCCCAAGGCCAGCTACCGATTGGATTCCAGAGACACAGAGGATTTTTTGATGAACAAGAAAATAATCGCCCTCGCCATTGCAGCAATGGTCGGCGGCGCCCTGAATGCGGAAGCGGCCATCGAGTTCGACCGTACCGGCGCAGGCGGCTCGGCTGCCATTCTTTCCGACGGCGATGGCGCCACCATCTTCACTGACGTGTTCGACTGGGCCCCGGGTAACATCCTGTTCCAGAACATCGTCAGGAGAGGTGCTGCTGAAGGCCAGGCTTTTGCGTTCGACCTGTATGGTCATGGCGTGCTCAGCAGCTACCTGCTGAACGGCAACCCGGTGGCGCTTTCCGCACCCGGCAGCGAAATCACCTACACCTTCAAGGTCCCAGTCATCGCCACTGTCGGGCCGGCTGCTACCAGTTGGAACCTGAACGCCCTGGGCGGTGGCACTTTCGAGATGTTCTTCCAGAGCGTAGCGAACAGCGTCGCTGCTACCGGCGCCGGCTTCTCTGATGGGCAGTTGATTCTGAGCGGCGCCTTCCAGCCGCGCTTCGATCCGCTCGTCTACGCGAATGGCGAAAGCGGTAACCTTTCGTCCAGCGCGATTCCGGGTACCAAGCCCCTGCTTGATCAGAACTCGAATGGCACCACCAGCCTCGGTAGCATTCGGACCGACAAAATGAACGGCAGCGTCAACCTCGCCATCGACGCGCTGTTCGCTGATCGTAACTTCTTCATCACCGACGTCACCGATCAAACCGATCCGCTGGAGTTTGATGTCGACTTCGCGAGCTTCCTCGGTGCACCGTTCACCCAGGTTGACCCGTCGGCCATCGTCGGCGGCAAGAGCGGCGAAACGGCGACAATAGGTGCCAACGCTTGGGGCACGGCACCGGGTGCAACCACCGGCCCGTTCAATATCACTCCGAACTTCGGCGGCGATAGCCTCAACAATGCAGGCTGCACCACCTTCCCGTGCGACATCATGGTGCAGTCGGATGCCAGCAGCAAGTTCACTGCCACGCTGACTCCGGAGCCGGGCACCTTGGCCCTGATCGGCGCCAGCATGCTGGGCCTCGGCATCAGCCGTCGCCGCAGCCGCAAGGCAGCCTGAACCAGGCACATGATGTCCGGCGCTTGAGCGTCGGACTTCATACTGCAGGTTCGAATTCAAAGGCGGTCCCTCGGGACCGCCTTTTTCGTTTGGGGGTTCAGCATTCGCGAGTAAGCCCCGCGATGCGGTTCAGATGCCGGTGAGCGGGATATTCAAACGCGGGGGCAAATCGGCAAGCCGGGCGCGCTAATGGCCGGGCAAGCCGATGTTTTGAAGGCGGGCGCTAGTGCGCTGTCCCGCAATGAATCTTCGTAATTCGTTTGCTCTCGAACCGCCATGCGGCGTTGCTTGTCGTCGCAATAGCCCCGCTATTACTCCTCCGCGCGCCTTGCCTGGCGGCCCGACAGCCGCGCGAATTATCGACGTTCATCACGGGACAGCACACTAGATAATCGACGTTAGATAATCGACGTCGCGGCGTTGGCCAGGACGTCGTTGTCGATCAGGAGAATGGCGTGACCGTGGGTGAACTGCGTGACCGTGCCCAGGTTCACACCACTGCCCCAGCCGCCCGTCGCCACCACCGAGTCATTGCCATCACCCAGCACCGTCAAGGTGTTGCTGGTGTCCGACAGGTTCAACAGGTCTTGCACGTTCAGCCGCAGGCTGTTCGCGCCGCTGCCCGTCAGGTCCACTGCCTCCAGCCCGCGTAGCTGCGTGCCGGACACATTGTCCAGATTCAGGCTCACACCCGCGCCGGCCAACTGCAGCGTGTCCGTGCCATAGCCGCCATCGATGCGTACATCGGCCGCGTCATACACCAGCGTGTCGTTGCCCGGGCCCGCATACAGCGTATCTGCCCCCGCACCGCCATCCAGCACATCGTCACCCTGACCGCCCACCAGACTGTCCACCCCATTGCCGCCCGACAGCGTGTCATTGCCCACGCCGCCCACCACAATGTCATTGCCATCCGCGCCCGACAGCACGTCGTTGCCCGCGCCACCGTCAATCTGGTCAGCCCCCGCCGTGCCCGTCACCGTGTCCGCATTGCGCGACACCGTGCCCGTCGTCGTCACGCCCGCCGAGCCCGCATCGGCGCGGAAGTCACCGCCGTTCACCACGATCACCTGGCCGCCGTTCACCGGCCCGCCATTCGGCATCGACAACAGCATCTCGTCGAAGCCGTCGTTGTTCAGATCTCCGCCCCCCGCCACCACCGACACCCGCGCGTCATCCCCCGCACCCACGATGCGGAAACCATTGCTGCCATTCAGGCCGGTATGCAGATCAAGGTTATTCACGTCCGCAAAGCTGCCCGCCTTGCCATAAATGACAAACGTCTCGCCCAGCTGGTCGAAACCCTGCGGCACCAGCGTCTGCGTCAGCACAATGTCCGCGATGCCGTCACCGTTCACATCGCCCGCCGCCGCCGCATTCACCAGGCCCCCATAGGTGCCAAACGCCGGGCGGAAAATGGCGCCATGCACCAGGAAGCCGTTGCTGCCGTTCAAGGTCGCCACGTTCACCGTCTGCAGCGTCGTGTTGTTGGTGCCGAACACGACGTATGCCGCACCGCCAAAGCTGCCGCCCGCCACCGGGAACGCCTTCGGCGCCAGCACCAGAAAATCATCGCGGCCATCGGCATTCACGTCACCGACGTTCACCACCTGCTTGCCAAAATCGATGCCAGCCGGCCCCACCAGCTTCACGCCGCCATTGGCGCCGTTCAAATTGGCCAGATTCAGATTGTCGCGCGCCGTGTTCACCGTGTTGCCCGACACCACGTACACCGTGTTGATGCCGAGCGCCGAGATCACCACGTCCGCCAGGTGGTCACCATCAAAGTCCCCCATCGCCACCGAGCGCCCGACCTGGCCAAAATCCACCGTGCCGTCGAGATTGATACCGCCGGTGCCGGTCATGCCGGCGCTGGTCAAGGACAGATTGGTCAAGCCGCTCGGCCCGCCGAAGGCGATGAACACCTGGCCCTGGCTGTCACCGGCGCTCGCGCCATTGGTGTCGACCAAGGGCATGCCCACCACCGAGTCGGCAAAACCATCGCCGTTGAAATCACCGCCCGTCGCCACCGCTTCACCGGTGCGCAGGCCAAAGGTCGCCGGCGCCACCATCTTCACGCCGTCATTGGTCGGGAAGCTCGCGCTGGTCGGGTTGAGATTCACCGGCGAGAAGCCGTTCAAGGTCGTCAGCGCGCCGCTGGTGCCGAACATCTCGTAGGCTTCGCCCTGGCCCAGGGTCTTGCCCGGCGCACCAAACACGAAATCCGACAGACCATCGCCATTGAAGTCGCCGCGACCCGCTACCGATGCGCCGAG
>JADLGE010000112.1 GCA_020849475.1 Gammaproteobacteria bacterium
AAGGCTTTTTTGACCTCGTCCGTTGTGGTGTAGATCACCGAATCCAGGACGCCTTTCTCTTCAAGCCGGCGCCGATGCTGTCTCAATTTCTTGCGGCTCGAGCTGGAGAGCGCCTTCTCGAAATACTGCTTGCCATCAAGATCGGAAGCCAGCACCGGACGCGCGGTCGAGGTGACAACACGTACCGAACCGCGGCGCGCGCTTACGACTTTCGCAAGCGCGTGCATGGTAGGCCCGTCCAGACGGATGGGATCGAGCCAGATGGACTTGGGCAGGTCGCGCGTCTGCTCGACATAGTCCAGCATTGCTGAGAGCGCCGCTTCAGCCTGGTTTCGATCGACGACAGGGGTAGCGAGATAGGAGTGCGGAAAAGGCGGACTGCGCAGGGCCTGGACCAGCGTCACCCGGGCAAGGACAAAGGCCCAGACACCGATCAACTGAAGAACGCCCCCGGCTTCGTACCAGGCCAACAGCGTAACCACCTCGTCGCCCAGCGACTGAAGGAGAGCCGGGTGCATAAAGACGTTCGGCTCGCTTGCACGCGTGACGAGGTCGGCCCACTCCCCGTCGAGCTGCTCAAGCCGCTTACCGTTCGTTCGCTCAACCCAGATCGTTCCGCCCGGAGCTGCAACTGGTGAAGCAGGCGCCCCTGGCGCCGGAGTTGCGACATCTGACATCCGAAACGCGCTGAGGAACGGCGTTGAAACTATTGAGGTCATGGTTGCCTAGCCGGTGACCAGATGAACATGTGCAGTCCCGCGTATCGTTTGGCGATCACGAACAGGAGAATTGATTCCACGACAAAGCCGGCGGTGGTCGCGACCGCAGCCCCCATCGCGCCGTAGGGCGGAGCGAGCAGCAGACAGGCGCTGAAATTGACGGCTAGTGCGCCCACATAGGCGACAGCGCAGACGCGCTGATGGCCAATCATGCCAAGCAACCGCTCTATCGGTCCTACCGAGGCCCGCGCCAGCATGCCCAGGGCGAGGATAGCCATGACCGGATAGCCCGACTCAAATTCAGGCCCGAAAAGCCTTAGCACCGGGCGGCCAATCGAAAGCAGCGCCAGGCTGACAACGAGCGAAATCCAGAACACCCATCGCACTGTCGTCGCGGCGAACGCGGCGAGGCCGTCTCGATCGCCGGCCATGTGATAAGCGGAGAACCGATGCGCAGTGCTTGCCGAGGCGGCGAAATGCACCATGGCAACGAGCGCAAGCACTTTGGCCGCGGCGAAATAATGCGCAACTTCCTCGGCGGACCGGAAGTACTTGAGCACCAGCACGTCCATCGAAGTGAGGAGCGTATAAAGACCCCACACCAAAACCATGGGCAGCGCGACCTTGATCCACAAGGCCGGCGCGTACCGGCGCGGTCCCGGCGGTATTACTCGGCGGAGTCGGCGGTCGAGTTGCACGAGTTGAAGCAGGACTGCGATCCAGGCGGAGGTCGCGAGCACGGCGAGCACGTCCGAGGCATCGAGCGGAAAGCCTGCGACGCGAATAGCCACAACACCGCCCAGCAGGACCAACGGACGCACGACATAGGCCGGCAGCAGCGCGACGTTCATCCAGTTATATGAACGCGCCAACCCATCGATCATGAAATTCAGCGTGTAAGCCGGCACTGCAAGGCAGGCAAAATAGAACGGAATGATCAAAGATCGCTCGATAACGTTCTCAAGTGCATAGACGACCACACCGCCCCCGATCGCGGTCGCAATACCAGCGCCCAGGCAAAGCAGGCGGCTGCCAAGCAAATATCCGCGCAGCAGATCCAGCGAATTGGCCTCGTTATATTGAGGAATGAAACGTTGCGCAGTCAGTGGAAGGCCGAGATGGACGAGATCTCCGGCCAGCACCAGCCACGTCAGCACGTAGACATAAGAGCCGAATTCCGAGTCGCCGATCCAACGAGCCAGCAGGATTTGTGACGCGAATACGATGCCTGCGCTCGCCACGCGGACAGCAAAAGCAACCCCGGCGGCTTTCTGCGTGGCGAGATGCTCACTTCGCAGTACAGCTTCGATCCGGGCACGCGCCTGTGCAAAGACGCCCTTCGAGGGCGCCGGCCGCACTCCATCGATGCCAGAAAGTGCCATCGCGATCCCGCCCAGACGCGACCTTGTACGCACAAACTGGTGCGTTTTTACTGAAGCTATTTCTTAAAATTTTAAAAATACCGGTTAAGCGCCGAAAACCCTTCAGGAATGGCTGACTTACCGTCGATTTTCGTTGGCTAGCTGAAATATCGTGGATGCTACTAGCAACCCTAATGGATCCTCGCCGACCTACGCCTGACGTTGGTCAACGGAAATTCTCAGCGTCTTATGTTCTGACGTAAACCCAGGATTACTCACGCCATCCGACATAATGCGTGCGCATTGTGCTGCGATCTCGCCGCGGTGATTGCTGAAATAATGGCGGAGCCAATAAGCGTAGTGGGTTGGATAATTTTGCACATCGTCGGCTACTTTCGGCAGATCCATCATACGAACCTGCGAAATCTCGGCTGGATCAGGAGAGACAGCCGCTGTCACCCTGCCAAAAA
>JADLGE010000113.1 GCA_020849475.1 Gammaproteobacteria bacterium
CTAGGCGCAGCGCGGGTCAAACCGGCGAACGCCAAATGGTACTTTCTCCGCGTTGAACAGTATTTCAAGGCGCACCCGAGCGTGGCGCTGTCAGCGCACGAGGCTGACCAGGTCCAGCACTGGTTCGAGCAGAAGCGCCGAATGGGAAACCTTGCCGACTGGCAGTTTGCGCATATGGTCGATGCGCTCAGTTTCGCCTTCCGTGATGTGCTCCGTGCACCCTGGGCGGCGACCTTCGATTGGGATGGCTGGAGGAAGGCTGCTCAGGCGCCCGCACCGCGCCGCCAACCTGAGGTGATCGGGGGGACGGCACGCCGCGAAGCCGCTTCACATGCGATTGCGCCGAAGGCATCTGCCGCTGCCGGGGACATCGGTTGGTCTGAGCGGGTTCTGCCCGTCATCGACCGTTTGGTCGCCGAGATCCGTCGGCGAGGCTATTCCATCCGCACCGAGCAGGCATACGTACAGTGGGTGTCGCGCTTCGTCGACTACAACCAGGGGCAGGATGCCTCGACACTTGGCGGCCCGGAGATTGTGCGCTTTCTGGAATATCTCGCCGTCGAGCGCACGGTGGCAGTAAATACTCAGAACCAGGCACTGAACGCGCTCATCTTCTTTTATTCACAAGTTCTGAAACAGCCGCTCGGCGACCTCGAGAACTTCGTGCGGGCGCAGCGGCCACGGCGCCTACCGGTGGTGCTGACCCGCGATCAGGTTCGGTCGCTCATCGCGGTCATCCCCGGCACCCATCAGTTGATGGCCCGTCTCATGTACGGCACCGGGATGCGGCTCATGGAATGTGTCCGGGTGCGGGTCAAGGACGTCGACTTCGACTACCACCAAATCATTGTTCGCAATGGCAAGGGTGGCAAAGACCGGGTCGTGCCTTTGCCGGAGGTTCTGAACGAAGCACTGTCCAAGCACCTTGTCGCCGTGCGTTCGGTTCACAACGACGATTGCGCGCGGGGCTTTGGCGAGGTCTACCTGCCCGAAGCCCTCCACCGCAAATTTCCGGGCGCAGGGCGCGACTGGCGGTGGCAATGGGTCTTTCCGAGCGGGCGGCTATCTGTCGATCCACGCTCTGACCACACCCGTCGGCACCATCTCCACGAGAACGGACTGCAGCGCGCCATCAAATTGGCGGCTCAGTCGGCCGGCATCGACAAGAAGGTCAGCACCCATACCTTGCGTCACTCGTTCGCGACCCATCTGCTGGAAGCGGGTTACGACATACGTACCGTGCAAGAGCTGCTCGGGCACTCAGACGTGTCGACGACCATGATTTACACGCATGTGTTGAATCGCGGCGGTCGAGCCGTCAAGAGTCCGCTCGATACGCTGATTTGAAAGGCGGCGACGCCGTCGCTCTTCATTCTGGGTGGCTCAAGCTGCACATGGTGAACCGACAATCGGTAAGTGCTTCTGGACCGCCCGTCCATGTCGCTGGAGCGGGCCCGCTTGCGCGGTCCATGGTCCTGGGGTCACCGGCCCCTCAGCTTGACGCGCCTCATTTGAGGCGAAACCGGGGCCTCCCTGCGGGGATGCTGACCGATTTGTTTCACCACCCTGGTGGGCTCATCTTGCCCGTCTTTCGTTACCTCCTTCGTTGATAAATGTCCGCGTGATTGCGGAAATGAGAGTGATTGCCTGTGGAACTTCGCCGACCGTTGTCCGAACAGTTGGTCTGACGATGCTCCTCCCTTGTTTCGATCAACGGCTTGTGCCGTCGCAGACTCTCAAATCGATGTCTGCTTTGTTTTGCCACGATACCGTCGTGGCCACGGATAGAACCGTTGCGTCGGAGCCTGTCGGAACGCATCACGTCGCTGTCACGTCAGAAAAGACCGCTTCGGGCCGCGCGCCGCTTGGGTTTCCGGCCCTCGTCACTACCCGCTACGCGTCCAGTGACGATGGCCGTTCGGCACGGGCACCCCGTGTGCCAACGATGCTCGTTGTCACGTGGGATGCGAATTGAAAACCTCGCACGGCGGCGGCGCGTTTTCGTGTCACGGCTTTCTGCGGGTGAAGGGGAGGGCACCCGACTCCAGGATCTGGAGTCGGGTCAGACGGGCATGGCGGTCGAGTTGATGTCGAATTCTATTCGGATCAGACGGTTGGAGCGCGGCGTTTAATCCGGCCTCGGCAACGGCGTCCTGAGGATAAATTATTCAGGCTGAATAATTAATCCACAGGCGACATCGGCGGCTCGCGAAGGACTGGCACACCTGGCGCTTTAGGGATATCAGCGTCGTCTGACTGCTCTCGCGAGGCTTGCCCCTGCCCTGGCCAAACACGATGCCAGTTGTTGCGCCGTCCTCGCAGTAAGCAGGACCGGAATTCTCGGCGGCCGGTCTCGGATACTGACTAGTGGGCTACTGCGCTCTTTCCGATGCAAGATGTTTAGATCCTGGACTCGCTGGCCTCTTCATAACCGAAAACCTTCCCAGTTTTCTTGCGAAAGAAATGCGCTCCGATACAGCGGAGTTTCGGACGAGCCTGTGGATGAATTTTCAACGGTTGAAAATTCATCCACAGGTCGAAACCAAAATTCGGTATTTCGTCGCTTATCAATTGATTTTTATATGCCAACCTTCGACCGCCAGAGCGGCTCAGGTGTATCGACTTACGACACCAACTGAGCTGCGAACGGAGTTGATAACTTTCGCCAAGCACGGGCAATGGAAAGTAGTTTGGCGCTGCCGGGCGCGGGAACAACGACTGCAACTCCGTGTTACCTGGTCATCGCGAAAACGCTTCCGCGACTGCGCGTTGCGACCGACGAATAATCGGCAGCGGAGCGGCGTGATTTCGACGCAGCCTGTGGATGAATATTTAACCGTTAAATATTCATCCACAGAATTTGACGCGTTATTGAGAATGAAATGCTTACTAATTGTTTTTTCGAAATTCTCATTGTCTCGCACCCCGATTGTCGCTGTGCATCTCATCGGGCGAGCGTATAGCCGATCAAAGGCCGCGATGTTTCACTTTGATAACAAGGGATTTCTTTGACGGATTCCGAATCCGCAATCTCTCGTGAGAAAAATATTCACCGTGAATAATTTTGCCGGCGGTCCCTTACCGAGAGAGCGTACAAACGATTATTAGGGCCAAGAAATGCACGCCCTGCGCCTACAAAGAAAAGGCGATTTCGACGTGCCGCATTTCTGCCTTCGATTTCCTGCTCCTGACTACTACAACCTCATATTGCCTAACCTCGTCCGATAGCTTTTGGTTCGGCGTTATGCTCACCACGCCAGCGAAGTTCGAATTCGGCGTTTTGTAGTAGTAGTTTTTCGATTTTTTTAATTCTTAGATCAACTTCAGTACTAAGTAATACCTACGGCTCAGCCAGATCTGGTTCAGCCGGATCCGGCTCGACCTCATCCGGCCAGGCCGGATGAAGTGAGGGCGCCGGTTCTTCAGAAACGATATAGCGTCCTTCGCGAACACATCCCGCTTCGTTGCGTATCCGTTCGAAGCGCACGTATCCGGCCTGGCGAAGCTCGCGCAAAACCGAATAGATGCCGTCTCGGCGCAGGTCGCCACGGCGCTGCAGATCCTTGACCAGCACGCGCCAGTTATCCGGCCGGGAAAGCAGATAGGTCAGCACGCCTCTTGCCGCCCAACTCAGTCGGCTGTCTTCGATGACGCGTGAGTCGAGAATGGCAAAGCGCAATCGCCTTGCCGCTCGAATGATGGTGCGGCTCACCGTGTCGCCGGCTCGCTGATGATGCGGGCAACTTCGACGGCGGGGTAATACACGCGTCGGCCAATACGACGCCCACAAGCCTTGAGCGCGCGGGTGCTGTCGTCTGTGGGCACGCTGAGACTGAAGCGCAGCCCGCCAATGGTTCTTCCAAGTAGCTCCGCGAGCTGCGCCTGCGATAGCAGAATGCCGAAGCGCGCGGTCAGTTGATCGTGCAAGGTGGTGGATGTCGGTATCGCTTTGCCTTCCATCGTTGTGACGCTCCTGCGGTCATCAATCGTGGGCGGATCTAAGCTCCGCTGCCCTGCGGTCGCCATGAGAAACCAGGAATTGTCGGCGCGGGATTTCGTCGTGCCGCGCCGGCCTAGCTCAAACCCAATAGGTCGAGCTTCGCCACGAGGTCTTCTGCGCGAAGATGGGTATAGCGCCTCAGCATCTGCATCGACTTATGGCCAGAGATAGCCGCGACCTCCTGGTCGCCGAGGCCGGCTTCGACCAAGCGGGACACCGCCTCGTGCCGAAGATCGTGAAACCGCAGGCCAGTGATGTTGTTGTCCTTCACGACCTGTTGCCAGGCGGGTCGGAATTCATAGGGACGCCGTGTCTTGTCGCGGCCGGGGTCGCCAAAGAAGATGAGGTCGCAGTCGTGCGGGCGGGCGGGGTTGTTGATGGCCAACTCGAACACCGCCACTGCGGCCTGAGTCAGCGGCACCGTCCGGGCCGAGCCGTTCTTGGTCATGGATAGAGTGACCACCCGCCGTTTGAGATCCACCTGGTCGTGACGCAGAGAGCGGAGTTCGCCGGCGCGCATGCCGGTGTGGATGGCCAGTCGCACCAGCCAGCCGA
>JADLGE010000114.1 GCA_020849475.1 Gammaproteobacteria bacterium
AGCCCCAAAGCCAAGCCGGCAGGATCGCAGCGACAGAAAGCTCTCACTGACTTCGTAGCCATGCAGCAGCGGCTCGAAGATCTGAAACGGGTCGCGGTGATGAACCCGACCAACAACAACCTGACTGCTTATATGCGCTACCAGCGGTGGGTCATGGATAAATCGGCCCGCTTTGCAGAGCGCTGGCAACGGCTCGTCTGGAGTGTGCCTGAACTCGATTACGGATTGACCGGGCGCCCCACGAACGCGATGGCCATCAACGTCTTCGACGATCAGCACCGCGATAAGGATGCCGATACCGTGCGTGGTTTAGCCGCCACCCACGGGCTCCTATTCGTGTTCCGCAGCGATTGCCCCTTCTGTCATCGCTTCGCGCCAATCTTGAAACGCTTCGAGCAAGAGTTCGGCATGACGGTATTGGCGGTGAGCCTGGACGGTGCCGCCCTGCCCGAGTACCCGAATGCGCAACAAGACAACGGCATCGCTGCACGCTTGAACCCATCCGCCGTACCGGCCCTGTACCTAACCGCACCCGCGACGCGCCAGATCCGGCCGGTTGGCTTCGGCCTGATGTCGCTGTCAGAGCTGGTAGAGCGAATTGCGACACTGGCACGAGACGCATCCCAGACCACCGTCAGTCAATCAGACACGCCGCAATGAGCAAACCCGCCAACTGGCTCACCGCTGCCATGCTCGCTACTGCGCTGGCGATCGCATCGCCGGCGAGTCACTCCGCCGATCTCAATACTGAGATGCAAACGATGTTCAACGACCTGGGGGCGCTCGGCAATGTGACCACCCCCGGCGCCTTTCGTGGCCAGGCGATGAACCTCTACACCGGCGGCAGCCTTATGATGCGGGCGCCCGGCCGCAACTACCCCCTTCTCAACGCGCAAGTGCCGAGCCTTCGCGCTGGATGTGGCGGTATCGATCTCTACGGGGGTGCATTCTCCTTCATCAACAAGCAGCAGTTCATCTCACTCCTCCAGAACATCGGCGCCAACGCAGTCGGTTACGCCTTCAAGCTCGCGCTGCAGTCCATTTCTCCCGACATCGACAAGCTGTTGACCGAGCTGCAAGACCAGATCAACAAGATTAACGCTATGAATATCAATTCCTGCGAAGCAGCGCAGGCCTTAGTCAACGGCGTGGTGGGTGAATTCGACAACTCAGTCCAGAGCGGTTGCGCAAATATCTCCCAGTATCTGGGCACTGTCACCGATCGTGCCGAAGCGCGCGTGACGTGCGCGACCAATGCCCCATCCATCGTGAGAAACGCGGCGAACTCTACGGATCCGACAGTACGCAACGCCACCTTCGTGAAGGGCAACGTGACTTGGCTAGCGCTCAACCGCGTCGGCGGCGCCATCAGCCGACAAGAGAGGGAACTCATCATGAGTGTGGTCGGCACCGTCATCTTGAGTCCGCCGGCCAACGATGGCAGCGGCGCCAGTCCACGTTACTTTGAGCCGACCATCACAGGCATGCGGGATTTATTGCTCGGCCGCGCCGATTCATCCTCCGAGGGAAAGATTGACGTCGATGTGTACACTTGTGACGAGACCAGTGAATGCCTCAATCCGACCCGCACCACGGTGTCGGTCAAACCGTTCACCCAATTGGTGACTGAGCGACTTCGCCGCATGTCGGACAACATCGTTAATCGCACAGCGCAGTCCAGTGCCGACATCGGGTTTATTAACAACACCACTGAGCCCGTCTACCGCATGTTGGCTGTGGCCAACGCCGTGCCGGGATCGGGAACCGCCGAGACACTCATTGAGATCTACAAAGATGTCATCGCGATTGATTACGCCGAAACCTTTTTGAATCGCGCGCTGACCCAGGCCCTAAGTGCGTTATCTCAAGCGCTGAAGCGCACCGGCATGGAAGAGAAGTACCTGGACTCAATGAGAACCAACGCACAGGAGGCGCGGCGGCAGCTACTCGCCGAAAAGCAGACCGCGTACGCCAAGGTGCGCTCGGTATCGTCTATGACACAAGATCTCCAAGCACTCGAACGACAGTTGTGGAGCGCGATGCCGCCGGCCGTCAAAGCGATGTTGGACTTCGGTGCTAACACTACCCCGCGCGGCTCTTAGCCCGAGGCGGGCACCACCCCATGTTTGAAATCTACGCCTACGGCAATGTCGATACATTAACCGGCGTGTTCAACGCCATCGCCGCCATCATGGGTGGCGATGATTATTTTGGGCTTATCAAGACGGTGGCGCTCACGGGTGTGCTGGTCGCCGCTTTCTCGGGACTCTTCACGCCGGGGCGCTTTCATGGGTGGGGCTGGCTCATGGGCTTCATGCTGATCTACTACGCCATGTTCCTGCCGAAGGTCGATGTCGTGATTATCGATAAGCTCGGCAGCCAGCCGCCGGTGGCCGTTGGCAATGTGCCGCTGGGTGTCGCCTTCTTCGGGCATTACACGAGCCACGTCGGTGACGTCATGACGCGCTTTTTCGAAACTGCGTTTCAAGTCATTCCAGACACGAACGCTCAGCTTCCGACCGAGCTCGCGTACCAGAAAAATGGCGTCATGTTCGGCAATCGACTGATACAGGCCTCCCGTGCAGCAGACATCAATGACCCGCAGTTACGCACCGACCTGATTGCCTACGTCTACAACTGCACGCTCTACGATCTACAGGATGGCACCATCGATCCGGCCGCCTTCACTGAGAGCACCGATATCTGGTCGCTGATGGGCGAGCCAAACCCCGCCCGATTTTCGACCTACGGCAATCCCGTGCAGGTCGACACCTGCCCGAATGTCTACACCCAGCTCGCCAGGCGGCTTCCCGCTGAAGTTGCGCACGCCAAAGCGCTGCTCGCGTTCCAACTCAACCCATTGCTCGACCCGACGTCAGTACCAGGCGTCATCGACGGCCAGATAGAGCAGGCGTACGCCAAAACCAAAATCGCCACGGCCGCCCAAGGCGCCGCCGATCTACTCCGCCAGAACATCCTAATCAATCTCGTCGAGGACACGAGCAGCCTCGCAGGTCAGAAATTGAACGACCCCGCAGCGGTGATGCTAGCCACCGCCCGCGCGAACGCCACAGCATCGACCAACGCCTCGTTCATGACCATGGGTCGCATCGCCGAGCAAGCACTGCCCATGGTGCGCAACGTGATCGAAGCGGTTATCTACGCTGTCTTCCCGTTCGTGTTTCTGCTTTTCCTGCTCGCGCAAGGCCGCGGGCTCGCACTCGCGATCAAGAGTTTCGGGTTGAGTCTGGTCTGGATCCAACTGTGGCCACCGCTCTTCGCCATCTTGAACTATGTTGCCACGCTGGCCAGCGCCCGCAACTTGGCCGCCGCCGCCCGAATGGGATCAGGCGCTCAGGGTCTGTCACTTGAGACAGCGAGCAGCATCTACCATGGCGCCATCTCCGATCAGGCCATTGCCGGTTACATGGTGATTTCTATCCCTGTCATTGCCACCGCCATCATCAAGGGCGGCGAAGTGGCCTTTCAGGCAGTGACCGGCATGGGCGCCATTCAATCGGCTGCCTCCAGCGAAGGCGCCAGCACTTCGAAGGGGCTTGTCACTCAGGATGCTGTGTCCTTCGACCAGCAACAACTCGCCCCGAACCGCACCTCGGCCTACATGTCCAGTACGACCGACGCGCACGGCACGACGATCCAGGGCGCTGGCGCGGATGCC
>JADLGE010000115.1 GCA_020849475.1 Gammaproteobacteria bacterium
CCAGCGCCATGAGCGCGATCAACAGCGCCTCCGTACCGCTGGCCACGGCCACGCAGTGGCGCGCGCCACTGAAGGCCGCCAGGGCCTGCTCCATCTCGGCCACTTCGGGGCCCATGATGTACTGGCCGTGATCGAGCACGCGCTGGATGCGGGCGTCGATCGATTGCTTGAGTGCGCCGTACTGCGCCTTCAGGTCCGTGAATTGCATAGTTGAAGTCGTTCGCCCTCGAGTCGATAGCGTTCGCCGGTGGCTGGGCATGAGGCCTCGCCGTGCCCGCTCGGCGGCAGGGCAAGGCGCTCGCCGTGGCGGCTCATCCAGCCGATGCGCCGCGCCGGCACGCCCACCATCAGCGCGTAGGCCGGCACATCGCGGCTCACCACGGCGCCGGCACCGACGAAGGCATATTCGCCGATGGTGGTGCCGCACACCACGGTGCAGTTGGCGCCCAACGTGGCACCGCGCCTGACCAAGGTGCGGCGGTACTCGTTCTTTCGCGGCACCGCGGAGCGCGGGTTGTGCACATTGGTGAAGACCATGCTCGGGCCGCAGAAGACATCGGACTCGAGCGTCACGGCGTCGTAGACCGAGACGTTGTTCTGGACCTTGACGTTGTCGCCGATGACCACGTCGTTGCCCACGTACACGCCCTGCCCGAACGAGCAGCCCGCCCCGATGCGCGCGCCGGCGCTGATGTGCGTGAAGTGCCAGACGCGACAGCCCTCGCCGAGCTGCGCACCCGCGTCGACGATGGCGCTTTCGTGAACGACGGTGGCAGCCATCAATATTCAAGAGGCAGGTTCACGCGCTTGCCGTCACGCGCCGAGCGGTACATGGCAATCAGCAGTTCCAGGCTCTTCAGGCCCTCGCGGCCGTCGGTCTCGGGCTCGCACTCGCCACGCAGCGCGCGGATGACGTTGTCGTAGTACAGCGGATGGCCGAAACCGTAGACCGACGTGGTCTGGTAGCTCGCATCATCGAGGTGCTGGTCCATCTCGTGCGGCTGCGCGAACTCCCAGTGCTCGATCTGGTTCACGGCGACACCGCCGATGCGCACGGTGCCGGCCTCGCCCAGCACGGTGATCGATCCCTCGTAGTTCTTGGGGTGGGCAAGCATGGTCACGTTGATCGATCCCATGGCGCCGTTGCGCCACTTCAGCGCCGCCACGCCGGTGTCCTCGACTTCGATGTTGCGCGCCAGCGTGCCGGTGTAGGCCATGACGCTCTCCACCGGACCGATCAGCCAGTCGAGCAGGTCGACGTAGTGGCTGGCCTGGTTCATGAACGCCCCGCCGTCGAACTCCCAGGTGCCGCGCCAGGCGGCGGAGTCGTAGTAGCTCTGTGGCCGCGACCAGAACACGTTGACGGTGACCATGTAGATGCGGCCGAAGCGACCGTTCCCGATGGCCTGGCGCAGCAGCTGCAGCGTGCGGTTGCGCCGGTTCTGCTTGACCACGAACAGCCGTACGCCGGCTTCGTCACAGGCCTTGACCATGGCCAGGCCGTCGGCCCAGCGGGTGGCCATGGGCTTTTCGGTCATCACGTGCCGGCCGGCCTTTGCGGCCTCGATGGCCTGCGCCGGATGCAGGCCGCTGGGCGTGGCCAGCACGACGCAATCGGCCGCCGCGTGCGCGACCATCTGGGTGTAGCTGGCGTAGCCGCGTGCGCCGGTGCGTTGCACGGCCGCCGCCAGTGCGGCGGCATCGGTGTCGCAAACCGCGACCCACTCGGCACGCTCGGAATGCCGGCCGACGGACTCGATGTGGTTGGAAGCAATTCGGCCGCAGCCGGCGAGCGCGAAGCGGACCTTGCGGTCCTGGACGGGAGGGGACTTCGGATGCATGGCGAGCGAAGCAAGTGTGCGAGCCAGCGCGCATTGTCCACGAGCGCGCCGCTTGCGGCAGGCTGCGCCTGCCTACAATTCGCGGTTTCCCCAAGCCCCGCCGGCCCACCATGACGCACGACGCCCTGCTCCCCGACGACGACAACAAGCTGATCGCCGAGCGGCGCGAGAAACTGGCGGCCATTCGCGCCAAGGGGGTGGCGTTCCCCAACGACTTCAAGCCCCGCCACCATGCAGCCGACCTGCAGGGCAAGTACGGCGAGATAGCCAACGAAGAGCTGGAGCCCCAGGCGGTCCAGGTGGCCGTGGCCGGACGCATGATGCTCAAGCGTGTGATGGGCAAGGCGAGCTTCGCGACGCTGCAGGATGGCAGCTTCGGCAAGACCCACGGGCGCATTCAACTGTTCGTCAGCAAGGATGCGCTGGGCGACGAGGCCTATGAATCCTTCAAGCACCTGGACCTGGGCGACATCCTGGGCGCCGAGGGCACGCTGTTCAAGACGCGCACAGGCGAACTCTCGATCAAGTTGACGACGCTGCGGCTGCTGACCAAGAACCTTCGCACGCTGACCGACAAGTTCCACGGCATGGCCGACCAGGAGCAGAAGTATCGCCAGCGCTATGCCGACCTCATTACCGACGAGCATGCGCGTGCGCGCTTCGTCGCGCGCAGCAAGGCGCTGGCCTCGATCCGCAGCTTCATGGGGGAGCACGGCTTCCTGGAAGTGGAAACGCCGATGCTGCACCCGATCCCCTGCGGTGCGAACGCGCGGCCCTTCTTCACTCACCACAACGCGCTGGACCAGCAGATGTTCTTGCGCATCGCGCCCGAGCTGTACCTGAAGCGCTTGCTGGTGGGTGGCTTCGAGCGGGTGTTCGAGATCAACCGCAACTTCCGCAATGAA
>JADLGE010000116.1 GCA_020849475.1 Gammaproteobacteria bacterium
CATGAGCAAGGTATCGAGCACTTTCTCCTCGACCGCTGGCGGACAGAGTAGGGTCAAACATAAATCAGTCATGAGACACCTCTGATTTCGGAAACGCGAAACGCAGGTAGAGGATGGGCAGCAGCATTAGAGTCAGGGCGGTGGCGGTGATGAGGCCGCCAATGACAACAATCGCCAGTGGTCGCTGGATCTCCGATCCCGGCCCGGTCGCAAACAGCAAGGGAATGAGGCCGAAGGCGGTGATGGATGCGGTCATCAAGACCGGCCGTAGACGCCGCCTTGCGCCCTGTACAACCGCATCATGTAAGCGCAGGCCCTCGCTTTGCAGTTGATTGAAGTAACTGACCATCACCACGCCGTTCAAGACCGCGATGCCGAGCAAAGCGATAAAGCCCACCGAGGCCGGCACTGACAGGTATTCACCCGTGACCCACAGCGCGACGATGCCGCCGACCAGCGCAAAGGGAATATTGCTCAGGATGAGCAAGGCCTGGCGCACTGAAGCAAAGGTTGAGAACAGCAAAATGAAGATCAGGCCAAGGGCTACCGGCACCACCACCGTCAGGCGCGCCGCCGCGCGTTGCTGATTCTCGAACTGGCCGCCCCAGCTGACGCGATAGCCTGTCGGGAGCGCGACGTTCTTCGCCACCAGCGCCTTGGCATCCTCGACAAAGCTGACCAGGTCTCGCCCGCCGACATTGGCAATGACCACGCTGTAACGGCTACCGAGTTCGCGATCGATTTTGACCGGCCCGGCGGCCCGTTCCAGTTTGGCCACGGCATTCAGCGCAACGGTATGGCCGTCACGGGTGGTGATGCGCATCGCGGCGAAGTCGGCCGGTGAGAGTCGCATGGTTTCGCCGCCGCGCAGGATGATGGGCGTGCGGCGATTGCCTTCCACGACCATTCCCGCGCGTTGCCCTTCTATCTGGGTACGCAGGGCGTCCTGTATCTCTTCAACGGTCAAGCCGAGTCGCCCGGCTTGCAGTCGATCGACAGCGACTCGCAGGTACTGCACGCCGTCATTCTGCACCGTGTAGACATCCTGGTTGCCGGGCACGGTTTTCAGCAAAGCTTCAATCTGGCTTGCGTAGTCATTTAGTTGCGCAAGCTCAGGGCCGAAGATTTTCACCGCCAGGTCGCCGCGCACGCCGATGATCATTTCCGACACGCGCATTTCGATCGGCTGGGTAAAGCTGTACTCAATGCCCGGCATGGGGTCGAGCACCTTGCGCACTTCATCCATCAAGGCTTCCTTGCTCTTCATGCGCCACTCTTCGCGCGGCTTGAGCAACAAGTAGGTATCGGTCTGATTGAGTCCCATCGGGTCGAGCCCGATTTCATCCGATCCTGCGCGCGCCACGACGCCCGTCACTTCAGGAATTGCACGCATCAAGGCCTGGTGAATCTTGAGATCGAGGGCCGCGCTCTGTTCGAGGCTCACCGTAGGCAATTTTTCGATGCCGACGATGAGGTCGCCTTCGTCCATGGTCGGCATGAAGGTCTTGCCTACCTGGGTTTGAATGACGCCGGCCGCAATCAGCAGGGCAATCGCAAACAGTCCGACCACCATGGGTCGACGCAGGCCCCAGTTCAACGCCGGTTCGTAAATTTTCAAAAGTTGGCGCGGGAGCCACGGCTCGTCGTGACTGACCTTGCCGAGCAGATAGGAGCTGAATACGGGGATGACCGTCAGCGACAGCAGCAGTGATCCCGCCAGCGCAAACACGATGGTCAGGGCCACGGGCACGAAGAACTTGCCTTCCAGATCCTGCAAGGTCAGCAGTGGCAAAAACACCGTGATGATGATGAGGATGCCGGACGTCACTGGCACTGCCACTTCCCGCACCGCGCGATAGATGGTGTGCAGGCGCGGCAGTTTGCCGGCGGTGGGATCACTGGCAAGACGCTGTACGATGTTTTCAACCACCACCACAGCGCCATCCACCAGCATGCCGATGGCGATCGCGAGGCCGCCCAGGCTCATGAGATTGGCCGACATGCCGAAAGCGCGCATCAAGATGAAGGTGATCAGCGCCGCGAGCGGTAGCACCAAGGCCACGGTCAGCGCGGCACGCACGTTCCCCAGAAACAATACCAGCAGCACGATGACCAGTGCGGTCGCTTCGAGTAGGGCGGACGACACCGCGTTGACTGCCTTCGTCACCAGAAAGGCGCGGTCGTAGAAGACTTTGAGTTCCACGCCCTTGGGCAGGGTCGGCTGCAATTCGTCGAGCTTCTTGCGCACCCCTTGCACGACCTCCCGTGCATTCGCGCCAGCCAGGCCAAGCACCAGGCCTTCGACCGCCTCACCGCGACCGCTTTCAGTGACGACTCCGTAACGCGTAACCGTGCCTATTTTGACCTCGGCCAGATCGCCGATGCGGACCGGCGCGCCGTCCTTGACGGTCACTACCACCGCGCGTAAATCGTCCAGGCTCGTAATAGTGCCTTCGCTGCGCACCAGCAACACTTCATCGCCTTCACCGAGGCGCCCTGCGCCATCGTTGCGATTGTTGGCGGCAATCGCTTCCTTGAGCGCGGTAAGCGTGACGCCGCTGGCGGCGAGTTTGCTTTGCTCTGGGATGACTTCAAAAGCGCGAACCACGCCACCCAGCGCATTGATGTCAGCCACGCCGGGCACCGTGCGCAAGGCCGGGCGAATCACCCAGTCAAGCAGGCTGCGCCGCTCAGCCAGCGACATGCCTTCTGCTTCGACAGTGAACATGAACATCTCGCCGAGCGGCGTCGTGATCGGCGCCATGCCACCAGAGATGCCGTCCGGCAGGCTGTCGCTCAAGCCGCCGAGACGTTCACTCACCTGTTGGCGCGCCCAGAAAATGTCTGTGCCATCTTCGAAATCGATGGTGACATCGACCAGGCCGTATTTCGTTACCGAACGAAGGATGCGCGTGTTGGGGATGCCGAGCATTTCGACTTCGATAGGCACCGCGATGCGGCTCTCAACTTCTTCGGGCGTCATGCCCGGCGCCTTCATGATGACTTTGACCTGGGTGCTGGAGACGTCCGGAAACGCGTCAATCGGCAGGCCGAGGTAGGCCACCCAGCCGGCACCGGCGACAATCAACGCCGCGACTAAAACGAAAAGACGTTGGGAGAGGCAGAAGCGGACGACACTGGACAACATCACTGCGCCTCCTTCGCTTCGAGCCAAGCGCCTTTCAAAGCGACGACGCCACTGGTCGCCACCAGCTCCCCGGCAGTAAGCGCGCCCTCGACCCGCACCCGTATCCCCGCGCTTTGCACGACGATGACCGGGCGACCTTCAAAGCCTTCACCCGAACGCACAAAGACATAGGCCTGGTCGCCGTCGTGGGCAACGGCGGACAGCGGCAGATCCCAGGCGTCCTTGCCGCCACTCGCCGGCAGTTCGGCGGTCACTGCTTCGCCTGGGCGCAACTTGTCCGTCCCCCCATCGACCTCGGCCCGCAATACGACCATCTGACTGTCGGCGGAGACCATTGGACTGCTGCTGCGCACGTGGCCCGTCACGGCGCGTCCCCCCACGGTCAATGGTGACCCGGGCGGCCAGTGAGCGACGTCGGCTGCGGGGATTTGGATGTCCAGCCACAGGGCGCGTGTGTCGGTCACATGCAGCAGAGGCGTGGTCTGCTCGACGCGCTGTCCAGGGCCCACCAGGATTTCGGTGACCACGCCCGCTTTAGCAGCAGTCAGCGTAATGCTGTCTTTGGGGATACCCGACGCGGCGACCTGTTCAATCGCTGCGGGTGACATGCCGCCGAGACGCAATGCCGCCTTGGTCTGACGTAAAGCGGCCTGGGCTTGAGCGAGTTCAGCCTGCGCTTCCTGCAGGCGTCGCTGGGCAATGATGCCTTCCTTGAAGAGCTGTTGTTCGCGCTCGGCGGACTGCGAGGCGAGCGTCATGCGTGAGGTCGCCTGCAGCAGCTGCAACTGCAGTTCGCCGAGTTCCTGACTGACTATCCGCGCCACGGGCGCACCCGTTTCGAGCCACTGGTGGGGCTCGACCAATATTTCGGTGACGAGGCCGGGCACTGGCGAACTGGTGACGTGCTCGGCGTTAGCCGGGACCACGACCTGCGCCGGGAATTTGCGCGTGATGGTGCCGGCGGAAGGCGTCAACGCTTCGGTCTTGATGTCCAGCGTCTGGGCCTGCTCTGCCGTTACTTTGAAAGCGACGGCACGTTCAGCGGCCATGGCCTGGCACGCGAATAATTGCGACAAAAGGAATATGCACGGAAACATCGCTCCGCGCGGCATGGCAAATAACATATGACGACTCCGATCGCGCCTGAAACGCGATGCCTTGCACCCGCGCCGATGAGGGCGGGCAATTTAGCTGGGACTATTCCGCGAAAATCGCGGAAGCAGGCAGATCAGACGAATTGAGGCGGACGAAAGGGTGGGTCGCGATCCGGCAGGCCGGGTACAACTGAAGGGATAGGCGCCCGTGTTGAACCGACTACAGGAGCAAGGAAAGGAGGCATGAATCCGATGATGACAACGGGCTGGATATCACCCGCTGCATGCAGGGCCAGATGCTGCATGCCGTCCATCGGCGACGGCTCGGACGGTTCGTGGGCATCAACGAAATGACTGTGGCCAGGTGCCAGGGTGACATCCTGCCGTTCATGTTCGAGCACGTGCATGAAAGCACTGGCGTTAAAGGCGTGCGCACTCAAGCTCGCGAGCAAAAAGAAGGTCGCCAGTAATGCGACAAATTTTCTTTTGGTTCGGCCCATGAGTGTGCGATCAGTTTAAAGCTGAATTCCTGGAGTAACGGGGTGCTCCAATGATATCGGCCCCTTGGCGATTTTCATTAGGGCTTGGGGCCCGGCGGCAGTTGCGTTGCCGCAAAGTGTAATGGACGTTCATCCGCGTGTCGAAGCTTGGATATTGGGAGTTGGCTTGAACTTGGCGCAACCTGCCTTGTGGCCGCACTGCCGCGAAGCTCGTCTTTGATCCTGAAAGCGGACGAGCGCCAGCATTCGCACGTGACAAAGGGCTTCGGACCGTCGGTCGCAGGCGCTGAAAGTACATTTCGTGCGCGTTGGTGACCGCAGATGACCTCAGTGCGTTGGCGCAGCTCATGGGCGGCGCACCGGTGGAGCTTGGTGTTTCTTGCTTACGTGCGATCGTCGCCTCCTGTCGCGGTGTCGGTTTCTTTGCATTCTCGCTTTGCTGGTGTATGGCGTGTCAGGTAAGTGTTTCTGTCCGTCCCGAGCGCCTCGGCGCTGCGGGAACTGCGGGGAACACGGGACACCACGCCCGTTTTGTGCCGAATCTCACTTCATTCGCCTACCGCGGCACGCGGCGTTGGCTTCGATGGTGCTTCCTGTATGGCGGGCATCCGTCGAGTTGAGCCATTGACCCGAGGCTCGGGGTGCGTCGTGGTGACGCGTGGCTTAAGAGCACCTGCGGCTGCAGGTAAAGAGAAATCGCATTGCGCGATTCGGTAAGAACGATGCGCCAGTAGGTCCGTCACTCGGGTCTGTCACTTGCGACAAAGCCCGAAAACGTTGATGCGCTGGGGCATTGTGCGCGTCGTCACTACTGGCTCGTGCCGAGTAGTGACGACGCTGTTGGCGCAGCGAATGGCTGCTGACGATTGGCGCAGAGCGCTGAAGAACAGACTGGCGCAGACGCGCTTGATGATTGAGAGAAGAGGCTGACGAAGATCTCCAACCTTGCGGCCGCCGGCTTGCAGGAGATGAGGCCAGTTTGAGCGCTCGCGTAAACGAGCTGGGCGATGCGTTAACGGGCATCAATCGGGCTGACTCAGCCAGCGTGAATTCCGGTAGGAAAATACTGCGGCAAGAATGCGCTCGGTGGCAAGTCCGGCGCGCGCTTTGTCGACTGTTTGCCCTCTGTCGTGTTTGCAGCTCGTTGAATTTGAGTCCACTCAGATCCTGTCGCGATCAGATTGCGCCGCACTTGCGCCACGATGTCCGACACTTTTCGCTGCGATTCCGTATCTCCAAAGAAGACAGTCGCATTGGTCGTGATGACCGCGTCGGTCTTCTTACCGTCCGAATAAATCCAGGAGATGCCGAACATGCAGCAGAACAACCACAGAGAGCCGACCATCCTGCGCCGCCCGCAGGTCCAACAACGCACCGGTCTGTCCCGCAGTACCTTGTACCAATACATCAAGGACGGCGAGTTCCCGCAGTCCATCGCACTGGGTCCACGGTCGGTGGGCTGGCTTGAATCCGATGTAAGCGACTGGATAGCGGAGCGCGTCAAGATCTCGCGTAGCCGTGCTGGCCGGCCGGCCCGGTAAGCGACAGATGAGCGCAGAAATCTTTGAGCAGTTCCGCGCGGCGCTCGAGGCGCGGAACGTCATACCACCTGAACAGATCATCGCTGACGGAGAATTTCATCGCTGCGATGTCGCCGGCAAGCATGGCAAAGGCGACGCGTCTTACGTGCTCCATCTCGATGGCTTCCCTGCCGGCGGGTTCGAGAATTGGCGCGACGGCCACGGTTGGCATCCGTGGCGACTAAACATCGGGCGGCCGCTGACACGCGCCGAGCGAGATGACTTGGCGCGACGGGATGCGGCCACGCGTAGCAAACGCGCCGAGGAGGCAGCCCAGACTCAGGCCGACGCGCGACTACGCGCGGCGCGGATCTGGTCCGCCGCTCGTGCGGCGACTCCTTCCCATCCGTACCTGGCGCAGAAGAAGGTCTTAGGCCACGACCTGCGCGCATATAAAGGCGCGCTGGTCGTGCCGCTGCGCGCAGCCGACGGAACACTGCATAGCCTGCAATTCATAGCGGGTGACGGCAGCAAGCGCTTTTTGAAAGGGGGACGGGTCGCCGGTATGTGTTACCTGCTCGGTACCATCAGCGACGGCCAAGCGGTCGTGTGCGTCGCTGAGGGGTACGCCACAGCCGCGACTATTCACGAGGCGACCGGGTATTCAGTCGCGGTGGCGTTCAATGCTGGCAATCTTGCGGCGGTGACAGGAACCCTCCGGCATACCTATCCTGCGGCTTCCGTCATCGTGTGTGCCGACGATGATTTCGAAACGCCCGGCAACCCTGGGCTCGCACTCGCCACGAACGCTGCCCGGGAGAGTGGTGCAGCGGTAGCTATTCCGTCCTTTGGTGCCGGGCGCTTGTCCGGCGAAACCGACTTCAACGACCTCCACCGCAAGGAGGGTCCGGATGCCGTAAGAACGGCGCTCGATGCTGCTGTGGTCCCCGCGAATGAAGCATCGACCACAGTCGTTGTGCTGGAGGAAAGAGCGATCGACTGGACAGAACCTGAACCACTCGGGACACCCATCGACGCCACGCCTTATCCCGACCACGCCTTGCCTGGTGTTTTGGGCGACGCAGTCAGACAGGCCCGAACTTTCGTCCAGGCGCCGATGGCACTGGTGGCCTGCTCTGCCCTCTCGACACTTTCGGTCGCGGTGCAGGGCCTCGTCAATGTTCGACGCGATCATCACCTCGTCGGTCCGGTGTCGCTCTATCTGCTCGCGCTCGCTGACTCGGGCGAGCGTAAGACGACCTGCGACGCCATATTCGGCGCTGCCCTGCGTCACTGGGAGAGTGAGCGACGACAGGACCTCGGGCACGACATCAAAAAGTCCGAAGCGGCGCTCGCGACCTTCGAAGCCAAGAAGTTCGGGCTCCTCGATGCCATCAAACTCAAACGACGACGGTCACTGGATTCCACCAAGGAAGAATCGTCTTTGGAAGCGCTACTGCAGGAAGCGCCGTCGCCGCTAGCCGTTCCACGCCTGCTCTATGCCGACGCGACTCCGGAGGCGCTCGCCCATGCCCTAGCGACCGGGTGGCCCAGTGCGGGTGTGCTCTCGGCCGAGGCCGGCGCCGTATTCGGCGCCCACGGTATGGGACAAGACAACCTCATGCGCAATCTGGCCTTGTTGAATGTGCTTTGGGACGGCGGAGAGATGGCCATCGATCGACGCACCCGTCCTTCGTTTGTATTGCGCGGTCGACGACTGACCTTTGGCCTCATGGCCCAACCCGAGGCCTTCCGCAGTTTTCTGGAGCGCGCCGGGACGCTGCCACGCGGAACGGGTTTCATCGCGCGCTTTTTGATCGCCTGGCCGCAGAGTACCCAAGGATCTCGAACGTATAGACCGGCCCCGGAGTCCATGCCAGCGGTCATGCGCTTCGCTGAGCGCATTTGCACTCTACTTGATACACCGCTCGCTACCGACGTCCACGGCGGCCTTACCCCTGTCGTGCTCGACTTGTCACAAGCGGCTCGCCAGGCGTGGATTCAGATCTTTAATACCATCGAGCGTCAGCTGGGGAGGGACGGTGAGCTACACGCGGTACGCGACGTGGCCGCTAAGGCGTCTGAGAACATGGTGCGCTTGGCGGCACTGTTCCACGTCTTGGACCACGGAGTAAGCGGCGAGATCGAGACCGACTGCATTCAGGCCGCGAATGCGATTATCAAATGGCATCTGAATGAAGCGCGGCGCGTGCTCGCCGAGCTCGACACACCGCACGCCCTCGCAGTGGCGGTGCGCCTCGATTCCTGGCTATGTGCTGAGGCGCTTGCTAACGGCACGGGGCGCGTGCCAACCAGACGCGTCTACCAGTACGGTCCGAACTGTGTTCGAGACGGCCGCGAATTTGCCGCAGCACTTGCCTTGCTCACCGAACGTGGCAGGGCGCGTCTTCAGGTAGACGGACGGCATCGGTACATCGCCATCAATCCGGCACTGCTCGTCGACTGCGAATGACCTTAGACGGATAAGACCTTCTGATTGGAAGGTCTTCGATTATTGCAGCCCCGTCGAGGGTACGCCTGTCCGACCGCATCAGGCCTCGCCACGTTTGCAGTTGCGCTCGCACACTGAATCAATCTTTTAGCGCCGATGTTGATTTTCAACGGGGCTGCTACAGTCGCTACAGTTGCTACGCTTTGCGCCAAGTAGGCCAGGGAGGTACGACGAACTGTAGCAACACTAGCGACTGTATCAGGGGCATTAGAACCGTGTAGTTTGCCCGCATATCCGGGGCGACCAGCGGGGCGGGGCTGCTCAGAGCTGAAATGGCGGTGACGCCGGTCGCGACTTGAGATATTTTTTTTGACGAAGATCTGGGCGCTCGCAGAGGCCGAAGGGAACCTCGAAAACCTGAAATTGGGTCAGGGGTAACTGCAGGGGTAAGTCCACTTTTACACCGCCAAGTTTTAAAGCGAAAACAAAGCCCTACGAGCGTTCGACCATTCCTCTTTCCGGCACCATCACCCCGTCCGATACCGTCCAGCGAAGTCCGCTACACCCCAGAAAATCATGAGGTTTCGACGAAGTGCGGCGAGTCACTTCCTCAGTCGTTCTTTGCCATCCAAGGGGCTGATTTGCACTTCAGCTCGGTCCACTTTCTGCTGCTGCGTATGACCCGTTGCGTCCTGGGTTTCTGATAAAAAAATCATGAATTTGATGTTGACCGAGCGGGTCACGCCGAAGTGCAAAATTTGAGGAAATGTGGAGCAAACTGGGGTGCAAATCGACATCCTGGTCTCAAGTGGGG
>JADLGE010000117.1 GCA_020849475.1 Gammaproteobacteria bacterium
ATGAACTCGCCGATCGAGTTCACTTCTATGCTATCGGCGATGGGTTTGGGTGGTATTGCAGCCATAGTGGTCTCGGTCATCTAACAGTTAACTAGATGGAATCCTTAAATAGGGAAATAGGCGGAAGTGCTGTCGATCCATTTATGCAGATTCCGTATAGTAGATTTCCTGGCTGCGGGCGGACTCTTGGACGAGGCTAGCACGGTATTCTGTCCAAGCCACCCGATTCATCGAACAAGGAGGTTCGGTCATGGGGCAGTTCGATCGGCATTCGCCGGCACCACTTGATTGGGATAAGTATCTCGAACTATTGAGTGTGGCTCGTATTAATCCCGCAAAAGCACGTTGGTACGTTATCGGGGTTGAGAACTACTTGAAAGCCCATCCGGGCCGCGAACTAATGGCCCACGAGCCCCGGGACATCACGGGTTGGCTGGAGAAATTGAGCGCAAGCGAGCGGACGGCAGACTGGCAGGTGGCGCAGACCGCTGATGCGCTGAGCCTATTCTTCTCCGACCTACTGCACCTGCCGTGGGCATCGGCTTTTGATTGGGGACGCTGGCGGCCGGCCGTCCCCCGGGCGACGCTAATCACCCCCGCAGAGCCGAGTCGCTCGGTCCCGTCTGTTCCTCTGGCAAAAAATCCACGGAACGCGCTCGTCGAAGGCAAAACTTCGACGAGCGCGGCGATCCAAGAATTGGTCGCCGAAATTCGCCGCCGGGGCTATTCAATCCGTACCGAACAGGCCTACGAGCAGTGGGTCAGAAGGTTCATATCATTTCACGGAGAGCGCAAGCCGACGGAGCTCGGTGGACCTGAAATCGTTCGGTTTCTTGAAGATCTCGCGGTGAGGCGATCGGTCGCGGTGAACACGCAGAACCAAGCACTCAATGCCCTCGTGTTTTTGTATTCCCAGGTACTGAAGCAGCCACTCGGGGAGTTGGAAAATTTCGCGCGAGCCCAGCGACCGCGCCGCCTGCCCGTCGTACTAACCCGCGGGGAAGTACTGAGATTGACCGGCGCCATCAAAGGAACGCATCAGCTCATGGCGCAACTCATCTACGGCACCGGGATGCGCTTGATGGAATGCGTCCGGTTGCGAGTAAAGGATGTGGATTTCGACTATCGACAGATAGTCGTGCGGGATGGAAAGGGAGGTAAAGATCGGGTTGTGCCGATGCCGGAAACGTTGAGCGAAGTCTTGAAGGCACATCTGGCGACCGTTCGTCAGCTCCATGATCTGGATGTCAGCCGAGGCTTGGCCGCCGTCTATCTACCTCATGCTTTGGAGCGCAAGTTTCCAGGCGCCGCCGCGGACTGGAGATGGCAGTTTGTCTTTCCTAGTCAGCGATTATCGGTCGACCCACGCACTGGCAACACTCGACGTCACCATCTCCATGAAAATGCGCTGCAACGCGCAATCAAACGCGGGGCAGAAACCGCTGGCATCACGAAGAAGGTGAGCACCCACACGTTCCGTCACTCGTTTGCCACGCATCTACTGGAAGCTGGCTATGACATCCGAACCGTGCAAGAGCTTCTGGGGCACTCCGACGTCTCGACGACGATGATTTACACCCACGTGCTAAACCGTGGAGGCAAGGGTGTTCGCAGTCCATTAGACACCTTGGGCTAGCGAGATACTGAGTGGCGGAATGGCGCTTCCGACGATGTGCGTTTAGTAGCTCCGGACCGCTGCGGCTTTGCCTGAGCCGGGCTTTAAAGTGGGCGGCGGGGCCATGACCAGCCATATCGCTTCGCGAAGCGGTCATCGTTGATGACGCAGGCGCCCATTCCATTACCCGGGTACGGACTTTGTCAGGCCGAGCGGGGACTCGGCCCGCAGCGCTTCGGTCTGAAAATTGAAGCCTCAAGATGATTGGATTTCGTCAATTGGCGGTAGCATTTGATAGCAGTTTGTTTCGCTATGCCCTCGGGTTGCCCTCGTCGTTTCCGCTCCCTCATTGTTACTAGGTAACTCAACGACTCGGCTTTCCCTTCGGGCTCGAAGAATCTCATGACTGCTTTGCCAAAATTGCTTGCGCTGGATTGGGCGAGAATCGCTGCGTGAATTCTGCGTAACACAGCTCTGCAAAGTGCTGCTTTGTTGGGCACAAGCTGCAACGGGCGCCCAGATAACTATTTGATAATTAAAGATCAGCCTCAACTTCGGCGGTCTGAAAATCCTTGTGTCGGTGGTTCAATTCCACCCTCGGCCACCAAATTCAAAGCGTTAACTCTCCGTCAATTCCACGCAGCATCGTCTGGCTCGACTGCCTGTGTTGGCGCGGGATGACAGTGCGTTGGAGACGCTCTGAAGCGTGGCCTGTGGCTTTACTCAGCCAACAAGCCACCTAACTATCGCCTCTTGGCAGCCCAGCGCACCGCACTGTCAGTCTCCAGGCGACTTGAGCCACGAGATTTCATCGACGCGAAAATCGCCGTCATAGCGGACCCTCACTACACGTTGCGCAGGTGCCATGCCCATTTCAACCGGCGTGGCAACGACTTCCCACAAGCCCAGCGTGACCAGGTCGGCAGTGTAGTGGAATGCCGCGCGCGCCCCCTTTGCAGCTGAAGTAGCGCCACTTACTACCTCGAATACTTCATATCGACGTCCATCGCGATCTTCAGATAAAGCCGGCAAACCGAACTCGTTCAGGATCTCGCGGCGCTCAGCCCCGATGCGGAGCACATCGACGTGCACCGAAGGGGCTTGCTTGGAAGCCATGTAGATGCTGCAGCCGGCGACGCTGCCGGCGATGAGACCAAGCCCGAGCACGAATATCAGCATCCTTCGCACGCTGGCAGGTAAACCTTCGCGCAAGGCTACGGGTTCACTCAGTGAGGCAACTCATGAGTGAATTGTCCGCTACGATGTTGCTCATCGCCGCTGAGAGTGCCGTATTCAGGTGTTTGGTATTGGACTCGGCAAACTGCACGAGGAAGACCTCTTCGGTCGACTCACCGCGATAGAGGTGTTCGTATCTTCGCTCGCCAGCAAAGGAGCAGATGCCTTTCAGCGCGGCTTCCGCGCGTAGATGTCCCGTGACGATACCGGGCGTCACTTGATACTGGACGTTGCGAACCTCGATACGCAGCTCGTGGAGATTACGGTTGGGCCCGGTAACGACAGCAAAGCCTCGTGCTCCCAGAGCGGCCTTCATCTGACTTTCTACTACCGAGGCCAAATCATCGTTAGTAGTGATTTCCGCACTCATCCCGACACCCAAACCGCGATTGCCGATTGAGGTGCTGGTTCGCTCATCGGCGCTGACCAGTACGATCTGCTTCTGATCCGCATTCACAGGTCCGGTGCGACTCGAGGGCGCAACTGTCGGTGCAAACTTGACCTGTTGAGGCGTAAGCGCGCAGCCGCCAAGGGAGACCATTAACCCAAGAAGCATAATCTGCACAACGACGCTGCCCGTCGCCCAACGGATAGTCCTGCAAGCTGCCATATCTCCCCCTACGCAATTGGGAACATGGTGTTCCCTTTTGACTGCTTTCCAACCGCCCTTACGGCCCCCCCACAGCAGTCTAATGCGTGTCGCGAAGGCAGCGCCAACGATTCGTTTGGCGCCAAGCGACAGTCTCCTGGTTGTACTGTGCGTACTCGATCTGGAAACACGGAATTCAAAGAAGGGATAACTATTGAGATTTCATGCCTAAGAGTGACCGCCCGGAGCACTATCGGATTTGCCTCAACCCTGCGGTCTGGTGATCCTTGCATAGGTGGGTTCTGCGTCGTCGGCCACCGATTTCGACTCCAGAATTCCGAAGACCCGGCACGCTGCGAGGCCCCGTCACGCCCCGCGCTCCCCCGTCGATTGCGCCTCACGCCGCACAGCGAGATGCTTACCGCTACACATCATCGATTCAAATTCGTCAACGGCAGGGGAGCAGCATGGCCATCGATTTCAGTCTGTCCGAAACACAACGCGAGATTCAGGCGAGTGCCGCCGACTTCGCGGCGCGGTTTCTGGCGCCGCTCGCGGCGAAGATCGATCAGATTCCCGACGCTTGGGAGTCGTTTCTGGCGACGCGTGAGGCCTACCGCGAAATGGCCCATGCCGGCTTCACCCGTGCGTTCATCCCCGAAGCCTATGGCGGGCTGGGGTTTTCGATGGTTGATTTCGCCATCGCCTCGGAAGAACTCGCGCGCGTCGAATTGAACGTGCCGACCACGCTGCTCGGCACCGGGCTCGGCTTGCAGCCCATCATCCAACTCGGCACCCATGAGCAGAAAGAGCGCTTTCTGTCGGACTTCGCGGCCGACGAGGAAGGCGATTTGCTGGCCTCGTTTGCCTTCACCGACGTGGCCGGTGGCGCCAACTACGATACGAATCTCGCGCCCGCCGGTATACAGACCATTGCGCGGCGTGAAGGCGACCAGTGGGTGATCAATGGTCAGAAGCACTACACCACCAATGGCACCGGCTGGGACAAGAAGGGCGCGCATCTCTATACGGTGGTGTGCCGCACCGACAAGAACAAAGGCGCCGATGAATCGCTGGCGGTGATTGTCGTGCCCGGCAATACGCCCGGCATCGAAGTGGTGTCGGTGTACGACAAGATTGGCCACCGCGGCGTCGCAACGCCGGCCGTCAACTTTACCGACGTGTGCGTGCCGATAGACAACATGATCGGGCAAGCCGGCGACGGCAAGGCCATTACCAGCCGCGCCTTCAGCTGGACGGGCGGGCTCATCGGCGCGGCCTGTGTCGGCGTGATGCGGGCCGCCTTCGAACACGCGCTTGAATTCGCGCGCACGGAAAAGCGCCTGGGTGCGGTGCCGGTGATTGAATACCAGAACGTCGGCTTCATGCTGACCGACATCAAAATGAATATCGAAGCGGCGCGTTACCTGACCTGGAAAGCCTGCCACGACCTCGACGCCAGCGGTGGCAGCAGTGAAGAAACCGCCATCATGGCCAAGATTTACTGCTCGGAACTCGCTGTCAAGACCGTCTATGACGCCATGCAAGTAGTGGGCGTGGAGAGTTACATCAAGGATGCGCCGTTCGACCGCCTGATGCGCGACGCCATGGTGTTTCCTCTCTACGACGGCGGCAACCGCGGCATTCGTCGGCGCCAGATTCACGAAATGATGAAGTCACCCGACTATGACTCCATGCGCGCGGCGCACGGCCGCTACGGTTCCGGCAAGTGAGGTGAAGCCTCGTGCGGGAGGTCAATACGGCGTGCCGTCTTTGTGGATAAAGACCCAACTATTGTCGACCCGCAGCGCTTTGAGGTCGTCGTCGGGATAGGTTCCTTCGTCGCCCGGAGTGCGGTCGCCTATCTCGAGATAAACGACGTCTTCGTCGCTGTTGTTGAGCAGCCGGTGGCCATTGCCGGTGCCGGCCTTGAAGCCGGCACACATGCCGCTCTGCATGTCGGTGTATCCCTCGTCGGTATGCAGGGTCGGCGCGCCGCGGAGGATGTAGACGAATTCGTCCTGCAGGCTGTGCGCGTGACGGATTGAGGACACCGCGCCCGGCGCCAGCGTGACGAGATTGACGCCGAAATTGCGCAGCCCGAAAAGCTCGCCAAGCACGCGCTTGCTGCGTCCATTCATCATCGACGCGAAGGGCTCGGGGTAAATCGAAGGTTTGCTGCGGACCGCTACTTCGAACGCATTGATGGCGGCGGGCGTGGGGGAATCGTTCGGCATGGCGGTTCTCGTGCTGGGTGGATTCAGTGCGGTTCAGCTGTGCCAGCAGCGGCGTCACCCGGGACAAGATGTGATGGGCGGCTGCTCAACTATCTCGAAAGTGTAAATCAGCCTCGAGTGTGACGACGCGCGCGAGCGTCGGGCAATGTACAAACGGCCCCCGGCCCTCTATAGCAGAGCCCTCGCCAGCGCCGCTGCCGCGCGGCGCGATGACGGCCCTGCCCCGCCGTCCGCGCAGCCTGTTCGCGTCCCCATAGAATCGGAACAACCATGCAAGAGTGGATTGAATCGCACGCCAATCTGTTGTCCGGCCTGGCCGGCCTCGTGGCCTTGCTGGGTGCGCTCGTCATTCCGCTGGCCAAGCATGCGACGGCGCCGTTATTACGACGACGCGCTGCGGCGACGGCGCTGCCCGAGCCGGTCACGTCCGCCGAGCACGCCACCTCTCCGTCATCGCCACGCACTGGCCACGGCCGGAGCGCCATTCCGATTGCAGTGATGCCCTTCGACAGCCTGTCCGCCGACAGCGCCGATGCCTATCTTGCCGATGGCTTGAGCTGCGAGTTGATCTCGGCCTTGAGCCGCGCAGGGCGCCTCACGGTCACGCCGCGCTCGGATTCCTTTGCCCTGCGCCAGCAGTCGCTCACCGTCACCGAGATAGGCACGCGGCTCGGGGTCGGCTACGTGGTCAGCGGCAATGTGCGTCGCAGTGGTGATCGCCTGCGCGTCATTGCGGAATTCTGCGAAACAGCGGGCGGCCGCGTGCTGTGGACCCAGACCTACGACCGCACCACCGCCGACATTCTCGCCGTGCAGGAAGACATCGCCAGCCACGTCGCCGCGGCGCTGGGCGGCGAAGCCTATCGCGCCGAAGTCATCAACCGGCCGCAAGACACCGGCAGTCTCGATGCCTGGAGTCTGACCCAGCGGGCGCGCCACGAATACATGGTCGGGCGCGGGCCGGCGGCCAACCAGGCGGCGCTGGATCTGGTGCACCAGGCGACCGAGCTCGATGCCGATTACGCCCTCGCCCAGGCCCTGTACGCGGCGCTGTTGATGGACGGCGTATCGACCGCCAGCGCGGCCGACCCGGACGCCGCCCGCCATGCGGCGCGCATCGCCATCGAACGCGCCCTCGCGCGCGGCGCCGATCAGCCGGACGTGCTCATGTATGCCGGCCGCGTGTGGGTGGAACTCGGCGAGCGCGTCAAATCCATCCAAGTATTGCGCCGCGGCACCCTACTCTCGCCGCACGATTTGATGGAATGGGGTTTTCTCGCGCGCTCACTCGCGTTCGGCAACCAGGCCGAGGCAGTGGAAGCCGGCGAGATCGCCGACCGCATCCTCGGCATTTCCCCTGACCATCCCTGCGCGTGGTTGTGGCAGATGTTCAAAGGCATCGCCTGCATGAACCTCGAACGCTACGTCGAGGCACGCACACTGCTCGATCATGTGGTTGGCGCCTCGCCGGATTTCGCGCGCGGCTGGATGTGTCTCGCGAGCGCCTGCGGCGCAGTGGGCGATGCGGAAGGCGCCCGCGAAGCCGCAGCGCGCGCGAGCGCCATCAATCAAGGACTCACGCCGGCACGCTTTGCCGGCTATGTGCGGGTGATGGCGGCCGACGCCGACGCCAGTGCGCGCATCACGCGCGGTCTCGGTGAAGCAGACCTGCTCGGCGATTGACGAGCAAGCGCACAAGCAGGCAATCCGTTACAGCTTCGTCATCACCTCGTCGCGAAAACGCCGGAAGCAGACGCGCGTGGCCTCCACGTCGGGGAGGTTGGCATCCACCACCAGTTCGCTCACGCCGGCGTCTGCATAGCCGCGCACCTGATCCAACACTTCGGCCGGTGTGCCTTTCAGGCTGCGACGATCCGCAATCGCACGGGACACCGGCGCGTCGGTGAATTCCAGCACCATGCGTATCGAACAAGGTTTGCCGGCGGCGCCGGCGATTGAAGCGCGCACATCGTTGACCGACAGACTCATGGCATGCCAGCCGTCACCCTTCT
This sequence comes from Gammaproteobacteria bacterium, assembly GCA_020849475.1. GTDB lineage: Bacteria > Pseudomonadota > Gammaproteobacteria > JADJYF01. Next base: position 7,690 of record JADLGE010000117.1, read on the forward strand.
CGCGCACGCGGCGCAGCGCGCGCGGCGAGTTGCCGCCGATGAGTATCGGCAGCCGCGCTTGCTGCGGCTTGGGAGAGAAGCGCAATCCTTCGAACTTGAAGTGCTGGCCGTGGTAGGCCGGGATGTCTTCGCTCCACAGCGCGCGCAGCGCATCGATGGCTTCATCTGTCACTGCGCCGCGCGTGGCATAGGGAATACCGAGGTTGGCGAATTCGTCAGGGGTTTGCGCAACGCCGACTCCCAACACCACACGGCCTGCGGAGAGCTGATCGAGCGTCGCAATCTGCTTGGCGAGCCGCGCCGGATGGTGCCAGGGCAAGACCAGCACCGAAGTGCCGAGCCGCACGCGCGTGGTGACGGTCGCGGCCGCCGTCAGCACCGTCAATGCCTCGTGGTAAGGTCGGTCGCCGAGCCGCGAGGCCACGTAGCTCGCGTGGTAGAGATGCTCACTCACCCACACCGAGTCGTAGCCCAGGGTTTCGGCATCCTGAGCCACCGTCACGAGATCCCGCACTGATGCGATGCCCTGGTTGTTGGGAATGCTGATACCGAAATCCATGCGCGACTCCTTGAGACTATGGCGATGATGGAAGCCGGATTATAGGGGCGCGCGCTGGCGCGCTTTGCATGGGCGACGCGAGTGCGCTGGAATGCACTTCGCCCCATCCACACGACCGAGGACCAAGCCATGCCCGCCACCGACGCCACGCTGCAATTGCTCGAAGCGATGCACATCTATTTCCAGGGTGAGAAGACTGAAGCCCTGGTGTTCATTCTGCCGCTGGGTTTGTTGTCGCTGGTGTTTGGCGGCTGGCTGTTCACTGACGGCGGCAGCGGCTTCGCACGCGGCGTGGCCATTCCGTTCCTGCTGATGGGCCTCGTCATGAGCGCGGTCGGTGCGACGGTCGGCTTGCGCACGCCGGCCCAGGTTGCCGCGCTCGAAAGCGCCATGCACAGCGATGCACCGGCGGCGCGCGCCGCGGAAGTGACGCGCATGACCAAGGTCAACGGCGCCTGGAAGTTTTATCTTGCGGTGTGGGCGGCGTTTGCGGTGGCGGGGATTGCGCTGCGCTTTGCTACCCACAGCGATTTTCTGCAGGGCCTCGGCATTGCGCTGGTGTTCTTTGCCGGCGTGGGCTTACTGGTCGACGGCTTCGCCGAGCGGCGCACGCATCCCTATACCGAAGCGTTGACGGCGGCACAGTCCGCTGGCAAGTAGCGACAGTCGACTCGCAGCATGCGTTTGCCTGGCCTTAGGCCCGCCGCATACCATGCCATGGGCCGAACAACCCAGGGGGAGCGCACATGAATCCAGCCGAACACCCGGGCGGCCCAC
>JADLGE010000118.1 GCA_020849475.1 Gammaproteobacteria bacterium
GCGCACTAAATGATTGAATTTAAAGCACCATTAACACAGAATTTCGCCTTCGGGAGGCAGGGGTCGTAGGTTCGAATCCTGTCACCCCGACCAATTTTCTATTTCCGCTTCGCATCCGCTGTGGCAGCGTCCTCTCAGGCCACATTGAAAGTGGCGACCAAGCGACTGCTCTCGACACGCTGATAGTCCCGCCGCGCCCAAGCCGTGGCTCGATGCCTTGCTGCGCGTTCGTCGCGCGCCCCGACACCCTTGACCTTCGTCAATGCGCCCGCCCGTCTGCATCTTCTAGTTTTAATCCAAGTCCACACGCGTACATCCCCACCCAGGTCGGACTGGTTTTGGAGTGATGACCCGGTCGGTCGGATTGGAGAACGACATGAAGAACATCAATACACTGGGCGGCGCACTCCTGATTGCTATCAGCGCCGCCGCTAGCGCGCCGCTGGCTGTGGCGGCGGCCAATGCAAACCCGCCCGCCGCGCCGCCACCGACAGCTTCGGTGCCGGTGATTCCCCATACCGATACGCTGGCCGGCATGTTTCGCGACGGCAAGCTGCTGCTGCACCTGCGGTTGCGTTACGAGAATGCCGATGACGATGCGCGGCGCGAAGCGGTCGATGTCGGCACCCTGCGCACTGCGCTCGGTTTTCGCACCGCCAGCTTTCACGGCCTGTTCGGCATGGCCGAAGTGGAAGACGTGCTCGCGGCTGGCACCTATGACGACGGCGGCGCCAACCGGCGCATGGCGCCGCGCTATTCGGCGGTGGTCGACCCGGAAGGCATGGAATTGAACCAGGCCTATGTCGGCATCGACGCCATTCCACATACAGTGATCCAGGCCGGTCGTCAGCTCATTCTCGATCGCGACGCGCCCTTCCATCGCTTTGTCGGCAACGTGCTGTGGCGTCAGAACTGGCAGACCTACGACGCTGTCGGCGTATTCAACAATTCGCTACCCGATACCGCGGTGCGCTTCTGGTACACCTGGAACATCAACCGCATCTTCGGTGAAGGCAACCCGACCCGCGGTTTCGACGATGAAGGATTGAATGGTTATCTCGGCAACGTGGTCTACACCGGCCTGCCTTTCGGGCGCCTGGAGCTTTACGCCTACCTGCTCGACTTCGAACGCAGTGTAGTGCCGGCGATCCGCTCGTTCTATCCATCGACCCAGACCTACGGCGCGCGCTTCGACGGCAAGTTCGCGCTCAATCCCAAGTTCGATGTGTTGTACATCGCCGAAGGCGCGTGGCAGGGAGACTTCTCCCATAACCCCACCGGCAACATCGATCAGCCGTTTCTATGGGGCATGCTCGGCGGCAGTTACAAGGTCGGCGGCATCGTTCAATCGGTGACCATGAAGGCCAGCGTTGAATTTCTCGGCGGTGACGGCGGCGCCAATCGTTTCACCACGCCGCTTGCCACCGGCCATGCGTTCCAGGGCTGGGCAGATCGATTTCTCAACACTCCGGGCGATGGTATCGAAGATGTCTACCTGACCTTTCAGGCGGTGGTGCTGGGCGCCAATTTCATGATCGAACATCACTGGTTCGATGCCGACAATGGTGGCTACGGCTATGGTCATGAACTCGACGTACAGTTGACCAAGACCTTCCTGACCAAGTACACCGCCGGCATCAAGTATGCCGACTACGATGCCGACCAGAACGCACGCAACATCGCGCGCAACAGCGGCTCAGGCCAGGCGTTCGATCTGCGCAAAGTGTGGGTGTGGCTGGAATACCGCTACTGATGGCGACGGCACGCACAAGCATGCTCACCTGCTTGTGCGTGCCGCTTCACGCCTGCTCAGGGCTGCACGAAACGCCGCAGCCCTTCGACATCCTTGACGACGATGCTCGAACCTTCACTGGCCACCAGCCCGTCGTCGCGCAGACGCGCAAGAATGCGCGAAAACGTTTCCGGCTGTATCGACAGGCGTGATGCGATGACGACCTTGGGCGTCATGAGCCGGGCTTCCTGCACGGGCGGAAAGCTGGCGTTGTCCGACAGGCGCGCCAGCAGATAGGACGCCAGCCTGTGGGTGGCGTTGTGCAGCGTGAGCTCGTCTATCTGCACCACCAGCTCGCGCAGGCGCGCACTCATCACCGCCATCACGCGAAAGCAGGTTTCGGGTGAATTGCGCAGCAGCTTCTTGATGACCTCACCCGGCAAGGCCAGCGCGCGGCTTTCCTCGATGGCAATGGCGCTGACCGGATAGCCGCCGGGCGCGTCCATGAACAAGGCCGCCTCGGCAAAGGTCTGCCCCGCGCGCACCACCGAGATGACTTTTTCATCGCCGTCGAAGGACGAGCGCGTGAGCTTCAACTGACCGCGTTGCAGGTAGAAGAAATTGACGGCCGGGTCACCGGTGCGGAACAGTTGTTGGCCGCGACGCAATTCGAGCGCGTTGGAATGGCGCGCGATGAGGTTCAACTGCTCGTCGTCCAGCCCACCAAACAACGGCAGATTGCTGATGTCCTCGGCCTGGATCTGTTTGCTGGTCATGGCTGCACTTCCACTGCTGTTGGCGTGCACCAAGGTAGTGCAATCAAGTCGCGATGCATAGATGGAACTCCGGTCGTCGTCGCGCGGCTTCATAGACCGTGAGTCAGCCCGCGGCGGGGCGTTGCGGGTCCGTTGCGTGGGGGGAGAGAAACGCGTCCGAGTAACACGCGCCTTCGTCCAGGCCATGGGCGAGGAAGGCGGGCACGGCGTTCTCGATCATGTTCAGCGAACCGCAGGCGTAGAGCTCGTAGCCACGCATGTCGGGCAGGTCAGCGAGCATGGCGTCGTGCACCAGGCCACGTCGGCCAGGCCAGTCATCGTCGCCGGCAGGCGCCGACAGCACCGGCACGAAATGAAAGTTGGGGTGCTCGGCCGCCCACTGTTCGGCGAGCGTCGCCATGTAGAGGTCGGCCCGCGCACGCACCCCCCAGTACAGGAACATCGGTCGCTCAATGGCGCGATGAAATGCATCCTCGACGATGCTCTTGATCGGCGCAAAGCCGGTGGCGCCAGCGATGAACAGTATGGGCGCGCTGCCCTCATGCAAGGTGAAGCGGCCGAAGGGCCCTTCGAAGCGCAGCGTGTCGCCGACACGCAGTCGCTCGAAGGCAAGTTCGCTGAAACGCCCGCCCGCCACCCGCCGCACATGCAGTTCGATGCGCCCATTGTCATGGGGCGCGTTGGCAAAGGAATAGGAGCGCGTCGCGCCGTCGTCGAGCACGATGTTGATGTATTGCCCGGCGCTGAAGGCAATGCGCTCGCCGCCCTCCACCGTCAGCCACAGGCGGCGCACGTCCGGCGCCAAGGTTTCGATGCCACTCAACGTTGCTTGATGGCGCTGCGGCGCAAGCGTCGGTGCACTCAAGGTCTCGACATCGATTTCAATCTCGACGTCGTCCAGCGCCGTGGCACAACACATGAGCGCCTGGCCGCGCGCGCGCATCGCGCCATCGAGGGCCGACGGCTGATAATTGCCGTGCTCGACGCGGCCATTCAGCACCGTGCACACGCATACGCCGCAACCGCCGGCGCGACATTCATAGGGCAGCGTGAGGCCGGCGCGCAGCCCCGCCTCGAGCAAAGTCTCACCGACGCGTGTGCTCACACTGACAGCGCCCGGATGCATGACGACATTGTGCTCAGACGCCGCATTCGCACGCCGCGGCGGCAGCCACGGCGCGAGCAACAGCAGCACGCTGACTCCCAGCACCAAGGCCCACACTTCAGCGGGCGACCAGACATAGACCAAGGGATAGAGCGCCAGCAGGAACCAGTCGAAATCGAGCAGCACCGGCGCCGACGCGAGATGCGCCGCCTCGTGGCTGACTACCGGTCGCGCCAAAGCGAGCAGCACCAGCATGGCCAGCACCGACAGCACAATCACACGCGGCGGCTGGGTGCGCGCCTTCGGCACGCGCTGCACATGCACCCACATCAACAGCAGCACCAGCAGCGGTACACCAATGTGAATGAATACCAGCAAGGAGAACAGGCGATTGCTGACGCTGCGGTCGTAAATGAAATTGCGAATCAGCGTACCGCCAAAGCCGGGCAACCAGTCCAGCCACTCGAAGCTCGCCTGGGTGACGAATTGCGCGAGCTTGTCCCACGGCAGCATGTAACCGTTGACGCCGGCCGCGAACACCAGCCACAGCAACACCACGCCGGTCACCCACGAAAACCAGCGAAAACCACGCAATCTGTCGAAAGCCCAGTAACGCAGCAGATGAATGAGCATGGTGACGACCATGGCGTCCGACGCGTAGCGGTGCACACTGCGCAGCACGCCTCCAGCGAACCACTGCTGGCGTGTCAGTGCATCGACCGAGCGATAGGCGCCTTCGACGCTGGTGTCGAAGAACGCGTATAGATACAGGCCACTGCCGACCACCACCCAGAACAGAAAGAACGCCAGCGCACCGAGTTGATAGAAAGGATTGAGCTGGTCACCAAAGGCGCGATTGAACAACGCCTCGACGCGCATGAAGCAGGCGCGCAACAGTGATTGAGGCGCAAGACGCATCAAGCGCGGCCTTCACGCAGCGCGCGCCACGCGACCAGCACGAACGTCAACCCGCCAATGATGGCGATGAGGCCACCGAGGCCCATGAGCCCCATGCCGAAGATCTCCCCGGGGCTGCGCAGCACCTGCTCGGCGCCGGCCACTTTGCGTTGCACCCCGTAGCCACCGGACCACACCAGGCCGACGATATGCATGAGCTGGCCAAGGCCGTAGAGATAGGGCTGCGCGACAGCCAGGCGTCCGCGCGGCGTGCCATAGCCGAGTTGCGGCAACAGGTGATAGACCAGGCCCATGATGGCGAGCGTCACACCGACGATGCAGCCGTGATAGTGGGCCGGGATCTTGACGTTACTGCCGTTGATGGCGAGCGCGATGACGCCGCCCGCCGCGAACAGCGCGATGGATGAAAACAGCGCCGCGCGCAGCGGCCGCGCGGTGTCGCTTACGTGGCCACGGTCGGCGAACGCCAGCACGATGGCGAGCGCCACCGGGAAGATGGCCATGCCACCGCCAACGCGCATGCCGATGGTATTCAGATGCCGGTGCGCGACCGACAGCACGTCGTGCACGAAATACGCATAGAGCGTGATGAAGACCGGCGCCAGGGCAATCACGAACAACAGCAGGCTGACGCGCGCACTCAAGGGCAGCCGCACTTCGCAGGCCTGCGCCAGCCACAGCCACGCCACCAGCAGCAGCAAGGTCCAGGTGTATTGCAGCGCATGGCCGCCGCCCCAGAACAGAATCTCCCAGTAGGCCTTGCTGTCGAGTGATGCCGGCACGACGGCCAAAGACCAGCCGAAAGCGACCAGCGCCACCGCCGTCGCGACCGCCGCCGCATACAGACCGAAGCGCAGGGCCGCCGCGCCATCGAGGCGCGCCACCAGCGGCGACATGCACAGCAGCGTGCGCGCCACCAGCACCACCACGGCCAGCCCGAAGACCGCGAGGCCGGCCAGGAACAGCGGCGATTCCAGCACCGGAATATAGTTCGCCATCACCGGTGCGCCGGGGGCGAGAAACGGCGCCACCACCATCATGAGCGTACCAAGCGCGGCGCCGAGCAGAGCGCCCCAACCCCAATGCCGTCCGCGCGCGCCGGTCTGCGTGCTCCACAGCATGCCGGCGATCGCGACGAACCACACCAGCACCGACAAATCGACGTGCACCACCAGCGCTGTGCGAAAGAAATCGATGCCGGGCAGGGCCGCATTGACGCCGGGCGTGCGCGCCAGCACCAACAAGATGGAGAACAGTCCCGAACCGACCAGCGCGCCCAATCCCAACCACAGCCATCCGCGCGCCAGGCGCCGCTCGGCAACACTCAGGGGCAGTCGATAGACGGCGGGGGGCGCGTGCGGTGTGCTGTCATCGACCACCAGGTGCGAACGAATGATGCTGTTCATTGCAGCGTGATCTCCCCGTGTTCGGCGTCGAAATCGATCACCAGCACCTGGGCCGGCGCGAGCGTGACGCGTTGCTCGATGTGATAGGCGAAGTCGGCGTTGTTGGCGTCATCGCGCAGACGCACGGCGATGGCACGCTCGCCGGCCGCGACTGCCAGGCGCGTGTAGATGGCCGACGCGCCGTCGCCGGACAAACCCGAGGGCGGCGCTGCGATGCGCGCTGCCGCCGCGCCATCGATATCGAGTTCCACCACTACCGGTGAACGCTCGCGCGGGCAGCTGACGGGCGCGCGCATGTTGGGCGGCAAGGCCGCGAGTTCCTCGGCGCTCAATTGATGACAGGCGCTCTTCGGCTTGCCGGTATGCAGGACGCTGAGCTTGATGACGGCTGTGTCGGGCGGCAGATGGCGATACGGCGGCCAGTGCGAAAACACGCCGATGACGAGCGCGAACAGGCCGTAAAGCACGGCCTGGCCCAGCCACGCGCGCCAGCCGAGCGTGTGTCTCGTGCGCGCGTGGTTGTCGGCTTCAGCCATGGTCTGCACCGTGGCCGTTCATGGCGCGTTGCCCATCCCGCGCGCCGCGTTCACGCAAGGCATCGAGCGCGGCGACCAAGCGTGCTTCCTCGCCCCGCTCGGCCGCCAGCCACTGAACCCTGCTGCGCGCGACGCCCGCGCGCAGCTGCGGCTCGCGTTGCGCGTTGAGACGCGCGCCGGTCCAGCGCGCGCCGAGGCGATATTCGCAGCCGTAGTCGTGACAACTCGCCACCAGCACCGCCGCCGCGCCGTCGCGCAACGCATATTCAACGAAGGCCGGTGGCAGTTGGCCACTGCAGATCAGGGGCAACACCAGCACATCGTTGGCCGCCACGCGGGTGCTGTCGGCGCCGTGCAGGCAGGCAAACAGCACCAGCGGACGTGGCGCACTGCTGGCGCGCAAGCCTTCGCGCAGTTGCTGGCGCAAACTGTCGACCGTGAGACCCGGCATGTCGATACCGTTGACGAGTTGGAGCACGCTGCGAAACGGTGTGGCCGAAGGGCACGCGCCGGCACAGATACCACAGCCGGCGCACAGCGCCGCGTCAACCAGCGCGAGTTCGCGTCCATGGCCGGCCGTCGGATGGGCAATCATGCTGACCGCCCCGTAGGGACAGTCCTCGAAGCAACGCCGACAGCCGTTGCAGTGTTGCGGGTCAACCACCGCCGCCGCGGCGCGCGGCGCGCCGGGCAGGAAAGGCAATGCACACAGGCCTGCGCCCATCGCCAACACGATGCCCCAGGTCATGCTGGCCGAACTCGCATACATCAATGCATGCGGCCACAGCACCCACCAGTCAAAGCTCAAAGCCGCCGGTATGCGCGCGAGATTGGCCGGCGCCGGTTGCGCTACCGGCGCCAGCACCGACAGTGCCAGCAAGCTCAAGGTGGTGCCGAAGGCAAGCGCGCGGGTCGGCATCACCACCGCGCGACTCACACGCTGCAGGTGCAGCCACGCGACCAGCACCAGCAGCAAGGACACGCCGATATGCACGAACACGAATAACGAGAACAGTCGATCGCTGAGCGCGGCGGCGCGCAGGAAATTGCGCGACAAAGGCTCGCCAAGCAGCGGCAACGCATCCAGCCATTCGGCGCTGGCGACGGCGGAGAACAGACCAAGTTCATCCCACACGAGCCAGAAGCCGCCAATGGCCGCGGCACCGATGAACGGCAGCAGCGCGCAACCGCTCAACCACGAGAAGCGTCGAAAATGGCGCCAGTGGCCGTAAAGCAGTTCGCGCACCAGGTGCAGGACGGTGAGGATGACAAAGGCATCGGTCGCGTAGCGATGCAGGCTGTGCATGAGCGCGCCCATGGACCATCGCGACTCCGTCAGGCGGGCCACCGAGGCGTGGGCGCCACGCACCGAAGTATCGTAGCCGGCATAGAGCCAGGCGCCGCTCACCAGCAACACCGCGAAGCACAGGAACAGCAACGCGCCGAGCAGACGCAGGGGGTTGCCGCTGGCGCCAAAGGCGCGGTCGAAGCCTTGTTCCAGCCAGCGCCAGGCGGCGTTTCCTGACGGGGCGATAGTGCGGGTCATGGCGGTTCAATCGAACTTCACGATTGGCTCCCGGCGGTGACGGCCTTCGGTAGCACTGCCCGCCGCTCGCGCCACAGGTAAGTACCGACGGTCAGAAAGAATGCGAGTCCGCCGATCACTTGCAGCATGAGCGACCAGTTGTACCGGTATTCGCCGCTGTCCGGGTCGTAGACCGTGCACAGCAGGCGCACGCGCTCGAGCACCGACTGCAAGGACGGTCGCGCCGCGCCGGCAGCCGGCGCGGCCAGCAACAGTTCGCGCAGCGGAATGCCAAGCGCCTCGCTGTTCAGGCGCTCACCATAGACCTGAGCATGGATGCGGCCATTGGCATCGACCACCGTCACGCCGACCACATGCTCGAAGCCGGCGGGCGTCTCGGTATAGGAAAAGCCATAGGCGCGGGTCAGCGCCGGCACGATGCGCGCATGGGGACTCAGAAACAGCCAGTTCGGATAATCAATGCGGTGTTGTGCGGCGAACGCACGTAGCGCCTGCGGTGTATCGAAGGGCTGGTTGAAGCCGATGCTGACGACGTTGAACTGGTTGGGGCCGAGCATGCGATCGAGACCGCGCACGGCGTCGAGCAAGGTGCGGGTCTGGGTCGGGCACACGGTGAAGCAGCCGGTATAGATGAAGCTTATGAGCAGCGGTTTGCCGCGCAGGCTCGCGAGGCGCAGCGGTTTTTCATCGCGGTCGAGCAAGGTGAAATCAGGCGGCACGCTGCCGACCACCGCCTGGCTGGCAGCGAACGCCGCATCGGCATCGAGCTTGGGCACGCCGAGCGCATGCAGCGTCGGCGCACACAGCGCGCACAGCAACAGCACGACAATGCGGCGTGGGTCAGGCGAGCAACGCATCGAGCGCCACGCCGACTATCAGTACGCCAAGCTGCATCATGGATGCGAAGAAGGCCGCCATGGCGGTGCCGCGCGCGGGCTTGCGCAGCAAGGCGTGAGTCTTGCGCAGAAACCACGCACCACCGATGACGGCCGCGACGAGATAGCTCGGCCCAGCGCCGAAAGCCACCGGCAGCAGCGAGACCACGACCAGGGCAATGGTGTTGACGTGCACCACCCACGCCGCGCGTGGCACGCCCACCACCACTGGCAGCATCGGCACGCCAGCGGCCGCATAGTCGTCGCAGTTGGCGATGGCGAGACTCCAGAAATGCGGCGGCGTCCACAGGAACAATACCAGTGCCAGCAACAGCGGCAGCGCGCCGAGCGTTGGGTCAGCCGCGGCCGCGCCGGTCAGCACCGCGAAACTGCCGGCCAGGCCGCCAAACACGATGTTGAGCCAGGTGCGGCGTTTCAACGCCACGGTATAGACCACGCCATAGGTGAACGCGCCTAAGAACAAGAACAGCGCGGCGGTGCCATTCAGCACCCACCAGGTGGTGGCGACCGCCATCGCCAGCAAGCCAACGATCACGCCCATCCACGCCGGGCCGGCCTTGAGCGCGCCGCTTGCGAACGCACGGTTGCGCGTGCGCGCCATGAGCTTGTCGGCGTCGGCTTCGACGAACTGATTGAACGCGCCCGAACTCGCCGACGCCACGAACACCGCCAGCGCCATCACCAGCACCCGCCACGCCGCAGGCGCCGGCGCCGGCGCGATGGCCAGGCCCGCCACTGCCGTCAGCATGATCAACATGCCGATACGCAGCTTGAATACGCCGGCCACCAGGCACCAGTGCGCCTGCGCGGGGGCGGCGGTCACCATCGCGAACGTGCGGTTCATGATCTCCCCCCGTGCGCCCATGCCATTGCTCAGCTCAGGCCCCACAGCGTCGACAAATACTTCCAGTTGATGAAGTAATAGAGGACGAAGGAGATCAGGAACACCCTCGCCAGCGCGAACGTGCCAGGCGCGGCAAAGCCCGCCGAGCCGTAAGACTGCGCGATGACCGTGGGCGCGGCGCGTGGCAGCGGCACGAAACGCGCGCTCACTTCACCGTCTTCGAGACGACGGCCGAACAGCAGCGAACCAACCGTGACGAGGATGTAGATCGCACCGCCGCCAATGGCCGCCACACCAGCGATGCCGACCAGCCCCATCATGAGATAGGCCGCACCGGGCCATTCGTAGGCAAGCGGCGAACCACCGAAAGCCATGTCCCAATGGCGCCGTTCGACGCCGAGCGTACCGGCGCCCATCATCACGAGGCAGAAGAAATACATCGAAAAGCCGAACAGATAGGGCTGCCACTTGGCCAGGCCCGGCAGGACCATTTCGCGCTTGAACAACACCGGGATCAGGTAATAGGTCAAGGCCATGAAAGTCAGCGTGGTGCCGATCACGACCGTGGCATGGAAGTGGCCCGGCACGTAGATGGTGTTGTGAATGATCATGTTGAGCTGTTCGGTGCCCATCATCACCCCCGAGATTCCACCCAGGAAGCCGAAGCCGATGATGGCGATGAACACCCCGGAGAAAGTCGGATTGCTCCACGGCGCCTTGCGCAGCCACTCGAACAAGCCCTTGGTATAGCCCTTGCGCCGCTGCGCGACTTCCATCGCGCCGGGTATGGTCAGGCCGTGGATCATGGAGGCCAGCACCGCGAAATACATGAAGTAGCTGGTATTGACCACCTTCCACGGCGTCGACAGACCGGGATCGGCCAACAGGTGATGGGCGCTCGCCAACTGCAGGAACAGGATGTAGAGCAGAAACGCCATGCGGCTCACGCGCTCACTCATCGGCTTGGCGCCGAAGGCCACCGCCGCCACCAGGTACCACACCGAGATGTGCGCGGCGACATTGATCTGCTGCGATGAATGACCGAAAGCCCACCACACGGTGCGATACACCAGCGCGTCGACCTCGTGCACGATGCCCACCGACTTCAACCAGGTCGGGATGAGAATGATGGCGCCCGAGCTTATGGTGAACACCGCGATGATGGCGGCGGTGATGGCGCCAAACGTGACCAGCGGCACCGAGCCGTCATAGGTCTTTTCGCGCTTGGCCACCACCAGCGTGCCGAAGAACACAAAGCAGGCGATGAGCGCGCCGACCGCGAACAGGATGAGGCCGAGATAGAAATTCGGCTCCGCCATCATTGGCACGTAGGACGTCATCATGACGCTCGATGCGCCGCGAAAAACCGTGACATTGTTCAGCACCGAGCCCACCAGCATCAGCGCGAAGGCCAGCCACGCGACCCGCGGCGTCGCGAGTCGACAGCGCAACAGCGTCGACGAAGCAAAGTACAGCACCGCCACTTCGAAGAAGATGATCCAGAAGATCAGCATGTCGATGCCATGGGCAGTCAGCACCATGTAGAACTTGTCGGCCGGCAGCCAATGCACCGCCGGCCAGCGCGTCAGCACCACGCCGATGGCGAGGATGCCGCCGATCAACAGCCATACCACGCCAATGAAGGCGTTGGCCTTCATGAGGGATTCGGCATTTTTTTCAAATTGCAGCCCGGAACGTGGGCAAGTGCGATAAGTGGTGGCAGTGCTCATCGTCCTCTCCTCACTTGACGTACAGACGGCTGACCATCGTGTGATGACCGATACCGCAGAATTCGTTGCAGACCACTGAATAGGGCCCCGACTGGTTGGGTGTGATGGTCACCACGTGTTCATAGCCCGGCACGATTTGGATATTGATATTGGCCGGCTGCAGCGAGAAACCATGGTTGTAGTCCATCGAACTCAAATGCAGGCGATAGGTCTTGCCGTTCTCGAGTTCGAGAATCGGCCAGAAGCTCCACAGTCGCGCCACCAGGAAGATGTCGCTGCCGGGCGGCGCGGCGACCACCGGAATCTTTTGCTCGGTCTCGGTACGCACCGTGTACTTGTCGACCATCGCCTGCACCTTGGCGGTGTATTGCTCGGCGGTGGTGCGATAGGTTTCGGTCGAGAGATTCTGTTTGCCCCAGATATGCCAGCCGATCATCATGAAAAACATGACGAGGCACCAGGTCAGCGCTATGGCTATCCAGGTGCCCTCGACGCGGTCTATCGGATGCTTGTACCAGACACGTTCCGATGGGGGGAGTATCGCGCTCATCGTTGAGTTCCTCGTCGCTGCGGGTGAAAGCGGTGCTTACTTGGTGACCGGCACGGTGAGAATGTCGATGACGCCCCACAGGTTGTAGAGCAGCATCGGGATCAGGACGCCCAAGAACAGCAACAGGAACGGGTTGTCCAGCAACTGCTGCATGAACGGCACAGGGCCGTGTTCGTCATCGCCGTGATTGCCTGGGTGATCGCTCATCGCTCTCGTCCTCCACTGTTTCCGCGTTGCCCACACTCGAATAAACGCAGACGGCCCCGCTGTGGTGAGCCGGCCTGCGGTTGGTGTCTTGGGCGGATACTGCGACAGTGCGTCGCACCAAAGCCTTGACTTAGCTCAAGGGTTTTCTGACCCTCACACGTCGCGCCTCGCCTATCATGCGCAGCTGTACTCGCACGGCATGCAAGCAGCCATGAATTCACAACGTTGTCGTCTCACCCTGCAGGCTCTCGCGTGGTTGCTGGTCGCACTGATGCTGGTCGTGATCGGTGTCAGCGCATGGCTGCGTCTCGCGCAGCCGCGTGCGCCCTGCGATCTTTGGCCGCTATGTCGCACAGCGACCGTTGCAGCCGCCGACATGCATGCCACGGTGAGCAGCGAGGCGCTGCGTCCGGCGCGCAGCGTGCATCGCGCCGCGGCTTCGAGCGCGTTGCTGGTGGTGCTGGCCTTGCTCAGCATCGCGCTCGCGCCACGGCCACGCGACTGGCGCCGCGCGCGCACGGCCGCCACGCTGCTGTTGCTCGCACTGGGCCTGTCGGTGCTCGGCATCCTGAGCGCAGGATCGCGCGCGCTGCCGGTGGTTTTCGGCAATCTGTTCGGCGCTTACGCCATGCTGGCGCTGGCTTTCAGTCTCACCCGCACCGAGGCCGTGAAGGATGCCGCGGCCGCCGCGCAGCTCGCCCGTTACGCGCGCCTTGGTGTGCTGCTGTGGGCTGCGCAAATAGCACTCGGCGCCACCGCCGGCGCCGGCGTGGCGACACCCGCGGCGTTCGTGCATCTCGGCTTGGCTATCGTGGCGGTGGGCTGGGCGATGCGCTTGGGCCGGCGCGCGCGCAGCGCGGGGCTCGCTTGCGAAGGCCGCGCGCTCATGGCGCTTGCCGCCGCGCAATGGCTGCTGGGCGCAAGCGCGGCATGGTGGGGCGCGCCTGCGGCGTTGCTGGTCGCACACAACATGTCGGCCGCTTGCGGTGTGGCGCTGATGGTCGGTCTGCAGCGACGCCACGCCTGTAATAGCTAAAGAATCCGCGGCGCGCAGCGCGCGATATCGACACAGCTCGTCTGCTCGTCACGCGCGCAGGCTGAAGATTTTTTTGTTCATGCCCTTCGCGATGCAAACCATGATCGAAATCATGTAGCAGCGCGCGCCGCGATGGATGCTTCTCGCGCAGTGTGACGAACACTTGCGTCGATTAAAGGCGCCATGCACCGCTTTGCGAGCCCGCGCAACCCGCCTGCTTCGTCACCCGCAGCACATCCAACGCAATGAGTGACCGGAGCGACCCGATGAACACAGCACCTCACATCACACGCCGACGCCGTGCAGCGCTGTTGCTGCTGGCGCCCTGCACGGCGCTGGCGGCAGTCAGCGAAGCGCCCAGCCATCTCGACGAAATCGTGGTGGTGGGCGCCAAGACCGCGCGACCACGCTGGTCGGTGCCGGCGCCCGTCACTGTCATCACGCAGGAGCGTCTGCAACGTGAGCAGGCGCAGAGTCTTGGCGATTTGTCGCGCTACGAAGCGACGCTCGAGAGCGATGTCGACACGCCGCGTTTCGGCGCGACCGGCTTGAGCATTCGCGGCATCGGCGGCAATCGAGTGGCACTGGAGTTCGATGGCGTGCCCTTGCCGCAGCAGTTCAATGTCGGCAATTTCGCCGACAGCAGCCGCCTGAGTCTCGACCCTGCCATCGTCAAGCGCATCGAGATCCTGCGCGGCCCGGCCTCGGCTCTGTATGGCTCTGACGCGCTCGGCGGCGTGATGGTGATCGATTCGGTCGACGGTCGCGATCTCGTTGAGCCCGGTCGCAACTATTACGCGGGCGGCAACGCCGGCTACTTCGGCGGCAATGACAGCGCCATGGGCCAGGGCACGTTCGCCTATGCGGCGGCGGCAGACGCGCTGGTGACCTCATTCAGCTATCGCAGCGGCGACGAGCCCGACAATCGCGCACGCGGCGTGGCCAGTGACCGCGTCGACTTCACGCAATGGCAGTCGTTCAGCAAATGGACCCACGACTTCGCCAACGGTGGCACATTGCGCGCCTCGCTCGACTACTTCCAGCGCGCCGCCGGCAGCGACCTGCATGCCCTGCTCGGCTTCGGCCGCTTCGCCACCACCACGCGCCTGGCCGGCGATGACCAACAGGATCGCTGGCGCGCCACCGTCACCTATGCGCTGCCGCGTCTCGGCTGGATGGATGAAGGCAGCGTGATGCTGTATCGCCAGGACGACAGCAGCCGCCAGTTCACCGATGAAGACCGTCTTGGCCCTACCGGCCATGCACTGCTGCTCGAGCGTAACTTCAAGCTGCGCGAGCGCGGCTATGGCGGTGAACTGCGCACGCGCTGGAATTTCAACTCGGGCGCCCTTGAGCACGTGCTGGTCTCGGGCGTCGAATGGGACGACTCACGGCTGACCGAATCGCGCACCGGCCTGTCCACCGACCACGTGAGCGGTCAAATCAGCAGCACGCTGCTCGGCGAACGCTTTCCGCTGCGCGACATGCCGGTGTCCGACACCACCGAAGTTGGCGTTTACGCCCAGGATGAAATCATCCTCGGGCCGGTCAGCATCGTGCCCGCGCTGCGCTGGGATCATTTCGACCTCAACGCCACGACCGACAGCATCTTCACCGACGTGGCGCGCATGACCGATCTCGAAGACGACGATCTGACCCTGCGGCTCGGCGCCACCTGGCGGGTACTGACGAGCCTCGCGCTGTATGCCAATTACGCCGAAGGCTTCCGCGCGCCGCCGGCCGCCGACGTCAATCTCTACCTGGATCTGGCGGCCTTGAATGTGCGTGCACTGCCCAATCCCGATCTCAAGCCTGAACGGTCGCGCAATGTCGAAGCGGGCCTGCGCTTCGACGCCCACGGCACGCGCTTCGAAGCCGGCGCCTACTACGCGCGCTACGAGGACTTCATCGAGAGTCGCGCGCGGCTCGGCACCGATGCCGTGAGTGGTGCGCAGCTCTTCCAGTCGCGCAATCTTGCCGAAGCGAGCATCCATGGCGTCGAGGCGGAATTCGAACAGGCGCTGGGCGTGCTGCTGGCGCCCCTCGCCGACTTCACGTTCGCCTCCAGCATGCACTGGGCGCACGGCACCAACGAAGTCAGTCATCAACCGCTCAACACGGTGACGCCGCTGAAGGCCTTGTTCGCGCTGCGCTGGAAATCACATGCGTGGCCGCTGGCGGCCGATCTCAACATCACCCATTACGCCCACCAGAACCCCACGGACTTCAGCACCGGGCCGTTCTTCGTACCACCGGCGCGCACCGTCGTCGACATCATCATGCATTGGAAGCCGACACCCAACGCAAGCTGTCACCTCGGGCTGTACAACCTTGGCAATCAACGTGTGTGGTCGTATGCCGAAGTGCGACGCCTGGCACCGGACGACCCGCGCGTCGAAGTAGCTAGCTGGCCGGGCCTGCATGCGAACTTCACGCTCAGCCTGCGCTACTGAGCGATGACAGACACGGCTTGATATTGATCAAGGCCGACACGCAGCGGGATTTCCTTTAATGGCAACAGGTTTTTTTATACCAGTCATCTTGAGGTGCGAAATGAGATCCAGTCCCCCATGGAAAGTGATTTGGGCGGGGTGCGTTCTGGGCGCGTGGTCACTCGTCACCACCCCGGCCGGCGCCGAAACCAGTGCGACCGCCGCGCACGAGGCGGAAATGAAGCAGGCCGCGGTCAGTGATCCGCTGAAGCTCGGCGAGGAAGTGTATGGCCGGGTGTGCGCGGCCTGCCATCAGCCAACCGGGCTCGGCATGCCCGGTGCTTTTCCTCCCTTGGTCAATTCGGATTTTCTGAAAGCCGACGTCAATCGCGCCATCGGCGCGGTAGTAAACGGACTGACCGGCAAGGTCACCGTCAATGGCGTCGAGTACAACGGCGCCATGCCGCCCATGGCCTATCTCAAGGACGAAGAAATCGCCGGCGTCTTCGCCTACGTGCTGACGAAATGGAACGGCGGTGGCAGCGTGACGCCGGCCCAGGTCGCGGCCGCACGCGGTGGACCGGCGGCGGCGGACGCGGCGGCGCAATCGCGCCATCCGCTCGCCACCGATGCCGAGCATGCCTATGCTGGCGCGCCGAGCCCGATAGCGGCCAGCGAAACCGCCGACATGATCACCTCTGACGGTCCGCCGATGACGGTCACGGAGTTCGACGCGTCCAAGCAGATCTTCTTCGAACGCTGCGCCGGCTGCCACGGCGTGCTGCGCAAGGGTGCGACGGGCAAGCCGCTGACCACCGACATCACGCGCGTCAAGGGCACTGAGTATCTGAAGACCATGATCACCTACGGTTCGCCGGCCGGCATGCCGAACTGGGGCACGTCCGGCGCGCTGACGACCGCGCAGATCGATGGCCTCGCCCGCTACCTGCAACATCCGCCGCCCGAGCCGCCAGAATTCGGCATGGAGCAGATGATGAAGAGCTGGCAGGTGCTGGTGCCGCCGGAAAAGCGTCCGACCGCGCCCATGCACAAGCGCAACATCAACAACTTCTTCGTCGTGACCCTGCGTGACAGCGGTGAAGTGGCGGTGATCGATGGCGACACCAAGGAAATCGTCAACATCATCAAGACCGGCTATGCCGTGCACATCTCGCGGCCGTCAGCGTCGGGACGCTTCGTCTATACCATCGGTCGCGATGCCCGCATTGACATGATTGATCTGTGGATGGACCCGCCCGACAAGGTTGCGGAAATCAAGATTGGTCTCGAAGCACGCTCGGTGGAAACCAGCAAGTACCACGGTTTCGAAGACCGTTACGCGGTGGCCGGTGCCTATTGGCCGCCTCAATACGTGTTCATGGACGGTTCGAACTTGAAGCCGCTCAAGATCATTTCGACGCGTGGCATGACGGTCGATACCCAGGAGTACCATCCGGAGCCGCGCGTGGCGGCCATCGTGGCCTCCCACCAGCATCCGGAGTTCATCATCAACATCAAGGAAACCGGCAAGATTCTGCTCGCCAACTATGAAGACATCGACAACTTGTCGGTGACCACCATCGATGGTGCGCGGTTCCTGCATGACGGTGGCTGGGATTCGACCAAGCGCTACTTCCTGACCGCCGCCAACCAGTCGAACAAGGTTGCGGTGATCGATTCGCAGGAGCGCAAGTTGACCGCCCTCATCGACGTCGAGAAGATTCCGCACCCGGGACGCGGCGCCAACCTGACCGACCCGAAATTCGGGCCGGTATGGGTCACCAGCGCGCTCGGCAATCCCAACGTCACCTTCATCGGCACCGATCCGGCCGCGCGCAAGGACCATGCCTGGAAGGTGGTACGCACGCTGCAGGGCATGGGCGGCGGTTCGTTGTTCGTCAAGAGTCACCCCCACTCCAGCAATCTGTGGGTGGACGCGCCCTTGAATCCGGACGCGAAGCTTTCACAGAGTGTCGCGGTGTTCGACGTCAAGAACCTGGAAGCGCCCTTTGAAGTGTTGCCGATTGCCGCATGGGCCGATCTTGGCGAAGGCGCCAAGCGTGTCGTGCAACCGGAATACAACGCGGCCGGCGATGAGGTCTGGTTCTCGGTGTGGAACGGCCGCGATCAGAAATCCGCGCTGGTCATCGTCGATGACAAGACGCGCAAATTGAAAGCGGTGATCAAGGATGCGCGCCTGATCACACCCACCGGCAAGTTCAACGTCGAAAACACCATGAAAGATATCTACTGAGCACGCATCGACGGGCGCGGCGCACGCCGCGCCCGTCCGGTACGCTACCCCGACGCTCACAATTCCCCACCCCGCGACTGCGCCCTTCAGTCGCGTTTTTTTGCCTGGCGACAATCGCACGCTCATGCGCGCGCGGCGGGCTCGCCCCGCGGCGGGGCGCCGCTCGCGCTCGTGTGGGTCAGCGGTGTGCCGCGCGCTGCGCGCGGTACGCGGATGCGGCTACAGATGCACCGCGCGCAGCGCGTCCAGGGACTCTGGATTGGCAAGGGACGAGAGATCGCCCGGTTCGGTGCCGAGCAACACCGCCTTGACCACGCGCCGCATGATTTTAAGGGTGCGGGTCTTGGGCAAGTCGGCGACGAACAGTACATTGCGCGGCCGATAGGCCTTGCCCATCGCCTGCACCACCACCGCCGTCAGCTCATCGCGCAGGGCAGACAGATCCATATTAGGCAGTGCCACGCAAACGCACACCACCGCCGAGCCCTGGCTGTCGTCGGGAATGCCAATCACTGCAACCTCGGAGATCTTGGCGGTCGCAAGCAGTGGCCCCTCGATCTCGGCCGGGCCAGTGCGCTTGCCTGAGATCTTGAGGGTGTCATCGGACCGACCGAGCAGGTACCACATACCGTCTGCATCGCGCGCCGCCCAGTCACCGTGTATCCACACATCCGGCACGGTGTTCCAGTAGCTGTCGAGATAACGTTGCGGGTCGCGCCACAGGCCCCGCGTCAGTCCCGGCGAATGATGGCGCAAAGCCAGTTCCCCAACCTCGCCCACCGGCACCGAGCGTCCCTCGCCATCGACGATGTCGGCGCTCATGCCGGGCAGCGCAGTATTGAAGCAACACGGCTTGAGCGGCCGCACCACAGTGCAACCGAGAATGCCGCCGCCGATCTCCGTGCCGCCGCTGTAGTTGAGGATGGGTAAGCGACGCTTGCCGACTTCGGTGAACAGCCACTGCCAGGCATCCGGTGTCCACGGTTCGCCGGTGCTCAATATGGTGCGCAATGAACTCAGATCGTAAGCGCGCGCTGCCTCAGGCGCGGTCAGCAGATAGTGACGCGCGATGGTGGGCGCGAGACCCAGCCAGGTCACGCCTTGTTGTTCAATCAAACGCCAGATGCGACCCGGCTGTGGAAAATTGAACGCGCCCTCGCCCATCACCAGCGTCGCGCCACGAAACGCCGACACGATAATCTGTATCGGTCCCACCACCCAACCCATGTCGCTCATCCACAGCATGCGATCGCTGGCGGTGAATTCACCGCTCACACACATATCGAACAGGATCTTCATCAGCAATCCGCAATGGCTCTGCACCGTGCCCTTGGGCAGGCCGGTAGTGCCCGAGGTGTACACCAGCATCATCGGCGCTTGCGCCGCAACGATGGCGGTGTGGCTATCCAGCGCGGGCGCCGCCAGCAGTTCATGCCACCAGTGGTCGCCGTCCTGCCAGGCGGGCGCGGTGTCCAGATTGCGAAAGACGATGACGTGTTCGAGGCTCGGAATGCGCTCCCGCGCTGCATCGATCACGCTCTTCAACGCAATCGGCACACCGCGTCGCACCGCGGCGTCGACGGTCAACACCGCGCGCGCACCGCCGTCATTGAGACGGATGGCTATCGGTTCCGGGCCGAAGCCTGAAAACAACGGAATGGCGATCGCGCCGATTTTCACAATCGCGAGAAATGCGATCGCGACCTCCGGAATCATCGGCATGTAAATGCCAATGCCGTCACCTGCTCCCAAACCCAGCGCGTGCAGCGCCGCCGCCAGTCTGCCGACCTCGGCATCGACCTGGCGATAGGTCAGGGCGCGCTGCTCACCAGACTCGCGTTCGTGCTGAATGTAAATCTGGTCATAGGTCGCGGTGTCGCGATGACAGTCGAGACAGTTGGCAACAATATTGGTCTCGCCGCCGACACAGTAGTCACTCCATTGCGGCGCGCGCGCGCTGTCGATGAGCTGGTGATAGGGCACCGCGAAACGTATGCCGAGAAAATCAATGACGTGCTGCCAGAACCACTCGGCCTCGCTATCGGCGCGCCGCAGTAGGGTATCGTAGTCCGGCACCTGGCAATGGCGCATGAAGCGTGCGATCTGCGAATAATCACGTTCGACCATGCCTGGCCGCCACACGATTTCTGACCCTTGCTCGAAGTCCATGTTCGTTACTCCGTGGCGCGGCCGCGCCCGGCTTCAGCCGTAGTGGATGATCATGAACTCATCAAAGCGCACTTGTTTGTGCGGCGGCACCACCAGGGTGGTCATGGGGTCGCGAATGATGGCCGGCCCCGGCAGCACATTGCCTGGCAACAGCTCACCCATCTGCCATACCGAAAAATCGCATTTCCTGCCGCGATGATGGACCGCGCGACTGCCGACATAGGCGCTGTCACGCGGCTTGGGTGCGGCCAGCTCGTAGCGCGGCACCAGCGGCATGGCTTTCGGTACCGAGGCCTTGAGGTACAACTCCGAAATCGCATAGCCTACTTCAGGAAAGCGCGCGCCCTCCGGATAGATTTGGGTGTACATGGTCTCGAACGCGGCGACCAGACCGTCACAGTCGGCGGCCTGCGCCGCGTCAGCGATGGCAAGCGGCGTATCGAAGCTTTCGAGCTGACCGATGTAACGCGCATAGATGCCGTACTGAAAAGCAATGTCACTGACATCGGCGCCTTCGGCGCGCATCTCGTCCGCCGCCGCCACTTCCATCGCACTGAACAGCGCCGCGATTTCGCGCCCCACGCGCTGCTTGTGCACGCTGTTCGAATCATTGGCGATGGTTGCCACATAGCCTTTGTGATGGCGATGCATGTATTCGGCGCAGGACGCGCCAAAAGCCGAGAATGCCGCCGCATAGGGCACGGTGATGATGTCGGCGACACCGAGGCCCGCGGTGAAATCCCACATGTGCACGGGTCCCGCACCGCCGTAGACCAGGGTGGTGAATTCGGCCGGGTTGTAGCCTTTGGCCAGCATCATGGTGGCGGCCGCGTCGCGCATCTGCGTGCCGACCACCTCAAGTATGCCGCTACCGGCGGTATACAGGTCGATACCCAGTGGCCGCGCCACGGTCTGTTCGAGCGCCGCGACCGCCCGCTCGTAGTCGAGCTTGACCTTGCCGCCGAGAAAATAATCTGGGTCGACATAGCCAAGTGCGACATTCACATCCGTGATGGTGAGGCGGTCGTACAGATAGCAACTGCCGACTTCCGCACCAGCACTCTCCGGCCCGACCCGCAGGCGTTTGTATTTATCCAGCCAGACCGCCGAGCCCGCGCCGGCGCCGACCGAGTCCAGCGCCACCATCGGCAGCGCCAAGCGGTGCCCGGCGAACTCGGGATCCTTACGGATCGGGATCTGGCCATTCAGCACCAGGCCGACGTCGAAACTGGTGCCGCCCATGTCGCAACACAAGACCCGCTTCAGATCCAGTACGCGGCTCAAGACCTGCGCACCCATCATGCCGCCGATGGGGCCGGAGATGACGGTCTCGTAGAGGCGCGGATAGCTGACGTTGACGGCGCCACCATAGGACAGCAGGGTCAGCAACTGGCCGCCGTAACCGTCGGCCTGTGCGGCGCGCTGCACATCGAGCAGCGCGGCGCGCGTCGATTCGGCCGCCGTGCATTGCAGCATCAGACTCTTGACCCGGTTGTTCTCCTTTAGCACCGGCGCCACTTCATAGGACGTCAACACCGGCACCCTGGCGTCGTGCGCGGCGATGACCTGCTCGGCGATGGCCTTGGCGCCGAGTTCATTGGCCGGATTGATGAAGGAATTCAGAAACAGGATGCCGATGACTTCCACACCGTCGGCCAGCAATTGCGTGACCGCGCTGCGCACGTGCTCGGCGTTGAACGGAATGAGCACCTTGCCGGGCGCGATGTGCTTTTCCATGAAGTAGGAACCACCACAAGTGCGCTCCAGTACGCCATGCACATGCTGGCGCTCGATCATCGGCCGCGTGTGTTCATGCAGCTGGTTGTGCAGGCTGTCCTTTTGCGCCTGGCCGAGATAGGTCAAGCCACCTTCGATAATGGTGATGTCCTCAAAGCCGCGCGTCACCAGTAATCCGGCCTTGCGTCCGCTGCCGGTCAGCACGGTGTTCAACATCCCGGTGCCGGCATAAATTGAAACTGCCGTGCGCGCGTGCACTTCGGCCGAACTCAAACCGATGGCCTGCGCCGTATCGGCCACTGATTCGAGATAACTGCGCGCCTCGTCGCGTCGATTGGTCAGCGACTTGCCAACCTTGAAGCTGCCATCGGGCAGCACCAGGATGGTGTCGGTCATGGTGCCGCCGGCATCGAGCGCGAGGATGCAGTCTTTTTTTCCGGGCTGCGTGGGGGCGATGGCGCTCATGATTGCTGCTCCGGCGTGGCAGCGGCCCATTCGGTGGTACGACTCACGGTCAGATCCTGATACCAATCCGGATTTTCGTCGGGCAGCGGCAGGCCAAGGAAGTCGCGGTAGTATCGATCGAGGTCCGGAAGCACCTCGAAGATCAATGGATAGCCGGGCGGCACCACTTCGACGGCGAGCTGGGCAAAACAATCGGGACAGAAAAATTCGCGAATCTCATTCCATTCCGGCTCGGGAGCAGCGGCGGGCGGATAGTAGACACCCGCGAATTCGGCCGCGCTGGTCTTGACGCGCACCCGCGCCGCAGTCTTCCAGTTACAGCGATAGTCACCGAACTCCTGACCGCAATCGCATTTCACCACCCGCTGGCCATCGATGTGCCGGCTCACCACATAGAGGTGGTCGGAAATGCGGAGCAGGATGCGGTCTGACCACGCCACACGCGTCTGCAACACTTCGAGATAGACCGCGAAGCGCTCGGAGTCCTTGTTCTCCATGCGCAGCAAGGTGCGGGCGTCATGACGGGAAATCTGGCCATCGACCAGTTGCCTTATCAGCTCTTTATCGACTTTCGACATCATCGCTCCTCCTGCCGAGCCATGCCCGGCCTGACGCATGCGGCGACCTTGCGGTCAACGGACACGCGCAAACAATCGCTTGCTCCCACACTGAGCGGCAGCGATACGATGGGCGGCGCGGCAGCGGTGAATGTGCGAATGAATTCGCACACCTCAGCCCCACACACCGCCCAGTTGCGGACCAGCACCAATCAAATCTCAAAGTCCACGGGCAATTGCCAGAAGTCACGGAAATGCGTGCGGTATTCGGCGAAGCTGGTTGAGCTGCGATACATCTCGCGCACCGCATCCGGCATGCTGCCTTCCAGCACCTGGTTGCGCCCGTGTTGCCACCACTGACGCACCGGCAGCGACTGCGCACGGCGTTCGGCGCGCAGCGCGGTGCGCTTGGCCTGCGTCGCCTCGGCGTTCAAGCAGTACCCAGCGCCACGCCGACTCAACACCACACCGTATAGATTCTCGGCGAACTCAGCCGGCACCTGGCCGGCGTTGGCATCGGCCAGCACCGCCAGTGGGTCGCGCTCCAGCGGGTCGCCCCAGCCACCGCCAGTGCCGGCGATCTCCGCCCACAGATCGTTGTCCTTCAGGTTGTGATCCGGCGCGTCGGACTTCCAGGTTTCGAGCTTGCCGACCTTGAGCTGGCCAGACGCATGCAGCTCCACCAGCTCCTGCAAGGTGGTGGGCGTGATGCCCTGCGCTATCAGTTCCGGCAGATTGGTGTCTTGCGCAATGACCACCGCCGCGCCCGGCGAGGGATAGCCGCCCATCATGCCTTGCCCGACTTCGGTATTGAACGAACAGGCACTGCCGGCGCGTGAAGCGGTCAGGCGCTGACCCGGTTCGACCACCCAGTGCACGGTGGTCAGTCCAATACCGGCGCGGAACTTGCCGTGACCGCAGAAGCCCGGCTGCAATTTGCGACCAAGATGGAACAGCGGCGGAATGAGATATTCGAACTCCTCGGAGTTGCCCATGTTGCATAACTGACTGGCGATGAACCACACCGCCGGCTCGCCATCGCGATAGGCAAATGCGCCGTGACCACAGGCGCCCAGCAATTCGAAATTGGTGTAGCCATAGGGCGTGCCGTCGGCCAGCACGCCTTCGCCCTGCACTGAGTCCCACGGCGCGCTCACGGCGTAGGCTTCCTCCATGTAGCCGCGCATGAACTGGCCGCGTATGAGCGCGTTGTAGGCCATGGTCGTGACCTGCAGCATCTGCGCCCAGGCGTTGGAATGGGACGCCACCTGCGTACCGGGGTTGTAGATCGAACCTTCCGGCAGCACGCCGGTGACGGCGTAGTTGCCGCCGGCGGTGAACTTGGTGTTATACGCAAGCGCCCCGGCCAGGCCGAGCATGAAGGCGACCTTGACGCCTCCCGGAAAGGCGTTGAAGGCGTGATAGCCCCAGCGCGAACTGCCGGTCATGTCATTGCAGATGCGGCCACGTGCATCAACCGTGGTGCGCATGTGCATGTGAATCAGCGTATCGGTGTCGGCGCGCTCCCAGAGTTTCTGCAGGCCTTTGAACTTGCAGACTCGAAACCCGCATTGCTCGTAGGTGCCAGGGACCATCCAATTGCGGATGTTGTCCATCACCACACGGCGGCTTTCCTCGATGACCTCGCGGGCAGCTCGCTTGAAATATTCAACGCCGAACTCCGCCACCACCTCGTGCACGCTGCGCAGGATCATGCCGGCGCCGGCCAGACGCATTTTATCGTCGAGAATGTTCATGGTGCCGGCGCGCGTGCGCCGCTTCCACATCTCGTCCCACCACGCGTACTGGCGCAGGTTCTCGCCGGTGCGGGTCGGCGGAAAGACGAAGCCGTCCATGTAGGTATCGACGCAGAACATCGCCCAGCTACCGGCCTGCGGCGCCCCCACCTCCATGATGTGGTTGATGGCACAGGCCCAGGCAATCACCTCGCCCTCGATCACGATGGGCACATAGGTGTAGGTGTCGCCGGGATGCGGCGCACCGCAGCTGAACCCATCGTCGGCGACGTATACATCGCCATCGTGAAAGCCTGGATTGTCCTCGTAACCGTGCTCGACCATGAAGCGGACGGCCACCGGGAAGGCCGCCGAGTGCGCGACAAAACCCTCCGACAGCGCAATCGAATCACCCTCGGCGGTGGCCAATGCCCACACCGCCTCGCCCATTTCGCGGCCACCGGGTGAGGCGGCCACGAAGCGCGCCACCTCGCGCGCCGCCATGCAGGCCGATTGCAGGCGCGAGTAGAAGCGCTCGAATTTGAGCGGATCGGCATCCTTGAGCGTGAACTCCTCGATACCCCAGTAGTGCCCGGTGGATTCGGTGAGCTGTTCGCGTTGCGCTATCTTGTGACGGACAGTGTGCGCCGCCGTCGCAGACGATGCGGGAGCGGATGCGCGCTCAGTGGGATTGAATGCAACTGTGGACATATCTCCCCTCCCGTGCAGCGCGACACGCGCCGTCCATGCATGCTCAATGGCACGCCATGCTTATTGCATTGATGTAGGTCAACGTGAGGCGGTCCGCGACCGCGATGCCGTCGCGTTCGGCAACGGCGTGGCCGTTGTCGTATTGCGGAAAGAGAAGCTTCGGTTGGCTTTCGCAGCGCTTGTCCTCGACACGCCAGGCCTGGACGTGGCGGGAGCAATACTCGCGGAACTGCCATGCGGCGATGCAGGTTTGCGGCTCGTTCAGATTCATGCGTAATGCCCGCACGGTGTGCTTACCGGCCGCCTACAACAGCGCGGGATCGGCGAGGCCGTAGCCGCCCTTGATGGCAAGCATCTCGTTGCAGCCGTCCTCTATCAGACCCGCCCGCGCGTCACGAAACAGCTTTTCCAACGGATATTCACGCGTCATGCCATTGCCGCCGAACATCTGCAGCGCATCGCTCGCGATTTCATAGGCGGCCTGGGTGCAGCCGGCTTTGGCTGCCATCGCTGCCGACAGCGACGGCATCTCGGCCGTCATGTTGAATTCAACCACGCGCCTGGCCAACGCGCGCGCCGCTTCGAGCTTGCGATACATGTGGAACAGGCGCGCGGCGACCTGCTGATGACGGATGAGCGGCGCACCGCCTTGACGACGCTGGTGGGCATAATCGTGGGCGTGTTCATAGGCGGCGCGCGCCAGACCGACCAGACCGGCCGCGACCAGACCATTGGCTTCGTGATGAATGGTGTACACGGCGCGCTGGTAGTACTCGGGGCCCGCCATGAGGTATTCCATCGGCACTTCAACCTCGTCAAAAAAGATCTCGCCCTGGTTGAGCGCGCGCTGGCCAAGCTTGTCCAGCGGTTTACCCTTGGACACACCGCGCCGGTCCAGCGGCACCACCACCACGCAACCGTGCGCGCTGTCGGGCCCCGCGCCACTGTCGCAGGCACAGAACAACACGCAGAGCTCGGCGATAGTGCCGTTGGAAACCCATGCCGACTTCTGACCGTTGATGATGATGCGGTCGGATTTCAAGGTCGCGATACAGTTCGGGCGTCCGAACACACCGCGCGGGTCGCGCACCTGTCCCTCAGGGTCGAGGTTGTCGCTGCCGTGGTCGGGCTCGGTGATGCCCCAGCAGCCAATGCTGGTCTCCGGCGCCAGCTCGGCCAGAAAGTCATTGCCGAACAGGCGCGCCATGTAGCGCGGAAAAGTCGCGCTGCCGAGCGAGAACGCCAGGCCGACATCGCCCCAACACAGTTCCTCGTAGAACAGACACATCATGCGTGCCCGCGCCGCCGGCGCGAGGCTCATCAACACGTCGGTGGAAAATCCGAGCTCGTGAAATTTCGCAAACAACGACCACAGCGGTGAGCCTGCCGCAATCACCGCGTCGGGCGTCATGCGGTCGAGCTCGCGTCCCAAGGGCCGCATTTCCTGCTCGGCAAAACGGTGCAGTACATCGACGACCGCCTGCTCTTCACTGCTGAGGCCAGGCTCGGCGCCGAGGGGGCCAAGCCGCGCCTGGGGCGCAGGTGCCCAGCGGGCAATGCGTGTGTGGGGCGCCGGCGCGCCTACGCTTCGAAACTGCTCAGCACTCATGGCCATCATGTCACTCCTGGGAGTCGACTGACTCTCGCTGTGGGGCAAGGCACACTCAGCGGCCGCTGTTCAGATCTGCGACGCTGAAGATGCGATCAAGCTGGGAAAACCTCGGCGCGCTGTAGTCGGTCGGTTTGATCACCCGCGCGACATTGGCGGTGCGTTCCAACAGGTTGATCACGATGGACGAGCGCATGCGCGCGGTAGTCAGGCTGGCGTCGGCATCGGGCCCGTGTTGCGAGTGCTGATAGGTGCCGTTGACGACTTTATACAGGCGGTCCTGGCGGTCGAAGATCAAGGTCAGGGCGATGCTGTAAGTCTCGGCGTCGATGAACAGCACGCGCCGCCCATAGGGGTGCCCCTCCCAGCGTGGCACCGCTTCAACCACGTAGCACGGACGTAGCTGCCAGCGGTCGCGCGGTATGACACTCAATGGCCCATGGGTGATGCTGAGCTCATGCTCTGTATTGATCACATAAGGCACGACTTTGCGCCCGATGTACGACCAGGTGTTGTCCATCACCAGGCCGGCATAGCCACCGAAATCATCCAGCGTCCAGTTCGTGCCCATCCAGCTGTCGGCACGCTCCTTGGCCGACAGCCGCCGCACGCGGCGCTCGGTCGGCAGGTAGGAGTTGACCAGATCGCCAGCCGACTGATCGAGCGGTCGCTCGAGAATGATGGTGGTGCCGGCGACGTCGAAGGGCGCGAGGATTTCGATGCGCTCCTTGAACAGAAGATTGTGTTCGCCGCGCAGTTTGACCCGGTAATCCTGCTCGGCGAGGGGCGCCAGTTGCGACAGATAGGTGCGCCGATAGGACATCGACAACTCGCGCTCGACCACGCCGCCACCCACCAGCCCGTTGTCGCGCTTGCTGGCCGTGGCGCCGGCGCGAATGAAGCTTATGGTGGTCTGCGGTGCGACAAAGCCGAAGTTCTCCCAGCGATGCACGTGATTCCACGCCACCATGTAGCCCGCCGAGTCCGCGCTGGCGGCTTCGATGTCGGCATCGCTGAACGGCTGCCCGGCGGCGTAGTTCTGCAGCGTTCCGTCAGAACCGATACGCGCCTGGCCCGCGAAGCGCGCGCTCGCCGCCTGAAAGGACTGGTGCGCCGGATAGTGGCCGCGCGCCTCGATGTCGAGACTCAAATCATCGAAATCGAATTCGGGGAGATAGCCGGGCGGAATGTAGCGGGCGAACTCGGCGAGCTGCTGGCGGCCGTAGTGACCAGGCGCAATGCCGTCGGCCGGCGCCGCCGCCTCGCTCGTGAGCCATCGCTTCAAGGCCACATAGTCGTTGTCGGACGCCTGCACCGTCGTGCTCAGCAGTGTGATCAGGATCAAGACACGCATGGCGGCGAACGTGAGATTGAATACCGCGCTTGAGTTCATGGTCAGGGTTCTCCCGGCAATGGCGCGCGCTGGGCGTGCAAGGATGAGTGTGGAGTTCAGTGTGCGCAGAGCGCTGCGGTCGGTGAATGACCAATCACGACCAATAGCTGTCGATTCGCGACACCGTCGCGAAGGCCTCACTGGCCGAGGAGTGTGAGCATGACCATTGCAGACTCACCCACCGCGCTCGCTGTCGCGCATCGCGAGCACCTGCGCTTTGAATTCGGCACCGATATGGCGACGCCAGTGCGCCTCGCCTATGGGCTCGCACCGCTGATACAGTTGCTGGGCGCCACCGGCCACGACATCGAGTCGCTGCTCGCTGCCGTCGACATCCCCGCTTTCGCCCTCGAAGAGCCGAGCTTTCGTATTCGCGTCGAACAGGAGGCGCGCTTCACGCGCCTGGCGCTGGACGCGCTGCAACTCGAGAACGCAGGCTTGGTGGTCGGCCAGCGCTATCACATGGTGACCTTTGGCGTGCTCGGCCTCGCCGCGGCCTGTGCCCCGACGGTGCGCGCGCTGCTGCGCACCATGTTGTCCTACCCGGTGTTGGCCTGGGGCGTGACGCAGTGTTCGTTATGGACCGGCGAGCAGCAGGCGGTGTTGGCCTTCGATCTCGATGATGCCGCGTGCGACGACAGTGCGTTCCATGTCGAGCGTGACATTAGCTGCACCGTGACCTTGCTGCGCGACATGCTCGGCGCTCACTGTCGACCGATGGCCGTGCATTTCGCGCATTCAGCGCCGGCCAGTGCCGCCGCGTACTCAGCATTTTTTGCTTGCCCAGTGCACTTCGGCGCCGCTGCCAACGAACTCTGGTTCGACGCGTCGAGTTGCGCAGCGACCCCGCGCCAGGCCGATGAAATGTCGTTCCGCTTCTTCGACAACCAGTGTCGACGCGTGAGCGAATCGCTGTCCGCGCCGCTCAACTACACAGACATCGTGCGCAGCCGGCTGCGCACCACCACGCCGATTCCGTCCTTGCGCGAGTTGGCGGCCACCTTGCGCCTGACCGAACGCAGCCTGCAGCGCCGCCTCGCCACCGAACACACCCGCTTCACGACTTTGCTGCGCGAAGCACGCCTCGATCAGGCACGTCGCCTGCTGTGTCGACGCGGCGTGCATATCGATGAGATTGCCTATCGGCTTGGCTTTGAAGATCCCATCGCCTTCTCCCACGCCTTCAAGGAATGGACCGGTCTCGCGCCCCGCGATTTCCGCAGCCGTGCACAAAGCCACAGCGCCGCGACATAGATCCCGGACGCTGGGCATGGCTATTGACCTCGTCTTTCTTCGTTCACGCAATAACTTGGGTCAAGGGCGAGGCCGGCTCGACGGTGGCAGGCTAAGCACCACCCGCCGCCCATGAGCGCGGCGGCATTTCGTCGAGGAGCCCACCGCCATGACCGTGACCACCAACCTGCGCGACGACCACGATCTCATCTTGACCACCCTCACCTGCTTCACGACCGCCCTCACGCGCGCGCGCAGCGAGCCAGCCGTGAAGCCACAAGAACTCGCGCCTTTCATCGAGTTCTTTCGCGGCTTTGCCGATCAGTGCCATCACGCCAAGGAAGAGCTGTTGCTGTTTCCGGCGCTGGTGCGCGCCGGCCTGCCGGCACACGGCGGACCCGTCGGCTGCATGCTGGAAGAACATCAAGCCGGACGCACGTGCCTGGCGACCATGCACGACGCCATTGCAAGCGCTGATGACGACCCGCAAGGCGCAATGGTCACCCTCCAGCGTCAAGGCGCGGCCTATGTCGAATTGCTGCGCAGCCACATTGCCAAGGAGAACGGTGTGCTGTTCGAAATGGCCGACAGACTGCTGCGCGGTGACGACGCGGCACGCGTACTGGACGATTTGCGCACACTGGCGGCCGACACCGATCACGCTGCCGAAGATCAGCGCGGGCGCCGCCTGGCTGCTCAAATGCTGGACCGCTACGCGTGATGCGCGCCGTCAAACATTGATCTCTCTCATGTGCGAGTCAACGGCGGCGTGAAACAGTGCCCAAACGTCTTGATGAGAGGGAGGGACTTGCGCGAGTGACTTAAGGTATTCGGAGGCACAGCGACCATGAAAGAATTCATGCACTGGAAAGACAGTTACGCATTGGGCGTACCCGATGTGGATCGTGATCACCGCGAGCTGATTGAGATGCTCAATCAGCTGCACGGCGCACTGCTGGGCGGCGCGGCCGGCGAGAATGTGAGCGGCTTCCTGGCCGGCGTCAGCAAGCGCGTCGCCGAGCATTTCGCACTCGAAGAGCGTCTCATGCAGGCGAGCGCCTATCCCGACTATGAAGCGCACAAGCTCGAGCACCAGCGCCTGCTCAAGGAAATCGTCGACATTGTCGAGCGCAGCAGAGGCTTCGACGCCGTGGCGCCCGACCTGCTCGGCGTGCAACTCGAAGAGTGGTTTGGCGCGCACTTTCGTACCCACGACGCGCGCCTGCATGCTGTTCGCCCGTAAGGGCGACGGCAGGCTAGTCGCGCGTCACCACCAGTGACGCATTCTGTCCGCCGAAGCCAAACGCGTTGACCTGCAAGGTGTCGATGCGGCCTTCGGCGGGCGCCTTGATCACGGCATGCAGCTTGCCGACTTCGGGCATGAGTTGCCGTTCGTCATAGGTGCCGGCGGTCGGCATGAGCGCGTTGTGCTTCATGCTGAACAGACCGGCGAGCAGACCGAGAGCGCCGGCCGGGCCGTGGGGGTGTCCGAAATTGCCTTTCGGCGACATCACGCGCAGCGGCACTTTACGCGCGCCGAAGATGCGATTGAGCGCGCCGAGTTCGGCGATATCACCGACCGGCGTGCCGGTGCCGTGGGCGATCATGGCGTCGACGCTGTCGACGCCGCGCGGCAGCTTGGCGTTTTCAATGGCGAGTTCCATCACGCGCTGTTCCCAGCGGCCTTCCGGCTCCGGTGACGAGGGATGATAGCCATCGGCCAGCGTCGCATAGCCGCGCAGCCGCGCATGAATGGTGGCGCCGCGCTGACGCGCTCTATCGGCACGCTCGAGTACGAAAATGCCGGCGCCTTCACCCAGCATCACGCCACAGCGATCGACATTGAACGGCCGGCAGGTTTTATACGGGTCGGGCTGCGGCCTGAACATCTTGTTGTTGCGCGCGCCGAAAAATACCAGGGGGCTAATAGCGCAGTCGGTGCCGCCGGTGATGGCGACATCGATTTCGCCCGACTCGATCATGCGCGCGGCGATGCCCATGGCGTCATGGGAAGACGCGCAGGCGGTGGCGATGGAAAGCTGCGGCCCGTGCAATCCATAGCGCAAGGCAATGTGCGCGGCCGGCATGTTGAGCAGGGAATTGACCATGAACTTCGGCGAGACCGCGCCCGGGCCTTCAGTGCTGAGGCGCGCCTGATCGTCTGCCAGTGAATCAACACCGCCGAGCGCGCTGCCGATCACGACCGCGGTGCGCATCGGATCAAAGGCTTCGATGCCGGCATCCTTCACCGCCTGCGCGGCGGCGGCGACGGCGTACTGGGAAAAAGCGGTTGAGTTGCGCACCACGCGTTCTTCCATCCAGCGCGTCGCATCGAAGCCATCGATGAGCGACATCCAGATGTTTTCGTGATCATCCTTGGACGTCACCGGTCCCGCCACCACTTTGCCGGCCAGCAGATTGGCGTTGAAGTCCGTGATGCCCAGACCAATGGACGAGATCACACCGAGACCGGTGATGGCGACGTTTTCCACGCTTGCTCTCCTCTGCTGACGGTGCGGCGCCACGCGACGCCGCACCTGCGGAATGAACCTGCCAGACGCACTTCAAAGCGACGGGCGGGTTGCAGGCGTCGCCAGGGCGGCGACGCCTGCTCGAGTCGCTGCTTACTTGCGACCCTTGGCTTTGGCGGCGGGCTTGGCCGCGGCCTTGGCCTTGCCCTTCACCGGACCGAAGTAGCTGGCCGGGTTGTTGACCATCAGTTTGTCGATGATGGCGTCCGGCACACCGGCCTTGCGCAGCGCGGGCAGGATGTTGCGCGAGATGTGCGCCATGTTCCAGTTCGGTGACGCGGCAATCATGCCGTCCAGCGCACCGGTGTCACGGCCACGCCAGCATTCCACCGAGTCATGCGAGAGCATGATGCGGTCGTAGCCCACGGACAACAGACCGATGAGGGCGGCGAGGCGCATCTTGTCCGAAGCGATGGCCTCGATGCCGAAGCGATCAAAGCCCAGCCACGCACCGCGCTCGAGGATGTCGAAGTAGTAGCGCATGTCGCCCACGCCGCAGGCGTGACCGATGAGCACCTTGTTGAAATCGACCTTCTCTTCGTCGAACACGTCGAGAGTTTCGCGACCGAAAGGTTCGAACTCGTCGTTGTGGCACAGGATCGGCGCACCGGTGGCCTTGCTGGCGCGCGCGGCGGCGCGCAGGCACTTGATTTCGACTTCCTGGATGCCGCGGCCGGGCGGCGTCACACCATGGATACCGCCGGAAGCGGTCTTGATGATGCCGGCCTTGATGCCGGTGTTGCCAATGCCTTCTTCGATTTCGCGGGCATAGCATTCGGCAATGCCGTCGACGTCCATCAGTCGGAAATGCATCGGGATGCCGAGTGCGTCGTTATACAGGCCGGTGGCGACCACCACCTGCACGCCGGACTTCTCGGACATTTCGGCGGCGAACACCGGATCGCGGCCGAGCTCCATCGGGCACGGGTCGACGATGCTGCGAATGCCGAGTTCGCGAATTTCCTTGAGACGCTTGACGACCTTCAGGCCATCTTTCTTACGGTCGAAATCTTTGTAGTCGAGCTCCCAGCCAGGCCAGCCCACGCCCAGATGTTCGTGAATGAGCGTGGAGCCCAAATCTTCCACTTTGATTGGGCCTAGTACGGAATTGATCGGCATGGACATCTCCCCTGACGGATGGTCATCGATGAAACTTTGATTGGGCGCCGCGTGTGCATTGCCTGGCAGGCATGCAACAGGGCACGTGGTGAGATGGTGCCTCAGCGCGCCGCCGTGTGCCAGCGCGTTGGGCAACTCGATGCGCAACGCGGCGATGAGCCATGCACTCGCATCGCCATCATGCGGCGGTGCGACAAAGCACGCGTGATCAAACCATCGGTTCGGCCAGTCCCGGCTTGCCCTGTCCCCAGCGATTGAAATGGGTTTTATGGGGCGCCGGTTCGCGCGTGATCGGGCCGAATTTGCCGGCCGGGTATCCGATGGGTATGACCGCCACCACACCATGGGTGGCAGGTATGCCGAAGAACGCGTGCATGTCGTCTTCAAACATCTGGTGCATGGTGGTGAGGCTCGCGCCGAGGCCGAGCGCACGGCAGGCGAGGAGGATGTTCTGCACGGCCGGATAGATGGAGCCATAGGACGGCGGCGCGCGGCCCACGCGCTCGGCCGGCGCGACCGCGAACGGCCAATCCCGCGTGCCGCAACAGAACAGCAGCACCGGCACTTCGTGCATGTGGCTGGCGAGATGCATGGCGGCCTTGGCCTGGCGCCCGGCGGCGCTGCTGTAGTCGATATCGCGCAGCACGTCGGCGAAACGCTCACGCATCCAGTAATCGTAGCGCTCGCCGAAGAATTTCTTGCCGGCTTGGTCCTCCACCACCAGGAAAGACCAGCGCTGCAGATTCTGACCGCTGGGCGCACAGGTGCCGGCCTCGAGCACCTGGGCCAGCACGTGATCCGGCACCGGGTCGGGTTTGAGGCGGCGCATGGCGCGCATGGTCTTCATGACCTCGAAAATGTCGTTCTCTGTACTCACACTGGCTACCTCGGATTGGCTGGGCGCTCGCAGTGGCTGCGAGCGCCGCGGACAGGGATGAAATGAACAGCGCGCTAGCAGGCTGGTGAAAAACGTAGCGAGCGACGCGCCGGCGGCTGCATTGAGGCCTTGTTCAAGCCCAGATGATCGCGCAGCGTGTGGCCGCTGTAATCCTCGCGAAACCGTTTGCGTCTTTGCAGCTCCGGCACCACCTGATCGACGAATTCGGTGAACGCGCCGGGCGAATGCGCGGCCGAAATCATGAAGCCATCGGCTTCCCCGCTGTCAAGGCTGTGCTCGAGCATGTCGGCCACCTCGCTGGCGGTGCCGACCAGTTGCGGCACGGTGATGCCCTGTGCATAGAGCTTGCCGACATCGCGCAGGGTCAGATCCTGCTTGCTGCTCAGGCTGCGCACGGTGGCAAACAAACCTTGCGAGCCTGGCACAGAGATATCGGCAATCGGACTGTCGATGGGATATTGCGCGAAGTCGTGGTCGGTATGCATGGACATCGTGATGAGTCCCGACACCGGGTCGGCGAGTTCATTGTGCATGGCCTGCTTGTCGCGCGCTTCGCTGGCCGTCTGGCCGATGAAGGGCATCATGGCGGGAAACACTTTGACGAGATCCGGATCGCGACCGAAATTTTCCACGCGTGATTTCAGATCCGCGTAGTAAGCGCGACGGTTGTCGGCCGAGGGCTCGATTTCAAACACCGCTTCGGCCCAGCGTGCGGCGTAGTCCTTGCCGCGCGGTGAGGCGCCGGCCTGGATGATCACCGGCCGCTGCTGGGGCGAGCGCGGCACGTTGAGCGGCCCGCGCACCTTGAAGTATTCACCGACATGCTCGATGGCATGCACACGCGCGGCATCGGCGAACACGCCGCTGCCCGCATCCTCAATCAGCGCATCGGCCTCCCAGCTCCGCCACAGCGCAAACGCCACTTCCAGGAATTCTTCGGCGCGCTCATAGCGCTGATCGTGATCGAGCATTTCGTCATGGCCGAAATTCTGTCCCTCGGCCTGGCTCAAGGACGTGACCACATTCCACGCCATGCGGCCGCCCGACAGATGATCGAGCGTGGCAAACGCACGCGCGATATCGAACGGCGTGTAATAGGTGGCGGACTTGGTGACGGCCAGACCCAGTTTGTCCGTGGCGCCGGTCAAACTCGCCACCACCATGGTCGGGTCGAGACCCACGGCGCCCTGCGTGCCGCGCCGTATCGGGTCTTTCAGATCGTTGCCATAGCGCCGCGGCGTGGCCAGCACGTCGGCGAAGAACAGGAAGTCGAATTTGCCACGCTCAAGGATGCGCGCAATGGTCTGGTAATACTGCAGACTGAGATACTGCACCTGTGATTCGGGATGGCGCCAGGCGGCATGGCTGTGGGCGACGGGGCCGGCTATCTGGAAACCGGCGAGGTGCATTTTTTTGTTCATGGTGTTTGGTCGCAAAGACTTTTCAAGGGGCGAAGGCATTCGCCATTTCAAATGCGGTTATTTGCGCGGCACCGCGAACGCCAGCAACACGTTGCCCGGCAAACCGCCCCACTTGCTGTAGCCGCTCACGGTGTACACCCAGCCATCGACCACCACTGCACCGCTTGCATCCAGCGCACCGCCGCGGCCTTTCGCGCCATTGACGGTGTCGAAGTCGCGCACCGTGTCATAGCTCCACAGCAGCGCGCCGCTGTCGGCATCGAAGGCGCGCAGATGGCCGCTCATGCCGCCGGCAAACACCACGCCGGGAATGGCGGTGACGGCGGCGGTCTGGGCCGGACTGCAACCGGGTCGCGCACCGCATTCAACTGCCGGCGCCTGCCACAACACGTGACCATCCTTCAGATCGAGCGCCACTACGCCACCACCGGCCTTGGCATCGACGCCAAGCTTGGGGTCGAGCAGATCAGCGCTGGTCCAGCGCATGTCGGCGATGGCCACGTACACGCGCCGCCCGTCGCTGGCCGGCCCCCATTCGATTCCGCCCAGCACGCCGCCCTTGGCAATCTGTCGTTGCCACAGCAGTCGACCACCGTGATCGGGATCGAGCGCGTGCACCATGCCGGATTTCTGCGCGGCGATGAGCACGCGCTTGCCGTCGGCCAGCACGCTCAATATCGGTGAACTGCCCATGTCGTAATCCGGCCCCGGATCTTGCGGGCAATTGACCTTGTCGGCGGTGCCGCAGGACATGTTCCAGGCATCGCCGGCATAGCCTTGATAGCTCCATTTCACTTCGGACGTTTTGACATCGACGGCGAGGATGGCATCGCTGGTGGTGGTCGCCGGTCCCGATGAATTCTCACCGGTGCCGACATACACCACGCCTTGTTGTGCGTCGAAAGTCGGCGCCGCCCACAGCGTCGCGCCGGCAGGGCCGAACACGGGGCGGCCCTTGGCGTTGGCGCCTGTTTGTTTTGGCTCTTCAGCCACGCTGTGTCGCCGCCAACGCTCGGCGCCGGTCACGGGATCGAGCGCCACCACGCTGCCGCGAAACACACAACACACGGCGTCGATGGCGGCGGCCGCGGTCGATTCATTGGCGGTCACCGGCACCATGAGCAGACCGTCGGCGAGCATGAAGCTGCCGGTCAGGGCCGAGGATGGAAACGGGTCGACCTTGCGTCGCCACAGCAGCGTGCCGCTCTGCGCATCAACGGCGTAGGCATTGCCGCCCAAGTCGCCAAAGAACGCGAGCTGCTGCGTCTGGCCGTCGCGCTTGAACTGCCCGAGCAGCACCGAGTTCTTGACCGGCCCGTCGGCCTGGAAAGTCCAATGCACACATGCGCTGCGCGCATCGAGCGCGTAGACCGTGCCGCTACGGCTGCCGACATACAAACGCCCGGCCGCCACCGTCGGCTGTGCTTCGGCGATGGTTTCACCGGGAAAGGCGAACGCCCATTGCAATTGCAGCGCGCCCACCTCGTCACGCGTGAGTCCGGCGCCCGCGGCATCCTGGAAGCGCTGGTTGTGCGGCCCGTTGCCCCAGCCGTTCCATTGCCCATGACTGTCAGTCGCAGCGGACTCCGCGCCTGCCTCACAGCGATGTACGGTCTGCATGTTCCACTGCGCGTCGTATGGCCTGCCGGTGATGTGCTCGGCGACCGCCACCCGCTCGGGACCGTTGAGATTGAAGGTGCCGACCACGCGCATCACGCCAATCTCGAGCGCGCGCACGATGGCGGCGGTCGGCATCGCGGCAAGACTCGCGCGCGTCGGCGCGTGGGCCGCGCCACTGTCATGACAGTGCGCACATTCAGCGCCGTAGATGGTCGCGCCGTCGCGGCCAGCGGCGTGGCTTGCGGTACTCGCCAGCAGCATGGCCAGCATCAGACCTCGGGAAAGATTCAACCATGGCGCGCACATGGGCAGTGCTCCTCGACGGACAGCTTGATGACGACCGCCTTCCTGGCATGACTAGTGTGCTGTCCCGCAATGAATCTTCGTAATTCGTTTGCTCTCGAACCGCCATGCGGCCTTGCTTGTCGTCGCAATAGCCCCGCTATTACTCCTCCGCGCGCCTTGCCTGGCGGCCCGATAGCCGCGCGAATTATCGAAGTTCATCACGGGACAGCACACTAGCACGGGCAGCGTATTACTTGTTGCCGCACCCGTCACCCCGCCGACCGCGGCTTGGACGGGCCACAAGGCGCGACTATGCTGTGGCCCGTCATCACACCTTGGGGAAACACGATGAGTGAGCTCGCACGCGTACACGACCGTCTCATGATCATCGAGACTTTGAACCGCTATGCATGGGGCTACGACACCCGCGACCTCGAACTCATGGGCGGCAGCTTCGCCGCGGACGGCAGCTTTCACATTGTGCTCGAGGGCAGCGACGGCTGGGGGCCGTATGCCGGACGCGAGGCCATCGTCGCGTGGCTAGCGCAAGTGATGAGCCAGCAGCACGACCAACGCCGCCATTGCGTCACCAACATCATGTTTCGCGAGCTCGACGCCGAACGCGCCATGGTTGATTCCTACCTGTGCCTGACCGCCGTTGAAGGCGGCACGCTGCGCGTGGTGTGCACCGGCACCTATCACGATGAAATGCGCAAGCACGGCGGCAAGTGGTACATCCAGCGCAAGCTGCTGCGGCTCGACAATGCGTTTTGACCTCCACCGCGCGCGAGGCCATCATCATGAATGACACGCCCCCGCTCACGCCCTTGTTCCAGCCCTTGCGCCTGCGCGACATGGTGGTGAAGAACCGCGTGGTGATGTCGCCGATGCTCATGTACATGGCGGGCGACGATGGCCGTGTGACGGATCTGCATTTCGTGCACTACGGCGCGCGCATGCTCGGCGGCATCGGCGCCGTGATGCTGGAAGTGGTGGCGGTGGAGCCGCGCGGCCGCATCAGCCATCGCGATCTCGGCCTGTGGGAAGACGCACAGATTGCCGGCCTGAAGCATCTGGTGGATTTCGCCCACGCCTGCGATTGCCGTATCGGCCTGCAATTGGCCCACGCCGGGCGCAAGGCAGCGCTGAACATGCCCATCGTTGCGCCGTCGGCGCTGGCCTATGGGCCCGACAGCACCGTGCCGCTGGCCATGAAGGCGGATGACATCGCGCAGCTGGTCGATGCCTACCACGCCGCCACGCTGCGCGCCGCCGAAGCCGGCTTCGATTTCATCGAAGTGCATGCGGCGCACGGCTACCTGCTGCACGAATTCCTCGCGCCCATCGCCAATCAGCGAGACGATGATTTCGGCGGTGACTTGCCGCAGCGCGCGCGTCTGCCCTTGACGGTGGTGGAAACGGTGCGCGCCGCGTGGCCGGCCGAACGTCCGCTGTCGGTGCGCCTGTCGGCCACCGATCACGTGCCTGACGGCGTCACGCCTGAAGACGCGCTGTGGTTCGCGCAGGCGCTGCGCGCACGCCATGTCGATTTGCTGGATGTGTCGGCCGGCAACATCGTGCCCGGCCACGCGCGGCCGGTATATCCCGGTTATCAGTTGCGTTACGCCGAACAGTTCAAACGCCAAATCGGCCTCGCCACCGCCACTACCGGCTCGGTCGCGTCGCCGGATCTTCTGGAAGAGGCACTGGGCGCGGAGCGTATCGATCTCGCCTTTGTCGGCCGCGCGCTGCTGCGTAATCCAATGTGGCTGCTGGACGCCGCGCGTCGGGCCGGTGTCAGTCTCGAACTACCGATACCGACCTACGCGCGCGCCAGTGGTCCCTACCAACGGGGCTTTTGACTCGCAGGCCCAGGATCGCGCGCAGCGCGGCCGTCAGGCGCGCGCGCCGGTTGGGTTGTCCAGCCAGCGCAAAATCATCTGGTAGAGGTGCTCGGGCAGCACCGGCTTCGACAGATAGTCGTTCATGCCTGCTTCCAGGCAGGCCTGGCGATCTTCACCGAAGGCATTGCCGGTCATGGCGATGATCGGCACCGTCGCGCCGCCCGACCGCTCACGAATGCGCAGGGTGGCCTGCACACCATCCATCTCCGGCATCTGCATGTCCATGAGAATCAGAGCGTAATG
The DNA here is from genome assembly GCA_020849475.1 of Gammaproteobacteria bacterium. Taxonomy (GTDB): domain Bacteria; phylum Pseudomonadota; class Gammaproteobacteria; genus JADJYF01. The sequence goes on from JADLGE010000118.1 coordinate 39,600, forward strand.
CTCACGCGCGGCCATCTCGACCGCCTCAAGGCCGTTGCTGGCGAACGACAGGGCCAACCCGCATTCGGCAAGGATTTCCCGCACCAGCACACGATTCAATTCATTGTCTTCGGCCACCAGCAGGCGCTTGCCACGGTGACGCGCGCGCAACTGCGCCTCGGTCGTTTCACGCTCATCGACATGGACATGGGCTTCGATGACCTTGGCCACGCCGCGCTGCAGGCGCACCGTCACCCAGAAACTCGAACCCAGTCCCGGTTGCGAATCAACGCCGACTTCGCCACCCAGCAGTTTCGCCAGGTGACGATTGATCGCGAGCCCGAGCCCGGTGCCACCATAGCGCCGCGTGGTGCTGCCATCGGCCTGCTCGAACAACTCGAACAGACGGGTCTGCTGCTCGAGATCGATACCGATGCCGGTGTCATCGACACTGAAGCGAATCAACAGCGACGCGCCATCGTCTTCGGCGATGGTGGCTTTCAAGGTGATGGTGCCGGCCGCCGTGAACTTCACCGCGTTGCTGAGATAGTTGAGCAGGATCTGGCTGACGCGCATTTCGTCGCCGACCAGTTCATAGGGCAGACAGTCGGTGTCGACCACGAACTTCAAGCCCTTGTCGTGGATCGGATCAGCAATCATCTGCGTGACGCGCGCGACCAAATCGGCGCTGCGGAAGCCGCGGCTTTCGAGCTCGACCTTGCCGGCTTCAATCTTCGACAGGTCCAGCACATCGTTGACTATCGCCATCAGGTGGTCGGCCGCGACCGCGATGCGACCGAGCTTGTCATTCTGATCGGCGCTCATGTCGCCACGCCGCTGCAGCAGATGGGTCATGCCGACGATGGTGTTCATGGGCGTGCGAATCTCGTGGGAGATATTCGCGAGAAATGCGCTCTTGGCCTGGTTGGCGGTTTTCAGTTCTTTTTCGAGCTCGCGGCGCGAATTGATTTCATTCCTGAGTTGCACGGTGCGCTGGGCAAGGCAATCGGTCATGTTCATCAAGGTATCGATCAGGACCTTGGTGGCGCCGGCCATCTGCTGCTCAGCGAGCTGTTTGGCCGCGGCCAGCGAGTGGCCCTGCTCCATGGCCAACACCACCTTGGCCAGGCGCTTGTCGTTGTCGAGGATGTGATAGGCCAGCCAGTGGGTCAGGAACGACGAGACATTGGCGATGACTTCACCCAGTCCGTGCGCGGTGTGCGCGGCCTCGAGTTCGGTCAGGTCCGCGACGAAGCGCGCGTGGGTGGCGTGATGATCACGCTGCCAGTCATCGCCCTCGAAATAACGCGCCCACACCTCTTCCTCGGTGCGAAAGTGAAAACGCGCATAGTCCTTCAACTGCTCGAAGACACGGGTGAGGGTCGGCGGCGCCGCCTGGTGCGCGATATGACCGATGAGCTCATTGAGCAAGGCCACCAGGGTGCGGTGCTGCTCGTCGATGATGGCGATATCCGTATCGTATTTATCGTTCCATTGAAAAATGTCGAAAGAAAGGGACATGTTCATGACGAGTGGCGCGCTTCTCCCGCGGTTGGAAAGCAGCACCCTCGCGTCAGGCGGCGCTGCTTGTTGGGCCGTTCTTGCACGGCGCCTTGGAATTATTTCTGTCGCGCGAAGCCATGTATGTCATGGTCGGCCACGCAAGGTTCATCACGAACTGCAAACTCTGGTGAACGACGGCCGCAATGCAGCATCGTCGCGTGGCGCACGAACCTCTGTGCAGGCGCCGCCATCTCCCCGTTTGGTGGGCGGACACGTCGCGTTCGACTCGGTTAGTATCGGCCCTGACCGGAGGCCCATCGAGGTGGGTCAGGCCGCACGCATTTTAGAAGTGACCCCAAAATTAAGCGAGAGCCGTCATTTTGAGACCACCGACAGTGCGGCACTCCGCCCCACGCGCACCCGATTAGGACGAGGAACCATGGCCACACCGAACAATATTCTCGATGGTATTCGCGTACTGGACTTTTCCCAGGCGCTCGCCGGTCCGACCACCACGCGCCTCATGGCGGAGATGGGCGCCGAAGTCATCAAGGTCGAACTGGCGCCCAATGGCGAGGCGTCGCGCGCCCTGCCGTATCTGCGTAACGGCCGTTCGGGCTATTACATTCAACAGAACCGCGGCAAGAAAAGCATCGCCATCGACCGCAAGGACCCGCGCTCGGTCGAACTCGTGATGAAGGTGCTGGAGAAATGCGACGTGCTGGTGGAGAACTTCGCGCCCGGCGCCATCGCTCGCCTGGGATTTGGCTGGGACGTGGTGCACAAGGTCAACCCGCGCCTCATCATGGGCTCGATATCGGCTTTCGGGCAGACCGGCCCGTTGGCCTCGCTGCCGGGCTATGACTACATCGGCGCGGCGTACGCCGGCGTCCTGTCCATGATCGGCGAGGCCGATGGTCCGCCCTATTTCTACATGCTCGGCATCGGCGACGTCATGACCGGCACGCACCTGCTGGCTGCCATCAACGGCGCCCTGTTCTATCGTGAGCGCACCGGCCGCGGCCAGTACGTCGAGGCATCCCTGCTCGATTCCTATTTCCACTGTCACGAAGTGAACGTGCAGGCGCATACCGCCTCGGGCGGTGAGATCAAACCGTTCCGCTGCGGCGCCCATCACTACGCGGTGTCGCCGCTCGGCGTGTTCAAGTGCAAGGAAGGCTATGTGATCATCGCCGTGCTGCCGAACCAGTGGCCGAACTTCTGCAAGGCACTCGGCCGGCCCGAGATAGTGGACGACCCGCGTTTCATCGACGGTCCGGCGCGTATCGCCAACCGCGACGCCTTGAACGTCTTGATCGAAGAAGCGCTGGCCAAGTACGCCACCGCCATCGAAGCGGCCGAAGACTGGGGCTTCAACCACCACGTGCCGATAGCGCCGATCCTGACCGTCGAGCAGGCGGTCAAGCACCCGCACCTGGTCGAGCGTGAAACCATCCGCACCGTGCACGACCCGGTGTTCGGCAGCTACCAGGTGCCGGGCATGCCACTGCGTTTCTCCGAAGCGCCGCGCCATCCCGACCTGCGCGCCGCCTACATGGGCGAGCACAACGTCGATGTGTTCACGCAGTACGCTGGTGTCAGTGAAGCTGAAGTGCGCAAGCTCGAACAGGAAGGCGCGCTGGTCGCCAAGCGCGATATCTGAGATGTCGCCCATCGCCGCGGTGCGCGCGGCGAAGGTACCCGAGATCACGCTGACCTTCTGGGTCATCAAGATCTGCGCGACCACCCTTGGTGAGACCGCCGGCGATGCGGTCTCGATGTCGATGGATCTCGGCTACCTGCTCGGCACAGCGATATTCGCTGTCATCTTCGCGCTGGCGGTCAGCGCGCAGATGGCAGCGCGGCGCTTCCATGCCGCGCTTTACTGGGCAACGCTCATCGCCACCACCACGGTCGGCACCACCCTCGCCGACTTCGCCGACCGCTCGCTCGGCATCGGCTATGCCGGTGGCGCCAGTGTGCTGCTGGCGCTGGTGCTGGCCTCGCTGGGCCTCTGGTATCGCACCCTCGGCACGGTTTCGGTGGCCTCGGTCAGCACACCGCGGGCCGAGCTGTTCTACTGGCTGACCATCATGTTCTCCCAGACCCTCGGCACCGCGCTCGGCGACTGGACGGCCGATGATGCGGGACTCGGCTATGGCGGCAGCGCGCTGGTGTTTGGAGGCCTGCTGGCCGTGCTCGGTGGTCTATATGGCGTCAAGTCGGTGTCGCGCACCGGCCTGTTCTGGGCGGCCTTCATCCTCACGCGACCACTCGGCGCGGTGCTCGGCGACCTGCTCGACAAACCTATTGCCGATGGCGGCCTGGCGCTGAGTCGTTACGCTGCATCGGCGGCGCTGCTAGGCGCCATCAC
>JADLGE010000119.1 GCA_020849475.1 Gammaproteobacteria bacterium
GCCGCCCACATCGCGCCGCAGTTTCTCGACAACCTCGTCGCCATCCATGCCTTCGACTGGCGGCGCGCCCATCTGCCGAGCTTCAGCGCACCGCAAGCCGGCAGCCGTGAAGCGGCACTGTGGCAGGCGCACTGGTATGAACAGATCTGGCTGCAGGATGCGCTGGAACAGATTCCGCTGGTGAGCCTGGTGCGACGCTGGTTGCTCGCACATGCTCCGATATGCGATTCGCCGGTGTTGGTGCACGGCGACTATCGCATGGGCAATTTCCTGTTCGACGAGCAGAGTTTGCGCATGACCGCGGTGCTCGATTGGGAACTGGCCCACATCGGCGATTTCCATGAAGACGTCGGCTATGTGACGCAAAAACTGTTTGGCCTGGTCGATGCGAGCCAGCGCTTCCTGTGCTGTGGGCTGTTCACCCGCGAGGAGTTTCTGCGCCGCTACTCGGCGCTGTCCGGACGCAGCATCAATCCCGACACGCTGCACTACTACGAAGTATTGAACGCCTGGAAGTCAGTGGTGCATACCTTTGCCACCTGTCTGCGCGTGGCCGCTGCCGGCAACAATCATCAGGATGCTCTGCTCACATGGCTGGCGGCGGTAGGGCATCTCATCCTGGCGGACATCGCCACCAAGCTGCGCGGGAGATATTGACCATGATGCCGAGCATCGAGTTGAGACTCGCGACCATGCGCCGCGCTCTAAACGAAGTGATTCTGCCCGCCATTGCCGCCGACAACGCACTGGCGCGCGAACAGGCACAACTGCTCGTCGCCCATCTCGATCTCATGGCCGTGCAGCTCGCCGAGGCCGCGACCGTTGATGCCATGATTGCGCGTGGCACCGAGACGCTGGCGAGCGGATTGGTCGCACGCGCTGCAGGCGGTGTCCACACCCAGGCCGCCGCCCATGCACTGCGTGCGCAATTGAACGACGGCCGGCCATGCACGTCCACCGCGAGGCGTGCGGCGCTCGCCGCCGCTATTGATGCACTGCTCGGCGCTCTCGCGCTGGATGGCGAAACGGCCTGCCGTCACGCCGCCCACGATCTCATCGTCGAGCATGCACTGCGTGATGGCATGGTCGAGCGTGTGTTCTTTGCGAGCAATGGCCTTGATCCAGAGCGCGCTGAACTGCCGAGCCTCGCGAATTTGCTGGCGCTGACCCGCTAGCTGCGAATTCATTCGCGCATTCAATTTCGAAGCCAGTGCTGCGCCTTTCCCATGTGCGAATGAATTCGTACCTACGTTGACCTCCCTTTTTGCGGGTTGGACGCCAACGTTCGCGGTATTCGATACTGGACTTCGGCGGGACCCAGGTCCCATCGGTTTCAACACTCAACAACGGAGGTAAGCGGCATGATACGCATGCCCAAACTGCCTTATGACCAGGTCCACCCGGATCTGCAAAAGGCCATGGCCGAGAGCGATGCCGCGCTCGGTGGATCCGAATGGATCCAGTACTTCGCGCACACACCAGATTTGTACCGGAATTTCGTCAAGTGGTATTACGAGTTCATCATGGCGGACAACGACGGTGTCAGCATTCGACTGACCGAGCTCGTCCGCCACAAGGTCGCGCTGCACAATCAATGTAGTTTATGAATGAAAGCACTGTATGCCTCGGCGAGGGATCAGGGCTTGACGGAAGATCACATACGCGCGCTGCCAAATTTCCTGGACAGCGACATGTTCACCCCGGCCGAAAAGGCCGCACTCAAGTTTGCCGACGTGATTGCCGGCAACCACTTCTCGGTGAGTCAGGAATTGTTTGACGAATTGAGACAGTTCTATACCGATAGGCAGATCATGGCGCTCGGCTGGCGCATGGCCATCTTCACCGGCTACGGCCGGCTGGTGTATGCCGTGGGGCTGGAAAGCGTGGGTGAGGCCTGCACGGTGGATTTCGCAAAGAAATGACCGGCAGTGATCGCGGGTGCCGCTGGTCGTCGCTCGCGCTCACTCACCGCACTTCCCCACCACGACGCCACGTTACTTGCCGGGCAGACTGGCCTTGGTGATCACCGAGAATTTCTTCACGAACGGCGCGCGGTGTCCGTGGTCATGGCCGCCCTCCTTTGAAGGGACGAACCTGGGGAGAGCGCCTGTCTGGCCGCACGCGATGCTGCGTGCATCACGCACGGCGCCGACCGCGTTGTCACTCCTCTCCCCGGCGAGTTTCAGCGCGCGACGTCCCGCTTACGCGGGTTGACCGTGGCGGAAGTCTGAATCCAGAATCGAGCGCACACAAGCCACCCAAAAGACCCGATCCCAGCGATGACCCGCACTCTCACACTCGCCGATGCCGTCGCCACCCATGCGCGTCTACGCCCACGCAAACTCGCGGTGCGTGATTCGCGCCGACAACTCGACTATGGCGAGTGGCACACGCGCGCCAACCAGCTTGCGTGGGCGCTGCACGGCCTCGGTCTCACCAAGGGCGCACGGGTCGCGGTGCTGGCCTACAACTGCCTGGAGTGGATGGAGATCTACGCCGCCATGGCGCGCGCCGGCCTGGTGGTGGTGCCGCTCAACTTTCGCCTGAGCGGCAGTGAGCTTGCCTACATCATGCAGCACGCCGAAGTTGGCGCGGTGATTGCGGGCGAGGAGTTCTGCGCGACGCTGGACACCCTGCGCGATGAAGTGCCGGTGCCGGCTCATGCCTACATCACGCTGGGCGCAAATGCCGACACCGGATGGCTGCGCTATGAAGAACTCATTGCACGCGCTGAACCTCCGTCCCGGCTGGAGAGCGTTAGCGCCGATGACATGGCGGCCTTGATGTACACCTCGGGCACCACCGGCAGACCCAAGGGCGCGATCCGCAGCCATGGCGCCAACGCACTCATCGCCTGGGCCACCGCCATGGAAATGGGCTTCACGGCTGACGACACCGCGCTGCTGGTGATGCCGCTGTGCCACGCGAACTCACTGTACTTCGGCACCGCCTTCGTGCATCTCGGCGGCACCTGTCATATCGAAGACCGCCGCAGCTTCGATGCCGAAGCGCTGCTGCGCACCTTGGCCGAAGAGCGCGTCACTTTCACATCCCTGGTGCCCACGCACTACATCATGCTGCTGGCCTTGCCGGATGATGTGAAGCGCCGCCATGATTTGAGCGCGGTCGGCAAGCTCATGATTTCCTCGGCGCCGGCGCGCCAGGAAACCAAGCGCGGCATCATGACGCTGTTTCCCAACGGCAAGCTCTATGAACTCTATGGCTCGACCGAAGCTGGTTGGGTGACGATTCTGCGCCCCGAGGAACAACTCGAAAAGCTCGGTTCGGTCGGGCGCGAATGGGCCGGCAGCGGCGCCATTCGCCTGCTCGACGATGCGCGGCGTGAGGTGGCCGACGGCGAAGTGGGCGAACTGTATTCGAACACCGCCTATGTATTCGATGGCTACTGGAAGAACGACGAGAAAAGCGCCGAGGCCTTCGACGGCGCATGGTGCTCGGTCGGCGACATGGCGCGCCGCGACGCCGACGGCTACATCTGGCTGGTCGATCGCAAGAGCAACATGATCATAAGCGGCGGAGAGAACGTCTATCCGACCGAAGTCGAGAACGCGCTCGGCCAGCATCCGGCAGTGCGCGACGTGGCCGCCATCGGCGTGCCACACGAAAAATGGGGCGAGACCGTGCACGCGGTGGTGGTGCTGCACGATGGCATGAGCGCGAGCGAGGATGAGCTCAAACGCTGGTGTCGCGAGCGCCTGGCGGGTTTCAAATGCCCGAGCAGCGTCAGCTTCATTGCCGATGACACGATGCCGCGCACCGCCACCGGCAAGATTCAGCATCGCGTGCTGCGTGACCGGCATGCGCGTGCCGAGGCCGCGCGGCGCTGAGGCCCGGCGGACCCGCACGCCACGGTTGGTGGCGGTCGGTTTCGCGCTTACACTCCATGACGCATTCGAGGGGAATGGTGCGTGTCACAGATTCAATCCGTCATCGCGGCCATCAAGAACAATTCCAAGGTCTCGGTCAGCCTGCCTTTCCTGCGTTACGAACTCGACCTCACCCAGGCGCTCGATCCGGCCACGGTCGATGAGCGCATTGCGCGCCTCGACCAGATTCGCAAGGAGCTGGAAGCAGCCGCCGAAGCTGTCGGTGAATTGCAGCGTGAGGCTTCCGACAACAAACAGGAAGCGGAGAGCCTGCGCCAGTCATTGAAACAACTCGAGCAAGACAAAGTGACGGCCGAGACGCTGTTGCAGGTGCCCGAAGAGTCCTTCAGCCGCATGCTGGCGCGCGCCAATTCCAAGGCGCGCGTGCGCGGCATCATCGAGGGCCTGGCGATAGGTTTGTTGACCGGCGCGGCCTCCAGTCTCGCGGTCTGGTACGTGACCAAGTAAGGTTGCTGCTGCGCGCGCCAAGTCCAAAGGGGAACACACCATGAAGCTCACACGCTTTCACGAGAACGAACACCATGTGTCGGTGTTCAGCGAAATAGAAGTGGCGCTACCGCATTCACGCAGCGACGCCGGTTGGACTTTTCATCTGTCCTCGGCGATAGGCGCGGCCAACGTGCTGTTCGTCGAACTGCCGGTGGGTCTCGACCAGGACTGGCACCCGGCGCCGACACGGCAGTTCGTGGTGGTATTGAGCGGCCGCCTGCAGGTGGAAGTGGCTGGCGGCGAGCGCCGCGAATGGGGCGCGGGCGAAGTGTTCCTGGCCGACGACACCGCTGGCCAAGGGCATCTGACCCGCGTGCTGGATGGTCCGGCGCGCCTCATGTTCGTGTGTCTGCCCGATGATTTCGCGCTCGCAAACCTGAGCATCTGAACAGCGCGCGACTTCGCTTCAAGGTTTGATGCGTCAGCGTTCAGTCTCGATGCACTCCGTCGACTTGCAGGCGCAGCGGCGCCGCTCCGCCATCAAGGGCGCGTTCTTTTCCGAAGTCATCGACATGTTCGATATCTATCTGCCGGTGGTGGTGCTGTCACCGGTGATGGCTTACTTCCAGGGCGCGAACGTGGCGCCCGGCAGCGCCGCGCTACTCAGCTCGCTGGTGTTCATCACCACCTTGCTCGGGCGACCCCTCGGCGCGGTGTTGTTCGGCATGATTGCCGACCGCATCGGGCGGCGGCGCGCGTCCATCCATTCGGTGGCTGGATTCAGCATCATCACGCTGCTGATCGGCTTGATTCCCGGCTACGCGCAAATCGGCATCGCGTCCTACGTGTTGCTGGTGTGCCTGCGCTTCCTCGATGGCATCTGCCTCGGGGGCGGCTATACCGGCGCCCATCCCTTGGCACTGGAATCTTCGCACAAGCAGCAACGCGGCTTCGTCGGAGGCCTGCTGATGTCGGGTTTCTGCCTCGCCTATGTCGCCATCAACCTGGTTGCCATTGCGACCTTCGCAGTGTTTCCCCTGGACGGGCTCGATTCACCCTATGCGCAGTGGGGCTGGCGCATTCCTTTCTTGATAGGCGCGGCGCTCGGCGGCGTGCTGGCGCTGTATTACATCTTCCACGTCTCGGAATCGGAGGTGTGGACGCAGGAGACCCGTGGCGGCGAGATCAGGCAGGCGCCGTCATCGCTGTTTCGCGGTCACGCCGGGCGACAGTTACTGCAGGTGTTGTTGATGATGACCGGCTTCTGGACTACGCAGAACATCATCACGATTTTTCTGCCCTCGACGCTGTTGCCGAACATGCTGCATTTGTCCAAGGTCGAGATCAGCATCACGCTGCTCATCACTTTTTCGGTGCTGTTCTTCAGTTATATCGGCGCCGGCATGCTGGGTCAGAAAATTGGTCGGCGCTTGAGCTTTCTGATCCTCGGGCCGCTCATCGCCACGCTCGGCAGCGGACTGCTGTACGTACTCGCCCACGCCGAAGGCTGGCCGTTGGCGAGCATCATCGCGCTGGTTACCGCGCTGGCCGTGCTGGTCACGGCGCCGTGGGGCATCATCGTCACTTACATCAATGAACGCTTCGTCACCGAGGTGCGCGCGACCGGATTTGGGGTCGGCTTCAGCCTGTCGGTGATCGTGCCGTCGTTCTACGCCTTCTACCTGCAAGGGCTGGGGCGGGTGGTGAGCCCGGCGGCGGCGCCGGCGGTGTTGATGTGCGTGGGCGCCATCATCGCCACCATTGGCGCGGCCATGGGGCCGGAGACGCGCGATGTGGATTTCTGAGTGTAGCGGCGCTTAATTGCGCGCGGCATGGTTTGCCGGCCGCGTGTGCTCGGGCGCCGTGCGCATGAGCAGGGCGAACGCGGCCATGCAGGTCAGCGACGCGATCACGAATATGGTCGGGAAACTGGTGGCGATGGCGACATAGCCCAACAAATAGCTGCCCGCCGCGAAGCCAATGTTGAACGCGCCGTTGTAGGCGCCCATCGCTTTACCGCGCTCGCTTTCCTCCGCGTATTCGACGGCGACGGCATTGAAGGCCGGAAAGAACATACCGTGCGCCAAGCCCAGCAAGGCGCCGGTGACGAACAGTCCCAGGGTCGGCAACCAGACCAGCGTCAACGGCGCGATGCAGTAAAGCACCAAGGTGACCTTGGCCACGCGCAGGCGTCCGAGCCTGTCGGCCAGGCCGCCAAGACCCAAGCGCATCACCATCGCGCAGCCGGCGAACGCCACCAGAAATGCCGAGACCTGCTTGAAGCCGCTGGCCAGCGCCCACGGCTGATAGAACGTGAACATCGCGCCGAAGGTCCAGCCGACCATCGCCGTCACCACCAACACGCGCATGAGACCCGGCCGGCGCATGAGCTGCGCCATGGTGCTGGTGTCTTCGCGCGCCTGTGGCTGGTGGTTGTCGGGCAACCAGTGCGCAAGCACCGCCGCCACCAAGGCCGCGACCACGGTCGCCGCGAACACCGCCTGCCATCCGAATTGATGGGCGCCCCATTCGGCCAGGGCCGGGCCGAGAGCATTGGTCGAGATCATGACGCCGCCGAACATGCCGATGGCCTGTCCCATGCGCGCCTTGGGCGCGATGTCGGTGGCGAGTGTGGACAAGGCCAGGTAGTACAAGGGCCAGCCTATGCCCTGCACCAGGCGCAATATCCACAGCAGCGGACCGACGCGGTCAACGAACAGGTAGCCAGCGCAGGCAATCGCAAACACCACCGCGCCGAGCGTCACGAACAGGCGCCGGCCGTGACGGTCAATCTGCACGCCGGCGTAAGGCATGCAGAACACCGAAGCGAGCAGCGACACCGCGCTGAGGCCGCCGATGGTGGCGGCGTCGGCGGCGAGTTCGACGGCCAGGAATTTCGGCAACAGAAAATAGGTGGAGAACGACATGCCGACAATCAGGCTGGTCAGCAGCATGAGCAGAAAAGGCGGGGTCAGGAGCGGCTGCGCGGCGTTGTTCAAGGAAGCGGATATCCGAAAAATTTAGGGACAGGGTGTCAAGCCTGTCCCTGAAGTAGCGCGGTGTGCGGCAAACTGGCCACCGCTACCGCGCTACTGGCGAGACTGCGCGGCGGGCGCAGTCGGCACATGTCACCGAGTGGCAGGCTTCACGGAATGCGGTACAGACCGCACAGCTTGTTGCCCGCCGGATCGCGCAGGTACGCAAGGTACATCTTGCCGGAGGCGCCTTCGCGCACGCCCGGCGGATCTTCGCAGGTGGTGCCACCGTTGGCGACGCCCGCCGCATGCCAGGCGTCGACCTTGGCTTGCGAATCACAGGCAAAACCGATGGTGCCACCGTTGGCGCCGGTCGCCGGCTGGCCGTTGATCGGCGGCGTGACGAGGAACACCCCGCCGTTGTGCATGTAGATCAGGCGGCCCTTGTCGTCGGTGATCGCGGGCTTCGCGCCGAGGGCGCCGAGCACCGCATCGTAGAAAGCCTTGGAACGCGGAATGTCGCTGCTGCCGACCATGATGTGGGAAAACATGTCTCTCTCCTCAAGTGTTCTTTCGAGCGCCCTATCCTGACGTCTGCGCTGAGGAATGCCAGTCCCCGGTAGGGTTATGCGCGCGGCTTCGCGGTGATGAATGAGAGCGTGCCGCACGGCGGCCGGGGGCCGGCGCGCATCAGCGCAATTGACTGTCTTTGCTGCCGCGACGATTGAAGGTGCTGTGGAAGCGCGCATCCGCATCGTGCTGTTCCTGGCAGGCGACGCAGCGGCGCACGCCAGCCACCGCCTGACGGCGCGCTTCGGGTATTGGCTCGCCGCAGTCCTCGCAATCGGCGCGGCTGACGCCACCGGCCATGGCGAGGCGCGCGTGTTCGACCGCGTCGGCAACGCTCTGATCGATCTGGTCCTGCACCGCGCCGTCGCGTGACCACCCACCTGCCATGACAGGAACTCCTCGCCGAAACTGGATTACTCGGCCCTATGCTCCCGCCGCGACGCAGGCGCGTCAATCGCAACGGCTCGCCCCCTACCTGCTGCGGCCGCAGGAATCCCAAGCGCGCTGTTCAAGACGCAAGCTCCGCGCGTGAATGTCAACAAATGACACAGATGGGTAGTGCGCGGCGTGGGGCATGAACCTGACGACGGCGCCGCTTGATTAACGCTCAACCGTGCTTTGCGTTCGACGCCCGTAGCCATGCGGCGCGAGCACCACCTTGCTTCTAAATCAACGAGACCTTCGATATGACCCGCCGCCCGCTTCGCGACCTGCTTTTCCTGTCCACCCTGCTCATGAGCAGTGCCAGTTTTGCCGCCGGCGACAACAGCGGTGGCGTCAACAGTGGTGGTGGTGGTGGTGGTGGTGGTGGTGGTGGTGGCAATAATGGCGTCGACGACAATCCGTCTGCGGACGACATCTACGTGCTGCAATACGGCGCCGAGAAGGCCGATGACGCCGACATCGCCGAAATGACCGAAGTCGAGCTGGAATCGCTCGAGACCGAGAGCCCGGCCAGCCCGCCCCTGCCGGTCACGCCGCCGGCCGTCACGCCGCCATCCTCCACCGGCGACGCATTGGTCGATGCATGGCTGGCGCCCAACAGCGGCATCAGTGTCAACGCCGGCTCCATCAACTACATCGGCGCCAGCAACCAGGGACGCGTCTATGGCTCGGCCGAGTTCGGCACTGTCATCAACACCGGCGGCATCGTGCTGACTACCGGCTCGGCGAATTTTGCGAACCACAACACTTCATCCGGCTATACGAATATCACCGGCACCGGTACGAGCTTCGAAGTGTCGTCGCTGAGCAAGCAGTGGACCTACGACAAGGACCAGTTGAGCTTCTCTTTCACCGTCGCACCCGGCGTCACCGGCGTGACCACCAAGTTCATGTTCGCCTCGGAGGAATATCCGGAATGGACCGGGATTTTCCGCGATGGCTTCGCGCTGCTGGTTGACGGCGTCAACGTTGCGCGGCTCGACCCCACCAATTTCGTGGTGCTGGACAACTGCACGTCCAACGGCGTCTTTCCCTGCACCGACACCACCCAGAACGACAACGGCTTCTTCTCGCCCAACAGCGGCGCGACGGCCGCACCGTTTGAATTCGACGGCTATACCGCGGTGCTGACCGCCACCGGCCTGCTCGATCCGACGCGCTCAAGCCATGACATCAAGGTCGTGATTGCTGATTCGAACGACTCGCTGTGGGACAGCGCGGTGTTCCTGTCCGAACTGCACGCGACCCAGCCGGTGCCGGTGCCGACGCCCGCCCTGCTGCTGGCGAGCGCCCTGGGCGGCCTGTTTACCGCGCGCCGCCGCGCGACCGCGGTCTGACAGCCTGTCAGTTCCGGCATCCATCGCCACGACGGTGGATGTCGGAACCTCGACTCGACCGCCTGCGCCCATGCCGCTGCAACTGTCGGGAAATCGTCGAAAAATCCGCCCTCGCCCTGGAGCTCCGAGCGATGCTCATGGCCCGCGACAACGCCGGCCGAAAGCGCCGCAGCGGTCGCGCGCATCATGAATGGCCGGTCATTTCAAGCTTTGCCGACGACGCTTATACACACCGCGCCGGGCGCTTGACAGATTCATGAAAATGCCGTCCCGAAGTCGCCGCCCGCAGCCGATGAAATCACCTAACTTGCTGAATTTCATGCATTAGGATGGATCGGCGAAAATTTCGCCAATCTAATGAAAAGCGCTCACCCAGCGGCCGAATTGCAACGCTGCGGGTGTTTCATCAACAAAGTTATCCACAGCAACTGTGAGTAACCGAAAATGATTTCAGAAATCAACGACAAGGCATGATTTTGCAAAGCGCACTGGCAGCAAACGACGCTATTGGACGGTCTCGTCGACGGCCTTACACTCGCTGCCGATGAGCCCTTTGATGCGCAAATACCTGGCCGGCTGGTGCCTGCTCGTCGCGAGCGGCGCAGCGCCTGCCGCCAGCGACACCCCGGCAGCAGCGCCGGCGGCTGGCGGCTTTCTCGCGTTCGAGTCCGAGCCCGACGGGCGTTGCCAGATTCTGAGTGAGGGTGGCAAGCTGCGAGTGCTTTATAACCGTCACGACAGCCGCGCCATCGACTACCGCCTGATGCGGGTATTCGGCGACGGTCATCGCCAGGGAAGGGTGGTCGGCACGGCGCCGGCGGGAGGTGAACGCGTGCCTCTCGGCTGCACCCGGGTCGACGGTCACCCCCAGGACTGGCAACTGGAACGCGCCACTTTCAGCCCATAGGAATCGCCCATGCGCCCGCTTGTTGCTTTCGTGATGTTATCGCTCGGACTGTTATCAGTGCCGAGCTTTGCCGACAGCTCCGGCGAAGCGCCGGGCGAGCGTTCGCCGGGTGACATGACCGTCGAAGAGCGCGCGCAGATGATGCAGACGACCGGCGAGTACAACAATTGCGTGTACAAGCAGGCCACCGACAAAATCGACAGCGACCCCGACATCCGGCGCATCGCCGACAACGCCCTGGGCGCCTGCCAGCCGCAACTCGAAGCCCTGCAGAATCAGATCAAGTCGTGGAAGTTTCCGGAATACTTTGCCAGTGGCTTCGCACGCACCGTGCGTGACCGCGCGGCGCGCAACATCCTGCCGGAGCTCGCGACCCGCAAAGGCGGTTGATGAGCATGCTGATGGCAGCGCCGCCCGGCGCTGTGTTCAGGACGAGCCCGGCAGATCCGATGTGGCCGCGCCAGACTCAAAGCCGGCCAGACCGGCCACGAAATCCGAGAATTCATGCAGGGCGCGTTCGTAGACGTTGCGCTTGAACGGCACCACGAAGCCGAGCGGATCCCAGTAATCAACCCAACGCCAGGCATCGAATTCCGGATCCTCGGCGCTGTCCAGCCGTAACAGCGCTTCGTCGGCGCAAAACTTCAACAGGAACCAGATCTGCTTCTGGCCGATGCACAGCGGCTGCTGGTTGTAACGGATATAGCGCTTCGGCAGGCGATAGCGCAGCCAGCCCTTGGTTGAGCCCAGCAGCTCGACATGCTCGCGTTCGAGGCCAACCTCTTCCTTGAGCTCACGGTACATGGCCGTTTCGGGGCTTTCGTTGCGGTTGATGCCGCCCTGCGGAAACTGCCAGGCGGACATGCCAATGCGCCGCCCACAGAAGACCTGCCCGCGATCGTTCAACAGAACGATGCCGACATTCGATCGAAATCCGTATTTGTCGATCATGGTCTCGTGCTTACAGGACTGGCTGGCCTCGCCGGGTTCGGCGGCCCGATTTTCTACAATGCGCCGACGTTGTTCAACCTCGTCGACGTGGCCAACAAAAAAGGCGCCCAGGGCGCCTTTTTCGTCGCGCTTAAGCGCAGCCGTCAGCCCAGCAGTTGTTCGATGGCGACGCTCTCTTCCTTGAGTTCTGCAGCGGTGGCGTCCATACGCTTGCGGCTGAACTCGTCGACCGGCAGGCCCTGCACGATGCTGTACTTGCCGCCCGAGCAGGTGACCGGGAAGGAATACATCATGCCCTTCTCGATGCCGTAGCTGCCGTCGCTGGCGATGCCCATGCTGACCCAGTCGCCTTCCGGCGTGCCCAATACCCAGTCACGCATGTGTTCGAGGGCGGCATTGGCGGCCGACGCAGCGCTGGAGGCGCCACGGGCGTCGATGATCTCGGCGCCACGCTTGGCGACGCGCGGGATGTAGTCGTTTTCGTACCAGGGACGCTCGATGCAGGACAGTGCGGCCTTGCCGGCGACCGTGGCCTGGCTCAAATCCGGATACTGGGTGGTCGAATGGTTGCCCCAGATGGTGACCTTCTTGATGTCGGAGACCGCGGTGCCGGTCTTGGCCGCCAGCTGCGCTTTGGCGCGGTTGTGGTCGAGGCGGGTCATGGCGGTGAACTGGGTCGGGGCGATGTCCGGCGCGCTCTTCATGCATGTCCAGGCATTGGTATTGGCCGGGTTGCCGACCACGATCACCTTGATGTCGCGGGCCGCGTGATCGTTGATGGCCTTGCCCTGCACCTTGAAGATGCCGCCGTTGGCCGCCAGCAGATCGCTACGCTCCATGCCCGGGCCGCGCGGACGCGCGCCGACCAGCAAAGCCACCTGAGAGTTCTTGAACGCGACATTGGGGTCGTCGCTCATTTCTATGCTCTTCAACAGCGGAAACGCGCAATCATCCAGTTCCATGGCGACGCCGTTCAGGGCCTTCATCGCCGGCGTCACTTCCAGAAGCTGCAGGATCACCGGCTGGTCACGACCAAGCATTTCGCCAGCGGCGATGCGGAACAGGAGGGCATAGGAAATCTGACCAGCGGCGCCGGTCACGGTAACTCTTACGGGGGACTTCATGGCAGTCACGTCCTTTCAATCGCGTGTTATTCAAACGGGGTTTCGGGTTGCGCCTCGGTGTCGCCGGTCGACCTTCGTCGCGGCCTGCGTTGAACGTTTATCCACCGGGCTGATCCATCGCGCAGTCACGGCACGTAGGGGAGAAGGGTCGGGGCTCCATTGAGACCCTGACTCGCGGCCACGCCACTCGCCGGGCGCCGCCGCTCCGCGACAACAACGGCCAAGCATACCGTTCCGTTTGTCGGGCGGGCAAGGCGCATGGTTTCGAAGCGGGCGCGGCCCGGCACAACAAAAAGCACTGAAATGGCGCGTTCCTGGCCGCCTTGCGGCGAGTTTCGTTAATGACTTTGCAGGGCTATTGATCAAAGATCGTTAAACCTTGTGCCGATAAATCGCGGCAACGCCCGGAACTCATTTTTTTGCGTCCCCGTCACATTGAACACCGCTTCGGACCATTCTGAAGGAACCCCGATGACCCAGCCTCCTTCATGCCTCTTCAGCGCCAACGCACCGTTTCTGGAAGAGCTTTACGAAACCTACCTCGCCGACCCCAGCAAGGTCAGCGACGACTGGCGCGCCTATTTCGACACGCTGCAGGATGATCACAGCGAAGAGCGAAGGGACATCCGTCATTCTGAAGTACGCAACCGTATGCTCGCGGTCGCGGCCGCGCCCAAGGGCGCACCGGTCACCGTGGTGCGCGACGATGCGCAGAACGCCGCCAAGCAGGTCGCCGTGCTGCAGTTGATCAACGCCTACCGTTTCCGCGGCCACCGCCAGGCCAATCTCGATCCCTTGAACCAATACGAACGTCCGGTCGTGGCCGAACTAGACCCGGCGTTTCACGGCCTGACCGATGCCGACCTCGGCCTCGAGTTCAACACCGGCTCCCTGCAGGGCCCGGACCGCGCCAGCCTGCGCGACATTCTCGACATCGTGCGCACCACGTACTGCGGCACCATCGGCGCCGAATACATGCACATCGTCGAAACCAGCCAGAAGCGCTGGATTCAGCAGCGCCTGGAAGTGTGTCGCGCCAAGCCCGATTTCGATGCCGACAAGCGCCGCACCCTGCTGGAGCGGGTCATCGCGGCCGGCGCGCTCGAGGAATATCTGCATACCAAGTACGTCGGCCAGAAGCGCTTCTCCCTCGAAGGCGGCGAATCGGCCATCGCCTTGATGGATCAAGTGCTGGACGACGCCGGCCGTCACGGCGTCAAGGAATGCGTGATCGGCATGGCGCACCGTGGTCGCTTGAATGTGCTGGTCAACATCGTCGGCAAGCATCCGTCCAAGCTGTTTGCCGAATTCGAAGGCAAGGGGCCGAAGGAAACGCGCTCGGGCGACGTCAAATACCACATGGGTTTTTCGTCCGACATCCAGACCAGCGGCGGCCCGGTGCACGTGACGCTGGCCTTCAATCCCTCACATCTCGAAATCATCGACCCGGTGGTCGAAGGTTCGGTGCGCGCGCGCCAGGACAGACGCGCCGACAACGAGCACAACCAGGTGCTGCCGGTGCTCATTCATGGCGATGCTGCGTTCGCCGGCCAGGGCGTGGTGATGGAGACACTCAATCTCTCGCAGACGCGCGGCTATATGACCGGCGGCACGGTGCACATCATCATCAACAACCAGATCGGCTTCACCACCAGCGACCCATTGGATTCGCGCTCGACCTTGTACTGCACCGACGTCGCGAAAATGGTCCAGGCGCCGATCCTGCACGTCAACGGCGACGATCCGGAGGCGGTGGCGATGGCGGCGCGCATCGCGCTCGACTTCCGCATGGAATTCAATAAGGACGTGGTAGTGGACATGATCTGCTACCGCAAGCATGGCCACAGTGAAGCGGATGAGCCGGCGGCCACCCAGCCGATCATGTATCAGCACATTCGCAATCATCCGGGCGTGCGCAAGATTTACACCGAGAAGCTGGTGAGCGCGGGCGTGATCAAACCCGGCGACGCCGAAGCGATGGCGTCGCGTTATATCGACGCACTGGAGAACAATGAAGTGGTGTCGCGCCCCCATGCGCCGCCGCCCGACACCCGCTTTGCCATCAATTTCGATCCCTTCCGCGGCACCGACTGGCGTCACGCGGCCAGCACCGCAATCAGCGCCGAGCGTGTGAAGCGGCTGGGCGAACGCTTCACCACGGTGCCCGAGACTTTCACCTTGCATCGCGCCGTGACCCGCGTGCTGGCCGACCGCCTGGCCATGGCCCACGGCGAAAAGCCCTGCGACTGGGGCTTTGCCGAAACGCTGGCCTACGCGAGCCTCTTGACCGATGCCTGCCCGGTGCGCATCTCCGGTCAGGACAGCGGCCGCGGCACCTTCTTCCATCGCCACGCGGTGATACATGATCAGAAGACCGGCGAAACCTTTCTGCCGCTGCAGAACCTCGCGGCGGACCAGGCGAGCTTTCTGGTCATCAACTCCACTCTCTCGGAAGAAGCGGTGCTCGGTTTTGAATTTGGCTATGCCAGCGCCGAACCCAATTCCCTTGTGATCTGGGAAGCGCAGTTTGGTGACTTCGCCAACGGCGCGCAGGTGGTGTTCGACCAGTTCATCGCCTCCAGTGAAGAGAAATGGGGGCGCTATTGCGGCCTCGTGATGCTGTTGCCCCATGGCTACGACGGCCAGGGTCCTGAACATTCATCGGCGCGTCTCGAGCGATATCTGCAGCTGTGCGCGGAAGACAACATGCAGGTTTGCTATCCAACCACACCCGCGCAGATGTTCCATATGCTGCGTCGTCAGCAGGTGCGTCCCTATCGCAAACCGCTGGTGGTCATGAGTCCCAAGAGCCTGCTGCGCCATCGCCTGTCGGTGTCGCCACTGGAGGAGATCATCCATGGGCAGTTCCAGAGTGTCATCGACGAAGTCGATCGCATGGACAAGTCCAAGGTCACGCGCATTCTCGCCTGCAGTGGCAAGGTCTATTTCGATCTCCTCGATGCACGGCGCGAACACGACATCGAAGACGTCGCCATCATTCGACTCGAACAGCTCTATCCGTTTCCGAAAGAAGAAATGCAGGCCATCCTCGCCCAGTACCCCAATGCCCATGAACTGGTATGGGTGCAGGAGGAGCCGCGCAACCAGGGCGCGTGGTCGATGTTGCTGTCGGCGCGGCACCTGCGCGGTTGCATAGGCGAACACAAGGAACTGACCTGTGTGGCGCGTCCCTATTCAGCCTCACCGGCGGTCGGCTATGCGTCGCTGCATCTCGAACAGCAGCAAGCGATCATCGAAGAAGCGCTGAGCCTTGCGCAGCGCAAGACCCAACAAAAGAAATCCGCTTGAGCGTCCTGCGCTCCAAATCTGGCAATCGGGAGAAAAAACATCGTGCTCATTGAAGTCAAAGTGCCAGCGCTGGCGGAATCCGTACCCGATGCGACCCTGCTCAATTGGTATAAGCAGGTTGGCGAGCGCGTCGAGCGCGGCGAGAACCTCATCGATCTCGAAACCGACAAGGTGACCCTCGAAGTCGCGGCGCCGGAAGGCGGCGTGGTCAAAGAGATTCGCTACCAAACCGGCGAAGTGGTGCTCACCAACGACATTCTCGCGGTCATCGACACCGACGCCGTTGCCACCAGCGCCGGCGCCCCAGTGGCCGCGCCGGCGCCCGCCTCGGCCCCGGCCAGCGCACCGCAAGCCGGACCGGCGGCGCGCAAGCTGGCCGCCGAAGCGGGCGTAGACACCACCAGCATCGCCGGCAGCGGCAAGGATGGACGCGTGACCAAGGGCGATGTGCTCGCGGCCACCAGCAAAGCCGCTCCCGCCCCGGCCGCCGTGCCTGTGCCGACGCCGATACGTGATGTGCAGCCGCAGGCGGTCGCGGTGGCGGGTCGCGTGGAAGAACGCGTGCCGATGACACGCCTGCGCAAGCGCACCGCCGAGCGACTGCTTACGGCGCAGCGCGACAATGCCCTGCTCACCACTTTCAACGAAGTGAACATGCAGCCGGTGATGGATCTGCGTAACCGTTTCAAGGGTGACTTCGAAGACCGCTACGGCGTCAAGCTCGGCTTCATGTCGTTCTTCGTCAAGGCCGCCGTCGAAGCGCTGAAGAAGTTCCCGGTGGTCAATGCTTCGGTCGATGGCGATGACATCATCTACCACGGCTTTTTCGATATCGGCGTGGCGGTCGGCTCGGAGCGTGGCTTGGTGGTGCCGATACTGCGCGACGTTGAACACATGACCTTCGCCGAAATCGAACGGCGCATTCGCGACTTCGGCGAACGCGCGCGCGACGGCAAACTGACCATCGACGAGCTGACCGGCGGCACGTTCACCATCAGCAATGGCGGTGTTTACGGCTCGCTGGTGTCGACGCCGATCATCAATCCGCCGCAGAGCGCGATTCTCGGCATGCACAAGATTCAGGATCGGCCGGTGGCCGAAAACGGCCAGGTGGTGATACGTCCGATGATGTACCTCGCCTTGTCCTACGACCACCGCATCATCGACGGCCGCGAGGCGGTGCAGTGTCTGGATGCAATACGTCGCATGCTCGAAGACCCGACCCGCATGCTGCTGGAGATTTAGAGGTGGCCATGGATAACTACGATGTCGTCGTCATCGGTGGCGGCCCCGGCGGCTATGTGGCCGCGATCCGCGCCGCACAGTTGGGGCTCAAGACTGCCTGCGTCGAGCGCTGGGCGGACGCCGCGGGCAAGTTGGTGCTCGGCGGCACCTGCCTCAATGTCGGCTGCATTCCGTCCAAAGCCTTGCTCGATTCTTCCCATCATTTCGAATTCATCCAGGCGCACGCCAAGGATCACGGCATCGACGCCAAGGCCAGCATCGACGTGGCGCGCATGCAGGGGCGCAAGACCAAAATCGTGCAAGGCCTGACGCAAGGCATCGGCGGCTTGCTGAAGAAGAACAAGGTCGCGACCTTGCATGGTCACGGTCGCCTGGCGAGTGCCGACAGCGTCGAGATCACCGCCGCCGATGGCAGCAAGACCGTGGTCGGCGCCACGCACGTGATTATCGCGGCCGGCTCGATACCGGCGGCCATTCCTTCAGCGACGGTCGATCAGGAACGCATCGTCGATTCAACCGGTGCCTTGGCATTCACTGAAGTGCCGCAGCGACTTGGCGTGATAGGCGCCGGCGTCATCGGACTCGAACTCGGCAGCGTGTGGCGCCGACTCGGCGCCAAGGTGGCCGTGCTCGAAGCCCTGCCCGATTTTCTTGGCGCAGCCGATGGCGCGGTCAGCAAGGAGGCGCTGAAGATTTTGACCAAGCAGGGTCTCGATATCCGCCTCGGTGCAAAGGTCACCCGCAGCAAGGTCACGGCCGCTGGCGTCGAGGTCGAATTCAACGTGGGTGAGAAAGCAGA
>JADLGE010000120.1 GCA_020849475.1 Gammaproteobacteria bacterium
GAAGCAGAAGGTGTTCAACTATTTCGATTAAGGGAAGCTGGGTTACGACTACTGAGTGAATGCGACGTTTCCTTTACGTGGTCAGATAACGCCTTCGTTGCCGTTTCCGCGCTGATTAGCAGCGTGCTGAAATTCGCACGGCTCGCGGATGATCTTCGCTTAAAGCTCCAAATTTACATCGAAGGGCCGGGGCTGGTTAACGAAAAGTTATACCGAAAAATGGTTGCCAACCTGCCCGCACCTCCACCGGGGCAGTCATTGGCTGATAAGCAGCCTGAAATTGCGAAGCAATGGGCTTATGACCTGAACGCGCCACTATCGCCCGAACACTTTAGGCACCAAGCGAATAAGAAAATTTGGTGGCGGTGCCTGGAAGGCCATACATGGAAGGTATCCATCAATAGCCGCACACAGCAAGGTACGGGTTGTCCCGCTTGTCCTCGTCGGGTTATCTCAGCCCCGGATGAGAGAAGCCTCGCTGTGCTCAACCCAGGCTTGGCGAGTGAATGGCATCCAGAAAGAAATGGGGACCTTCGCCCCGAAGAGGTCTGGCCGAAATCAAGTCGAAAAGTTTTCTGGCAATGTAGCAAAGGGCATGAATGGCAGGCCGTAGTGGCTAGCAGGGCCGCGGGTAGCGGTTGTCCTTACTGTTACGGTCGTTACGCGACGAACACTAATAATCTGGCTGTTAAATATCCAGAACTATTAGAAGAGTGGGATCGAGAAAGAAACAAAAATCTCAATCCGTCAGATTTCACTCCGCACTTAGGCAAGAAAGTCTGGTGGCGTTGTAGAAAAGGGCACGGCTGGCAAGCCACTATTTATAATCGATCCAAAAATAAATCCGGTTGCCCTGTCTGCGCACAAAATGCCAATCGAAAATACTCAATTGGGGACATTCAAGCTATCGCAATAAAACGTGGCGGGAAATGTTTATCGGAGAACTACTCGAACTGTAAAATAAAATTGCAGTTTTGTTGCAAAGAAGGGCATATCTGGGAAGCGCGTGCAGACAGCGTCCTATACACCAATAAGTGGTGTCCGGTATGCGGACGAAAGCGTTAGGTAATCCATCCGTATTGTTTATGTCCGCTCCTGGCGGGGAACGGTCTGGCGCGCCGCAGCAGTATATAAGGCGCTCTACGCTCGGAAGCGGACCCATAAGCTCCCCACGAAAGTAAGGACACGTCGCCCCTGCGGGGATTTGTCATATCAAGTCTGGATTCCTGCATGTTAGATCGACGTCTGCCCGCTTTCAGCATCATGCATTGCAACACGCTGGCCACCCTGATTGACGCCGTCCACTGTCGCTCGGCGTGCCGGTCACTATGGATAAAATCACCAACCGAAGCTGATGGCAGGGTGTACGGCCCCAATTCAGTTCGACAGCATCCGACACTTTTCGAAGCGATTCCGTATCTCGTGAATAGGGCCTGTGTGTCATTCGTGACCCATCGACCTGTCCGCCAATCTTCCTCGTTCAGTAGGCGTTCGGGGACGGAAGGGCGAGTCCGACCACCAGATCGATAATAGGCATTCGAGGAGTAACTAGCATGCGTCAGAACTGTCACCAACACTTGGCCATCCTGCGCCTCCCGCAAGTTGAGCAGCGCACCGGACTATCGCGTAGTACGCTGTACCAATACATGAAAGACGGCTACTTTCCGAAACCCGTGCCGCTTGGTCCGCGCGCCGTAGGTTGGCTCGAGTCTGATGTCGGCGACTGGATCGCGACGCGAGTACAGATAGCTAGGACCGGCGGCACGAACCCCACAAGCTGACATGGCGAGATAGCCTGTGGCACCTCCGCGCCGCTTATTGCGGTGATATCGGTTGCCGTCCTACAAGTCAGTGTTTCCTGGATAGAGAGTGCATCGGACGCAAGCGCGCCCGATCTTGAGCCTGGTGTTTTCGGGCTGGTTGGGGAATACGTTTAGATGTCGAAAACACAGCCCAGGCCGCCATAAGGTCGGCTCGCTTGTTGAATAAATCTGTCCGGTTGTATGCGGCTTCGGCTTTATTCTTGATCGTATGCGCCAGTGCGGCCTCGCAGACATCGCTAGGAAAGTTGGTACATTCGGCAGCCCAATCGCGAAACGATGATCGGAAGCCATGAACGGTGATGTCTTTTCCTAACCGGCGCACGGCCATGAGGAAGGTCATATTTGATAACGGCTTTTCGGGTTTGATGCCCGGAAATACGAACCGATTTTCGGTTGACAGTTTCTTTGCTTGTTTGAGTATCTCGACACTGCGCGGAGATAGGGGCACCCGGTGCTCACGCTTGGCTTTCATGCGGCTGGCTGGGATTGTCCATAGCGCCGCTTCCAGGTCGAACTCATGCCACTGGGCCGCAAGAATTTCATTAGTCCGGGTCGCAGTCAGGATCAGCAACTCGAAAGCGAGGCGCGCTGACTCGGTTGCATCGGATTTCCGCAACAGTCGAATGAATGCAGGAACGTCGGCATAGGCTAACGCTGCATGATGTTCGGCGCGGATTGTTTGTTTGGGTAGTACTTTCGTCAATCCGTCGCAAGGGTTGTCGCCAGGGCGGAAGCCCAATGCCTTGCACCAATCGAAGACCATTTTGATCCGCTGGCGGACTCGTTTCGCGGTTTCGGGCTTGTCCTGCCAAATCGCGAGAAGCGCAGCTTTTACGTCATTGGTATCGACTCCGTCGACACGTTTACTGCCGAAGATCGGGAATGCGTATTCGGTGAGGGTGTTTATCCACTGCGCTGCATGTTTCGGGTTCTTCCAACTGCCCGAATGTTCAGCGTGGACTTTCTTAGCGGCTTCCTCGAAAGTCGGGATTTCAATCACGGCCTTACGGCGTTCGGCTAGTGGATCGCCGCCGCTGCGGGCTGACTTCCGCATTTGCGCGGTGAGTTCGCGTGCCTCTGCCAAGGTCACGAGACTGATGCCCCCCAGGCCAATGTCGCAACGTTTGCCTTTGATAACTGTTCTAAGAACCCAGCGCTTGGCGCCGGACGGGTCCACTACTACGTAGAGGCCATTGCCGTCGGCGTAACGCCCCGGCGTTGCGAGCGCCCGGATTGCTACCGCGGTGAGCGCTTTTGAAGGATGCTTGCCTTTGGTAGCCATTCGAATATCCCACATTCCGTACCACATAATATGTGGGATGGCAGTGGATTGCAATGGAAGTCTCTGGGGGAAATAACAACGTAACTATATGTAAATAAAAAACAAAAAGGATTTTATCGGATGGCGTTGGACCCTGCAAATACGGACTCCCTCTCCGCCAAATAAGAAAGGCCCCCAAGCGGGGCCTTTCTTATTTGGCGAAGCGTGAGTCCGATGAGAATCCCTCGGTCCGACCATCTTGCACAGGAAGATGGGACGCTGGCGCAAAGCGGCAGCGCCCCGCAGGGGTGAGGACGCGCAGCAAGCGCGGCCGAATCAATCCCTCCCGCCCCGTCTACGATCACCCTAAGCGTGATCGACTTCTCGTCTTCAAGACGGCCCTGTCCATCCTCGCTCGCTAGAATCCAGGCGTCGGGCGTGTCGCCCATGCATCCACAGGGAGGTTCTTAAATGACCACATCATTCGTTCGCGCGCTGACCTGCGCCATCGTGCTCGCCGCGCCAGCAGTCCACGCCGCCAATCTGCTCGGTAACGCCGGCTTCGAAGACGGACTTGCCGGCTGGGAGACTACCGGCAACGCCGCGCTGCGCTCGGCTAATCCTGGGGCCTTCGAAGGCAGCTTTTACGTATTCGGCAGCAACACGCCGCTGTTCTCGGTCAGCCAGACTGTCGACCTGCTCGCCGCCGGGCTGGTCAATCAGCAGGACATCGATCGCGGTGTGCTCAAGCTCGTCTTCGGTGGTTATCAAGCGGGCTTCAGCGGACAGACCGACTTCGGCCAGATCACGGTGACGCTGTTCGAAGGAAATTCCGCCCAATTGAATGCGGTGTCGCTGCCGTCGTTCTTCTCCAACGGTGTGTGGGAGGAGCAGCGCGGCGAGACGTTCCTGTTGCCGGGTACGCGCACCGTGCGCTTCGATTTCATTGGCACGCGCAAGCAGGGTTCGAACAACGACGCCTATCTCGACGCTGCGTTTCTCGTAGTGGCACCGGCGCCGGTGCCGCTGCCCGCGACATTGCCGCTGCTGGCAGTGGCTCTGGGTGGCTTGCTGCGACGCGCGCGGCGCCGCAGCTGATGGTCAGGCGACGACGTTGAAGTCCGTCGCCACCGCGACATGCGCGCCGGTCAGGCGCGCGAACTCCACTTGCGCTACACCACCCACACCGTCGGCGTCGTAGTACAGGGAGCCGGTGGTCGTATCGAGAATGATGTGTTCATCGGCCGTGGTCGCGACGGCCGACGCGCCCGACACGAAATTGTTTGCGTTCAACTTGCCGCCGGTCGCTTGCAGCGTGGTGAAAATATCCAGGTGCAATTCAAACACGTCGCTGGCGCTGACGAAATCCGTCACGGTGTCGACGTTGCTGACTTCATTCAAGGCGGTGTCGAAGACGAACGTGTCGGCGCCGGTGCCGCCGATCAAGGTGTCGAGGCCATCGCGGCCATTCAGCGTGTCGGCGCCCGCGCCACCACTCAGGACATTGTTGCTGGCGTTGCCGCTCAGATGATCGGCGAACGCGCTGCCTGTCAGATTTTCAATCGACACCAGTTTGTCCGTGCCGGAACCGCCGGTGGATTGAAAAAATGCGTTGGCGAGGTCGACGGTCACACCTTGCGTGCCACTCACGCCTGACGCGTAGGACACCGTATCGTTGCCGGCGCCTCCGTCGAGTATGTTTTTGCCGACGCCGGCGAACAGGATGTTGTTCTGCGCGCTGCCGGTCAGGTTGGCGGTGGAGCTCAACATGATCTGGCCGCGTTCGACGAAATCGCCGAGGGTGAACGAGGTGGCGAAGCTCTTCACCAGGTCCACGCCACCAGTGCTGAACTCACGCACGATATCGCCGACATCGCGCACGATGAAGGTGTCGTTGCCCGCGCCGCCGTTCATGATGTCGCGGCCCGATCCGCCATCCAGGACGTCATTGCCACCGCCGCCGTTCAAGGTGTCGTTACCGGCCAGTCCGAACATGTGGTCGTGGCCGGACGTGCCTTTGAGCACGTTGGCAGTGGCGCTGCCGAGAATGGCAGTGCCGGCGAAACTTACCACGCTCGCGCCGGTGTGCCCGACGTTGCTGACGTTGCCGGCCTTGTCGGTTGAGCGAATCAGAATGTCATTGGCTTCATACGGCCCTTCGGTGAGCTTGAAGCGGAACGCGCTGCTGCCGGTGGTTTTGCCGCGCGTCCAGTGCGCGCCCTTGTCGGTGCTGAAATCCCAGGTGGCGCCGGTTTCGATGCCACCGACCGAGACCACGCCGGTCTTGTTGTGGATGGTGCCAGTGGTGGTCTCGACCGCGGATTTGATCACCACATTGGTGAGCGGCACGTCGTTCATGCCGGCGCGATCACCGGTGGCGACTTTGGCTATCTTGTCGATGACTGACATGCCCGACACGACCTTGCCGAACACCGCGTAGCCGTCATTGGTCGAGCTGAAATTGAGATCGGTGTTGTTGGCGAGGTTGACGAAGAACTGGCTGGTGGCGGAATTCGGATCGGAGGTCCGTGCCATCGCGATGGTGCCGCGGACGTTCTTCAGACCATTGTCAGATTCCAGGCTGATGGGCAGGTAGAACGGGGACTTCTGCACCAGATTGCCGGTAAAGCCACCGCCCTGCACGACGAAGTTTGGGATCACGCGATGGAATACCAGGTTTTTGTAAAACCCGCTGTTCACGTAGGCGAGGAAGTTGACGACGGTGTACTGCGCGCTGTTCGGTGCCAGCTCGTACACCACGTTGCCGACCGAGGTCGACATGGTCACCCGCGGGCTGGTGGTCCATTTGCCGGCGGGCCAGAGTTCGGGAGGAACGGGCTTGGTGGTATCGGTGGCCATGATTGCGCTTCGTCCGGTGTCAGAATGTTGTGAGTGACATGTCCGCGGCGGACACGTTCCAGGGGCTTTGCTTTATATCAAACTCGACGCCCGAAGATGATGCAGAAAATGCGATTCGGTGGCGCAATCGTCGAAGGCGGACAAAATTCACATTTGTCATGCACAGTGAGGCGGCCGCGCCGCTGGGCGGGCCGCGCTGCCTGACACAAGGCCGGCCCTCTTCGAAGCCGGCTGACGTCGCGGCCGGGTGGGCTATTCGACGACTTCCGCGACCATTTGCTCGAGCCGTGGCACGTCGAGGATCTGCAGGCTGCGCCGGTTGATTTTTTCCAAAAGACCGATTTTGGCCAAGCGGTTGATTTCGTTGCACACCGCTTCGCGATTGCAACTGATGCGGGATGAAAACTCCGAATGGGTCGGCATGCGTTCGATGGTGACCACGGCCGCTTTGGGGTCGACGCCGCGCGCCAGCCGCAGGAGCTCCGCATGGATGCGGTTGTTGACACCGAGCGTGCTCATTTCAACCACGCGGTCGGACAACAGACGCACC
The DNA here is from genome assembly GCA_020849475.1 of Gammaproteobacteria bacterium. Taxonomy (GTDB): domain Bacteria; phylum Pseudomonadota; class Gammaproteobacteria; genus JADJYF01. The sequence goes on from JADLGE010000120.1 coordinate 6,494, forward strand.
AGCTTGGCGAGACGTCGCAACACGTAATTGGACACCGACGGAAATTCCTGCAGCACGGACAGAAAGCTGCCCGCTGACAATGACACGAGGTAGGTCGGGCTGCGCGCGATAACCTCGGCCGAACGGCGATCGCCGTCGAGCGCCGACAACTCGCCAAACATTTCGCCGGGACCCATGTCGCGAAACGAAACCTGGCGGCCGCGCGCGGCGAAATACGTGATCTTGACCACCCCGCTCATGACGAAATACACGCCATGGCCGTCATCGCGTTGCGGAATGATGTGGGTATTCGCCGCGTAGCGACGCCCGTGGCACAACCGTGCGATTTTGTCGCGCGCCGCTTCCGGCAGGGAGGCGAAAGCGTCGAGTGCCGCCAGGGATTGCGCGGTGACGGTGATGTTTCCGGCTTTGACCATGTTCTTGACCCTCCCTCAAGAGTGCTGTGTGGACGCCAGGTCCCCTGGCGTGCGCTGTACCGGGCCGTGCATGACCGTGGGTGCCGCGCTTCAGTGCGTGTCAGCTGGGCGGCGAGGTCGCTGCCCGGGCGGCTGCAGTGGCATTGAGCATCCGCGCGACTCGAAGGCTAGCCGCGTTTGCGGGGTGGGAAAACGAGAAATCCCACAATTGGGAGGAGAACGACAGGCGGTGGCGGGCGTTGTGCCACACCACCGCCACAAAACTCAGCTCACGACGGGGTTGGCATCGCTCCAGGCCAGCGCTTCGTCGCTGACTTCGAGCTTGATCTGCGACCATTTCAGGGACAGCCGCTCGATCGTGCCTTCGACCGCCAGCTTGTAGTTGCCGAGGTTCAGTTCCTCGGCCGGACGCGATAGCAGCTGGGTCACGGCGTGGGCCGCCTCGAAGGGTTCCAGCATGCGCGGCTGCCAGCGGCCGAAGACCTTGGCGTTGTCGGCGTATTCTTCGGTCATGCCCGTGCGCACGAAGGGCAGCATGAGGCAGCAGGCGCTGGCCATGTTGGAGGCTTTGCCGAGATTGGTGCGCAACACTTCGGGCAAACGCAGCACCGCCCAGTTGGCGACCACGTAACCGGGCACCGCGACGCCGGGCTCGATGGACTGCATGGACGAGATGTAGATGAACTGCACGGGGCTGTTGTGATAGACCGCTTCGCCGGCCCACAGGTGGGTCATGTAGACGAAGCCGTCGATTTTGGTGTCCATCACGAGTTTCGATTCGGCGAGATTCTCGATGAATTCGCGACGCACCCGCGCGCGACGCTCGGCACGACTTTCTCCATCGATTTCCGGCAACGCGCGACCGAAGCGATAGCCTTTTTCCGTCAGGCCGGAATTGCAGATCACGATGTCCGGACCTTTGCCGCCCATCTGTTCGATGACATAGCTGCGTGACGCCCACAGGTCGCGCGTGTTGGTGACGTCAGCCTGCATGGCGAAGGCCTTCACGCCGTGCGCGCGCATGGCATCGACCATGTCGAAACCATCGCGATAACTCGAATGGAAATGCACGCCAACGACTTCAGCGCCGCTGGCCGCCGCCGCCAGCGCCAGGCCTTGGCCGATACCACCATCCTTGCCAGAGCCGGTGATCAGAACGCGCTTGCCCTTGAAGGCGGCTTCCGGAAATTTGAACTTGTCATAGTCGGCCGTAAACGCCATCGCGGTGCTCCTTGGGATTGTTCTTTGCTGTGGGGGCAAGGTAATGGATAGTCTTGGACGGATCCAGCGCGATGCCGCCGCGTGTCGCGCAGCGCCCCGGTCTCTGCGCGCGTTGGACGATACGGCCTCGTATGCGATGATTCCGGCGAACCATTTCGGGGCAATCATGAACAAAAATTCCGCACACGGCGCGCGGGACATCCGCGTGGCCGTGATAGGTGCTGGCATGTCCGGCATATTGACCGGCATCCGTCTGCTCGAGGCAGGCATTCGCAATTTCGTCATCTACGAGAAGGCGGCGACCCTCGGCGGCACCTGGCGCGAGAACAGCTATCCCGGGCTGTCCTGCGACGTGCCTTCCCATCACTACGTGTACACCTTCGAGCCGAATCCCGAGTGGAGCCACATGTTTTCGCCGGGGCCGGAGATTCGTGCCTACTTCGAGCGCGCGGCCGACAAGTACGGCGTCGCGCCATACATCCGTTACAACAAGCAGGTGGTGGCGGCGGAATTCGGCGATGACCGCTGGCATCTCAAGTTTGCCGATGGCAGCGAGGATGACGCGACGGTGGTGATCGCCGCGACCGGCGTGCTGCATCACCCGGTCTACCCTGACATCGAGGGCCTCGGCCGTTTTGCCGGGCCGTGCTTCCACAGCGCGCGCTGGGATCACAGCGTGTCACTCGAAGGCAAACGGGTCGGCATCATCGGCACCGGTTCGACCGCCATCCAGATAGTCACGGGCCTGGTTGACAAGGTCGCGCATCTCGATCTCTTCCAACGCACGGCGCAATGGGTATTGCCCTATCCCAACGAACCGTACAGCGAAGAGCAGAAAGCCGAATTCCGCGCCAACCCGGACAAGATGACTGAAATGTTCTGGCACATGGCCGAGCAGTTCAACAGTTCATTCGCACGCGCCGTGATCGGTGATCAAACGCAGATGGCGCGCATCGAACAGCGCTGCCGCATGAACCTCGAACACAATGTTCATGACCCCGAACTGCGCCGCAAGCTGACGCCCGATTACAAGGTGGCGTGCAAGCGACTGATCATGTCCGACACCTTCTACGCCGCCATCCAGAGACCCAATGCAGCGCTCGTCACCGCGGGCATAGAGCGCATCGAAGCCAAGGGCGTGCGCACCCGCGATGGCGTGCTGCACGAACTCGATGCCCTGGTGCTGGCCACCGGCTTTGATGGACATCGTTTCATGCGCGACATCAATATCAGTGGGCAGGACGGCCTGAAACTCAACGACGCCTGGTCGCAGTCTCTTGAAGCCTATCGCTGTCTCGCGGTGCCAAGGTTTCCGAATTTCTTCATGCTGATCGGGCCCAACAGCCCCATCGGCAATTTCTCGCTCATCCTCATTGCCGAGATGCAGGTCGATTACATCCTGAAACTCATTGCGCGCATCCGCGCCGGCGAGTGCCGTGCGCTGGCGCCGAGCGTCGAGGCCACGCAGTACTTCAATGCCGCGTTGCGCGAGGCGATGAAGGACACCGTGTGGGTGTCGGGCTGCCGCAGCTGGTATCTCGACACGAACGGTACGCCCGTCACCTGGCCATGGTCCTTCGAGCGTTTCAAGGACGACATGCGCGAACCACAATGGGCGGAATACGAACTCCTGGCCTGAGGCCGCACACGCGCTTGGGCGCATCGAAGAACATCACGAGAGAGGCAGGCAATGGACGGATTCAAACATGGCTATGCATGCGTCAACGACGCGCGGCTGCATTACGTCGAAGCGGGTCACGGCCCCTTGGTGGTGCTGCTGCACGGATTTCCCGAGCTGTGGTATTCGTGGCGTCATCAACTGAGTTTCCTCGCGCGCCACGGCTACCGTGCGGTGGCGGTCGATCAGCGTGGCTATGGTCGCTCGTCCAAATTCTGGCGCAGCGAGGCTTATCGCATCGGGCCGCTGGTGGCCGACGTGGTGGGACTGGTCAAGGCGCTGGGTGAAACGCAGGCGGTCGTGGTTGGTCATGACTGGGGCGCGCCGGTCGCATGGACCTCGGCATGGCTGCACCCCGAAGTATTCCGCGGCGTGATGGGCATGAGCGTGCCGTTTGCCGGCCGCGCCCTGATCGGTCTGCCCGGCAATCCTTTCGGCGAGCGGCGGCCGGATGAATACCACGCCGAACTGGCCGGCCCCGGCCAGGACTTCTACCAAACTTACTTCGGCACCCTCGGCCCCATCATCGACGAATTCGAAGCCGACGCGCGTGGCTGGCTGCGCGATATCGTTTATTCGGTGTCGGGCGAAGGCATGCTGGAGGCTGGCTTCGATATCAATGCCGCCGACCCTGTCACCCTCATTCGCGGCAGCGCCCTGTGCATTCCCCATGGCACGCGCATGCGTGAGCGTTTCATGACACCGAAGGTCATGCCGGGCTGGTTCGATGAAGCGGATCTCGAATTCTTCGTGCGTGAATACGAGCGCAGTGGTCTGGCCGGGCCCTTGAGTTACTACCGCAATCTCGATGCCGACTGGCACGACCTCGCGCCCCATGCGGCGCGCAAGCTGACCGTGCCGTCGTTCTTTCTGGGAGCGGAATTCGATGTGGCCACCTGGTGGGGCGCCGAATGCATTGAGCGCGTGCACGAGGTGGCCAGTGATTATCGCGGCACGGTTGTCTTCGATCGCTGCGGCCATTGGCTGCAGCAGGAGCGGCCGGAAGACACCAACCGGGTGTTGCTGGAGTTTCTGCGCGGTCTCGAATAAAGCGCGGAGGCGGCGCTGACGCAAGCGCCGCCTCTGCGGACGTCAGCTCAGTGGGCTTGGCACAGCAGCCAGCCCCAGTAGGCAAAGATCAGCATTTGCACGCTGAACAAGGTGGCACGCACCATCACCATCGGCGTTGAGGTCGACAGGATGTGCACCACCGACTGTGCGATGCGCGCATAGAGCACCACCATCGCCAGCTTGTCGGTGATGTCCGTGTGGCCGGTGGCGATGGCGAGCAGCATGAGGCCGACCGCCAGCGCGAGATTTTCCAAAGCGTTGGCGTGGGAGCGCGTCATGCGCAGGCCAAACGCGTTCAGGTCGCGGCCGTCGGCCTGGAAGGCGTTCAGTTCCTTCTCGCCCTTCATGATCGCGGCCACCCGTGTGAACACCAGCCCAAAGGTCAGCGCCACTGACCACATCAACATGCCAATCAAGGCTATTGCCGTCGTACTCATATCCCCTCCCAATCGTTGTGTTACCGGGGCGCGGCATGATTACGCCGGCCCGGTGTTTTAGTGGGGCCGGCGAGACCGGCCACCTGCCCTGCGGTCGCCAGGCCGCAGGGCCTGGGCAGACTAACAGACCCCTGCCACGGCGGACCGCAAGACCGGGGCGGCGGCGCGGGCCGGATAAGTGCTGAAGTTTTGTCGGGGGGCGGTCGATATGGCTGATAACGAATCTCAATCCCCAGCCGGCGAGACCTCGAACCACCGTGTCACGATCACTCTCAATCAAGCAGAAGCTCGGTTTCGCCATTCTGCTGGCCATGGTCGTTGGCCTGGTGGTGGCCGGTGCGGCGTTCACCTACCGCGACTATCACGCTACCCGCGCCGCGCTGATTGCGCGCGCCGAGGCTCACGCGCGCATGGCGGCGCTGGCCACCGGCGCGAGCATTGCGCGCGGTGACCGGCTCGGCGCCGAGAGGGCGCTGCGCATGCTCGATGGCGACAGCGCCATCGTGTCGGGACGCATAGACACTCCCTCGGCGCCCGGCTTCGCCCTGTTTGAAACCTCGTCGTGGGAGGCGGGCGGATTGAAGCAGGATTTCGAAGCCAGCGCGGCGGTGGTCTTCGACGGCCACAGCCTTGGCCGCGCGACCGTCGGTGTGAGCCTCGCGGAACTTCGTGAGCGTTTGTGGCACGACGTGCAACTGGTGGCGGCCATGGCCGCAATCGCCGTCGTTGCGGCATTGGCGCTCGCCACGCGCCTGTTGCGCGGCATCTATCTGCCGGTGATGGGGTTGACCGCGATCGCGCGCCGCGTGCGCGAGTCGCGCGACTATGCACTGCGCGCACCGGTGTTGGCGACCGACGAACTCGGACAGCTGTGTGCGGATTTCAATGGCATGCTGGCCGAGATCGAGCAGCGCGATCGCGAGCTCGAATCGCAGGTCGAACAGCGCACCGAGGAGCTCAAACGGCGCAATCAGGAATTGTCTTCGCAGGTCGCCGAGCGCAGCGCCACCGAGCGCGCGCTGCTGGCCAGTGAGCAGCGTTTCAAGAGTGCTTTCGACAGTGCCGCCATCGGCATGATCATCGTCAACGAAGCGCGCCAGATTCAGCATGCCAACCAGGCCTTCCAAAGCATGCTGGGCTACGCGCCCGACACCATGACCGGCACGGCCCTGCGCGAGATCTCCCATCCGGATGATCGTGAAACCGGACTCTACCAATATCATGAGCTGGTGGCGGGACAGATCGACCGCTACCAGATTGAAAAGCGCTACGTGCATCGCGACGGGCATCCGATCTGGGTGCTGTGTCATGTGTCTGCGGTGCGCGACCCCGCCGGTCGCTACCAATACGCGATTGGCCAGATTCAGGACATCACCGAAGCCCATCAGCTGTCGAAGGAATTGTCCTACCAGGCCACCCACGATGCCCTGACCGGCCTGGTCAATCGCCGCGAGTTCGAGGCACGCATCGAATACGCTCTTGAAGGGACGTGGCGCAATGGCAAGGAACACGCCATCTGCTATCTCGATCTCGACCAGTTCAAGGTCATCAACGATACCTGCGGGCATATCGCCGGCGATGAACTGCTGCGCCAGGTGGCGAACGTGCTGCGTGCCAAGGTGCGCGCCAGCGACACCATCGCGCGACTCGGCGGCGATGAATTCGGCTTGCTGATGGAGAACTGTCCATTGGCCCAGAGTCAGCGCGTGGCCGAGAGCTTTCGCGCCGCCATCGAAGACTTCCAGTTCGTGTGGGACGACAAGCGCTTTCGCGTGGGCGTGAGTATCGGCCTCGTGCCCATCAATCGCGATTCGGCGAGCGTCACCGAGGTGCTGCAGCAGGCCGACACGGCGTGTTACGCGGCCAAGGATCTCGGGCGCAATCGCGTGCACACTTACCTGCGCGACGACGAGGAGCTCGCCAAGCGTCACGGCGAAATGCAGTGGGTGACCAAGATTCAGGCCGCGCTCGAATCAGACCAGTTCCGTCTTTACGTGCAACCCATCGTGCCGGTGGTCGGCCCGCGCAACCGTTATGAACACTACGAAGTGCTCATTCGCATGATAGACCGCGATGGCGCCGAAGTGCCGCCCGGCGCCTTCCTGCCGGCTGCCGAGCGTTACAACCTGGCGGCGCAGGTCGATCGCTGGGTAGTGTCGCATCTGCTGGAATGGGCGGCGCAGAACCCACAGGAATTCGCGCGCTTCGACATGTGCTCGGTCAATCTGTCGGGACTGACCTTGGCCGATGAATCCTTCCTCGGTTATGTCATCGATCTGCTGCGCGCGGCGCGTGTGCCGAGCAGCAAGATTTGCTTCGAGATCACCGAGACCGCGGTGATCTCGAACCTGTCGCAGGCCAGTCGCTTCATTTCGACCTTGAAGGCCTTGGGCTGCTTCTTCGCGCTGGATGATTTCGGCAGCGGTTTATCGTCGTTCGCCTATCTCAAGAACCTGCCGGTGGACTACCTCAAGATTGACGGCATGTTCGTGCGCGATGTGCATACCGATCCCCTGGATCGCGCCTTGGTGCGTTCAATCAACGATGTCGGCAAGGTGATGGGCAAGAAGACCATCGCTGAATTCGTCGAGAATGACGAAATCATGCGCGTGCTGGCCGAGGTGGGCGTGGACTACGCGCAGGGCTATGGCGTGGGCAAGCCCTTCCCCTTGTCGCGTCTCGATCACGTGGTGCCCGAGACGCGACTCGCGGCGGTCAGTTAATCAGGCGCGCGACTATTCCTGAAACAACTCCAGCGCGTTGATGGCCTGACGGATGCGGCCATGAAAGGCGCGCGTCGCGCAGATCACGCCGCGATTGGCTGACAGGCCCGCGCCGCGCGAAAAATCCAGCGGCTTGCCGAGCACGTCGGTGACCACCGCCCCCGCTTCTTCGGCGATGATCATGCCGGCGGCGTGATCCCAGATCTTCTCCACGTAATCGCGCCGCGTCGGCAGGCGCAGGTAAGCCTCGGCCTGGCCGCGCGCCACCACCGCATATTTGCATTGGCTGTCGAGCCGCGCCGGCGTGCCGCGCGCGGCCAGGTATTCGACGATGCGACCGGTGTCGTCGATGCGCGAATGGGCGGCTTCGACCGATTCACAGACACGCATGGCGGTAATGTCTTCTTCGCGGCTGGCGTCGAGACGGCGCGCTGCCATGGTCGGTTGATCGGCCGGCACCGACCAGGCACCGCCGCCGCGCACGGCATGGAACAGGCAGCCGCGCGCATCGGGGTCGTCAAACGAACGGCTGTAGTTCTGCGACAGGTTGGGGCAGCCCAGCACACCGAGCATCACCTTGCCGTGTTCGATGAGAGCCAGCGAGACCGCGTACTGGCCACCGCGCAGAAAGCCCTTGGTGCCGTCTATCGGGTCGAGTGTCCAGTAACGCGCGCCGCTGGCGTCATGATTGCCGAGGTCGATCGCGTCGAGCACATCATCGACGCTGGCCGCTGGCCAGGCCATGCGCGCGGCCGTCGCCACTTCGTCGCGCAGCAACCCATGGCCTGCCTCGCGCAGCGTCGCCGCATCTTCTTCGCCGACCATGGTCAGCGAGCCGAAAGCGTCGGCGAGATGCCGGGCGATGACCGCCTGCGCGGCGTAATCGGCGATCGTCACCGGGCTCATGTCATCCTTGCTGTGACGCTGGATATGCTGTTGACGGTTCTGCACGTGACGGGTGACGCGACAGGCTGCGGCAACCGCGGCGATGGCGACGGGCAAGATTTCCATGAGAGCGGCCGGGTGAGTCACGACGGATGTTTCTCTGCGGTTGGCGTGGCGCCGGGCGGCGCCCACGGTGTTAAACTTCAAGCCTTATTTCCCAGCGCCGCCGATGTCCGCAGCGTCTGGCGCGCGTGCCGATGGCTGCCGCTGGCGCCGCGCCTCGCACCTGCGCGCCGGGTCTCAATCGAGGAGGAGAGCCGTCCATGTCCGAGAGCAAAGTCCGTCCGATCCCGGCCGCCATCGCCGCGTCGGCGCACATCAACGAGCAGCAGTACGTCGAGATGTATCGACGCTCGATCGAGGCGCCCGATGCGTTCTGGGCCGAGCAGGCCGACAAGTTCGTGAGCTGGGATGCGCCCTGGCACACGGTCTCCAACTGCGACTTTAACACGGCCACCATCCGCTGGTTCGAAGGCGCGCGCTTGAACGTCGCTTACAACTGCCTCGACCGCCACCTCGCCACCCGCGGCGAGCAGACCGCCATCATCTGGGAAGGCGACGACCCGGCCGCGCACAAGCACATCAGCTATCGCGAACTGCACGGCGAGGTGTGCCGCTTTGCCAATGTGCTGAAGGCGCGCGGCGTGGCGAAGGGCGATCGCGTGTCCATCTACATGCCGATGATCCCCGAAGCGCTGGTGGCGATGCTGGCCTGTGCGCGCATCGGCGCGGTGCACTCGGTGGTGTTCGGTGGCTTTTCACCCGATGCACTGAAAGACCGCATTCTCGATTCTGATTGCGTGGCCCTGATCACCGCCGACGAGGGTCTGCGCGGTGGCCGTGGCGTGCCCTTGAAGGCCAACGCCGACAAGGCGCTTGAGGCATGTGAATGCGTGAAGTCAGTGATCGTGGTGCGCCATACCGGCGCCGCCATCGCCTGGACCGCCGGTCGCGACTACTGGTATCACGAGTGCATGGCGAGCGCGTCGGAGGATTGCCCGCCGACCTCCATGGATGCCGAAGATCCACTGTTCATTCTTTATACCTCAGGCTCGACAGGCAAGCCCAAGGGCGTGTTGCACACCACTGGCGGTTATCTGCTGCACGTCGCAATGACCCACAAGTACGTGTTCGATTATCACGAAGGTGATGTCTACTGGTGCACGGCCGACGTTGGCTGGGTGACCGGTCATTCCTATATCGTCTACGGACCGCTCGCCAACGGCGCGACCTCGGTGATGTTCGAAGGCGTGCCTACCTATCCCGATGCGGGCCGCTTTTGGCAGGTCATCGACAAACACCAGGTCAATATCTTCTACACCGCGCCAACGGCGCTGCGTGCGTTGATGGGCCAGGGCGATGCCTTTGTCACCAAGTACAGTCGCTCAAGTCTGCGCATCCTCGGCAGCGTCGGCGAGCCGATCAATCCCGAAGCCTGGGAGTGGTACTACAACGTGGTCGGCGACGGCCGTTGCCCGATAGTCGATACCTGGTGGCAGACGGAAACCGGCGGCATTCTCATCACCCCGCTACCCGGCGCGCGGCGCCTGAAGCCAGGTTCAGCCACCTTGCCGTTCTTCGGTGTGGAGCCGGCGCTGGTCGATGATCAAGGGCGCGAGCTCGAAGGCGCGACCTCCGGTTCGCTGGTCATCAAACATTCGTGGCCAGGCCAGATGCGCACGGTTTACGGCGATCACGAGCGCTTCATGGAAACCTATTTCAAAATGTTTCCGGGGCGCTACTTCACCGGTGATGGCGCGCGTCGTGATGAAGACGGCTATTACTGGATTACCGGTCGCGTCGACGACGTCATCAATGTCTCCGGTCATCGCCTCGGCACGGCGGAAGTGGAGAGTGCGCTGGTGTTGCATCCGGCGGTGTCGGAAGCGGCGGTGGTGGGCTATCCGCACGCCATCAAGGGCCAAGGCATCTACGCCTACGTGACACTCATGCACCACGTCACGCCTAGCGAAGAGTTGCGCAAGGAACTGGTGCAGCACGTGCGTACTGAGATCGGCGCCATCGCCACACCCGATGTCATTCAGTGGGCGCCGGGTCTGCCCAAGACACGTTCCGGCAAGATTATGCGTCGCATACTGCGCAAGGTCGCGGCCAATGAACTCGACAACCTCGGCGACACCACCACGCTTGCCGATCCGGCGGTGGTGGACGACCTCGTCAGCCATCGTGCCAATCAATAGCAATCTTCCGCGCAACAGCTCGCAGTGCGCGTCGCGAGACGCGCCGTGAGTGGCGGTGATGAATTGCCCTGGGTGAAAGCCTGGCGCGAGTGGACCGAGAGCGCGAGCAGAGGATTCAAAGCGGGCAGCGGCCAAGCTTTCGCACCGGATGCGGCCCACCGTCTGGGCGATGCGTTCCAGAGCTTCGCGCGCGCGATTCAGGCAATGCTGAAGCAGAGCGGCGGCGAGGATTTCGCGCGCCGCTTCGTCGAGATGTTGCTCAGCGCCGCGGGCCAGGGCGGCGCCGTCAACGACAACGATTTCCTGAACGCGGTGCTGGCCAGCGCGCCGCGCGCATTGCTGGGCGTGTTTCCCGATGCCGGCGCCGGCCAGGCCTGGCTGCAATGGTCGGCCACCGGTCAGAGCTGGGCGCAGGAAATACTGGCGCTGCCGTCCATCGGGCCGCAACGCGAGTGGCAGGAGATGCTGAAAGCCGTGCAGGCTGCCGCGCTCAACGAGCGCCATGCACGCTCGCTCATCGACGAACACTATCGTCTGGTCACCCGTGCCGCGCTGCTGCGTCTAGCGAGTGCGCTCGAAGATCACACCGGCCCCCCCATACGCACGGTGCGCGCACTGTATGACCTGTGGATAGACCAGGCGGAGGCCGCCTATTTCGAACGCGTGATGAGCGAACGATATGCGCGGGATTTCGCGGCCTGGGTCGATAGCGGCAGTGCGCTGCGGCTCGCGGTACGCAAGCTTGGTGGGCGCCTGTCGGCCTTGTTTGATGCACCTGGGCGCGAAGAAATCGATGCCTTGCTCGAGCGTCAGCAGGCCATGCAGCGCGAGCTGGATGCTCTGCGGGCCGCGCACGCACAGCCGCGTGCTGAAGCGTCGCCTGCGGCGCCTGGACGGCCGCCAGGTCGACAGTCTGTCGCGAGGGCAACATCGGCCAATGGGAAAAAAGCCGCGCCTGCGCGTTCGAAGCCTGCACCCGCGAACACCATGAACAACGCCGCCGCGACGCCCGCCAGATCAAAGCCGCCACGCCCACGCAAGGCGGCGCGGGGCGACTTCGACATCGGCCATATTCTCGACGCCAACAAGTAGACGCCCGTGCCGCGACTTGAATTACATGAAGCAGCGGTCCGCGAGGAGTTGGCCGCCTTTGAAAAAAGCCTGCGCAGCGGACTCGGCGTTCTGCGGCGGGTAGGCGGCGTCACCGTCGGCGCGACGCCGCGTGCGAGCATCTTTGAAATCGACGGTGTGCGCTTGTACCGCTATGGCGAACGCGCCGCGCCACGCACAGGCATGCCACTCATGATTGTCTATGCGCTGGTGAATCGCCCGGAAATGGCGGATCTGCAGGCCGGACGCTCCTTGATAGCTGCGCTGATGGCGCGCGGCTTCGATGTGTATCTCATCGACTGGGGCTATCCCGGAGGCGCCGATCGGTTGTTGGGGCTCGATGACTACGTCAATCGTTACATCGATGCCTGTGTCGAGCACCTACGCCAGCTTTTGGCGCGCGACGCGTTGTCTGTGCTTGGCATCTGTCAGGGCGGCACCTTGAGCACCTGCTATGCGGCGCTTCATCCGCACAAGGTCGAGCGTTTGATTACGACCGTTACACCCATCGATTTCCACACGCCGCAGGACATGCTCAGTCATTTCGTGCGCCACATCGATGTCGATTCGCTGTTGAAGAGCTGTGGCAACGTCAATGGCGATTTCCTCAACGCACTGTTCCTGTCGTTGAAACCCTATCGCCTGATCCAGCAGAAATACCTACGTTTCCTTGAACAATTGGGCGACGCAGAAGCGGTGGCGACGTTCCTGCGCATGGAGCAATGGATCTTCGACAGCCCGGCACTGGCGGCGCGTGCCTGCGGCGAATTCGCGCGCGACTTTTATCAAGCCAACAAGCTCGTCAAAGGCGAAGTGTCGCTCGGTGGGCGGCGTGTCGAGCTGTCAGCCATCACCATGCCGGTGCTCAACATCTACGCGCGCGATGATCACCTGGTGCCGCCGGCGGCATCACAGGCCTTGCGCGCGGTGGTCGGCTCGAAGGATTACTCGGAAGTCGAACTTCCGGGCGGGCATATTGGCGTGTACGTCGGACTCAAGTCACCGCGCTCGGTGCCGGTGGCAGTCGCCGAGTGGGTAGCAGCTCGCGTGTGAGGGGGAAAAGAAGTCCCCTTCGGGTCCGCGGGGAGACGGAGTCCGAAGGGGCGAGGGGAGGTCAATCAGAGATGAGGACAGGGCCTCGAAAATTCAAGCTCAGGCGGCCTTCTTGGCAGCCTTCAGCGGAAAAAAGCTCGGGATGGTGAAGTCGGCATTGCCGCTGACGGCCTTGAAACCCTTCTCCAGCCAAGCCTGATAGGCTTCGCGCGTCTCGGTCAGGATGTCGGCCGTGGTACGCGCGGCTTCCAGCACCTTCTCGTTCAACTCGGTGGCAAGCTTGGTCTGCTCCGAGAACAGTTCCTGCACGCCCTTCACTTCGCCGAGCGAGCTGACGTACTTGGTGCTGGCTTCGAAGGCGGCGTTGGCCAATTCCATCTGCTTGCCGGTCAGCTTTTCAATGACCTGGGTGTTGATGGCTTCGAGCTCCTTGGCGGCTTCAATGGCGTTCTTGCCGTATTCCTGCCAGTTATCGATGAATTTGTTTTCCATGGGGGGCTCCTGGGTAGGGTGTTGGCGCTACGCGCCGGTGTTCATACGGGAGCGGCGCATTTATTGCGACGCAGCATTATTGCATTGCAGCATAGTTGCGGGTCACCTTCAAGTCAAGGCTGTCCGAGAAATATTTGCGCGTCGGTCGTGGGCTCGATCAGCGACCCGGCGCAGGCCCGACCGCAGGTTGCCAAACAGGCTTGGCACTGCGTGCCAAGTTGGCAAAACGTTACAAGTTTTCGTCAACACGGCGCGTGCGGTCGGCTACACTTGCGGCCAATTTTCAGCGGTCATCTCAGGCGCGCTTTTCACTAATCCGTGATCCGCAGCCCCGGCACAACCAAGCTGGGACCCCACCGCTTTTCAGCTTTTCCTTGATTTTGCTACTCGGAGTTTCATCAATGACTAAAAGTGCCGATTTGGCGGCATGGGTCGATTCAGTCGCCAAGCTGACCCAGCCTGACCGTATTCACTGGTGTGATGGTTCGGACCAGGAGAACGCCGCCCTCACCGAACTCATGCTGGGCACCGGCGACCTGATTCGCCTTAACGAAGACACCCATCCCAACTGCTTTCTGCATCGCTCCAACCCGCAGGACGTGGCACGCGTCGAACACCTGACGTTCGTGTGCACGCCGGACGCCACCGATGCCGGCCCGAACAACAACTGGATGGCGCCCGCCGACGGTCACGCCAAGATCGATCCCTTGTTCGAAGGCTGCATGCGCGGCCGTACGATGTACGTCATCCCCTATCTCATGGGGCCTTATGGTTCACCCTACGCGCGCGCAGGCGTCGAGATTACCGACAGCCCCTACGTGGTGGTCAATATGCGCGTCATGGCGCGCATTGGCACCCAGGCCTTGGCTCATCTCGAACAGTCGCCGCGCTTCGTCAAAGGCCTGCATTCGATTGGCGATCTCGATCCCGACAAGCGTTTCATCATGCATTTCCCCGATGAACTGCTGATCAAGAGCGTGGGATCGGGTTACGGGGGCAACGCCTTGCTGGGCAAGAAGTGCCACGCGCTGCGCATCGCCAGCGCCCAGGCCCGCACCGAAGGCTGGCTGGCCGAGCACATGTTGATCCTCGGCATCGAGAATCCGCAGGGCGAAACCACCTACGTTGCCGCCGCCTTTCCGTCCGCCTGCGGCAAGACCAATCTCGCCATGCTGGTGCCACCATCGTCCTACCAAGGCTGGAAGGTGTGGACTGTCGGCGACGACATCGCGTGGATGCACATGGCAGAAGATGGTCGCCTGTGGGCCATCAATCCTGAAGCCGGATTTTTCGGTGTGGCGCCGGGCACGAGCTCCAAGACCAACCCCAACTGCATGGACATGCTCGACCGCGACACCATTTTCACCAATGTCGCGGTGACGCCTGACCTCAAGCCTTGGTGGGAAGGCATCGACGGCGCCAAGCCCGCCGAGCTCATCGATTGGCAGGGTCGCATCCACGAGCTCGAAAAAACCGGGCCGGCGGCGCATCCCAATTCGCGTTTCACGGTGTCGGCCAAGCAGTGCCCGAGTTTCTCACCCCAGGGTGAGGCGCCGCAGGGCGTGCCGATTTCGGCCATCATTTTCGGCGGCCGGCGTTCGACCGTTGCGCCCTTGGTGTTCGAAGCGACGGACTGGAACCACGGTGTGTTCGCCGGCGCCGCCATGGCGTCCGAAACCACCGCTGCCGCGACTGGCGCGGTGGGCCAGGTGCGCCGTGACCCGATGGCCATGAAGCCGTTCTGCGGCTACAACTTCGGTGACTACTGGGCGCACTGGCTCGGCTTCGGCGAGAAGTCCGACAAGCTGCCGCGTATCTTCCACGTCAACTGGTTCCGCAAGGATGCCGACGGCAAGTTCATGTGGCCGGGTTACGGCGACAACATGCGCGTGCTGGAATGGATACTCGATCGCTGCGCGGGGCGTGGTGCGGCGCTCGAAACGCCTATCGGCTATGTACCGGATGCCGCGGCGCTGCGCCTCGACGGGCTCGATCTGGATCGCAGCACCATGCATGCGCTGCTGTCCATCGACCCGGCCATCTGGCACAAGGAAATCGAGGAAATCGAAGCCTATTTCGATACCTTCGGCAATCGCATGCCACAGGGTTTGCGCGAGCAGGCGCGCCGCATCAAGCGTGCGCTGGACGCGCAGCTCGCGGCTTGATTAGTCGATGAGATGAGATGAAGTAGCGGCGGGCGCAACGCCCGCCGCCGACGACGGAATTATTCGGGCTCGTCGGATTTCTTGCGCGGAGTGAGCAGCGCGTTCTTGAAGAACGTATCCTGCATCTGCTTCCACATATCGAGATTCTGCTTGGCCATTTCGCCGAATGCCGACGACATCGGCAGGTTCTGCATGGCCTCACGCATCTGCGTCTGAAAGCGCGCCTGCTGATCGCGGAACATGTTCAGGCTCTGGCTGATGAAGTCGCCGGCCATGCCCTGCACCGAGTTGCCGTAGAAACCGATCAACTGCTCGAGTACGTCGGTCGAGAACAGCGGTTCGCCTTCTTCTTCCTGCTCAATGATGATCTGCAGCAGGATGTTGCGCGTGATGTCTTCGCCGCTTTTCTTGTCGATGACGCAGAAAGCGATACCTTCCAGCACCAGCTTGCGCACGTCATTCAAGGTGACGTATTTGCTCTCGGCGGTGTCGTAGAGGCGGCGATTCGGGTATTTCTTGATGACCCGTTTGGCTTCGTCGTTCATGAGGTCTTTCCCGTTCCAGACTTGGTGTGCGACGAGCTGGTTCGCACTTTAGCGATGGCTCTAACGAGGCGCGGCACGTCTAGCGCGTGCGTCATGCCTTGTTGCGTTCGACCGCCAGGGCCACGCCCTGGCCACCACCGATGCACAACGTGGCAAGCCCACGACGCACGTCGCGTCGCGCCATCTCATGCAGCAAGGTGACCAGGATACGCGCGCCCGAAGCGCCGATAGGATGGCCAAGGGCGATGGCACCGCCATTGACGTTGACCTTGGCCGGATCCCAGCCCAGGCCGCGATTGACCGAAATGGCTTGCGCCGCGAAAGCTTCGTTGGCTTCGATGAGGTCGAGATCCGCGACACTCCAGCCGGCTTTGGCCAGGCACTTCTGCGAGGCGGGGATCGGGCCGGTGCCCATGATGGCCGGATCGACGCCGGCGCTGCTGCCGGCCTTGATGGTCGCCAGCACGGTAAGGCCAAGGCTGGCGGCCTTGGTGGCCGACATCACCACCACAGCTGCGGCGCCGTCATTGATGCCGGATGCGTTGCCAGCGGTGACCGAACCGTCCTTCTTGAAGGCGGCGCGCAGCTTGGCGAGGCTGTCGGCGGTAGTGGCCGCGCGGGGATATTCGTCGCGGGCAAAAATCAGCGGCTCGCCCTTACGCTGCGGAATCGAGACCGGCACGATTTCATCGGCGAAGCGTTCGGCGGCCTGCGCGGCGGCGGTCTTGGCCTGGGTGGCGGCCGCGAAGTTGTCCTGCTCGTCGCGCGAGATATCAAATTGCGAAGCGATGTTCTCGGCGGTGATGCCCATGTGGTAGCTGTTGAAGGCGTCCCACAGGCCGTCGACGATCATCGAATCCTGCAAGGTCCAATCGCCCATCTTCTGCCCATTGCGCGAGCGCGGCAGCACGTGGGGTGCGAGGCTCATGTTTTCCTGACCACCGGCGATGACGATTTCGGCATCGCCACAGCGCACTGCCTGGGCGGCGAGCTGCACTGCTTTCAGTCCGCTGCCGCAGACTTTGTTGATGGTGAGGGAGGGAATGCCATGAGGCAGGCCGGCGGCAATCGCTGCCTGACGGGCGGGGTTCTGGCCGGCGCCGGCGGTCAGCACCTGGCCGAGAATGACTTCATCAATGTCGGTGGGCTTGAGCCCGAGCTTATCGACCAGGCCGCGAATCACCTGCGCGCCGAGTTCATGGGCAGGGATCTCTGCAAGCGCTCCTCCAAAGGAACCGATGGCGGTGCGCAATGCGCCTACGATGACGGCTTCAGGCATCGGGATTTCCTTCCATATGGTGCAGCGGCTGGAGGCGGTAATTTACGCTGCACCGCACCATCATGCAAGGGCGCCCCGCCCCGATAGGGTGCGCGCAAAACTAGAAATGGATGGCGCGTTTGTCGACCGCAAGGGCCGCCTCATGCATGGCCTCGGCAAGGGTCGGATGGGCGTGCACGGTGCGGGCGATATCCTCGGCACTGCCGCCAAATTCCATCACCGTCACCGCTTCGGCGATGAGTTCCGAAGCATTGGGGCCGATGATGTGCACGCCCAGCACCCTGTCGGTGTCGACGTCGGCGATGACTTTGACGAAGCCATCGGCATCGCCCATCGCGCGTGCGCGGCCGCTGGCCATGAACGGGAAAGTGCCCGTGCGCAGCCCGTGACCGGCGGCCTTGGCCTGCTGTTCGGTCAATCCTGCCCAGGCGATTTCGGGCCAGGTGTAGATGACCCACGGAATGACGTTGAAGTCGATGTGCGGCTGCTGGCCGGCAATCCGCTCGGCGACCGCCACACCTTCTTCGCTGGCCTTGTGCGCAAGCATGGGACCGCGCACGCAATCGCCAATCGCATAGACCCGGCCGACGCCGGTATGGCAATGGGCATCGACCGCGATAAAGCCGCGCGCATCACATTGGATGCCGGCCGTGGCGAGCCCCAAATCAGTGGTGTTTGGCTTGCGCCCGACCGCCACTATCAAGCGGTCGAATACCGCGCTTTCTGCTTTCTCACCCCCGTTGAATTCGA
>JADLGE010000121.1 GCA_020849475.1 Gammaproteobacteria bacterium
GTGAGCTTCTGCAGCGATGGTCAATTCCCGGACACGCGCTAGATGAATGGCGCCAACCACGTGCGAGCAGTCGTCATTGCTTTCGCTCTCACCCGCCTGGTCGTGACCCATGCGACAGAAGCCACCGGCGCCGACGCGCACCTCGTGAGCGACACGCTGCGACCGACCCAGGCAATGACCTACTGGCTGCGCAACCAGGAAGGCTGGTTCTGGTACCGCGACCCTGCCCCTATGACTCGCCGTCCGACGATGAAACGAGCGGTATCGCGCCAGCAACAGGCGCTCACTGACTTCGTGGCTATGCAGCAGCGCCTCGAAGATCTGAAGCGGGTCGCGGTCATGAACCCGACCAACGACAACCTGACCGCCTATATGCGCTACCAGCGTTGGGTGATGGACAAATCGGCACGGTTTGCAGAGCGCTGGCAACGCCTCGTGTGGAGCGTGCCCGACCTCGATTACGGTGTAACCGGGCGTCCCACCAACGCGATGGCTATCAACGTCTTCGATGATCAGCGACGAGATAGCGACGCCGACACGGTTCGCAATCTGGCGGCCTCACAAGGGCTCATCTTCGTGTTCAGAAGCGACTGTCCCTTCTGCCATCGCTTCGCACCCATCCTGAAGCACTTCGAGCAGGCCTTTGGCATGACCGTGCTCGCCGTGAGCCTCGACGGTGCCGTACTGCCTGAGTATCCGGACGCCCGCCCGGACAATGGCATCGCTGCACGACTGAATCCATCGGCCGTGCCCGCGCTGTACCTGACGGCGCCGGCAAAGCGCCAGATCGAGCCGGTAGGCTTCGGTCTCATGTCGCTATCTGAGCTAATCGAGCGGATTGCGACGCTGGCGCAAGACGTTCCACAGACTACTGTTAGTCAGTCCGACACACGGCCATGAAAACCGTACTGGCTTTCGCAACAAGTATGGTTCTCACGGCACTCCTCGCCGTGTCGCCGGCCTGCCAGTCCGCAGATCTCAACAGCGAGATGCAGACGATGTTCAACGACCTGGGGGCGCTCGGTAACGTCACGAGCCCCGGGGCGTTTCGGGGCCAGGCCATGGGCCTCTACACCGGCGGGAGTCTCATGATGCGCGCACCTGGCCGTAACTATCCCCTGCTCAACGCGCAGCTACCAAGCCTCCGGGCGGGCTGTGGCGGTATAGATCTGTACGGCGGTGCGTTCTCGTTCATCAACAAACAGCAATTCATCGCACTCCTACAGAACATCGGCGCCAATGCCGTCGGCTACGCCTTCAAGCTCGCGTTGCAGTCCATCTCGCCTGACATCGACAAGTTACTGACCGAGCTGCAAGACCAGATCAACAAGATTAATGCGATGAATATCAATTCCTGTGAGGCGGCACAGGCCTTGGTCAACGGTGTTGTCGGTGAATTCGACAACTCCGTACAGAGTGGTTGCGCAAATATCTCCCAGTATCTGGGCACGGTGACTGACCGCGCCGAAGCGCGAGTGACCTGCGCGACCAATGCCCCATCCATCGTACGGAATGCCGCCACGTCCACTGACCCGACCGTCCGCAACGCTACCTTCGCAAAGGGCAACGTCACCTGGCTCGCGCTCAATCGGGTTGATGGCGCCATCAGCCGGCAGGAAAAGGAACTCATCATGAGCGTGATCGGCACCGTGGTATTGAGCCCGCCCACCAACGACGGCAGCGGCGCGAGTCCCCGCTACTTCGAACCAACCATCACAGGCATGCGCGATTTATTGCTCGGGCGTGCCGATTCCGCGGCGGAGGGCAAAATCGACGTCGATGTATACGTCTGTGACGATGCCACCGAATGTCTCAATCCGAACCGCAGCACGGTATCAGTCAAACCGTTTACCCAACTGGTGGCGGAACGTCTCCATCGCATGTCGGACAACATTGCCAATCGCACAGCGCAGTCAAGTGCTGACATCGGGTTTATCAACAACACGACCGAGCCCGTCTACCGCATGTTGGCCGTAGCTAACGCCGTGCCAGGATCGGGGACCGCTGAAACGCTTATCGAAACTTACAAGGATGTGATTGCGATTGACTACGCCGAAACCTTCTTAAATCGCGCGCTGACCCAGGCCCTGAGCGCGTTGTCCCAGGCGTTGAAACGCACGGGCATGGAGGAGAAGTATATGGACTCGATGAGAGATAACGCGCAGGAGGCGCGGCGGCAATTGCTCGCCGAGAAGCAAACCGCCTACGCCAAGGTCCGCTCGGTGTCTTCGATGACACAAGACCTTCAAACCCTCGAACGGCAGCTATGGAGCGCGATGCCGCCGGCCATCAAAGCCATGCTGGACTTTGGCGCCAACATTACGCCGCGCGGCTCATAGCGCGCGTCAGACAATACGAGATGTTTGAAATCTACGCCTACGGCAATGTCGATACTCTGACCGGCGTGTTCAATGCCATCGCCGCCATCATGGGCGGCGATGACTATTTCGGGCTCATCAAGACAGTGGCGCTCACGGGCGTCTTGGTCGCAGCATTTGCGGGACTCTTCACGCCGGGGCGCTTCCATGGCTGGGGCTGGCTCATGGGCTTCATGCTGCTCTACTACGCCATGTTCCTGCCGAAGGTCGATGTTGTGATTATCGACAAGCTCGGCACCCAGCCGCCGGTGGCGGTTGGCAATGTGCCGCTGGGTGTCGCTTTCTTCGGTCACTACACGAGCCACGTCGGCGATGTGATGACGCGCTTTTTCGAGACCGCGTTTCAGGTCATTCCAGACACCAATGCGCAACTCCCAACCGAACTCGCCTACCAACGAAACGGGGTCATGTTCGGCGACCGGCTGATCCAGGCCTCGCGTGCGGCAAACATCAACGACCCGCAGCTACGCAGCGACCTAATTGCCTACGTTTACAATTGCACGCTCTACGATTTGCAAGACGGCACAATCAATCCGTCCACATTTACCGAGAGCACCGATATCTGGTCGCTGATGGGTGAGCCGAACCCTGCCCGGTTCTCGACCTACGGCAATCCGGTGCAGGTCGACACCTGCCCGAATGTCTACACCCAACTCGCGAGGCGGCTTCCCGCTGAAGTCGCACGCGCCAAGGTGCTTCTCGCGTTCCAGCTCAACCCGGCGCTCGAACCGTCGTCGGTTCCTGGCGTGATCGACGGTCAGCTTGAGCAGGCCTACGCCAAAACCCAAATTGCCACTGCCGCGCAAGGTGCGGCTGACTTGCTCCGCCAGAACATCATGATTAACCTCGTCGAGGACACGAGCAGCCTCGCGGGCCAGAAATTGAATGATCCCGCGGCCGTGATGCTGGCCACGTCCCGGGCGAACGCCACCGCATCGACCAACGCCTCATTCATGACCATGTGCCGCATCGCCGGCCAGGCGTTACCCATGGTACGCAACGTCATTGAGGCGGTCGTCTATGCCGTCTTCCCATTCGTGTTTCTGCTGTTCCTGCTCGCGCAGGGTCGGGGACTCGCGCTCGCGATCAAAAGCTTTGGACTGAGCTTAGTCTGGATTCAGCTGTGGCCACCGCTCTTCGCCATTTTGAACTACGTCGCAACCCTCGCCAGCGCCCGCAACTTGGCTGCCGCCGCCCGAATGGGATCGGGCTCTCAGGGTCTGTCGCTTGAGACAGCGAGCAGCATCTATCACGGTGCCATCTCCGACCAAGCAATAGCCGGCTACATGGTGATTTCCATTCCCGTCATTGCCACCGCCATCATCAAGGGCGGCGAGGTGGCGTTTCAGGCAGTGACCAGCATGGGTGCAATACAATCCGCTGCCTCAAGCGAAGGCGCGAGCACTTCAAAAGGGCTCGTCACCCAGGATGCAGTTTCATTCGACCAGCAGCAGCTCGCCCCGAATCGCACCTCGGCTTACATGTCCAGTACGACCAACGCGCACGGCACCACGATCCAGGGCGCTGGCGCGGATGCGGGCGTGTTCCGGTATCAGGCGACCCTCAGCCGCCTAGCAAGTACGTTCACATTCACCGAGCGGCAGGCGAATGCCCTAGGCGAAAGCGCTCGCGAAGCCGAGACGCTGGCGCGCACCGAGCGCGAGGCAATGCAACACAGCCAGGCTACTGCCCTGACCCGAGCACTCGGGATCCAGGACAGCTACGAGCGCTCGCAGCAGAGATCGGGAGCCACCAGCACGTCCGATAGCGGCTCGACCACCACGCAGTTCCAGACCCTTAACTCGGTCGCCCGTGACGTAAATCGCCGGCTGGGACTTAGCGACGACTCGACAGTTGGCAAGAGCGTCGCCGCATCGGCTTCCGCTGGTGTGAGCATTCCTCTCACCCAAATCGGCGCCCTAGCAAGAGCGGAAGGTCGACAGGCAGATCAGCAAACCTTGCAGAGCGCCTACGATTTCGCCCGTAAAGCAGTTGAGAGCGCTCAGCTCACTGAAGCAAGTGCCCTGATGGAGGATTTCCGGTCGTCCCAGGCCTATCAGTGGGCCCGCGGCAGCCGCACGACTTCCACGTCCGGTTACGACTCGTCGTTCCGCGAGGCCAGCGAACGGCAGTCGACTAGTGACAGCGCCTATTCTCACGCGCGCGAACTTGCCCGCACATCTCAATTCATGCGCGAATGGAGCAGCGGCACACAAACCGACTTTACGAACTACGCGGCACATCGCCTCGCCGAACGTGGTCTCCTGCGCGAGGACGATCCGTTTAGCTTGCAGCGCGCGGTATCGGAAATCGCCTATTCCTATGCCCGCGGCGGGAATTCACCTACAGGATACGTGCCGAGCGACAGTCCACTGAATCCGTCGAGCCCCTCGGCCGCAGCTTTGGGATGGTCCAATTCATCGTTACGGGAACAGCACGACGCCAACGGGCATGCTTTGGGCAGCAATACATTTCGAAAACAAGTTGCGAGAAACGATGCAGCGATCGGCGCGCGGCAAATCGAAGAAGCGACCGTAGCGAGTCAGGCTGTTGGTAATGACGTGGCCGAACGGGTCAATGCCAGTGAATTGGAAGAGAAAAATAAGATCGAAGCCGGTCGGGCGCAAGTCTTGAAAGATTCTGGATCTCTTAGTGAGGACTACAAGACTTCAGTGCGAATCGAAAAAATCAGTCCACACCATGGCGGAAACCAAGCGGTCTGGGATACGGTCGGAGCAAACGCGAGCGAGCCGAAACTCGGCATTCCTCTCAAGGTTAAGCCAACCGGCGAATGGCACATTGGCAAGGACGGAAGTCCGGTCGCCGGTCCCGACCAGGAAACCAAGGCGCTACCTCCGAAACCCTGAACTGCCGATATGCTGGCCATCCTGAACAAAGCGCGACGGGGGCACGGCCGGCGGAAAATGCGCTATTCGTCTATCCGAGTCTTGCCTGCGCCGATCTCAAAACTGCCGAGACCATTTCCTGTGATGCGGCCCGGAGCGTCGCCCCACATTGGCGTCTCCAACGGATCGTGCTTCAGCTGGCTTCTATCGGTCTGCTCTTCTCCAATAACAGAGTCATCAACTAACATCCCAACTTCCATTGCGACCCGAACTTGTGTGACCAAACTCGCGCATAGGTCTGATAGCTTGCCGAATCCGCCCATTAAACAACCTGCTCTAGTCATCTTGATCGCTCCTGGCATTTTAAGCTTACAGACAGCCCCAGCAATCAATTTTTTGGACTTTACATGCGCCCGAAAAACCTAGTGAAAGACTAGGCGCAGGGTAGAACGAGCTGGCGGTGAGTACGAGCGCATTCGTGGATTTCGGAAAC
>JADLGE010000122.1 GCA_020849475.1 Gammaproteobacteria bacterium
CCGAGCATCCCTTCCGCCGCCACCGATGCGCACAGGAATGTACTGTTCAGGTTCAGCTTGACGATGTGCTCGAAGTGGGCGAAATCGTGGCGTTTGATAGCGCCGTCTTCGCGCCAGACGGTGCGGCTGAGGCTGCCGCCGCCGGGCGTGAAGACCATCACCCGCTCCTGGCCCTGGTGCTTGCGCGCGGCGGCGAAAGCCTCGACCACGCTGGCTTCTTGCAGTACGTTCACCGGAAAGAACGTGGCGCCCGTGCCAGCCGCGACGGCGGCGCCGGCTTCGGCGTTAAGGTCCAGGATGGCGACTTTCGCGCCCGGCACGCGCAGAGCCTCAACGGTGCCGGCGCCCATGCCAGATGCGCCGCCAACGACGATGGCGACCAGGTTGCTGTCGATTTTCATGAGATTTTCTCGCGATTGGATAGATGGAGATGTCATGAGGTGGGGTGGGTCCACTATCCCGAGAGCGCGTCCAGCAACGCCGCTGAAAACAGCGCATCGGCGCTATGTGCACGGTCGACTGCGACTGCAGTGGCGGTGACGCAGCGGCCTTGGTCGCTGCACAGGAAGGCCGGAGCGTCCAGGATCTCGTTCATTTCGGTGCCCTGTACCGCCGCCGGCAGGGTTTTCGCCGTCTGTACCGGCCGGCAGATTCACGGCCGGGATTTACATGCCGCCGACATTGTTGGTCAACGCGTCGAGGCGGCCAATGCCGACGACTTTGGCGCCCTGCGCCGCGAACTGTCTAGCGGCGGCGCGACCGATACCGCTGCTGACGCCAGTAATGGCAACGACTTTCCCGGCCAGAACTGCGCAAGAGGGCGCCATGGATTAGCCCTCGACCACGATTTCGGTGGCATGGCGTTTGACCCACTCGGCGAAAGAGGTCAGCGGAACGCCGTAGCTCTTGAGCTTGGCGATATCGGCGCGGTAGCCGACTTCGTTGATCCACTCTTGCATGGCCACCCAGCCGGGATTCATTCGGCCAACGGCCACGGCTTCCTCGCTGCTGACGGCTTGCGCGGTGACGGACTTGCCCAATACCTGATTGAGCACGGCGGCGGCTTCTTCCATCGTCAGCGCTTCGGCGGCCATGTCGATGTTCTGGCCATGGAAGCGCGCCGGATCGACCAGGGCGGCGGCCGTGAAGGCGCCGACGTCATCGGCGGCGATCAGTTGCAGGCGGGTGTCGCGGTTCATCGCGCTGATGATGCGGCCTTGCTTCAGCAGCGGGAACATGCCCAGCGCCTTCGGTACCGCAAAATTGTCCATCATGAAAGCCGGTCTGAGGACCGTCCATTTCGCGAAGCCGGCGTTACGCACCGCTTCTTCGATATCCCGTTTATCAGTCCAGTACTTCCTACCCCCCGGGCTGGTGGTTCGCCATTGGGGGAAGGTGGTGCATTTGTCGGCTTCCGCCACCGAGGTATGGACGAAATGCGTGACGCCGGCTTCGTGTGCGGCCTTCACCAGTCCGAAGCCGTGCCGCAATTCCGAATCGGGCTCGTCGCCGGCAGGGCGTTGTACCGAGAACACGCCGTAAGCGCCCCGAGCAGCGGCGAGAATGCTCGCAGCGTCGTTCAGGTCGCCCTTGACGATTTCGACGCCCCGCCGTGCAAGTTCCTGTGCGCCGACGACTTCGAGGTTTCGCACCAAAGCCCGCACCCGAAAGCCAGTCGCGAGCAGCGCACGGGCAGCTGCGCCCCCCTGCGCGCCAGTGGCGCCGGTGACGAGAATCGGTGTGTCAGGTTTATTCACCTGCATTGTTCCTCATGAAAGGAAATGTGGAAATCAGGCTTCGGCTGGCTCCGCTTCTGCTTGACGATCATGCCCGGCAACAGCGGCGCCGTGCTCTGGCCCTTGCGTGCGTGCAAACCGGCGTTCGATAATTTCGCTCGGCACGGTCTCGATATTGCGACGCACGTACAAGTTGACCGATGGCTTGCTTTCGCGCAGCGCACCACGCGGCTGCGTGGAAAGTTCAGCCGCCAGAGCGCGTGCTTCGGTGAGTAGTTGATTGTGTTCGACTACGCGGTTGGAAAGACCGCGCACGACGGCATCCTCTGCACTGATGCGTTTGCGGGTGTAGACCCGCTCTATCGCTTTCAACATACCCACCATCAGAGACGAGTCACTGCGATTCCGTCGTCCAGCACCAGCCCATTGTCGACGTGCGGCTCGACAAGTGAGGCCTTGTCGGAAATCAGCACTAGATCGCACAACGCCGCCATCGATGCGCCGAAGCCGGCCGCGGGATCATTGATGGCGGCGCTTACCGGCATCGGCTGCGCCAGTATTACCTCGTTAATCAGTGCTCATGGCCTCGTGCTTTGATTTTCCTTGGAATCGGGCCGCGATGCCTTGCCGGAACGATAGTCGCGAGCATCTTCCATGCACATACTCAAGAATGACAATCAAATACACGAAATGGACAAAGTCTAGAAATGCGATGGCGGGAGCTTTGATGCCTCGTTACTCTGGATCGAACAAATGTTCTCAATGCTGATAACACAGCTTATGAGTACAAGCGCCGCCGACATTTCTGCATCCCTTCCACATAGTTCAGGAGCAAGCCCTTTGGATGCGAGCGGTTCTCGGGGATTTCCGCCTCCCCTATCCATCAGCCCGCAAGCGCAAGCCGTACTGAGCGGTCCCGGTTTCGGAACAGTTCCCCCGCCGCTGCCTGAGCCTCACGATCTGCAGGGCTGGAGACGCCATATCGCCGAGCACAACGCCACGCTCGCTGCGCTTTTGTTAAACGATGTGCCCGAAGAAGCTTGCAGCGCGACCTGGGACAAAATCTCGGGCGTACCTATCGTCCGCGCGCGACCCGCAACTTGTCTTTTCGGTGAGGGAAAGGTCTTGCTCGAGATTCATGGCGGCGCGCTGATCTACATGGGTGGAGAACTGGTGAGATCCGCGGCAAAGTTACTCGTGATGCGAACTGGTTCCGAACTCATCTCCATCGACTATCGGATGCCCCCCGATCATCCATTTCCCGCAGCGCTCGATGATTGTTTGGCGGTATACATTGAGCTGTTAAGGGAAATCGGTGCCGAAAATCTGATCGTCTACGGCACATCGGCTGGCGGGAATCTGGCAGCGGCACTGTTGCTACGAGCGCGGGACGAAGGTCACGCCATGCCCGCAGCACTCATCTTGATTTCTCCTGAAATCGATCTGACGGAATCGGGCGACAGTTTTCGGACCTTGCTTGGCATTGATCGGATGGGCCTGCTCACTGCGGCGAACCAGTTGTACGCCAACGGCCAACCACTGGATCATCCGTATCTCTCGCCCCTATTTGGCGATGTCTCCGGCTTTCCATCGACATTTCTGCAATCAGGCACGCGCGATCTGTTTCTTTCGAATACGGTGCGAATGCATCGCGCGTTACGCACGGCGGGTATCGTTGCAGATCTACATATTTGGGAAGCCATGCCCCATGGAGGATTTTTTGGAGCCCCAGAGGATGAAGAGGTTTTCAGCGAAGTTCGGCAGTTTATGGGCCGCCATTGGCAATCTGCGGTGCTTGGGGCGCGACGGTGACCAAACATAACCGGCAACTACGCGACGCTCTTGCTTAGCTGGGGATCTGGTGGATGTCGTCGCGCAGCACGGCGGACCACTATGCCCGAACACCGTCGCGTCGAACACGTTCCCGCGGGAACGCGCGGCCACGATTAGTCCGACTCGAAAAGTGCCCCTCAGACGGCAATATCACTCGTCTGTGACGTCTGCCTGTCAAAGACGCACGGGAGGCCGGATTGCCCGCGGATTTGTAGGCGTGCCCGCGAGTGAGCTGACTGATTCGGCGTTAATTCGGCGTTCGCTGTCACCCCGCACATGTCAGCCATCTGCTACACGGGTTAGGCTTCTCGCCCCAAAGGTTGCGCATTCTGGCTGATGCCGGACCACAATTCTGGAGCAAGCCGCTCCGGCATTTCGGTTCATGCAGGGCCACCGTTCCGCACGGCACTTCATCAGCTACTCCTGCAAGCTATGGCGGGAAAGCAGCCCGCGCCAACCTCAGGTCTCGGCCCACATCCGCAGCAGGTTGTGATAGTGCGCCGCGCGTGACCGGCGTGAC
>JADLGE010000123.1 GCA_020849475.1 Gammaproteobacteria bacterium
CGGGCGCCCGGGGGGTCGACGCACGCGAGGCAGACGACGCGGCGCTGCGGCGCGGGGGCCTCGACGCGGCCGACCGCGGATCGCAGAGCCGTCCCGGACCGAGGCTGAGAGTGCGTTTCTGTATTCGTCATGTATACATAAACTGAAAGTCTGATGGAAATTCGCTCTGAAATAAGGTTTTTCGGCGTTTATCTGTAGACATATGTATGATCGTTGTATACATTAGCGCTAAGATTTGAAACCTATCGGCTTTTTCAACCTGCTTCAGAAAGGCGACCACCATGGCCCAGCAAAACCTGCAAAACCTGCTCGACACTGTCGACAACCCGGTGACGATGTTGCGCAACTCCCAGATCGGTGCCTATGTGTACCCGGTGGTGCCGACCGAGTTCTCGAACTGGCGTGACGAACAACATGCCTGGCGGAACACTGCCGTGTTGTTCGACCAGACGCACCACATGGCTGAAATCACCGTCAAGGGTCCGGATGCGCTCAAGCTGATGTCCTACCTCACCATCAACAGTTTTGCCGGCTTTGCCCCCAACCGCGCAAAGCAGATGGTGCCCTGCAGCCACGACGGCTTCGTGATCGGCGACGGCATCCTGTTTTATCTGGCCGAAAACGAATTGCTGTTTGTCGGACGTGCACCCACGGTGAACTGGGTTCAGTTCCATGCCGAAACCGGCGGCTACAAGGTTGACGTGATCCGTGACGATCGTTCGCCATCGCATCCCCGCGGCAAGGCGGTCACACGACGCCATTTCCGCTTCCAGGTGCAAGGGCCGAACGCCGCGAAGATACTGGACAAGCTCAACGGCGCTCCGATGCCCGAGGTCAAGTTCTTCACGATGGGAACCATCAACATCAAGGGCCGGCCCGTGCGGGCACTGCGCCATGGCATGGCGGGCGCTCCCGGACTGGAGTTGTGGGGGCCGTACGCCGAAGGCGATGAGATCCGGGAAATCATCCTCGAAGCGGGACGTGAGTTCGGCATCGTGGCGGTCGGCTCACGCTGTTATTCCAGCAACACGCTGGAGTCGGGCTGGATTCCTTCGCCGCTGCCGGCGGTGTATACCGGCGAATCGATGCGGTCCTATCGCGAATGGCTGCCGGCCGGCGGCTATGAAGGCACCGGCTCCATCGGCGGCAGCTACGTAGCCCCCCGCATCGAAGATTACTACCTGACGCCGTACGAACTGGGTTATGGGCCCTTCGTCAAGTTCGATCATGATTTCGCCGGGCGTGAAGCGCTTGAAAAAATGGTCGCCAGCGGCCGGCCACAGCGCAAGAAGGTGACGTTCGAATGGAACAACGAAGACCTGGCTGAGATCTTCGCCTCCATTGTCAGGCCGGGCGCCAATTACAAGTACTTCGACCTTCCCAATGCCAACTATGCATCCGCCTCCTATGACCGCGTCATGAAAGGCGACAAGCTGGTCGGCGTATCCATGTTCACCGGCTACACCGACAACGACCATGTCGCGCTGTCCCTGGGCGTGGTCGATGCCGACGTGCAAGACGGTGACCAGTTGACCCTGGTCTGGGGTGAGGAGAACGGTGGCACCAAGAAGCCGACGGTCGAGCGCCACAAGCAGTTCGATGTGCGGGTGCGTGTCGCGCCAGTGCCGTACGCCCGCGATGCGCGCGAGCATTACCACTCGGGCTGGCGCACGCGTCAGGCCTGAACCCAGGCGGCTCCTGCGCGGGGGTGTCAGCGTCGTGTCCAGCGGGCTGGGCGCGACACGGATACCCCGCGCTGGTTCATGCCCTGCGCAAAATGGAACAAGCCATCGCCACGAACACTGCCGAGATGGATGCGACCGGGACCAGCACCACAGCCAGCGCGCAGGTGCGGGTGCAGTTGCGTCTGCGCGAGATGGTGCTGGACGGAGAGCTTGTCGGCGGTCAGCGGATCGCGGAGCTGGCAATTGTCGAACGGCTGGGCGTATCGCGAACGCCGATCCGAGCCGCGTTGATGCGTTTGGAGCAGGAAGGGCTGCTCGATGCGTTGCCCAACGGCGGTTATGCGGTGCGCGTCTTTTCCGAAAGCGAAGTGTCGGACGCGATCGAGCTGCGTGGAACGCTCGAAGGCTTGTGCGCGCGCCTGGCCGCCGAGCGCGGCGCCGCGCCGATGCTGCTCAACGAGGCGCGCATGTGCCTTCGCACGCTCGACACGGTGCTGGGCCCGCCAGCACTCGATGACGAGGCATTGTCACGCTATGTCGAACTCAACCAGCAGTTTCATGGCTTGCTGCGGGAGATGGCAGGCAGCGAGGTGATTGCCAGGGAACTCGACCGGGTTGCCCGATTGCCCTTTGCATCGCCGTCGGCATTTGTCGTGGTGCAGGCCAACTCGGCTGGCGCACGCGACATGATGGTCGTGGCGCAGGCGCAGCACTGGCAGGTGCTGGACGCGATCGAAGGGCGCGAAGGCTCACGCGCGGAAGCCTTGATGCGCGAGCATTCGCGTATCGCCCAGCGTAATCTGCGCGAGGTCATTCGCAGTCAACATGCCCATCGACTGCCGGGCGCGCAACTGATCCGACGGCGCAACTGACCGCAGTCTTCACTCGCGATGATCAGTTCAAGTAGCCCGATGCCGGTTTCGCTGCGGCCACGTCGTCGGCATTGGCTGGCGCCACTCCCGCGCCGCGCCATTGCGACGCCACGACCGCGCGTTCCATCAGATGCATGAAGGCATGCGTCAGCGTGGACGACAAGACCAGTTCGAAGCTGCGTGGTGGTGGCCCTTCACTGAGCTTTTCGGCGCACTGCAAGCGTAGCGCGCCATTCGCCA
>JADLGE010000124.1 GCA_020849475.1 Gammaproteobacteria bacterium
ATCCCATCCCGAACTCAGAAGTGAAACTGCTCAGCGCCAATGATAGTGTGGGTTCAACCATGCGAAAGTAGGTCATTGCCAGGTTTGAAACTGAAATCCCCAGTCGCGTTCCACGCGGCTGGGGATTATTTTTTTCGACTTCGCCGTCGTTGTCGGCCCGAGTTATGTAACCGTCCGGTGATCCCACCTTGCCGATACCGACAGAAGTCGTTAAGCCGGCGACTGTTGGCGCCGATTCAAAACTGAGCCGCCGCGCCGACTCAAAAATGAGCCAGGGGTGGAAGCCAACCCTGGGCGGGTCGGCTGTGGATAAGTGTAGCTATCTGTCTGCGTTGTTGTCCTCCTCCGCGGTGTTTCCGGCGGTCAGTGGTCGCTTCAGAGCTCATCCGGCGCTGACGCTGGCTTGAGTCCTTTGCGAGTCTGCTCTCGGGCCTTGATGCGCTTCTTGGCCTCGGCCGTACTGCGGCTGAAGCGGATCGATTCGTTACCAGTCTCGACGATGTGGCAGTGGTGGGTCAGCCGGTCCAGTAACGCCGTGGTCATCTTTGCATCCCCGAACACGCTCGACCATTCACCGAAGTCCATGTTCGTGGTGATCATCACGCTGGTATGTTCGTAGAGCCGGCTGAGCAGGTGGAACAGCAACGCACCTCCGGCCTGGCTGAACGGCAGATAGCCGAGTTCATCCAGGATCACCAGATCGATGCGCAGCAGACTGAGTGCAATGCGTCCGGCTTTGCCCTGCGCCTTTTCCTGCTCAAGTGCATTGACCAGATCGACCGTCGAGTAGAAGCGCACGCGCTTGCCGAATCGGGTGATGCCCGACACCCCGATGGCGGTCGCCAGGTGCGTTTTGCCGGTGCCCGGTCCGCCGACCAGCACGACGTTGTGCGCGTCGGCAGTGAACTCGGCCGTGGCAAGCTGGCCGACGAGTTTGCGATCGACCGGCGAGACCTCGAAGTCGAAGCCTGCCATGTCCCGATGCACGGGGAACCGCGCGGCATGCATCTGATGGTTGACCGAGCGCATTGCACGGTCGGTCTCCTCGGCGGACAGCAGATGTTCGAGCAGCCAGCGCGACGAATCGAGCCCGGCATTCGTGCCTTGCTCGACCAGCTCTGACCAGGCACCGGCCATGCCGTGCAGGCGCAGTTGTTTGAGTTCGACCATCAGATCACGCGTCATGCGGGCTCTCCTCGGTCGTATCGGCGACACTGTCGGCACGTAGGCTGTCGTAGCGCGCCGTGTTGGCCAGCGGGGGCACCGAGACCTGCAAGGACGTCGCCGCTGTCGGCGGCACCGGTGCGGCGTTCAGCCGCGCCAGCACGTTAATGACATGCTCGACACTGACCTTGCCGGGAGGGCCGCTCTCCAGCGCCAACTCCACCGCCACCAGCACCGATTCCAATCCGGCCGTGAGCACAATCGCCAGCACCTGCGCCATCACCCGGTCCCCGCCCGGATGACGGAGCAATCCGCGCCGCAGGCGTTGCAGCGGCTCCGGCATGTCGGCGAACGGCGCACCGTTACGCAATGCGCCGGGTTTACGCTCCAGCAGCGGGATGTAGTGCTGCCAGTCGTACCGCGTCTCGCTGCTGTTGCGTAGACGCTCGTGACGGGCGATCACTTGGTCGTTCGCGACAATCACCACGCTGCCCGGGTACAACCGCGTGCTGACCATCTGACCAAACCACTCGCACGGCACCGAGTAGCGATTCCGCGCCACCGACACCAGGCAGGTACTCGACACCCGCGCCGGCTTCTCGACGTAGCCGTCGAACGGTGTCGTCATCGGCATCAGGTGCGCCTGTTCGTGCTCGAGCACCTCGGCCACACTGAACTGGTTGTACTCGGGATGACGCACCTCATCCCACAATGCGCGGCACCGTTGGCCGAGCCACGCGTTCAGCTCGATAAAGCTGCCGAACCGTTGCTTGCCCGCCTCCATCCACACGCGACGACGGCTATCCTGCACGTTCTTCTCGACCACCCCCTTCTCCCAGCCGCTCGCTACATTGCAGAAGTCGGGATCGAACAGATAGTGCGCGCACATCGCCGCAAAGCGCTCGTTGACGGTCCGGCCCTTGCCCTTCCTGACCTTGTCGACCGCCGTCTTCATGTTGTCGTAAATGCCGCGGCGGGGAATGCCACCCAATGCCGCGAAGCTCCGCGCGTGCGCATCGAACAGCATCTCATGGCCCTGGCTCGGATACGCCACCAGCCAGAACGCGCGGCTCGCGCATAGCTTCAGGTGCGACACCTGCACTCGGTAGTAGATGCCACCCACCACCAACCCTTCCTCGCTCCAGTCGAACTGGAACGCTTCGCCCAGCGCGAAGGACAGCGGGACGAACGCATTGACCAACGCCGCCTGACCTTCGCCCTCGCGCCACGCGCGGATGAAGTCCGTGACGCGGCTGTAGCCACCGTCGTAGCCCGCGTGTTTGAGCTCGAGATAAAGCGCCTTCGCCGTGCGGCGCTCGCGCTTCGGCCGGTGCGCATCGGCCTTCAAGGCTTGCTTCAGCACTGCGTGGAAAGCGGTGAGCTTGTTCGGCTGCGCAACACGTCGGTACTTCGGCCCGCCTTCGACCTCGCCGTGCAACCACTTCGCCACGGTATTGCGCGACAGCCCCGTCGTGCGCGAAATCTCCCGCGCCGACTTCTTCCCGCGGCGACTCATGCGCCGAATCCTGCCAATCATGTCCATGGTGATCACTCCTCGTCCCCTGCTGCTCAAATATTCAGCAGGGTAGGTTGAACACCTGGCTCAGTTTTCGGTCGGCACAACCCTCATAAGTGGCTCAATTTTCGGTCGGCGCCAACACGCGCATACATCGGGAAATGCACGAGCAAGGTATCCCGGTTGGCCGTGAACGTATCCGCCAGAGCCTCAAGCGCCAGGGGCTGCGACCGGTGTACCGACGGCCCTATCGGGTGACCACGGATTCCGAGCATGACAAGCCGGTGGCGCCGAACCTGCTGTCACGCCGCTTCGACGATTGGAAGGTCAATCAGGCATGGGTTG
>JADLGE010000125.1 GCA_020849475.1 Gammaproteobacteria bacterium
CCTCGGGTTGGGCCATGAGGCCAAAGGTCAGTCGTCGACCGCGCAATACAAACGAAGGACGAGTGCGTCGGTCGATGGCCATCTCGCCGCCGTCCCACAGCACGTTCAATAAGGCCAGATTGCGCATGAGATTGTCTTGTCCCATGCCATGGGCGCCGAATACCGCACCAGCTTCCGCTGAGAGCACACCACTACTGGGCCAGCCGGTCGCCAGGGCATGGGCGAGCGCCTCAGGCGTCGCGTCAGCATAGAGCAGGCGTGGAACAGCTAGCGGTGACGGCGCGTCCTGCAGTAGCGCTTCCAAAGACGATTCTTCCTTGGTGGAATCCAGTGACCGCCGGCGTTTGAGCTTGATCGCGTCCAGGAGCCCGGACTTCTTGGCTTCGAAGGTCGCTACTGCGGCTTCGGACTTTTTGATCTCCTGCACGAGGTCCTGTCGTCGCTCACTCTCCCAGCGACGCAGGGCGGCGCCGAAGATGGCATCGCAGGTTGTCTTGCGTTCGCCCGAGTCAGCGAGCGCGAGCAGATAGAGCGACACCGGTCCTACGAGGTGATGATCGCGTCGAACATTGACCAAGCCCTGCGCCGCGACCGAAAGTGTCGAAAGGGCCGAGCAGGCCACCAGTGCCATTGGCGCTTGCACAAAAGTTCGGGCCTGTCTGACTGCGTCTCCCAAAACGCCAGGCAAGGCGTGGTCGGGATAAGGCGTGGCGTCGATGGGTGCTCCGAGTGGTTCAGGCTCTGACCAGTCGGTCGCTCCTTCCCCATTCACAACGACTGTGGTCAACGCTTCGTTCGCGGGGACCTCGGCCGCATCGAGCGCCGCTTTTACGGCGTCCGGCCCCTCCTTGCGGTGGAGATCGTTGAAGTCGGTCTCGCTGGACTGGCGCCCGGCGCCAAAGGCCGGGATCGCTAACCGCGCCCTTCCCTCCCTGGCGGCCTCCATGGCGAGCTTGATCCCCGGATTACCTGGGGTCTCGAAATCATCGTCGGCGCACACGATGAGACAAGCCGCGGGATAAGTCTGTCGGATGGTTCTTGTCACCGCCGCAAGATTCCCAGCATTAAACGCCACGGCGACTGGATACCCGGTCGCCTCATGAATACTCGCGGCCGTGGCGTAGCCCTCAGCGACGCACACGACCGCCTGGTCCTCGCCGCAGGTGCCGAGCAAGTGGTAGAGGCCGGCGACCCGTCCCCCTTTTAAAAATCGCTTACTGCCGTTGCCCGCGATGAATTGCACGCTATGCAGCGTGCCGTCAGCTGCGCGCAGCGGCACGACCAGCGCGCCCTTGTAAACGCGCAGGTCGTGGCTCGCGACCTTCTTCTGCGCCAGGTACGGATGGGAAGGAGTCGCAGCCAGAGCGGCCGCCCAGATCCAGGCCGCGCGCTTGCGCGCGTCGGCCTGAGTCTGGGCCATCTCCTCAGCCCGTTTTGTCCGCGCTGCCGCATCCCGCCGCGCCAGGTGATCACGCTCGACCCGTATCAGCGGTCGCCCGATGTCCAATCGCCATGACTGCCACCCACGACCATCCTGCCAGTTCTCCAAACCACCGGCCGGGAAGCCATCGAGGTGGAGAACGTAAGAAGCGTCGTCTTTGCCATGCTTGCCAGCGACATCGCATCGATGAATTTCTCCATCAGCGATGAGCGGCTCTGGCGGGATGATGTCCCGCGCCACCAGTGCCGCGCGGAACTGCTCAAAGATCTCCCTATTCATACCGTGCTTACCGCGCCGGCCGCCCAGCACGGTTGCGCGGAATCTTGACGCGCTCTGCTATCCAGTCGCTGACGTCGGACTCGAGCCAGCCCACTGACCGCGGGCCCAAAGCGATGGACTGCGGAAACTGGCCGTCCTTGATGTATTGATACAAGGTACTGCGCGACAGACCGGTGCGTTGTTGGACCTGTGGCCGGCGCAGGATGGTCGGCTCTCTATGGTTGTGCTGCTGCATCATGGTCATCTCCTGGAATTTTTCGGACGTTCAAAAGACCGGCGCTGTCATAGCGAGCAACGCAACGGTCTTCTGTGGAGATACGGAATTGCAGCGAAAAGTGTCGGACACCGTGGCGCCAGCGTGGCGCGAAGTGATCGCGATCGGATCTGGATGGACTCGAATTCAACGATACGGAAGTGCGGCCGTGTTTATTCCATCGACAAAGCGCGCGCCTGGCTTGCCATCAGGCACTTTCTTGCGGCAGTATTTTCACAACGGATTTCACGCTGGCTGAGTCAGCCCGGTTGATGCCCGTTAACGCATCGCCCAGCTCGTTTACGCGAGCGCTCAAACCGGCCTCATCTCCTGCAAGCCGGCGGCCGCAAGGTCGGAGATCTTCGTCAGCCTCTTCTCTCAGTCGTCATCGTTAGCGTCTGCGCCAGTCAGAGACTCGGCGCCTGCGCCAATGGTCAGCAGCTTCTACTGCGCCAACAGCGTCGTCACTACCCGGCGCCAGCCAGTAGTGACGACGCGCACTCTGCCCCAGCGCATCCGCGCATATCGGGATCTGTCGCAGGTGACGACCCCACGTGACGGCCTCCCCGGCACGTCGTTATCTCAGACCACGCAACACGGTCTGCCCTCTCCCGCTCTGCGCGGGTCCCCTCAGCCATCGCGTCTAACCGGCGCACCCCAGAGCCTCGGGTCAATGGCTCACCTCGATGGAGAGACTTC
>JADLGE010000126.1 GCA_020849475.1 Gammaproteobacteria bacterium
CGCGGAACCAGAAGCAGCTGCCCCAATAACTTGAGATCGGGATCTGTCTCCGCTTCGAAGCGCGGCTGCAGGGCCCGCAGCACCCGTCCCGCAGACGTTTCACGCCAGAACCACTGAGTAAGATTCTTGCTTCCCGGCTTACCGGGCTGAGCGGCGGCCGCCTCGAAGTAGTAGGCCTTCAGGTCTTCTGCCGCGAGTCGTACCAAGTCCGCCGCCTCCCGCCCGACGCTCGGCAGTACTGCAAAACCCGCCGTCAGCAGTTCGCAAAACATGTCACGGACACGCTCGGGATCCATTCCCGCTACACCCGTGCTGGTTCGGCCGGTCGTTTCGAGCGCGCGGTCAAACCAGGTCGCCAAGGCACTGTGTTCGTTGCGAAACGCGGCGGCCAAGCCCGCATCACCGCTCAATTCAACGGCAGGCGCGGCGAAATTGACCGGGCATACCCAACCCTCGCCTTCGACCGCGACCTCGGGCATCTCTTCATGGTAATCCTCCAGCACGGGGCCATCTGCGCGTTCAAACAATGCCAATGCCGCGCGCAGTACGCGACTCTGAAAAGCTGTGTCGCGCGGCGGTCCGAAGGGTCGTCCGAGTTCGAATGGCACCCACAGTGCTCGTGGCGGCTTGATCTTCTCTGTGTGCTCGCGCACCAGACTGATCTGCGTTGTCGGGATACCCGCAGCTTCGAGGTAATGTGCCAGCCCGCCCACGGCGCGCGTACACAATGGTCAAACGGGAACCAGCAGTACTCCGTCCACCTCGTCAGCCTGCAACAGCCGCGCAAGATCGCGCGTCGCGGCGGCCATGTTCTCCGGCGCGGTTGCCCCCATGAACGAATAGTGGAAATCGGCCACGGAGCCGATCTCTCCGCTAGTGGCAAACTCCCTCAACCGGTCAATCGGAAATACGACGTTCAAGTCCTGCTGATAGCCCGAGCGGTCGAAATTGGTCGAGATATGACTCATGACGATTTCCGCGCCAGGCGTGTCCCCTGGTATCACCCGGTAGTCGCTGGCCCCGAGCGCAAAGGGGCGACCACCTCGCTTCTGCAGACCCGCGGTGGAGACAATCGCAATCCGGCGTTTTGCGAGTGGACGTCCAGTTGACCACGGCGTCGCTGGGAATGTCTGACACTCAAGGTGCTCCAGATGATGGCGCAGTGATGGGGTGGTATCCGCGAGCCTGACCATACGAGTCTCCTGCCTTGGGCCTTCGCCGAGCTTGGTGTGTGGCGAAGATAGGACCATTTAGTCCAGAAATCCAGTATCCGATCGCCGCGCGGCTATCGCATCGCGTTTCTAGTGGCGAAATCGCGCTTGACGACATCGATTGACGCTGACTACTCTCAGGCCCACCTTGAGTCGGAGCACCGGATATGACGTTCTACCCTGACGCCCTCGTCCCCATCGATGCCGCGACGGATGGGCTGCATCGAGAGGAGCTCGCCCACTTCGCGGCTCCTGGCACGTGGCTGTCCGCCGAAGAGCGTTTAGCCACGCTGCAAGCCGCTCGTAGTGCCAATTCACGAGGTGGTGACGGCCGGCGCGCGGAAGCATCGATACTCCCGGACGATTCGCTACGACTTATCGAAAAGGTAGCAGCTACGCCGCGACTGCTGAGTCGCGACGACTTTGCGCGTGCACTCGATGCGGGGATGACGGCCGGCGAATACGTTGAAACCATCAGCCTGGTTTCACGCGTCGTCAATCTTGATGTATTCGCGCGTGGAATTGGCGCCCGCGCGCTGGAGTTCATGGCGCCCGTCGAAGGCGATCCGTCCTGCGAGTCACCGCCGGCGGTTGCCGAGGGGGCGTGGTTACCCAGCGTTCCGGCCGGCCCCCAGGCTCGGCAAGTATATGGCAGTGCCGGGCCGCAGCCCTTCATCTATCGCGCTCTCAGCCTGGTGCCGGAGGAAACGCGCCGATGTATCGCGGGCGGTAATGTTCAGTACCTGCCGCTCGACAAGTTCATGGATTTCTCCTACTCACACCAGCCCGGGCTAAGTCGCGTGCAAGTCGAGATAGTCGCCGCGCGGATTTCGGCACTGAATGACTGTTTTTACTGAACCACCTCGCATTGCGTGGTGCTCCGTGCGAGCGCCGAGATTTCGGGGAAGGAACTGAATTTGCGAGCGATCGTTGACCGCGATGTTTCCATTGGCGATGCCAGTGGCGATCTGCTGTTGGCTTTCGCTGACGCCGTGGTTGGCACCGACAACGCTGCCCTCGCCGCAATACAACAACGAGTGCTCGATACGCTTGGTGCCGAAGCGCTGCGCAGCGCCGCCGCCGTTGGAGCCAACTTCAGTCGCAATGATCGTATTGCCAACGGCATTGGCATTCCTCTTGAACGGGAATTTGTCACCCAGGGCGCGGATCTGCGCGCGCTGCTCGACCTGGATCGATTCCTCTCCGCGCGGAACAGCCTCGGCTAGCGCTCGGTCAGCAGGGCGGAGGGTAGCGGGCAGCGTCGGGCGAGTTTCGGCTCGGAGTTCTGGATGGGCGCGGCGTAACAACTTGCCATGTTCTGCATCACACAGGACATGGCATGTACATGCACCAGTCTGCGGAAGAGGAGCGGTTCGCCCAACGCGGCAACGCGCTGCCTGCGCGCGCTCGGCGCTGCGCGACTTCGATGGTCCGGATCGTGCCGACGCCGAGCGAGCCCATCAGTTGCAGCCATGGTACCCGCGTGAGTTGTAGCTGCGGCCCCGAATTACTCGGGCGAGCCCGCGCCGATGGCGGGGATGAGGCGCAGCGTCGCGCAGCCATCAAAGCTGCGCGCCAACGTGTGGAGAGTGTCGGTCAATGGGGCCCGTGGCAATCGCTCGGTCGACGATTCGGCGTCGCTTGTGTCGCTCTCGAAGTCACACAACGCTGCAATCTCGATTGCGCGTTCTGCTACCTCTCGACCTCCTCGCAAGCCTTGCACGATATCCCGCTGCCCGAAGTCTATCGTCGCATCGATATGATTCGCGACACCTACGGTCCTGGCGTCGACGTGCAGATCACGGGTGGCGA
>JADLGE010000127.1 GCA_020849475.1 Gammaproteobacteria bacterium
AATATTTCGCGTAGCCGTCGTCGACTGAGCGCAGATGATCTTCTTCAGTCAAGGCGCGCAGTACATAGAGTCCTGACCACGCGAGCGCGGCGCCCGCCACTTGCAGGCCCTGCAACCAGGACGCCTGACACGCGAGCGTGAACGCCGGCACGCTCGCTATCCACCATGCAATGTTCTTGGCGGTGTAGGCGGGGTGGCGCAGATAGCGGTAGGGACCGCGGCACACAATGCCGCGATGGGTGAGATTGCTCGCTTTCCAGCCCAAGGCCACCGACGCCGAGGCATACACCGCCATCGCCAGCAGCAGCGCGTTCATGGTGAGATGCACAGCGGGTGAG
This sequence comes from Gammaproteobacteria bacterium, assembly GCA_020849475.1. GTDB lineage: Bacteria > Pseudomonadota > Gammaproteobacteria > JADJYF01. Next base: position 339 of record JADLGE010000127.1, read on the forward strand.
GAGAACTGCGGAAAGTCGGCGACATTGCCCCCCAGCACCCGCACCGTGAACGCATTGAAGGGTGGGTAACAGGCCAGGGCGACCAGCCATCCCGCGACGTTCGGATCGACCGACCGAATCTCGTTGCGCAAGGACGGGCGCTCGACCAGGTAGCCGAGCGTGAACCAACTCACATCGACCAGCAGGGTGAGCTGGAACAGCAGCCAGAAGCCATAGGCGTTGAACAACTTCAAGGCATCGCGCTCACCGCCGGCGAGCGCATGCCACAGCGCGTTGCCGTTATCGACAACCCTGCACAACGACCCCCACAGGAACAGCACCATCAAGGGCGCAAAGAACCCTTTGAGCAGTATGGTCAGCAGGCTTTGCCGGGCGCTTGCGTCTATGCCTTCGCGGGCCACGCGCCGTGGATGGCCGATGGCCGCGCCGAGGGTGCGCCATGCGTGCAACGCGCGACTTTCACGCACCGGCGCCAGCCATAGAAAGTGGCAGGTGAGTGCGATGAGGTAAACACAGAAGGCGAAACTCAGTACGTCATCGCCACTTGCGTTCATCACGCCAGAGCTGTGCAGGCGCATGCGCAGAGTGTGGGGTGAGCATTGGTAGAGCGCGAATGCCAGCGTGGCGAACGAAGCCGCCGCTGCGAGGTTGAGGGCGCGAAGGTGAGGCGACGATGGCGCTGCGTGTTGCGAGTCTGCCATGTCCGGCGTCGTGTCTGTCGGTGTCAGCGAGGCGTGCCCATGGGGCTAGTGTGCGGGAATGCGCGGCTATTGAAAGTGGGGCGCAAAAAAAGAGGGCTTCACCATGGAAGCCCTCATTCGAATATCGCCGCTCGCGTCGCGCGCTGCGTGCCTTAAGCGCGTGCGCTCCGGCGTCGCAGCCAGCTCACGCCACCCAAGGCCAACGCCGCACCGATGAGGCTCAGAGTACCGGGTTCCGGCACTTCGCCGCTCGCGCCACCGCTGCCGCTGCTGCTGCTGCTGCTGCTGGAGCCCGACTGCGCGTCGTGGCTGAGGGGCGCGTTGATGCCGGCATCCACATCAACGACGAGATTGGGGTCGCAGAGGTTGTCATTCGGATTGCAGTTTTGGGTGCGGAACACTTCGTCGTATAAATCGAAGTGCAGCTGCTTGCCGCCGGTAAGATTGCTCAGGTTGAGCGCAATCTTCTTGAAGAACATCGTCGTGTCGCCAACCGCGGGGCTGACCGGTGCGCCATCGTCAACGTTTTGCACGTCGTAGAGAACCGACAGGTCGGTGGCCGCGAATGTGATCGCCACTTCCGTGAAGTAGGTGGGGAAGATGCTATGGGTCTGCAGATCTTGCGGGTCGCTGGTCGCGACACCACCAACGTCCACCGGGGGCACGCCGTAGAGCATGTCGCCGGTCACATTGACCAGGACCGGGCCGCCGCCGATGTCGTAGGTGAATGAGCCAAAGTCTGGCGCGGGCGCGGCTTCGTTAACCGCCGGCGTGAGTGCCATGGAGACGTAGAACGTGCCGGTGTTGCTGGCACGGTTGAGATAGGCGTAGAGGTCGAAAACCGGGCCGCTGGAGATGCTGGTCTCGGTGGTGGTGTCGTAGGCGCCGCCGGCGATGCTCAATTGCAATTCAGGAACGGCGTTGGCGGTGCCCACCACGCTCAACAGCGCGACCTGGGTCCACATTGACCGCGCGACGCTGGGCCATCGCGCGGCGCCGAAGGCGGGCTGCCTCAGGCGAATGTGAAGCCGCTGTAGCCGTCCGCCGCGACCTTGCCGACCACCGACACATACTTCGGCGTGCCGCCGTTGTAGACCAGATGCCGCACCTTGCCGTACTCGTGGCCTTCGACGTTGGAGTTGTAGCCGGTGAACCAGCCCTTGGCCTTGCGCATGAGCACGGTCGAATACATGTCGCCGACGTGCTTGGTCCAGCGCTCTTCGGCCATGGGCTGGGCCTCGAAGCGTGTATGGCCATGCTGCCAGGCGAACTCGAGCATCTGCGTCGCCCAGTCCACGCCCACTTCGATGCCACGCGGAAAATTGGTCGAGGCCGAGCCGCTCTGCGGACCGGCCACGGTCAGCATATTGGGGAAGCCGGCGATGGACATGCCGAGATAGGTGACCGGCCCGTCCTTCCACTTGTCGCGCAGCTTCTGGCCGTCGACGCCCTGGAAGTCGATGCGGTCATAGGCGCCGGTGATGGCGTCGAAGCCGGTCGCATAGACCAGGATATCGAATTCGAAGCGGGCGTCGCTGGTCTCAAGACCGGTCTCGGTGACGCACTTGATGGGCGTCTCGTTGATGTCGACCAGGTGCACGTTGTCGCGGTTATAGACTTCGTAGTAGTTGGTTTCGAGCGGCACGCGCTGCACGCCGAAGCCATGATCTTTCGGGATCAGTTTTTCCGCCAGCACCGGGTCCTTGACGCGACGACGGATGCGATCGGCGACATATTCCGAGAACTCGGCATTGGCCACTTCATCGGTGAAGATCTCGCGGAAGTTGCTCAGCCAGATGCCGAAGCCCGGCTCTTCGTAGAGCTTGTCCCACAGTGCGATGCGCTCTTCACGCGTCACTTCATAAAAGCCGCGCCGGTCGGGTTCATGCTCGAAGCCGCCGGGCGTGACGCTGCAACGATGGAAGATGTCGTCGTAGCGTTGCTTGATATCCGCCATCTCGGCTTTGGAGATCTTGTAGTTATTGAGCGGCGCCGCCCAGTTCGGCCGGCGCTGGAAAACGGTGAGATCGGCGACCTTGTCAGCGATGTCGGCAATCAGCTGGATGGCGGTGGCGCCGGTGCCGATCACACCGACGCGTTTGCCGGCGAGTTGCACCGGCTCATGGGGCCAGTCGAAAGTATGGAATGACTGCCCTTTGAATTTCTCGACGCCCGGGTAACGCGGCGGCGTCGGCGCCGACAGCAACCCCAAGCCCGTGACCAGGAAACGGCAGCTCATGTCGCGGCCGTCTTTCAGATGCAGACGCCATACATGATTCTGTTCATCCCAATGCGCGCTTTCGACCTTGCAGTTGAACTGCATGTGCTTGCGAAGATCGAATTTGTCGGCGACGTAGTTCAAATAGCGCAGGTTGTCCGGCTGCGGTGAAAAGCGTTCTGGCCAATCCCACTCTTCAAGCAGCTCCTTGGAGAACGAATACCCGTAAGTGTAGGAATCGGAATCGAAGCGGCAGCCCGGATAGCGGTTCATGTACCAGGTTCCGCCGAGATCCGCGAGCGCGTCTATGCACGTCACGTTCTTGCCTAGCTGTTTGAGCTTGTAGAGCTGGTAGATGCCGGTCACGCCGGCGCCGAGAACGATGACGTCGTAGTCCGGGGCCAGCCCGACCTTCTGTGCTGTAGCTGTCTGCGCATTCATGTGAGTGTCCTTTAGAAATAGCGGCGGCGTCCGGCGGATGCCTGACTCAAGCGGATGGCTCGTCCATACGCGGTGGGTGGGCCGCGCACAACGCCGCAGGTCTCGATGTGACTTGGAAGCTAGCATGGGCATCACAGCCCGCCAATTGCGGCATTCCACATTACTCAATGGTGTATGGAGCCTCGGCGCTGCCGGCGCGCCCTGTTTTTGAATTAACCGCGTCGGCTATGATTGGACTTTCTTCCATCAAGCCCGGAGTGAACCCATGGTTTCAATCAACGCCGCCCCCGAAGACGTGGGCATGAATGCCCAGCGTCTGGAACGCATCGCGCCCGCCTTGCAACGCTATGTCGACGCCGGCACCTACGGCGGCTTCCATGCGCTGGTCATGCGGCGCGGACGCCTGGTGCATGCGGCGCGTGTCGGTTGGCAGGATCGCGAGGCGGCCGTGCCGATGGCCGATGACACCATCTTCCGCATTTATTCCATGACCAAGCCCATCATCTGCACCGCGCTGATGCTGTTGT
>JADLGE010000128.1 GCA_020849475.1 Gammaproteobacteria bacterium
CGCCGCCAAGCTGCCGACCAGTCCGACGATGCAGGGTAAATTCTTCGTGAAGAACTTTCAATGGTGGGGTGACAACGGCCGCAACGTCGCAGTGCGCTTTCAGCAGTTCATTGCGTCGTGACACGCGGGTGCAACTACGTGTGCCTGCGCTCAGATGCCGCCAGATGCCACAGCCAGTTGCCTATCGCCGGCCTTGCAAGGTAAACGCTTCTTCAAGGACATTGAACGATATGGCCCGGATATCAACAACTTGACAGCGTGCTCCCTGCAATACGTCGCTTGATGAGTGGAAGCTCTGCTGCTAAAAGGGAACAGACCGGCACTTATTCGGGGTGGCGGGACTGCGTGGGTGTGCGCGACGCTTCGGTTGCGCTCGCCTTGGCAGCCAAGATCGTCTGCCTCCTCGGTTCCGGTGCATCGAAGGGCAACTACGCACTTATATACTTTCGAGGCGCTTGATCCATGCACCTTTCGCAGGCCGACCGGCGACTATGATGGCGTTGCGCACGATCGGCCCGGACGTTTCCGGCCAGAGTTCCGTACGCGCGGCGGCGGTAGCGGCTCGCCGCGGCCGCTGGGGCAACCTGCTTTGGCTGCTGCCGGTTCTTGCTCTCTACGCCGCAGGGCTGGTACTTCCGCTTGGCATTACGGTGCGGCGCGCCTTCGAACTGGGCGCCGCCGGCTGGAGCGATCTGTTGCACAATTCGCTGTTCACCGGTGCCGCGCTGAACACGGTGATCGACAGCACCGGGATCACGGTCGTGGCTGTGCTGCTCGCCTACAGTCTCGCCGCCGCCATCTGGCGCGGTGGCGCGATCGCCCGTGCGTCGCTGACCACCCTGGTCGTGATCGCATTCCTGACCACCGTGCTGGTGAAGATCGTCGCCTTCAACGCATTACTGCGCGACAACGGCGTGCTCAATACGCTGTTGCAGGCGCTCGGCGTGATAGACGGACCACTGCATCTCTTTCCGGGTCGGCCGGCGATGATCGTCGCCATGGTCCAGTACGTCGTGCCCTTTGCCATTTTCCCGATTCTCAGCGTGATGGTGCGTCTGGACAAGCGCGTGGAACAGGCCGCCGAAAGTCTCGGCGCTTCGCCTTGGCACGTGTTCGTCCACGTGGTGCTGCCGCTGACCCTGCCGGGCGTGATCGCCGCCGCTTTGCTGGTGTTCGTGATCTGCACCGGCTTCTACGTGATCCCGGCTACTCTCGGCACACCGCGAGATCAATTGCTCGCCAACGTCGTTGCCCTCTACGCATTGCAGCTTGTGGATTTTAGGGTGGCATCGGCGGTGGCGATGGTCCTGGTCGTCGTCGTCGGCGTCCTTACCGTGCTATACCAACGCGCCGAGCGCGCGACACGATAGACGAATGCGCAAGCCGCCCAAACCGGCACTGGTTGCCCGCAGGCGCCGAGCTGCGACCACGCCGTTGGTGGTGATCCTGGCAATGCCAGCGCTTCTGTTCCTGGTGTTGCCGATTCTGCTGGTCATCCCGATGTCGTTCACGGCCGGCCACGTGGTCGAGTTTCCGCCATCTGCGTGGGGCCTAACCGCCTATCGCGAGCTGTTCGCCGACGAAGGTTGGCGCGAGACCATTATGTTTTCACTGAAAGTATCGGCGCTGGCGGTCTTCCTGTCCGTGTTGACCGCGGGGCTGGCCGCAATCGGCCTCCCGCGATTGCGAATGCGCGGCGAGGGCCTCGTCGCAGCCGTCATCCTGATCCCGCTGGCGATGCCGGTCGTGACGCTGGCGCTGGGCATCTTCCAGTTCTTCAACCAGTTGCAAATCAACGGCACTCTGGTCGGCATTGCCATCGCGCACAGCGTTCTCGGCGTACCGTACGTGTTCCTCACCGTGCGTGCCGCGCTCAGCAAGCTGGACCTCGCGCTGGTGCGCTCGGCCATGAGCTTGGGCGCCGGTACTTGGTCGGTGTTTCGCTGGGTCTACCTGCCGGCCATCCTGCCCGCACTGCTCTCAGGTGCGTTGCTGGTGTTCGTGGTGTCGTTCGACGAAGTGGTGATCGCATTGTTCATCTCCGGTCCGGGGGCGATCACCTTTCCGGTGAAACTGTTCACCGAGGTCCAGTTCAATCTCTCGCCCGCGATCATGGCGGTATCCACGCTATTGCTAGCCGCCGTGGTGCTATCGGTAGTCGTCGGCATACTGTTGTTCGGCGTTCGCCGCACGGTTTACCGCATCGCCCTCGGAGACGGGGGCGGCGCCGGACGCTGACAGCCGATGACAGTCGATGACAGCAAGGTGACGAGTGCGGCACGTGCCACTGGGGCTGCCGATGGCGCACGCGACATCAACGTGACCGGACTGGGCAAGCGCTATGGCGCAGCGCACGCGTTGCACGATGTGAACTTCACGCTGCGTGACGGCGAGTTTCTGACACTGCTGGGACCGAGCGGCTCCGGCAAGACCACGACATTGGGGATCATCGCCGGATTCGTCGACCCCGACTATGGCGACGTGCAGGTTGGAGCGCGCTCGATCATCGGCATGCCCCCGCGCCGTCGCAACCTCGGCATCGTCTTTCAGAGCTACGCACTGTTTCCGCATCTGAGCGTTGCCGCTAACGTAGAATTCGGCCTGCGCATGCGCAAAGTACCGGCAGCCGAGCGCGAACGCCGCGGAAAGCGCATGCTCGAACGCGTTGGATTGGCCGACTTCGCGCAGCGCACGCCGGCACAACTCTCAGGCGGCCAACAGCAGCGGGTCGCGTTGGCGCGCGCGCTCGTCATCAATCCGACCGCGCTACTGCTCGACGAGCCGTTGGGGGCGCTGGACCGGCGGTTGCGCCAACAGGTCGAAATCGAATTGAAAGGCATCCAGCGCGAAACCGGTGTGTCGGTGCTGCACGTAACCCACGATCAGGAGGAGGCAATGATAATGTCGGATCGGATGGCGGTGATGAACGCCGGCCGTATCGAGCAGATCGACACACCGACCAACGTCTACAAATATCCATCCACTCGGTTCGTCGCCAACTTTCTCGGCGAGGCCAATCTGCTCGACGTAAATGTGCGCGAGAATGACGGTGCCCGCGCCATCGTCAATTACGCGGATGGCTCAAGTGGTGCAGTCCATGTTTCCAGTGCGCACGGCACCGGCGGATCGGGCAGTCAGGGCACGGTGTGCGTGCGGCCGGAACGTATGCATTTCGCCAGCGACGACGAAGTGGCCGAAAATGCGGTGTGCGGGACCTTTGTGAGCTGCCTGTATCTAGGCGCGTCTCTGCGCTGCATCGTGCAAGCGCTCGGCCAGGAACTGATCGTAACCTGCTCGGACCATGCCGCCTTCACGTCGCCTGAGCCAGGTGCGCTCGTGCGACTCGCATGGGACGCCGCCGACGGGCAGCTGCTCGCCAACGAGTCATAGACGACTGCTGGAGGTGATTCAAGTACAACCAGGGGAGTAGCGCTAGCGTTTGATCTCGGTTATCGAAGGACATTTGCCGACTCCCGGCCGAGATCCTAAATCATCTCGTCGTTCAGAATGCGCTTGGCAAGCGCCTATTCCATTCCATCGAGCAGGCCACCGGATTCAAACACCGCCTTCGGGTTTTTGCCCGGTAACAATACATCGCGCAGGTCGAGCTTGATCGTGTTCCTTGCAGCAATACGTCAATCCCTCTCCAAAGGAGAGGCACTTGGATATGGCTTGCAATCGTGCAATTTCTTGCAGCCTTGAATCTCGATAGGTAATGAAAGCACACCATAACGCGCTTCACAAAAATAGTCTCTTGTAAGAGCGAAAGCGAGCGCGCGAAAGCTGAAGCATCGGGCCAAGATGATGCAGGATATATCATCAGGCGCCGAATTCCGACAGATTTCAACATGCCGAGATAGGTAGGAGGAGAAAATGTCCGAAGTGACAAGAATAGTGTATGCCGGACAGCTCGTAGCGGCCCATGATCAACCGGCTGTTTCAGGTGGCGCCGTGGCCATTGGCGGCGAACTCATTCATGACATTGGTACTCTCGATGAACTTTCAGCGAAATATCCAGGCGCCCAGAAAATCGGTGGCAGTCAGTTCCTGCTCATACCCGGTCTGATAAACGCGCACACCCACGGCAAAGGATTGTCGGATTTTCAGCGAGGGGCGCTTGACAATACTCTGGAGACCTGGCGGTTCGATACCTATGACAAATTTATTCCTTTGCCAACGTATGAGGACGTAGCTTACTCGGCGGCAAAGTTATTGAAATCCGGTGTGACCGGAACCATGCATAACATGCTTCTGGCGGATACTGCTGGCTTCGAAAAAAAGTATGAGGACCTTCTAAACGCCTACCGGGATGCCGGTATGCGGGTATTGTTTTGTCCCGCAATATCCAACAATAACCCTTACGTTTACGGCGAGAATGACCGTATTTTTGGAGAATTATCGAAAAATTCACAGAGCATTCTGTCCACTGCTGGTTCGGCTGGCGCCCTAACCGCTAAGAATTATGTTCGTGTCGTGCGTGATCTCCATTCGCAGTATCAGGGATCGATGAGTCGTATCGGATTCGGCCCGGTAGCTCCGCAATGGTGCACTGAGGACTTGCTGCTAGAAATTCGTCATGCAGCCGACAGCCTGGGTATTCTCATTCACACCCACGCGCTTCAGACCATTTTTCAGAAAATTTACGCTTTGAAATTCTTCGGTAAAAGCATGATCGAATATATGAATGATCTGGGACTACTGGGCCCGTCCGTCGTTATTGGACACTGCGTTTATCCCACGGAATCAGATGTTGACCTTTTGGCACGAACCGATACCGGCGTTACCCACCACGCTTCCTGCAATTTGAGAGTCCGCAATGGCATTGCACCAGCCTTCCACATGCTTCAGTCAGGGGTACGGATTGGTATCGGCATAGACAGCAAGGGCATTAACGATGATGAAGATTTCATCCAGGAAATGAAGCTCTGCTATCTATTGCAACGCATAGCTTCGCTGGAATTGGATTCGCCTTACTTAGGCTCCCGCCAGGTTCTGCAAATGGGTACTGAAATCGGCGCTGGCCTAATCGGCTACCAGAATCAACTGGGCCGCTTGGAACCGGGTCGGTACGCCGATATGGTTTTACTCGATTACAATGAGATGTGCAGGCCTTTTGTGGATCCTTCCCAAGATCCCATCGATATCCTGCTATATCGTGGGAAGAGTAGCCACGTTCACACTGTGGTCGTCAACGGGCAAGTCGTGGTTGAGTCCGGCCGACTTTTGACTTTGAATGAAGAAGCTATCGGGAGCCGACTTGCGTATGCCGCCTCACGGCCGCGTACGGCGACGGAAAAGGGGAAAGTGCAAGCCATGGACGAACTAAAGGCGCAGGTAATTCGCTATTACCAGAGTTGGCCCACAGAGGTTGATTTCGATCCTTTTTTCATCGTCAATTCACGTATTGACGGCTTGAAGCAGCAATAAGAATCCACATCCAAGCAGACGAATCCATATTGTTGTTCACTGCGCTCAAAGGCGGCCGAGGCTGGGTGAACAAATGTCTTGATTTAATGCGAGTATTGGACGAGTAAGGGTCGGCTTCCAAGATCGTACGCCTACGTGCTGTCCAAGATCAGGTGGGTGAACTTCCCACTGTTTTTTGTCCGCCAAGGGGCGGGTTCATGTTGGCATTGCTTGCTCGTGCTGACTACTGATCCAAACTGCAAGGAACCGCGCCGGCGCGACATAGCCAAACGACGAGTGCTCGCGGCAGTGGTTGTAAGGCACCTCACTGCATTCGAACGGATCGGTACGTGCCGCGTCGTGCGTGGTGTACTGGCTGCCACGAACGGAGTGATGGGTGAGAGTGATGGATCAAACCAAGCGCCGGTTTCCGGCGGAGCCACTCTATCGTCAAAGTGTCAACCACGATGTCCGCAATCATCCATAGCTTGATTGACCAACCGATGATTTCTCGGTTGAACAAATCGAGCACCGCCGCCAGATGCAGCCAGCCTACTTCGGTATCTTGAATATTCCACCCATCCGATTCGCCTATCCTATCCGAGCTCGCTTGGAAGACGAATTTGGGTGGGAAGCTCACGCAGGACCTCCTACACGATGTCCTCCATGGCAGGTTCAAAGCAAAGCGCACCTTGGCGGCCTGCGCGTGTACACGAATTCGCGCAACGAGGCGCAGCGCTTGTAGGGGCGCCGCGGGACCGAGAACATCCATAGGAAACGGAACGTCTGCCATGCGGAGCAAATATCATCCCGCCCGTGCCCAGGCGGCCGGTACCCTGCGCGAATTGATGCGCTGGGCCGCGGGCGCCTGCGCGCACCCTCTTCCCGAGCCCGTGCGCCGGCGGGCGGCGATGATCCTCGTCGACGACATCGGCGCCATCGTCGCGGGCTCGCGCGAGCCTCAGGTGAAGCGCGCGCGCGAGGGATTCATGCGTACCGCCTCCAGCGCCGCGGAGGCAACTGTGCTTGCCGACGGCGCGCCGCGCCTGGACCGTTATTCGGCGGCCTGCGCTAACGGCATGGCGATCACCTGGTGCGAGCTGGACGAAGGCTTTCGCAATGCTGCCTGCCATGCCGGCGCCTACACGATCCCCGCGCTCATCGCCGAAGCCGAGGCGCGTGGCCTGAGTGTGGTACAGGTGGTGCGCGCCGTGTGCGTTGCCTACGAGGTGACGACGCGCTTCGCCCTCGCCTACCCGTTCCCCGGCTTTTGCGTGCACCCGCACGCGGCCTTTGCGACGATCGGCGCTGCCGCCGCGGTCTCGCTGGTGCGCGGGCACGACGCGAAAATGATGCAAGACACGATCACCGGCGCCGCTTCGATGACCTTCGCCGGCCCCTTCGACACCGCGGTCGAGGGATCGCTCGTGCGCAATGGCTGGACTGCAGCGGGCGCCTGGGTGGGCATGCGGGCGGCCGACTGGGCCGAAGCAGGTATCGCAGGTGGCATCGACACGCCCTACGATGTCTTCGCCACCAACTTTCGGACGCGCGCCATCCCGGAAGCCCTCTCGGAAGGCCTAGGCATGGGCTGGTCGGTCACCGACGGCTATCACAAGATGTTCGCCTGCTGTAACTACGCGCACGCGGCCGTCGAAGCGACTCTCGACCTGCGCAGCCGCCTGCAGAAGTATAAGATCAGCGAGATTGAGGAAATCGTCGTCGAGACAGGACCGGGGGGGCTCGCGCTCACTACGGTTGAGCCAGAGACGGTGCTCGCCGCGAAGTTTTCCATTCCGCATGCGGTTGCCGCCGCCACGCAGCTGGGCACCGGCGGCGCAGCCGCCTTCGCCTACGGCACGCTGCATGACGCAGCTATCGCTGGATTACGGCGGCGCGTGAAGCTCGCGGCCTTCGCAGACGTTGGCCCGCCCCCGCGCGACCGGCCGGCTCGCGTCACTTGGAAGTTCCTGGGCGGCACCGAGATATCCGCCGTGGTCGAGAACCCTCGGGGCGGCGCGGACCAGCCCTTCGACGAGCCCACGCTGCTGTCCAAATTGGCCGAGAACACCCGGGCGGTCTTTCCGGCCGCGCCCAAACTGCTCGCAGCCATCATCGCCGGAGAAAAGCCCGCCCTCGCGCGGGACTGGCGCGAGACGGTAGCAATAGTGACGAAAGGTGTGAACGTTTGAATCCTGCACGTGGGATTGTCCGGGCGTTGCGCGTCACTGCATCCTGCCTATGGCCGGACACCGTGGCACGTGCTGCCTCGCTGCATTTCGACGATGCGCTCGGCTTTTTCTTGACAGGCGCGCAAATACGAGCAGACAATAGCCGCGGCCGCCATAGAGATAACGTGTTTCGCGGTGGCGTACGTAGAAATCCGAATCGGATAACGGTCGACGAGCAGGAAGCGTGTGCTATTTCTTGGAGATAGACATATGACAATGGA
>JADLGE010000129.1 GCA_020849475.1 Gammaproteobacteria bacterium
ATTTTGCACCTGCTCGCGCATCTGCTCTATCAAGACCTTGAGATTCACCGCTGCGCCGGCGGTATCGATATGCGCGGACTTCGAACCCAGTGTATTGGCCTCGCGGTTGAGTTCCTGCATGAGGAAGTCGAGGCGTCGTCCTACCGGTTCATCGAGATCCAGTACGCGCGCCACTTCTTCGACATGGGCGCCGAGGCGATCGAGCTCTTCGGCGACGTCGAGGCGCTGCAGCAACAGCGCGCTTTCCTGTTCGACGCGCGCCTCGTCGACGCCATCGGCCAGGTCGCGGATGCGTTGCTGGTAGCGGTCGCGGATGGACTCGATGATCTCCGGCACGCGGGTTTCGAGCATCACTATCTGGTCGCGCACGCCGGACAGGCGCGCCAGCATCATCGCTTTCAGTTTGTCGCCCTCGCGCTTGCGGCCGTCGAGGAACTGGTCGAGCGCGTCATCGAGACTGTTCAATACCAGCTTGGCGGTGGCATCGAGATCGATTTCCTCGACATCGGTCACGCCTGGCCAGCGCAGCACGTCGAGCGGATTGATGCTGACATCCTCGCCGAGCATCTCGGCGATGCGCTGCGCGGCGCGCACCACGTCACCGGCGGCGCGTTCATTGACCTTCAAGGCCTTGAACTGGGTGCGGGCGGTGTCGAAGCGCAGTGTGCAATCGAGCTTGCCACGTTTGACCGAGGCGCTGATGCGTTCACGCACCGCGCCTTCGAGGCTGCGGAAGTCGTCCGGCAGACGCACGAATACTTCGGCGAAGCGATGATTGACCGAGCGCAGCTCCCACGCGCCGCGACCGTAGTCGGCATCAAATTCGACGCGCGCGAAGGAAGTCATGCTTAAGGGCATAGGGGCGGCTCCGGAGTGGCTTATGTTCGCTGAACTCGCTGCATCTTAACGGCAGCGCTGCGTGCGGCAAAGCCAGCGGCGCGCGCGCGGCCTATAATGCCGCCATCACCCTGCAACGAGAGACTCAATGGCAATTCGTCCCAGCGGCCGCCAGGCCAATCAAATGCGCGATGTGCGCTTCACCCGCGGCTTTACCCGCCATGCCGAGGGCTCGGTGTTGGTCGAGTTCGGCGACACCCGTGTGCTGTGCACCGCCAGCATCGAAACCCGCGTGCCGCCGTTTCTGAAAGGCACCGGTCGCGGCTGGGTGACCGCCGAATACGGCATGTTGCCGCGCTCGACCAACTCGCGCATGCGCCGCGAGGCGACCTCTGGCCACCAGGGTGGTCGCACGCTCGAGATACAGCGTTTGATTGGCCGCTCGCTGCGCGCGGTGGTCGATCTGGCGGCGCTCGGTGAAAACACCATCACCCTCGATTGCGACGTGCTGCAGGCCGATGGCGGCACGCGCACGGCCTCCATCACCGGCGCCTATGTAGCGCTGGCCGATGCAGTCGATACCTTGCTGAAGAGCGGCCGCATCAAGGTCAATCCGCTGCATGGCGCGGTGGCATCGGTCTCGGTTGGCATCTACAACGGCGCACCGGTGCTGGATCTCGACTACGCCGAGGATTCGAACGCCGAGACCGACATGAACATCGTCATGAACAACGCCGGTCATTTCATCGAGATTCAGGGCACCGCCGAAGGCCATGCTTTTCGTCGCGAGGAAATGAACGCGATGCTCGATCTCGCCGGCGCCGGCATCACGCAATTGTTCGAGCTGCAGGACGCGGCGCGGGCCAGCTGAGCATGGAACTGGTGTTGGCCAGCGGCAACGCCGGCAAGCTGCGCGAGATTGCCGCCATGCTGGACGGTTTGTCGCTGACCGTGCGCGCGCAAAGCGATTTCAATGTCGGCAGCGTGGCGGAAACCGGCACCACCTTTGTCGAGAACGCCATCATCAAGGCCCGCCATGCGGCGCGCATGAGCGGCCGCCCGGCGCTGGCCGACGATTCCGGCATTGCCGTCGATGCCCTGGGCGGCGCGCCGGGCGTGTTTTCGGCGCGCTACGCCGGCGAAGGCGCGAGTGACGAAGCCAATCTGCGCAAGTTGCTGGACGTCACCGCCCATCTGCCCGATGCCGAACGCGGTTGCCGCTTCGTGTGCGTGATGGTGGCCATGCGCGACGCCGACGATCCCTTGCCGGTGATCGCCACCGGCCTCTGGCCGGGACGCCTGCTGCATGCGCCGCGTGGCACGGGTGGCTTCGGTTACGATCCGATCTTCCTGGTGCCCGAAGCGGGTTGCTCATCGGCGGAGCTCGAGCCGGCGCTCAAGAACCGCCTGAGTCACCGCGGCCAGGCGCTGCGCAGTCTGCGCGCCCTGCTGAAACAGGCCGATGCCTGGCGATGAATGACCAGCCGATAGGTCTCTACGTGCACCTGCCCTGGTGCGTGCGTAAATGTCCCTACTGTGACTTCAATTCCTACGAAGCACGCGGCACCGTCGCTGAACAGATTTACGTCGAGGCGTTGCTGCGTGATCTCGATGACGAACTCGCGCGTCGGCCGGCGCCCGCCATCGGCAGCGTGTTCATCGGGGGCGGCACGCCCAGCCTGTTCAGCGGCGCGGCCATCGCCCGACTGCTCGATGGGCTGCGCGCCCGTACGCGCTTCGTCGACGACGCCGAAGTGACGCTCGAGGCCAATCCCGGCACCGCCGAGACCGCCCGCTTCCGCGCCTACATCGAGGCGGGCGTCAATCGCCTGTCGTTGGGCATTCAGAGCTTCGACGCTGGCCATCTGCAACGTCTGGGACGCGTACACGACGCCGACGAGGCGCGCGCCGCCATCGGCAAGGCGCGCGACGCAGGCTGTCATAATCTCAATCTCGATCTCATGTTCGGCCTGCCCGAGGCCGCGCCGGGCGATGCGCTGCGCGATCTGGAGCAAGCCATCGCCGCGGCGCCCGAGCACGTGTCCTGGTATCAGCTCACGCTGGAGGAGGGCACGGCCTTTGCGCATCAGCCGCCGCCCCTGCCGGAGCACGACGCTGTCTGCGACGACTACGACGCCGGCCTCGCGCTGTTGCGGGACCACGGCTATGAACAGTACGAAATCTCCGCCTATGCGCGCGCCTCGCGCGCCTCGCGTCACAACACCAACTACTGGTTGTTCGGCGATTACATCGGCATCGGCGCCGGCGCCCATGGCAAGCGCACCGATGAACAGGGCGCGGTGTGGCGCAGCACGCGCATCCGCCACCCGGAGCGCTATCAGAAAGCGGCGCGCGACGGGCGGGCGATGGAGAGCGAGGAGCGTGTGGCCGGCATGACCCTCGCCACGGAATTCATGTTGAACGCGCTGCGCCTGGCGCAGGGTTTCGACACGCGCCTGTTCGTGCTGCGCACCGGTCTGCCGTGGCAGGCATTACAGGCACCGCTCGAGGCGGCGCTGGCGCACGGCTGGCTGCTGGAGGAAGGTGGACGGTTGCGCCCAACCGCACTCGGCTTTCGCTTTTTGAATGATCTGCAACTGCTGTTCACCGCGCTCGATGAACACCCTGCCTGACCGCATGTGGGCCATGCGCGCCCACGGCGCCGGCCAGCCGCTGCGCTTCGAGTCCCTGCCACTGCCGACGCCCGGTCCGCGCCAGGTGCTGGTGAAGGTCGCGGCCTGCGGGGTGTGTCGCACGGACTTGCATCTGGTCGATGGTGAACTGCCGCAGGCCCGCTATCCGGTTGTTCCCGGCCACGAGGTGGTCGGGCGCGTGGTGGCGCTGGGCGCGGCGGTGCAGACGCCGGCGCTGGGCACGCGCGTCGGTGTGCCGTGGCTCGGCCACAGCTGTGGGCATTGCGCTTACTGCCTGGACGCCCACGAGAACCTGTGCGACGCGGCGGCCTTCACCGGGTGTCAGCTCGACGGCGGCTATGCCGAATACTGCGTCGCCGATGCCGATTACTGCTTTCCGTTGCCGGCCGCCTTCGACGATCGGCATGCGGCGCCTTTGCTGTGCGCCGGCCTCATCGGTTATCGCGCTTTGCGCATGGCGGGCGAGGGGCGGCGTCTCGGGCTCTATGGCTTCGGCGCAGCCGCGCACCTCATTGCCCAGGTGGCGGTGTGGCAGCAGCGCGAGGTCTATGCCTTCACGCGCGACGGCGATGACGAGGCGCAAGGCTTCGCACGAGATCTGGGCGCGGTATGGGCCGGTACGTCCGAGCAGCAGCTACCGCAGGCGCTGGATGCCGCCATCCTGTTCGCGCCCGTGGGCGCACTGGTGCCCGCTGCCCTCGCGGTGGTGCGCAAGGGTGGGCGCGTGGTATGCGCCGGCATCCACATGAGCGATATCCCGAGCTTCCCTTACGAACTGCTGTGGGGCGAACGGCAAGTGGTGTCGGTGGCCAATCTCACGCGCCGCGACGCGCGGGAATTTCTCGAGCTCGCGCCGCGCGTGCCGCTCACGTCCACCGTCACCCCCTATGCCCTGGCCGCCGCCAACCGCGCCCTGGATGATCTGCGTCAGGGGCGTCTCAGGGGCGCGGCGGTATTGCTATGCGACGCAGCGGTGCCATGAGCACGGCGCCTCGCTGCCCTATACTGGAAACCGGAACCCTGTCGGAGCGTGCGCCATGAGTCGCGAACAACTTGAAAGTCTGCTGAGCCGTTTGCGTGACGAAGTGGCCGCCCTGGAACAGCGCGGCGCCGCCGTGCAGCCCCAGCTTCGCGCCCTCATCGATGACATCGAACGCCAGGTGGCGGCCGAGGACACCACGGTCACCGGCGAATTGAAGCGCCGCGTGGAAGCGTTCGAAGTGGAACATCCGCGCATCACGGCGATCCTCAACGACATGATGGTGACCTTGAGCAACCTCGGTATCTGAGCGCGGCAGGCCTGTGCGCCTGCGTGCGCGAAGGGATTCGCAGCGGCCGTAGCGCCTCGGTCGCTCAGTCGTCCACCGGCTTGCGCCGCAGGCTCTTCACACCGGCGCGCTGCTTCTTCTCGTCGACGCGTCTGGCCTTGGCGGCGCGACTTGGCCTGGTCGCGACGCGCGCCTTCTGACGCACGCCGGCGCGGGCGATCAAATCGACCAGCCGCGCGATGGCGTCTTCGCGATTGCCTTCCTGGGTACGAAAGCGCTGGGCCTTGATGGTCACCACGCCGGCGCGGGTGATGCGTCTGTCGGCGAGCGCCATGAGGCCGGTCTTGTAACGTTCCGGCAGCGACGAGGCCGAAATATCGAAACGCAGGGATATGGCCGAGGCGACCTTGTTGACGTTCTGGCCGCCTGGACCCTGGGAGCGCACCGCCGTCAGTTCGATTTCCTGCTCATCGATGCTGAGGGTCGGTGTGATGGGGATGGTGGCCATGGTGCTCCAAGCGTTCCGGTGGGCAGGCGCGACGCCCATGGCGCCGATGGGACTCGATTGTAGCGCCACGATGCGGCCACCACATCGGGCCCTGATTGCCGGTGGTCGGGGTCAGGCCGCTTCGTCGCCGTCGCCGGGAGGTGGTTCGAGCACGTCGAGCAGGTCCGCGAACACGCGACAGGCGTCGGCGGCGGTGAACACACCCGCGAGCTTGCCGTGCTTGACGACAATCGCCGCGTCCACCCGCAGCCTGGCCATGGTGTTCAGCACCTCGGACAGGCGTTCGTTGATGTCGACGAGGTACGGTTCGATTTCGCACACGTCGCGCAGCGGCGAAGTATCGCCATTGCCGAGCTTGCCGGCCGTCAACATGCCGACCAGTTGTCCGCCTTCCGTCACCGGCAGGTGATGGAAATCGTGTTCGGCGAGCAAGGCGCGCGCGTCCTCGATGTCGGCCTCGATGTCGATGGAATAGGGAAAGGGCGTCATCGCGGTCTTGAGTTGGGGCAGCGGTTTTCTCATGGGCCTTCTCCGCACGCTTGAGGACAATGCCAGCGAGAATGGATGATGGCGCGCGCGCTGCGCAAGCGGTGCAAGCGAGTGATTTGATCTGGCTTAGGCGCAGGCCGCGACGCGTGGGTATGTGCGAATGAGTCCGCACCTGCGGGGAGCATGGGTTGGGCGGGGAGCGTGCAGCTGCGAATGCTTCGCAGATTGAAAATCCCGGAGCGCATGGCGCGCCCCGGGATGAACTCGAGACTTAAGCCGCGGCGAGCTGACGCAGCACGTACTGCAGGATGCCGCCGTGCTGGTAGTACTCCCACTCCTTGGGCGTATCGACGCGCACCGTGACCGGGAAGCGCGTGACCTTGCCGTCGCCGGCATCGGCGACGATGGTCAGTTCACGCGCGCCGGCCGCGAGGCCTTCGAGGGTGAACACTTCGCTGCCGGTGAGGCCCAGTGACTCGGCGTTCTGGCCGTCCTTGTAGGTCAGGGGCAGCACGCCCATGCCGACCAGGTTGGAACGGTGGATGCGCTCGAAGGATTCGGCGATCACCGCGCGCACACCGAGCAGGTAGGTGCCCTTGGCGGCCCAGTCACGCGAGGAACCCGTGCCGTATTCCTTGCCGGCCAGGATCACCAGCGGCACGCCGTCGCCCTGGTAACGCATGGAGGCGTCGTAAATCGACATCTGTTCGCCGCTCGGCACGTGCTTGGTCACGCCGCCTTCCACACCCGGCACCATGAGGTTCTTCAAGCGGATGTTGGCGAAGGTGCCGCGCATCATCACTTCATGGTTGCCACGGCGCGAGCCGTAGGAATTGAAGTCGACCGGCTGCACGCCATTGGCGATGAGGTATTTACCCGCCGGGCTGTCCTTCTTGATGTTGCCGGCCGGCGAGATGTGGTCGGTGGTGATGGAATCGCCGAGCTTGGCCAAGGCGCGCGCATTGACGATGGGCTGGATGGCGCCCGGGGTGCGCGGCATGTTGACGAAGTAGGGCGGGTTTTTCACGTAGGTCGAGGAATCATCCCAGCCGTAACGATTGGACTTCGCGACCTGGATGCCGGCCCAGCGCGCATCACCCGCGTAGACGTTGGCATAGCTCGCGCCGAACATCTTCGAATCGATGGTGCTGGATATGGCATTCGCGACTTCCGCGGTGCTCGGCCAGATGTCCTTCAGGTAAACGTCCTTGCCATCCTTACCTTTGCCGAGAGAATCCTTCTGCAGGTCGATGTTCATGGTGCCGGCGATGGCATAGGCCACGACCAGCGGCGGCGAGGCGAGGAAGTTCATCTTCACTTCGGCATGCACGCGGCCTTCGAAGTTGCGGTTGCCCGACAGCACCGAGCAGGCCACGAGATCACCCTGGCGAATCGCATCGCGGACCGGCGCCGGCAGCGGACCCGAGGTGCCGATGCAGGTGGTGCAGCCATAGCCGACGGTGTTGAAGCCGAGCGCGTCGAGGTGCGGCGAGAGGCCGGCCTTGTCGAGGTAGGCCGACACCACCAGCGAGCCGGGGGCGAGGCTGGTCTTGACCCACGGCTTGACCTTCAAACCGAGCTCGTTGGCCTTCTTGGCGAGGATGCCGGCGCCGACCATCACCGACGGGTTGGAGGTATTGGTGCAGGAGGTGATGGCGGCGATCACGACCGCGCCGTCCTTCACTTCGACATTCTGGCCATTGATGGCGACAGTCGCGGCGCCACCGGCGGCGCGCGCCGCGGTGTCGACTTCGAGCTGCTTCAGATAGGCGGCCTTGACGGCGGTGAGATCGATACGGTCCTGCGGACGCTTGGGGCCGGCCAGCGCCGGCACCACGCTGCCCATGTCGAGCTCCAGGGTGTCGGAGTAGACCGCTTCCGGGGTTGAGGCATCACGCCACAGGCCGGTGGCCTTGGCGTAGGCTTCGGCGAGCGCCACCTGTTCGTCGCTGCGGCCCGAGAGCTTGAGGAACGCGATGGTTTCGGCATCGATGGGGAAAATGCCGCAGGTCGCGCCGTATTCCGGCGCCATGTTGGCGAGCGTCGCGCGGTCCGCCAACGGCAGCTGGTCGAGGCCAGGGCCGAAGAACTCCACGAATTTGCCGACCACGCCCTTCTTGCGCAGCATCTCGGTGACGCGCAGCACGAGGTCAGTCGCGGTGGTGCCTTCGGTGAGCTTGCCGGTCAGCTTGAAGCCGACGGTCTGCGGAATGAGCATGGTCACGGGCTGGCCGAGCATGGCGGCCTCGGCTTCGATACCGCCCACGCCCCAGCCCAGCACGCCGAGGCCGTTGATCATGGTGGTGTGGGAATCGGTGCCGACCACGGTGTCGGGATAGGCCTGCAGCACGCCGCCGTTTTCACGGGCCATGACGGTGCGGGCGAGGTATTCGAGGTTGACCTGGTGCACGATGCCGGTATCCGGCGGCACTACCACAAAGTTCGAGAACGCTTCCTGGCCCCAGCGCAGGAAGCCATAGCGTTCCTGGTTGCGGTCGAATTCAATCTTGGCGTTTTCTTCAGCGGCGGTCTTGGTGCCGAACACGTCGACTTGCACGGAATGGTCGATGACGAGCTCGGCCGGCGACAGCGGGTTGATCTTGTTGGGGTCGCCGCCGAGCGCCGACATCGCGTCGCGCATCGCGGCCAGATCGACCACCGCCGGTACACCCGTGAAGTCCTGCATCAGCACGCGCGCCGGGGTGAAGGCGATTTCCTTGTCGGGGGTGGCCTTGGCGTCCCATTTGGCCAGCGCCTCGATGTCCTCGCGCGTGACGTTCACGCCGTCTTCGGTGCGCAGCAGGTTCTCGAGCAGGATCTTCTGGGCGAAGGGCAGTTTGTCGACGGGATACTTGCCGGCCAGGCGGGCGCAGCTGTAGATCTCGTATTTCTTGTCGCCGACTTTAAGTTCCGTGCGGGCGTCGAAAGAGTTGTTCATGATGTCTCCGTGCAGCTATGAGAAGGGATCGGGGCGCAAATCAAGCGCGGTATTATCGGCAATTCGGCGTCACAGGTGTAGGTTTTCGGCGTGTTTTTCGACCTCGGCAATGATGCCGCCGCCGATACAGACCTCGTCCTGGTAGAACACCACTGACTGGCCGGGAGTGACGGCGCGCTGCGGCGCGCTGAATTCGACCAGCAATCTGTCCGCTTCGCGGGCAAGCAGGGTGCAGGTCTGCGCGCGCTGGCGATAACGCGTCTTGGCGGTGCAGGCGAAGGGCAGGGACGGTGCATCACCTGCCACCCACGACAGGTCGGTCGCCACCAGTGCCTGGCTCTGAAGGGCGGGGTGGTCATGGCCCTGCACGACGGTCAGTACGTTGCGCTCGAGATCCTTGGCGGCCACGAACCACGGCGCCTCGATGGCGCCACGCACCCCGCCTACTCTCAAGCCCTGGCGCTGGCCGAGGGTGTAATACACCGCGCCGTGGTGCTGGCCAATCACGCGCCCGTCCTCGGTCATGACCGCGCCCGGCTGGGCCGGCACGTATTGCGACAGAAATTCGCGAAAGCGCCGCTCGCCGATGAAGCAGATGCCGGTCGAGTCTTTCTTCTCATGGGTGACGAGCCCGGCGTCGCGCGCCAGTGCTCGCACTTCGCGCTTCGGCAAATCGCCGACCGGAAACAGCGACTGGCTGAGCTGCGCCTGGCCAAGCGTGTAGAGGAAATAGCTCTGGTCCTTGTTGGCGTCGATGCCGGTCTTCAAGCGCCAATGACCCTCGACATGATCGCTGCGCACGTAGTGGCCGGTGGCGATGAGGTCGCCGCCGAGCTTGCGCGCCGCTTCCAGAAACGCCTTGAACTTGATCTCGCGATTGCACAGCACGTCGGGATTGGGCGTGCGGCCACGTCGGTACTCGGCGAGGAAGTCCTCGAACACGCCGTCCCAATAGGCCTTGGACAAATCGATGGTGTTGAGCGGCACGTCGAGTTTTTCGCACACCTCCAGGCAGTCATCGACGTCCTGTTCCCAACGGCAATGGCCGTCCTCGGTCGGCTCGTTCCAGTTCTTCATGAACAGCGCCGAACAACGCAGCCCCGCTGCGCGGATGCGCAGAATGGCGACCGAGGACTCGACGCCGCCCGACAGCGCCACCACCACGTGCGGATCGGGATTGCCGGCCAGCACCGCCGGCGGCAACCAGTCAGGCAGGGCGTCAGCCATCAAAGGAAATCATGCAGCATCGCGAGCGGATGGCGTTGGCCGGCCAGGTAGTCATCGACCGCGCGCAATACCAGGGGACTACGCAACTGCGGGCCGCGCGCCGCCGCTTCCTCGCGCGTCCACCAGTGAGGCTGGATGATTTCCTTGTCGAGCTTGCGCGTCGGGTCGTGACTCATGGCGGTGCCGGTGAAGCAGAAACGCAGAAAGGTCTTGCCCGGCACCTCGGTGGCGAGCAGGTAGATACCGATGAGGCTGTCGATGCGCACCGTCCAGCCGGTTTCTTCGAGGGTTTCGCGCGCGGCCGCGACCGGCAGGGTTTCTCCGTGATCGAGATGGCCGGCGGGCTGGTTGATGACGGTGCGGCCGTCGATGCTTTCCTCGACGAACAGAAAGCGCCCGTCCTGTTCGACGACGGTGGCGGCGACCACGTGCGGGCGCCAGATGTCGGTGGTGTAGTGCATGAAGATAGGGGCTCTGCTGGAAAAGGGATCAGATGCGCTTGACCACCGGATTGTCCCACGAGCCGGTGATGGTGTACTTGCGACTCAGGAACCGATTCATCTGCTCGGGGATGGATTTGAACATTTTCGAACCGATGAAATAGGCGGCGCCCGCGCCCGCGCCTATCGGGCCGAACAGCGCGCCGGCCAGCGGCAGGCTGTTCGAAAGCGCCGGCGTGACGACGATGTGCTGATCATAGTCCTTGGCGGCGAGACCGGTGCGGCCGGCAATGTCGAAGCGCGCCGACGGGCCTTCGATCAAGAGGCTATTGGTATAGGCATTGCCGTCCTGTAGCTGGAACACGCCGGCAATCCTGTCGAACACCAGGCCCTTGTCGAACAGGTCTTCGAAGTCGAGCGTCAAGCGGCGTGGCAAGGCCTGCAGGCTCAACAGACCAAACAGGCGCCCGGTGCCGGGGTCGATATCCAGAAAGCGGCCGTTGCTGACGTTGAGTTCGAAACTGCCGTTGATGCGCGCCAGTGCAAAGTCAGCCGGCGTGCCGTTCCAGTGGGCCTGGATGTCGATGGCGGTGTTGCCGTGCTTGATGTTGCCGACGCGATAGCCAAAGCGTGACAACAGTTTGCCGAGCGCCTTGGCCTCGACCGCGATGTCGAACTTGCTGTGATGCTGCCCGCCTTCCACCTGCCAGTCGCCGCTGGCGATGATGCTGAAGTTCTCGTCACTGAAATGCAGTTTGTCGAGGGTCAGGCCGGTGGCGTGACGACTGGTGTAGACATCGGCCTGGCCGAGTTCAATCTTGCCGTAGCGAAATTCAGCACAGTGCATTTCAAAGGCCGGCAGGCGCCGTGGATCGAGTTCCGGTGCGCTGCCGACGGTGGCTGCCTTCATGGCGCGACGCAGGTGCAGATGTTCGAGATCGAGGCGCAGCACGCCGTGTGCCGCGTCGCGCGGGATCTCGATGCGGCCACTGACATCGGGGCCACTGGTGACGAGATTCCAGCGTTCCTGCTCACGCGCACCATGGATGCGCATGTCCTTGAACTTGCGCCCGAGCATGCGCAACTCGCTGACTTCTACATCGAGGGTCAATGGCAGCGCGTCGAGATAATCCGCGGCGCCGCCATCCGGCGTCTGTTGCAGGAACGGTGTCCACTCGGTCAGCGGCAGCAGCGCAATGTAACCGCTCAAACTCAAGCCCGGCGTGCCCTTGAACTGCGGGGTGAGGCTGCCGAACACCAGCTCCGCGCGCGTCAAACGTGCGCGCCCGTCGCCATCGCGCGCGGCATCGAGTTCAACGCTCAGCGTGTCGCTCATGTCGATGCGGGTCGTGACCGCCATGTGATCGGCTATCGCGGTCTCGATGTGCAAGGGCCGCATATCGTCCGCCTGCTTGCCCAAGGGCCACGGCAGTTGGATGTTCAAGCCATCGAGCGTTGAATCAATGGTCAGGCGCTGTGGCGCACCGGCGGCGTGGCCGGCCGCGCTTGGCACTTTCAAGGCGGCCTGCCACGACACATGCCCGTCGAAGGCATCGAGCTTCTGGTGGCGCGCCAACCAGCTGTGGACGGGCGGCGTGTATTTTTCGAGATAGGCCGCCAGACCGCTGGCGAGCGACACGCCGGCCATGTGGAATTCACTGTCGTACAAGGGATCGTTCAACGCGCCGTTGATGCCGAGATCAACCGGCGTGCCTTCGAACACCGCGCGCAGACCGTCGCCATGCCAATCGTGGTGGGTGAACTGCACCGCACCCACCACTTCGTCGAGCGTGAGATTCTGTTTGAGCTCGGTGATGCGATTGCCGTTGAAGCGCGCTTCGCCTTCGACTTCATGGGGGCCGCCCGGATACAGGCCGAGATTCATGCTCAGCGGCACTTCCACATCGCCGCTGATGTCGAGTTCGGTCAGGCGCGCGGCGCGACCGTTCTTGAGCGGGCTGTCGCGTACCAGCGTGATGGCATCGGCGGCGCGGCCGCGCGCCACGCCCGTGACCTTGAGCATGCGTTGGTGGACGCCCATGTTGGGCAGCACGATGTGCGCGCCGGTGATGTCGGCGCCGCTTATGGTGCCGCGCGTGATGTCGAGCTTGAGCTCGGCGCCGCGAATCGCGAGTTCGCCATCGACGTTTATGGCCGGCGGCCACAGCGGTGCGTAGTGCAGGGTGGCGTCGCGCACCGCAAAGTCGGCGCTGAATTCGCCGCTCTTGTCGGTGAACGGGAAGTGGTCCAACGGCCCTTTGACGATCACGCGCCCGCGTTCGACATGGCCGCTGTCGAACAGGTGTCGCGCCCATTCCTCACCATGGCCGGGCATGAGGTGGATGGGCAGCAGGGCGTGGATGCGGGTGGCATCGTCGGCGGCGAAACGGGCGCTCATATCCACCACCGGCGCCTGGCCGGCGACATGCTCGAGGCTGCCGTCGAGCCCCACGCGATGACCGGCCACGCGCGCGCGCAGCCTCTGCGCGCGCGCCGTGAGTGGTCCATCGCCTTGGCGGCGCCACGACAGCGCGCCATTCATCTGTTCGATGGCCAGCGGTGCGAGCAGATGGGCGTCATCGGTCAGTGTGAAGGCATCGTCATCGAACTCCACATGACCGCCGCCGCCATTGGCCTTCATTTCAAATGACAGGCCATCGACGGCGCGCGGTTGACGCGCGTCCTGCATGGCCAGCGCCGCGACCTTGGCCGCCACGTAGTAGCGTGGCGCTGCCTCACCGCGCGGCAGCCACAGTGCATCGAGACGCGCCAGGCGTCCGCGCGGCTGCGCACGCAGCAGGCCATCGCGCAGCGGGCCCGGTGCGCTCATGCGGGTGGCGAGCGCGGCGAGCGGTTCCAGCGGCAGTGACGCCGCGCGCAGCGCCAGACGCGGCGCGATATGCGCGCCGTTGCGCCAAGCCGCCGACAGACGCCCGTCGCCCTTGTCGCCCGCCACGCCCGGCAACGCGATGTCGGCCAGCGCCAGGCGCCAGCTATCGTCGCGCTTCTGCAACTGGCCACGCGCTTCCAGCAGCCGGCCTTGATCGCTGCGCGAGCGCTCGACCGCGAGTTCAAAATCGCTGTGGCGCAGCTGGCCATCGCGCCACGTCGACCATGCCACCAGATTGAGCGGCACTTCAGCGGGACGCGGCCCGCGCCAGTCGGCCTGACGCAGCAGGTAATCGCTGCTGATGCCGTCCAGGCGCGCGTCGATATTGCCTTCCCAATGCGGGTCCAGCGGACTGCCGCGGGTGTGGATCTCGAGCGTGGCATGGCGACCGATCATGGGCGGCAGATCGGCGTAGGCGGTGATGGTCTTGGCGTGGCCGCGACTCTGGATGGTCAGACGCAGACCCGACAAGGCATAGCTGGCCTGCGCACGCTGATCGTTGACCGTCAGATCGGCCTGGCGAATGGCGAAGTTCTTCTGCTCCAGCAGCCAGCGCATCACCGGCGAATGGGGCGGCGGCATGCCGGCCACCGACAACTGGCCGTTCAGATCGCGAATGAGATTCATCGCCACGCCGGTGACGATGAGGCGGGTCGGTTTCAATTCATGGGAGCGCAGTGAATCGAGCAGCGCGATGTCGATATCGGCGCGTTCGAAATGGATGAGCTCGGCCTGGCTGTGCTCGTCGAGGATGACCAGCCGGTCAAACGTGAGGCGTGGCGCCCAGCCGCTCCAGTTGGCGCTGATCGCGCCGACCTCCACCGGGCGCCCGACCATGTCGGTCAACCAGCCTTCGATGGCGGCGCGCTGCTCGCCAATCTGCGGCAGCAGCATGCGCACCAGGGTGACCAGTGCCGCACCACCGATCAGGAGGACCGCGACGCTGGTCCACAGCAGGGAAAGGAATCGCTCGAGCAGACGTCGCATGCACGAACTACAGCAGTACGACGTCGTACTGCTCCTGCGTGTAGGCAGTCTCCACCTGGAAGCGTATCGGAATGCCGATGAATTCCTCGAGCTCGGCGATGCTGGTCGATTCCTCGTCGTGCAGACGGTCGACCACTTCCTGTGAGGCCACCACCAACAGGCTTTGCGCCTCGAACTGGCGCGCTTCGCGCAGGATTTCGCGGAAGATTTCGAAGCACACCGATTCGGCGGTCTTGATCGAACCACGCCCGGCGCAGGTCGGGCAGGTTTCACACAACACATGCTCGAGACTCTCACGGGTGCGCTTGCGCGTGATCTGCACGAGGCCGAGTGAGGTCAGTTCGCTGACCGTGATCTTGGAATGATCCCGTTCCAGGCTTTTCTCCAGCGCGCGCAACACCTGGCGCTGGTGTTCGACTTCAACCATGTCGATGAAGTCGATGATGATGATGCCACCCAGATTGCGCAGTCGCAGTTGCCGCGCGATGGCCTGAGCCGCTTCGAGATTGGTCTTGAAGATGGTCTCTTCGAGATTGCGGTGACCGACGAAGCCACCGGTGTTGACGTCGATGGTGGTCATCGCCTCGGTCTGATCGATGACCAGATGACCGCCGGATTTCAATTCGACCTTGCGCTGCAGGGCGCGATGGATTTCGTCTTCGGTCGAATACAGATCGAGTATCGGTCGTTCGCCGGGATAGTGCTCGATGCGCGCCACCAGCTCGGGCGTGAATTCGGCGGCGAACTCGCAGACCTTGAGGTAGTTCTCCTTGGAGTCGATGCGAATCTTCTCGACCGAGTTCACGGCCACGTCGCGGATGGTGCGCAGTACCAGCGGCAGGTCTTCATGCACACAGGCCGGCGCGCGTGCCACCGCCAGGCGCTCCTGGATGGACAGCCACAGGCGATTGAGAAAGGCCATGTCGGTGGCCAGCTCGGTCTGCGTGACGCCTTCGGCGGCGGTGCGCGCGATGTAGCCGCCGGCAACGGCACTGCTGTCGGTCAGACGGTTCAGGTCGGCGGTCGCGGCGAGGTCGTCGGCGGCGCGCAGGCCGGGCTGCAGGGACACGATGATGTCGCGCAGGCGCTGGCGTTCGCCGCTGTCCTCGATGCGCTGTGAAATGCCGACCGTGCTCGAGCCGGGCATGAAGACCAGGTAGCGCGACGGCACGCTGATATAGGTGGTGAGCCGCGCGCCCTTGGAGCCCAGGGGGTCCTTGGTGACCTGGACCACCAGGGCCTCGCCCTCGCGCACGGCCTGTTCGATGGAAACTTCGTGGCCGGTTTCCTCGGCGCGCCGGCTGGCGGCCGCGATGTCGGAGACGTGCAGGAAGGCGGTGCGTTCGAGGCCGATGTCGAGGAAGGCCGCGCCCATGCCGGGCAGCACACGGCTGATCTTGCCGAGGTAGATGTTGCCGACCAGCCCACGACTGCGCGTGCGCTCGATCGCCAGCTCCTGCAGCACGCCGTTTTCGATGACGGCGACCCGCGTCTCCTGGGGCGTGATGTTGACTAGGAATTCTTCCGCCATGCGTAAAGCGAGGGAGCCGGTGAGTGCAACAATGCCGAGTGCGGCGGTGTCGGCATTATAGCGACGGCCGGCGACCAGCCACCAGCACCGGCCGGGCCGGCTCCCGGGGCCGGCCCGGCGGCCGCACACGGGGCCAATTCGGTGCATGGCTGCCAGCCCTTCTATCCGCTTGCGCGCCGCGTATAATGCGCGGCCCTACGCAGGGCCCGAAGCTATGCTGATCTCCGACCTCAACGACACGCTGGCCATGGTCCTCGCCATCGGCGATGGCAAGGTGCTCGAGCCACTGACCGCGCGTCGCGCGATTGCCGCCATGCCCTTCGGCGGCACGTACCGCATCATCGACTTTGCGCTGACCAACTGCCTGCACTCCGGGCTGCGGCGCATCATGGTGCTGACCCAGTACAACTCCCTGTCCCTGCAGAATCACATCCGCGACGGCTGGTCGATATTCAATACCGACCTTGGCGAGTACATCATGCCGGTCACGCCGCCGATCAACAGCACGGTGTCGACCTACGCTGGCGTGGCGGACGCCCTGTACAAGAACCTCTACCTGCTCGACGGCGCCAAGGAAGAGACCATCATCCTGGTCTCCGGCGAGCAGATTTACCGTATGGACTATGCCGCCGTGCTGGCCTTCCATGCCGAGCATGGCGCCGACGTCACCATCGCCGGCGTGCCGGCGGTCAACGCCTATGGCGCGACCTTCCCGGTCGCCCTCGAAGTGGAAGGCATCGATGTCAAGGGCGTGCGCACCGAGTCGACCGTGCCGGGGCCGGACGACAACCTCGTGTGGCCGATGCGGGTGTTCGTGTTCAAGCGCAAGAAGCTCGTTGAACTGCTCAAGCTGCTGGACGGGCGCTCGCCCATCGAAGCGCCGCTGTCGACCCTCATCGGCGACAACATGCAGTTGTTCAAGCGTGTGGTGGCGTATCGCTTCGGCGGCACTTCGGGCCGCGTCACCCAGGACCGCTACTGGCGCCGGCTCGACCATCTGGACGATTACTACGAAGCGAACATGGACCTGCTCGAACTCGAGCCGCCGCTCGATCTCTACCAGGCCGACTGGCAGATTCGCACCTACCAGACCCAACGTCCGCCGGCGCGCACCGTGCCCGGCCGCTCCTGCAACGAAGGCATCTGCGTCAATTCCATCGTTTCGGGTGGCACGGTCATCGCCGGCGGCGGCGTCAACCACAGCGTGCTCGGCAACCGCGTGTACATCGATGATGGCGCCACGGTCGAGGATTCCATCCTGTTCTCCGACGTCAAGGTCGGCGAGGGCGCGCAACTGCGCCGTTGCATCCTCGACCGCCAGGTGCAGGTGCCGCCCAACGAGCAGATTGGTTTCGACAAGGCGCGCGATGCCAAGCGCTTCACCATGACGCCCAACGGCGTGATCGTGATTCCGTCCGATTACAAATTCACGTCCTGAGCTTTTCGCCATGACATTCGAAGCGCGCCTCGCCGACTGTCTGCCGCCGGGCGCGCTTCTGACCAGCGACGAGGCCAAGCGCCCTTACGAGTGCGATGCGCTGTCGGCCTATCACGCCATGCCGCGCGTGGTGGTGGTGCCCGAGACCCGTGCCGAGGTCGCCGCGGTGGTGAGGCTGTGCGCCGAATACGGCGTGCCGCTGGTCACACGCGGCGCCGGCACGGGCTTGTCGGGCGGCGCGCTGCCACTGGTCGACGGTTGCCTGTTGTCGCTGGCGCGCTTCAACCGCATCCTTGCCATCGATACCGCCAATCGCACCGCGACCGTCGAACCCGGCGTGCGCAATCTCGCCATCAGTGAAGCGGTCGCCCCTTACGGGCTCTATTACGCCCCTGACCCGTCCTCGCAGATTGCCTGCACCATCGGCGGCAATGTCGCCGAGAATTCCGGCGGCGTGCATTGCCTGAAATATGGCCTGACCGTGCACAACGTCATCGAAGTCGAGATTCTCACCATGGAAGGCGAGTGGATGACCCTGGGCGGGCGTGGCCTCGATGCGCCAGGCCTCGATCTGCTGGCCTTGATGCATGGCTCCGAAGGACTGCTTGGCATTGTCATGCAGGTCACGGTCAAACTGCTGCCGCGCCCGCAGCTCGCGCGCGTGGTGCTGGCGGCCTTCGACAGTGTTGACGCGGCGGGCGCCGCGGTGGCGGACATCATCGCCGCGGGTCTCACACCGGCCGGCCTCGAGATGATGGACAAGCTCGCCATCGAAGTGGCGGAAGCTTATTGCCACGCCGGTTATCCCTTGACGGCCGAAGCGATGCTGTTATGCGAAGTCGACGGCAACGAAGTCGATGTCGCCGCGCAGATAGACGCCGTCAATACGGTGTTGAAGCGCGCCGGTGCGAGTGAACTGCGGGTGTCGCGTGACGAAGCCGAGCGGCTACGCTTCTGGCTCGGTCGCAAGTCAGCGTTTCCCGCCATCGGTCGCATCGCGCCGGATTATTTCTGCATGGACGGCACCATCCCACGCAAGCACCTCGCCGCGGTGTTGCGCGAGATCAGCGCGTTGTCGCATGAGTTCGCATTGCCGGTCGCGAATGTCTTTCACGCTGGCGACGGTAACCTGCATCCGCTGATTGCCTTCGACGCCAACAGCGACGATGAAATGCAACGCGCCGCTGAACTCGGCAGCCGCATCCTCGCCCTGTGCGTGGCGGTGGGTGGAACGGTGACGGGCGAACACGGGGTCGGCGTCGAGAAGTTGAATGAAATGTGCCTGCAGTTCTCGAGCGCCGAGCTTGAGAGCTTCTTTGCGCTCAAACAGGCGTTTGATCCGAAGGGATTGCTGAATCCCGGTAAGGCGGTGCCGACCTTGCATCGCTGCGCGGAGTTCGGCGCCATGCATGTGCATGGCGGCAGGTTGCCGCATCCGGAGATCGAGAGATTCTGAGCTGGTGGCGCGAATTCATTCGCGCATTCGAATGTCAGACTGAAGTCTGACATTGAAAAGCCGCCTCCGACGGATGTGCGGATGAACCCGCACATCCGCGAAGACCTTCCCCTACGGCGCAAATGCCTCGATCGCGCGCCAGCACGGCAATGATGGGTTGTGCGGGTTGATCGGCACCAGCGGCACGTGGCTCGCACCCGCGTCGAGGTGCGCCTGTACGCGCGACCACACCGTCTTCTCGTCGCCCCAGGCCAGCATCGCGTCGATCAGCCGATCACTGCCGCCGTGTTCGAAGTCGGCATCGGTGTAACCGTAATCGCGCCACATGTTGAGATAGTTGGGCAGGCCGAGATAGAGCGCCAGCAACTGTCGGCCGACACGGCGCGCGGTGCTCGCGTCCTTGGTCAGACACACGCGCTGCATGGGCGCGAGCCACGGCTTGGGCCCGAGGATGGCGCGCGCGGCGGCGGTGTGTTCGGGCGTGGTGTTGGCGGGATGGGAGCCTTGGGAGATCTCGCCCGACAGCGCCGTCATCTTGGGGCCGAGCGCGGCGAGGATGATGGGCATGGCGCCGACCGGCGCGCACAGCGTGCCGTCGTCGTCGCGACACAGCGGCTGTTCGCTCATGCCTTCGACGGCGAGGTTGGTCTTGATGGCAATCATCTTGTGGCAGGCCGCGATGTTGTCGACATAGCCGCGCATGGTGGCCAGCGGTTTGCCGTAGTCATGGCCGCGCAGGTTGACGAACAGCGTGTGCGAGACGCCCAGGCCGAGCAGGAAGCGTCCGCGCGATTGTTCGGTCAAGGTCTGCTGCATCATCGCGCAGGCCATCGGGTCACGGCTGTAGATATTGACGATGCCGGTGGCGGCGATGAGCTTGCTGGTATTGGCCAGCACGAAGCTTGCAGCCAGCACCGGTTCACGACCGACCGCTTCGGGAAACCACACCGCGCCATAGCCAAGATGTTCGATGTGTTGCGCGGCGGCGGCGAGTTCGCCGGCGCTCATGCCTTCGCTGAACAGAAAGATGCCGCGTTGGGTGAGATTCATGGAGGCCTCTCGAGTGGATTCGCTGTTTTACATTGTGGGTCAGACTTCAGTCTGACATTCAAAACCAAACTTCCCGGCGGCGCCCCCCCTTGAATGTCCGACTGAAGGCGGACCCACAGAAGAGCAGAGCCAAGAAACGACTCAGGTGCGCGTGCCACCCACCGTCAAACGGTCAACCTTCAAGGTCGGCTGACCAACGCCTACCGGCACCGATTGGCCGTCCTTGCCGCAGGTGCCGATGCCATTGTCGAGCGCCAGATCGTTGCCGACCATTGACACGCGTGTCAGCACGTCGGGACCGTTGCCGATCAAGGTCGCGCCTTTGACGGGCGCGGTGACTTTGCCGTCTTCGATGAGATAGGCCTCGGCGGCGCTGAACACGAACTTGCCGTTGGTGATGTCGACCTGGCCGCCGCCGAAACTGACGGCATAGAGGCCGCGCTTGACGCTCTTGATGATGTCGGCCGGGTCGCTGTCACCGGCCAGCATGTAGGTGTTGGTCATGCGCGGCATGGGCCGGTGTGAATAGGACTGGCGGCGGCCGTTGCCGGTGGTCGGCACCTGCATGAGACCGGCGTTGTGGCGGTCCTGCATGTAGCCGCACAGGCGGCCGTTTTCGATCAGCACCGTGCGTTGGCCTGGCACGCCTTCATCGTCGACGTTCAAGGAGCCGCGACGCAGCGGCAGGGTCGCATCGTCGACCACCGTGCACAGCGGTGACGCGACTTCAGCGCCGATGCGCCCGGCAAACGCCGAGGTGCCCTTGCGGTTGAAATCGCCTTCGAGGCCATGGCCAATCGCTTCGTGCAAGAGAATGCCGGGCCAGCCCGAGCCCAGCACCACGGTCATTTCGCCGGCCGGTGCATCGACCGCTTCGAGACTCACCAAGGCCTGGCGCAGCGCTTCGTCGGCAATATGTTCAGGCCGGCCATCACCAAACAGCGCGAGGTAGCCAGTGCGTCCGCCACCGCCATGGCTGGCGGTTTCGCGGCGGCCGTTGCGTTCGACGATGACGGTGACATTGAGTCGCACCAAGGGCCGCAGATCGGCGGCGAGGGTGCCATCGGAAGTCGCCACCATCATGGCGCTGTACTGGCCGGACAGGCTCACCATCACTTCGCGCACGCACGGGTCGGCGGCGCGCAGGCGCGCGTCGAGGCTGCGCATCAGGGCGAGCTTGTCGGCCGCGTCGATCTCGAGCAGCGGGTCGAGCGCGGCGTAGAGCGCCGGCGCATGGTCGCGGGTGACCACCCGCACATCGCGGGCCTGGCCCTGGCGCGTGATGGCGCGCGCGGTGCGCGCGGCTTCGAGCAGCGCCGGCACGGTCAAATCGTCTGAATAGGCAAAGCCGGTCTGCTCGCCACTGACGGCGCGCACGCCGGCGCCCTGGCGAATGCTGTGCACGCCCTCCTTGACGATGCCGTCCTCGAGACTCCACGACTCGCTGCGCGTGAATTCCAGGTAGACGTCGGCGAGATCGACCTGGCGGCCGCACACATCGGCGAGCACCTGCTCGAGGTCATGGATTTCGACACCGGTAGGTGTCAGCAATTGCTGGCGGGCAAGCGCGAGGGCGTTGGCGGTCATGGGCGGCACTCAGATGTGGGCCGCACCAGTATAAACGCGCGACGCCGCTCGGCGCGGATGGGCTCGGCGACGCGCGTGGCTAGCCGGCCGAAGCCGCGCCACCCCTGCGCAATTGCAGTGTGAGCGCCGATTGTGGCTCGCCGTACAGATAGCCCTGCATTTCGCGGCAGCCTTCAGCCTGCAGGAAATTGCGCTGCTCGACGGTTTCCACGCCTTCAGCGACGGGCGTCAGATCGAGACTGCGCGCCAGCGCCAGGATCGCGCGTGCGATGGCGACGTCCTCGGCGTCATGGGGTACGCCGCTGACGAAGGCGCGATCGATCTTGAGGTCATCGATGGGAAAGCGTTTGAGATAGGCGAGCGACGAATAGCCGGTGCCGAAATCATCGAGGCCGATGCGTATGCCGCGCTGGTCGAGGCGCGACAAGGTCTCGAGCACCGCATCCGGATGCTGCATGGCCATGCTCTCGGTGATCTCGAGTTCGAGCTGGTCCGGCGCGAGTGAATATTCGTCGAGGATGCCAACGATGCGTTCCACCAGGTCCGGCTCCAGCAACTGGCGCATGGAAAGATTCACCGCTACGCGTTCCAGGCCCAAGCCTTGCTCCAGCCAGGCGCGGAACTGCGCGCAGGCGCTGCGCAAGGCCCACTCGCCGAGCTGCACGATGATGCCGGTCTGCTCCGCCAGCGGCACGAAGCGCTCGGGTGAGATTTCGCCGAGTTCGGGATGCGACCAGCGCAGCAAGGCTTCGACACCCAGCACCGCGCCGCTGAAGGAATCGACACGCGGCTGGTAGGCCAGCCACAGCTGCTGCTGCAGGTAAGGGCTTTGCAGGCCTGCCATGAGCTGCGCCTTTTCCTGGATCTGGTCATGCAGCTCGGAAGTGAAGAAGCGGAAGTCGTTGCGGCCCGCTTCCTTGGCGCTGTACATCGCCAGGTCCGCGCGCGTCAGCAACTCGTCGGGCGTGCGGCCGTCGGTCGGGAAACAGCTCACGCCGATGCTGGTCGACAAGGTGTGCTCGTTTTCGTCGACCGTGATGGGGCTGCTGATGCGCGACAGAATCTTGCGCGCGATGGCGGCGATGGCGTCGGTATGCAGCGGGCCCTCCAGCAGCACCGCGAATTCATCGCCGCCCAGACGCACCACCACGTCGCCCTGGCGCACCGAGTTCGAGAGCCGCGCAGCCGCCGCGCGCAAAAGTTGATCGCCGGCCGCGTGGCCATTGGAATCGTTGATGACCTTGAAGTGGTCGAGATCCAGGCACAGCACCGCCAGCACATGGTTGTGACGCTCGGCGCGGTAGATCATTTCCTGCAGCCGTTCGCGCAGGAAGGCGCGATTGGCAAGGCCGGTCAAGGGGTCGTGGTAGGCCTGGTGACGCAAGCGGCTTTCATGTTCCTTGCGCGCCGAGATGTCGCTGTTGGTGCCGACCAGCGCCAGCGCCCGTCCGCTCTCGCGGCGAGACACCACCCGTGCGCGACTTTCTATCCATAGCCAGCGCCCGAACAAGTCACGCACGCGGTGATCGACCACGTAGCCGCTGCTCGTACCGCGCAGCGCGTCGCGATAGGCGCGGCGTATGGTCGGCCGGTCTTCGGGGTGGGTGAGTTCCATGAGCTCAAGCATGCTGGTGAGGGTCGCGAGCGGCGGGCCGCCCAGCATCTGTGACCAATGCTCCGACAGCTTCACCGCGCGCGTCTCGGTGTTCACTTCGAACAGCGCCATGCGCCCCGCCACCAGTGCGCTGTCGAGCTGTTCGCGGGTGGTGGTCATGGCGGACAGGGTCTGGCGCAGTTCGGCGGTGCGCTCGTCGACCACCGTCGCCAGCGAGGCGTTGATCTCCGCTTCGTGGTCGGCGCGGCCGCGCTCCAGTTCCAGACGCCGCGCGGTTTCGGCCTGGGCGCGGCCGTGGACTTCGGCCAGTTCGCGCGCCATGAGCGCAAGTTCCGCGGCTTTGCTTGCTTCGTCCCGTGCCAGGCGTCGGGCTTCGCGCATCCAGCGCCCGAACAGGTGCGCGCTGCGTTGTATGCCGAGCAGATACACCAGCATGAGCACGCCGATACTCAGGTACAAAGGCGTGCCGCCAAACAGGAAACGCAGCGCGGTCGGCAAGACCGCGCCGGCGGCGTAGAGATGGAAGGCCAGCGGCAGCGGCGCAAGATAGGGCACGCCCGCCGAGGTCATGCCGGCTATCACCAGGATGATGACGAAGGAATGCTCCAGCGCCGGTGAATTCATGAGCAGCAGGCCGGTGATGCCCCACATGAGACCCGTGGCCACCGCGCCGGCCGTGAATGCGCGTCCCCACGGCAGACCGTCGCCGGCGCGCGCCGCGCAGCGCGACGATGACGAGCATGCCTGTCAGCCAGCCACCGGCGCGCAGGCCGCCGAGACTCGGCCACTGGGTGACGGCGAGGATGGTGGCGACTGTGGCGGTGATGATTTCGCCGGTGCGCGCGTTGGCGTACAGGAGCTCGACCACGGCATCGTCGATGCCGTGACGCTCGACCGGCTCGCGAGCGTGGGAGATGGATGGGTCGACCGACATCAGCAAGCCCGCCGCGCGAGGCGTAGGGCGGTCAGGCGACGATGGGTGGAGCAGGGCATTTCCATCGCCTTGCGGGCTCTCCAGGGATGTAGGCGGTCAGGACTGAGTGCGCGACCGATGGTAGCGCAAGCCTTCCACCCGGCGCAGCCGGCGGCAGGAGCGAACGCGGACTGTTCCACACATTTCCCAGCGCCGCGCAGGGTGAGCACGCGCCTCGCGGCAGCGGGGCGGGGCGCCGTCAGCGGCACAAAAAAAAACGCGGCCCCAGGGGGCCGCGTTTCTATCGCCTGGTGAGCTCGACGCGCTCAGGCGCGACGGCGACGGCTCAGGCCACCGGCCACCGCGAGACCCAGACCCAGGAGGGCCAGGCCGGCCGGTTCCGGCACGTGCACGTCACCGCTGTTGGCGGTGAAGAGATAACGGGTGAAACCGCTGGGTGCACTGTTCAGGAAGGTATCGTTACCCACGCGCCAGCCGCCGTTGACGTTGATGGTATTGACGTCGCCGACCGTGCCG
>JADLGE010000130.1 GCA_020849475.1 Gammaproteobacteria bacterium
AGCACCCTGGCAGCCTCCTCGTGAAACCGCAAATGCAGCTCA
Source organism: Gammaproteobacteria bacterium (assembly GCA_020849475.1). Classification (GTDB taxonomy): domain Bacteria; phylum Pseudomonadota; class Gammaproteobacteria; genus JADJYF01. The sequence goes on from JADLGE010000130.1 coordinate 43, forward strand.
TTCACCGTGGTGAAGCGTTGATCCTGTAAAAGCCCGGGAGTTGCATGTAGCCACTGGCCGAACTGACAGGCGTCATCACGACGAACTTCCGCCACCGTGAAATCGCACTTCCCTGCTTCAATCGCCGATTGGAGTTTCGACTTCCAGGTTGCGTGTGCTCCCAGAGCTGCGGTGAATTCAACTGTGGTCATACGTGCCAATAACGATATCGGCACAACGGGGCAGATGAACGATAAGGGAATTTCTCTAAGCCAACCTCAAACTAGAAGTAGTACTCCGGGCGAACACCTGCTCGGGTTGCCCGTGTGGCGTCACGACGCCGTACGCATTGTTGGTGATCTCATTGAGACGGGGTGCGAGATCTGGAAGGACACAGGAACGGCGTGCTTACGGCTGCGATGATGATCCTTGCATGCCTCCCGGAAGTGAGTCCGCTTGGAAGACAATAGACTTCGATGAGCTGCATCTCCGACTGTCTCGAAGAACTCCGCGCCAAGCGCGCGCAACTGGATGAAGCGATCGTCGCCCTCGAACGCTTCGGCACCGGCGCCGGCAAACGCCGCGGACGTCGGCCCAACTGGCTGCGCGCCGCTGAGGGCGAGAACGGCGCCTCGGCCGAACGCAAACCGCAGGCGGCCAGCAAGCCGGCGAAGAAAGCGAAGAAGCGCAACATGAGCGCGGAGGGCAAGCTCGCGATCCAGGCTGGCGTGCGGCTTCGCGCCTGGCGCGGGGAGCATCCGGAGGCTAAGGAAGAGGAGATCGCGAAGCAGCGCGCGCGGTTCCAGGCGGAGCTGCGGCGCGGCGGGCGTGTGGTGGGGGCGGCGTAAGGCGGTGCCCGGCGTGCTGAGTCGTGGCGAGCGGCCTCACTGGAACAGGAGGAATGAAGTCGCGCGCCTGGGCGCCAATCGCGCGGGCATCTTGGACCGTCCGCTCCTCGAGGGCTTCAACGAATACTGCCACGGATGTGCTGTCGCGACGAACGCCGCCAGCCAAGGAGCGGGCGATCCATTTCAACTCGACTTCTGATCAGGATCGAGGTAGCGGATGATCTCCAGCACTCTCTTATCGACACCTACTTCCGTGTGGCTTTCGCAGAAGCCCTGCCTTTTGTCGAGGGTCTGGATGACCCGAAGCAGGGTAAGGATGCCCTGAATGAGGGTGATCTGCTGCTGTCTGCCGTTCAATCCGGCTTCAGAAACTGCCTTGCTCAAGTCCTCCAAATGGTCCAGTGTGCAATTGGCATCGGCAATCCTGCCCTGGTTAATCTGGCGCCGCGCGATACCGACCAGTTCATGGAGGTTGGCGCCAAGCTCGTGTAGTGCAGGTAGCGAACCGGCAAGTTCTTGTTGACAGCTGAGGATACGTTGCTCACTATCTTCTAAGTGCATTGAAGTGCATTGCCTCTCTCTACTGATCACGATGCCTCGCCAAAATCGGAGCATAGTGAGGGATTTACTACGAGATCCGCCCATGAACCACCATGCTCCCTATGCTGGACATGCTGGACTGCGAGGTGGCAGGCGTTGTACTAGATATCGGCGAGTTTCTCCTTGTCGCCTGCGGTGACCTGCGGTGCGACATTTGTTTGTCACCCTCAGTCGGTGCCGCTCGATTCCTCGGTGCCCTGGTGATGTTTCGCGGGTCGTGGTCAGTTTGTTGGCGCAGAAGTGAACTATGCAATCCGGAGCCCAACAGCAGACATTTTCTGTAGTTTCAGGGGCATCCGGTTCGGCTATTCGTCGTAGATCTGCGCGACGGCGCGGATCAGGTCTGAACCCGTGAGCGTCTCGGCGATCTTCCTGCGCCGAGGTGATCGGTCCTACCCACCAGACTCCTCTTTGCCAGCATTTTGCAGCCGTAGCTTTCGACTGGTCCGGCTTCGGCTGGCCCAGTAACGGAGCGCCGCTCCTACCCGGGGCACCTGCGCAACTAACTCCTGAAGTCTTTCGAAAGGTACCGCTCTGCGCACTAGCGCCTCGTCCAACTCCAACACGTTACCGCACTGTGCGCAGAGAGAAAGGTCGCCCGGTCGTCGCGACTTCGTCGCCTGCCAAGACAAGTCGGCGCGTGCTTTGAGTAGATGGCCGCAGTGCGGACATCGGTCTTTCCGATCTCGATTGATCGTCGCCACCCGTCAATTGTAAGCCGGTGTATTCGCGAATTTGGCCGAGTGTGAGCCATCGAAAGGAGGGCTGAAGGCTGTTACGAAGGCGGGATCAAGCACTTGATTGCGCAGTGTTGCCAACATAGCCCGCCGCCGCGAGTTGATGGCACCCGCGCGGTCCCTACTGCCTGATACGCGCCAGTAATATCAGCCTGAGCCCGCAGCGGCGAGACTACTGCTAATCCTAACCCACATTTGGCAGCAACAGTCGCCAGTGCGCAGAATCGAGGCCAGATCGAGGCAGCGGTAGAGGTCGGGTTGATAACTCACCCGGCCCGTGCTGCCCGGCAATCGCATCTGTACGTGCCCTTATTGTGCGACTTCGATGATCCGCCTGCCAATACTACCGAGTGGGGCGTGCCGATATACCAGCTTCTTCCAGGCCTCCGCGTCGGTCGGCTTTGTCGCCACCGTCTGCAGGACGTCGGCCGCCATGCCCGCGCTCGGGCCTGCAGCCGTCTCGACGAACTTACGGCGGCGTGATCCTTCGATCAGGTCCCACAGGATGCCCAAGGAACCGACAGCCGCGGCATCGTCGAGATAGCGCATCAGGCCTTCCTCGTCGCGCTTCCGGCCGGTCAGGAACGCGCGCAACCGGCGCACCCCTTCCCCGGCGAGCGGGAACAGTACCGCGAGAATGGCGAGGTTGCGAAGGCCTCGGCCGAACTCGCGATCGCGGATCTCGTCTACGAGCGCCTTCTTCACAAGGCGTGTCTGCTGGTAGGCGAACGATTTGAATTGGAAAAACACCTTGCCCCACGGGTCACTCGCGAACTCGGGGAGGTCCTGCGGCCGGGCCCGGAATTGGCTCGCATCTACCAGCCGCTTCGAAGCGATGAGGAGCTCGTCGCCAGAGATCTTGCCGCGTACCATCGCGCGATCGACATCAATCCCCAGCTCCGCGAGCTTGCGCCGGGCGCGGAGATTCTTCGGATCCGCCTTCAACGCGCGCAGCTGGCGAAGCGTGTAGGCGGCGCCGGCGTTTGCCGCCACCACGCGATTGAAGCGCTCCACCGTAGAGAAGCCGGTCGCCTTTAAGAACTTCTCCAGATGGCGGCTCCCGGTCGCCAGTTCGCGTACCGTCTCATGTAGAACCGGATCCAGCGTCGCGCCCGTCTCGATGGCGAAGTGCTGGCCGCTGGTGGTGAGGGCTGCGCGGATGCCTTTCGCCACGCTCGGCATGTCGGTAAGCAGGAGCGTGTTCAGCGTCTGCGTCGCGTTCGGAATCACAGCCAGCCCCAGCTTGAAGCCCTGCAACGCGCGCAGGAACCGGCTTACCTTGTCGGCCTGCTCGTCGGCGTCGTTGGCAAACCCAATGATCGTGTCAACCGCCCGCCGCGTCCAGTCGGCGTTGCCACCGTTCACGGCGATATCCCGAATCAGGCGGTTAACCACCTGGCCATCCTGGCCAAGCTCGGCCACCTGGGCCAACCGGATCGACGCTCCCACCACATGCGACGGCAACACGCGCGCCGGATCCGGATCGTAGAACGGCAGATTCACCTCGCGGGCATACTCGATGTTGCCCTGGCGCTTCACGTGCGCCCGGGTGCGCTGCAGCTTCGCCA
>JADLGE010000131.1 GCA_020849475.1 Gammaproteobacteria bacterium
CGGTCGAGCGGGTGCGCAAGCGCCTGCGGGCGCACAAGCCGCCCGAGATGCTGCAGTGCCTGCGCTGCGCGGGCCGCGAGGTGATCGAGACCCGCACCGGCATGGTGCTCAAGGACGGTCGACCGCAAGGCGGGATGCGCGCGTTTCTGTGCGCCACATGCCACCGAAACGGCGAGCGGATCGTCATAGCCTGATCCTCGCCACCTGAACAACCGAAGGCCCGCCACTGCGCGGGCCTTTTGCGTTTCTGCGTCCTGCAAAGCGGGGCGCCATCACCGGCCAAGGGCCACCACCAACCGACCAAGGGTCACACATGCTTTTTCGCAAGCAGCACCTTCTTATGGCCGAGCCGGACGCAGGCACCACCAGCGCCGGAACCCCCGATGTCCAGTCTCAGATCGACGCAGCGGTGAATGCCGCCGTGGCCGGCCTGAAGGCGAAGAACACCGAACTGCTGGGCACGCTCAAAGAGCGGCAGGAAGCCCTGAAGCGGTTCGACGGGATCGACCCTGACGCCGTGCGCAACATCCTCAAGCGGTTTTCCGATGACGAGGAAGCCTCATTGATCGCCAAGGGCGAGATCGACAAGGTGCTCACCAAGCGCACCGAGCGAATGAAGGCCGACTACGACAAGAAGCTGACCGAGGCAATGGGCGCGGCTGAGACTGCGAGCAAGCGAGCCCAGGCATTCCAAGGGCGGGTATTGGATGACGCCATCCGAGCCGCGGCCGCCAAGGCCGGCATTCACCAGCACGCGATCGATGACGCGCTGTTTCGTGGCAGGGCGATGTTCACCCTGGACGAGCAGGGCGCCGCAATCGCGATGGGCGATGACGGCCGGCCGGTTCTCGGCAAGGACGGGAAGTCTCCGTTTTCGCCGCTGGAATGGTTGGAAAGCATGAAAGACAAGGCCCCGCACTGGTACCCCGCGACGGCCTCCGGAAGTGGCGCAGGCAGCAGCACAGCCAGCGCATCCGGCCAGAAGACGATGACGCGCACCCAATGGGACGCGGCCGACGCCAGTGAACGCATGACGTTCGCCAAGGCCGGCGGGAAAGTCGTCGACTGACCATCAAACCATCGGCATCCAGGCCCGCCTTCGAGCGGGCCTTTTTCATTTAAGGACCTCGAATCATGGCAAACGTACTGACTGACCTCGCCGCGGACATCTACAAAGCGGCTGACATGGTGGGCCGCGAGATGACCGGCTTCATCCCCTCGTGCACGATCAACGCGCAGACCGCGCGCGCCGCGCTCAACGACACCGTGCGCAGCCACTTCACGCGCGCCGTGAGCGTGGGCACCATCACCGCGGCGATGACCATCCCCGAGGGCACCGATCAGACGGTGGACAGCAAGACCATGTCGCTGGACACCACCGCGTCGGTCAAGATCCCCTGGACCGGTGAGGACATGAAGCACGTCGCCAACGGCAGCGGCTTCGAGACCATCTACGGCGACCAGATCCGCCAGGCCATCCGCGCCATCGTCAACCAGATCGAAGTGTCCCTGTGGATGGCCGCCTACAAGGCGTCGAGCCGCGCGCACGGCACCGCGGGCACCACGCCCTTCGCCTCGACCTTCAACGACCTGGCGCAGATCCGCAAGATCCTGGTCGACAACGGCTGCCCGATGGACGGCAATGTCACGGCGGTGATGAACACCACGGCCGGCGCGAACCTGCGCTCGCTGGCGCAACTGCAAAAGGCCAACGAGGCCGGCGGCACCGAACTGTTGCGCCAGGGCACGCTGCTGGACCTGCAGGGCCTGATGATCAAGGAATCGGCCGGCATCAGCACGCACACCAAGGGCACTGGTACGTCGTATCAGCTCTCGGCCGCGGGCGACGTGGCGGACACCACGATCAACGTCGACACGGGCAGCGGCACCCTGCTGGCCGGCGACGTTGTGACCTTCGCGGGCACCTCGTCCAAGTACGTCGCCAACACCACCTTGTCGGGCGGCGTGTTCACCATCGGCTCGCCGGGCCTGCTCGCCATCGAGGCGGACAACGACGCGATCACCATCGGCGACAGCTACACGCCGAACGTCGCATTCCACCGCTCGGCGCTCGAGCTGGCCATCCGCCCGTATGCGCAGCCCCAGGGCGGCGACGCCGCGGTGGACGCGATGATCGTGCAGGACCCCTGGTCCGGTCTGGTCTTCGAAGTCCGTGCGTACAAGGGTTACGGCAAGGCCATGTTCGATGTGCAGTGTGTCTACGGCGTGAAAGCCTGGAAGCCCAACCACATCGCGACGCTGCTGGGTTGATAGCCCGCGGGCGGGGCCGCCCCTGGCCTCGCTCAACTGAGGACACGAACACATGAGCGACCAAACGAGCGCCACGGCTGCGCTGGCGACCGCTGGCAGCGTTCCCGCGCGCGCGCTGGTGCCGATGTACCGCGAAGCGTGGGAGGCCAATGGCGGACCCGTGGCGTGCGACGTGCACCCCGACGAGGTTGCGAGCTATCGGCGCGGCGGCTGGCGGGTGGCACCTGTCGAGCAGCCGCCCGCGCGCGCCGCATCAGACCGAAAGGGCGGGAAATGACTTCGCAGTACAACAAGACGCCGGACGCGCCGGCCACGAGCCTGCGGGCGATCACGCCCAGCGACTCGACGACCTATGACCCGCCGCTGCGCGCCCTGTATGTCGGGGTGGCCGGCAATCTCGCGGTGATCGGCGAGGACGACACGGCCGCCGTGACGATCCCTAACGCGCCGGTCGGCTATCACGCGCTCATGGTCAAGAAGGTGATGAGCACGAACACCACCGCCACCAGCATCGTGGGGCTGCGGTGAGCATCGCTATCGGCATCGGCCTGAGTTTGACCGAACTGCCGGACATGATCTCTGGCCCCGGCGCCGGTGTCGACAACCTGCTGCTCGAAACCGGCGACGCGCTCCTGCTCGAAACCGGCGACGCGCTGCTACTGGAGTGATCGATGGCTGATGCAAAACTCACCGCACTGACGGCCGCGA
>JADLGE010000132.1 GCA_020849475.1 Gammaproteobacteria bacterium
CATCGTGTGCGGCATCGGCGACCCGCGCATCCATTTCCACCGCGCGCCGCGGCGCATGACGCTGGCCGAGGGGCGCAACGAGGCGATTGCGCGCGCACGCGGCGCGTGGATTGCCTTTCTCGACTGCGACGATCGCTGGGCGCCGGACAAGCTCGCGCGCCAGCTCGAGCGTCTGCGCGAACATCAAGGCGCAGCGGTAGGCATCGTCTACGGCCGCACCCTGTCGTTTTCGGCGCGTGGCGCCGAAGGCGAAACCACCTATCGCTACACCGGCCGCGCGCTGCCCGAAGGACGCATCGCTCGCCACATGCTGCTGGAGGGCAACCTGATTCCGATCGTGTCGGCGCTGGTGAGCCGCGCAGCCATCGACACGGTGGGGCCGATACCGACCGAATTCACTTTCGCCGAGGACTATTACCTGTTCACCGCCATCGCCGATCGCTACGACGTGCTGTGCGTGCAGAGCCCGTGCTGCGAGTACCGCGTGCACGCCGCCAGCGCTACCGCACGGAATAAGCTCGCCAGCCATCGCGAGGCGCTGATGGTGCTGGAGCGCTTCGGCCATTTGCTCACGGCGCCCGAGCTCAAGGCGCGGCGCGCCGTCTACGGCACGCTGATCGGCATCGAGATGGCGCGTTGCCCGGGCTCACGCCTGGCGGGCATCGCGCACCTCGTGACGCGCGGCTCGCCGGCCTTTCTCATCGCCGGCCTGCTGCGCACTGCGCTGCGGCGCTTCGTGCGCCGCCAACGACCTTACAGTTGAGAACCGCTACTCGGGAGCGTCGAGCAGCAGTCGATCGATTTTCAACGTGCGCTTCGCCGACTGCCCCATGTAACCCGACACATCGATGACCAGCATGGCGTCGATGGCCTCGGGTTCGAGTTTTCCGCTGGGGTCCTTGCCGCCCTCGGGCTGGAATTGCAGCTCCGACCATTTGAATGTGCGCGTCTGCCATTTGCCCGCCGGCCACGGAAACTGCACGGCATAGCGCGCGCCGCTCTTCTCGCTGACCAAGAGGCCCAGCGTGGTACTGTCGCTGGCCATGGCCGACACCGTGATGGTGCGACTGCCCGCCGGCACGCCGGGCTGTGGCACCAGCAACAATGCACCCTTGCCGGGTTTGACTTCGTAATCCCACACCAGCGCCTCACCGCCGGCGGCGCCCTCGACGCCGCTGCTGAGATTGACCGCGAGCTTGCCTTCGATGCCCTGCGCGGACGCCAGCGACAGCTCGACGCCCTGTGTTTGCGCGCCGTCGCTGCTGGCCGCCAATGCCGGCCCGCTGCGCTGGGGCACGCGCCCGACATCGAGATTCAAACTGCCGTCGGCGACTCTTTCGGCAAACACGAAATAGAGTTCACGCTGACCGCCGACAGTGGCGATGGTCGGCTCACCGGCCGCGATGATTTCGCCGGCGCCGCTGCTGCGTGCATCGCCAGCCAACACCACCTGCGGTGTTTCCCAGGCCGCGCCGCTGCTCATGTCGCCGCCCTTGTAGCGGCTCTTGAGCAGGCTCATTTCGCGCCGAAAATACAGTGTCTCGCCATCGAAGAAGGGTTGCGATTCTTCCGCATCGGGTGTGCTCACGGGCGCCGGAATCTTGTGCTCCGGTCCCCATTGGCCATCCAGCCAACCCTTGTCGGTCTCGGCGTAGAACAAATCGTCGCGCACGTTTTCGTCGTCGAAGAACAGCACGTGGCCGCCATCGGGACGCGTCCATCCTTCGGGGTTGGCGGCGTGCTCCTTGGACGGGCGCCCGACCAGCACGCTGCCGGTGGGGCCGTCGACGAGCTTGCCCTTTTCCGCATGGGTGCTGCCGAGCGCGTGGCCTTCACGCGCGTCGAGGCGCACCGCGAACAGGTCGCCATGGGTGTCGTCATCACCGCTGTCGGACGGCGAATCGAAGGCGTACAGCATCACCAGCTGATCCGGGCCGTCGTTGATCAGGGCCGGACCATAGGGCGTGATGCAGCCATCGACGCCGTCCCAGTAAATCGGGTGCGGCTCGCCAAAAGAGCCGTCGGCCTGGCGTCGGAACAGGAACTGGCTGGTCGGCGGCACCGGCATCGGCAAGGACTTCAATCCCAGCGAGGGGCAGCCGTTGGTGAGCTGGCCGAGCTTGTCGAGCCGTTCGATGCCGGGCATGCCTGGACGCTGCGGCCCGCCCATCGGGCCGATGGCGGTGCGACAGAATTTGCCATCCGGCTTGCCTTCGATGATGCAGTTGAAGGCGACCGGAAAGTACTGCACGGCCAGCCACTGGCCATCGGCGGAAATCGCCGCACCGTCCTCCCAGGCCGGCGTGTTGACCAGACCGCGCAGCGGTTCGGGCTGGTTCCAGGCCTCGTCGACGCTGCCCAGCACCAGCGCGGTGCGAGTGGTTTCCTCATGTCGGGACGGGACGGCGACGGTCACCTCGAGTCTGCCGGTCTTGCCTGGGTCGATACGGGCGACCAGGCGTCCATCGCGGGCGCGCAGCGGACCAAGCTTGCCGCGGCTCAGCTTGACCGTGACGTCGTCCGGGCTCAAGTCGGCGGCCGGCAATGACACCTCGAAAGACCGGCTGCCCGCGAGGCGCTCGAACGCGATGTCGAGTTCGGCGGCCGCGGCGGCGTGGGCGATGACGCCCGCCAGCAGGGCCGTCATGCACAGCCGGCCGCGACGCGCGCGGCGCTTCGCCACCGGCCTCGACGCGCGGCTGCCGAAACGCATCGCCAACGAGGTGTGTGATACAAACATCGGTGTTTCCCCTTGTCCATGCAAACGCGACGAGTGACAGGATTGCGACTCGCGCCCGCGACGAGTCAGCG
>JADLGE010000133.1 GCA_020849475.1 Gammaproteobacteria bacterium
AGGGACGCGGCGGCGGCGGCGGCGCACCGGCCCTGCAGGCCCTCAAGGTCGCCGCACCGGACGGCTACACCTTCGGCATCACCTACCAGAGCGCGCTCACCCTCAATCCGCTGATGAGCGCCGACCTGAACATCGATCCGGTTGCCGACTTCATGCCCGTCACGCGCTTCTGGGCGTCGTTCAATGTGTGGGGCGCCAAGCTCGACTCGCCCTACAAGGACATCCGCGACATGGTGGCGGCGGCCAAGGCCAGGCCCGAGTCGGTGAAGGTCGGCGTATTCGGCGCCGGCAACCGCTTCTTCGTCGCGCAACTCGAGGAAAAGACCGGCGCCCGCTTCCTTCAGGTGCCGTACAAGTCGCTGTCCGACGCGCTGACCGCCACGCTGGGCGGACAGATCGATGCCATGTTCGACTCCCCGACCTCGGTGGCGTCGTACAAGGGCCGCGCCAAGGTGGTGCTCTATGGCGGTGCGCCGGTGCCGCCGGCCCTGGCCGGCGCGGTGAACTCGCGGGAACTGTACGGCATCGATTCCGGGTCGTGGGTCGGCGCGCTGGCGCCGGCGAAGACACCCGACGCAGCGGTGAAATGGCTGGAGCGCGAACTGGCCAGGGCACTGACCGACCCGAAGATCGTGCAGACGATTGACGACCTGTCTCTCGCACAGGTGAACCTGGGCGCGACGGAATTCGGCAATCTGATTCGCAATGAAGTGAACGAGAACCGCGCGCTGGTGAAGAAGTATCCGGACATCCGCTAGGCGGCGTTGCAGTAAAAAAAGCCCGGGTCAGGCCCGGGCTTTTTCATTGGCGTCGCCGGTGACGGGCGGCTGCGTCAGCCCGCCACGCGTCCCCAGAACAAACCCGTCTGCAGCGTGAACGAGCCGTCTTCCTCGATGGCCAGCGCGTCGCGCACTTCCTGCGGCGCCTGCAACTGCAGCGCGCGGATCATGCGAATCTTGTCGGGCGGGGTGCGCATGCGCTCCACCCACGACACGAACTCCATGCGCGTCGGCCACAATGCGTGCTCGATGAGTTCAATGCCGGCCGCGGCGAACAGGGCGCGCCACTCGCCGCCCGTGTAGTCGCGCACATGCGAGTGATCGCGCAGGAACTCGAAGCTCTGGATGTGCGTATCGACCAGCGGGATCATCGACGACTCGATGTCGATCACCAGCACGTAACCACCGGGTCGGGTGACGCGGCGCATCGCCTGCATGGCTTTGGCGACATGGCCCCAGTGGTGCGCGCTGTAGCGCGTGGCGGTCACGGCAAAGCGGCCGTCGGCGAACGGCAGGTCTTCAGCGGCGGCCAATTCGGTAACGATGTTGCCCAGGCCCTTGGCCGCCGCCGCATCGCGCACCGTATCGAGCATGCCTTGCGATGCATCCAGCGCCACCATGCGCGCAAACGACGGCGCGAGATTGAAAGCGAGGTGCCCTGCGCCGCAGCCGAGGTCCAGCGCCACGTCGCCCGCCTGCGCCACGCCCGCCACCAGCTCGCGCGCCCGCGCGAGATCGGGCCCGGCGGCGTGCACCGGGCTGGCGAGATAGGCCGCAGCCTGGGGATCGAACTGATTGTTGACGGATTGCGCGTGGGTGGATGGCTGGGTGGTCATGAATTCATTCGCTTTCAATCGATGGCTATGCAGCCGTTCGTATTTCCTTGAGCAGATCGGGATGCCGGTCCAGCACCGTCAACAGCTTCACCAGCGCCACGGGTGGCTTGGTCTTGCCGTTCTCGTAACGGGAAAACGCATTCACACCACCGCCAAATATCGTGGCCGCCTCGCGCTGGTCCAGACCCAGCTTCTTGCGCACTCCGGCGATGAACCCGGGATCGACGATGGAGGCGTTCACCTGTTTGTTGAACTCCAGCATCGCAGCACTGACACGAGCTGATTCAGCGGCATCCAGAACCACCTCGCCGCAAGCCGGGCAATAGTCGCCCTTCACCGCCTTGATGGTGGTGGATTCACCCTTGTAGGTGTAAGGCATGCCGCGGGTACGGCGCACCAGCACTGCCTTTGCGCAGGATGGGCATTTCATGTTCACAGCTCCTTGAACGATACGATGAGCACGTCGTCGATCACCGTCAGCTTGAGATAGACCTTCCCGGCCCGGGTCGACGGACGGTAAACGTCCTGCCAGATGCGGTGGTCACCATGCGTGGTCATGCTCTTGTAGAAGTCCGCCGGCTTCAGCGCCTTCACCACGCCAACTATCGCGTCGAAATCGAATCCCATTGCAGCGCCGCCGGACAACGCAGACCACGTGGAGCGAACCTTGCCGCTCTCGACCAGAGCCCTGACGACACTCAGCTTGCAATGAGGAGTCCTTTTCTCCATCCCGCGAAATTAACCTAAAAGGTTAAATTTGGCAAGTAGGTTAACGGGCTTGGATATCCCATCCGCCCGCCGCTTCAGCGCCCAACGCCTCAACGCCCAATCTTCGGCGCATTGGCGATGCGCTCGATGGGCGGAAAGCCCAGCACCGCGCGCACGGCGTCGGTCAGGCTGTCCAGTTCGACGGGCTTGGTGACGTAGCCGTCGGCACCCAGCGCCAGTGCGCGCACGATGGACTCCTTGGTGGTGTCGGCGCTGGCCACCACCACGGGCGTGCTGCCCATGTTGGCGTGCTCCGCGAGCATGTGCAGGATGTCGAAGCCGCCGATGTCGGGCAGGTTCAGGTCGAGCAGGATCAGGTCCGGCGGCGTCGGCACGGCCAGCTCGCGCTCGATCTCGGCGCGGTTG
>JADLGE010000134.1 GCA_020849475.1 Gammaproteobacteria bacterium
CTTCTTCCCAGGCGCGGTCGACGATCTGGCATTCGATGGTCTTGATGGTGACCGGCGTGTCGATGATGTTCAGGGTGCAGCTTGCCTCGCAAGGCGCCGGGCAGATGCGGCCGGTGAATTCCGGGAAGTTGTTGGTGGTGTGCAGATTCTCGGACGCGGTGCGCCACTGGTCGCGATAGACCAGGTTGTTCCAGTCCGGAATCTGGTTGTTGACCGGGCAACCCTGGTGACAGAAGGGAATGCCGCAATCCATGCAACGCGCCGCCTGCTTGCTGACATCGGCATAGGGCAGCGGCTGCACGAACTCGTGATAATTGGTGACGCGCGTTTCCGGCTTTTCGCTGGAGCGATCCTGCCGTTCGATTTCCAGAAAGCCTGTGATCTTGCCCATGTGCCTTACTCAGCCGCGATGTGGGAGGCGGCGCGCGCCTTGATGTCTGTCAGCGCCCTGGCGAAGTCAGACGGCATCACCTTGGTGAACTTGCCAAGCTCGGCGCCCCAATTGTCCAGGATGAACTTGGCGCGCGGACTGCCGGTGTGCAGCAGGTGCCGCTCCACCAGGATTCTCAGGCGCTCGGCATCGAAGCGCAGATAGTCCCCCATGCCGGCATCGGCCACGCTGACCGAACGCTGCCGGGGAAAATCCGATGCGTTCGGGTCGGCATGCTCGACACCCTCGCTCGCGGCGACCTTTTCCAGCTTGACCATGGAGGGATTGCAGCGTTCTTCGAAGGTGCCGTCCGCGTCATAGACATAGGCGACGCCGCCCGACATGCCGGCGGCGAAATTGCGCCCCGTCGTGCCCAACACCACCACCACACCGCCGGTCATATATTCGCAGCCATGGTCGCCAGTGCCTTCCACGACCGCGATGGCGCCGGAATTGCGCACCGCGAAACGCTCGCCGGCTACGCCGTGAAAATAGGCTTCACCCGCGATGGCGCCGTACAGCACCGTGTTGCCGACAATGATATTCTCGGACGGATCGCGGGCGAGCCCCTTGGGCGGCTTGACCACGATGCGCCCGCCCGAAAGCCCCTTGCCAACATAGTCGTTGGCGTCGCCGATCAGTTCGATGGAAACGCCACGCGCCAGGAAAGCGCCGAAGCTCTGCCCCGCTGTTCCAGTGAACGTCACGCTGATCGTGTCTTCAGGTAGCCCCGCATGGCCGTGGCGCTTGGCCACTTCGCCCGACAGCATGGCGCCGACGGTGCGATCCACGTTGCGCACGGCCTTTTCGAGCCGCACCGGCTGGCCATTTTCGATCGACGGCTTGGCGGCGGCGATCAACGGATGATCGATTGCCGATTCCAGCCCGTGATTCTGCTTTTCACTGTGATGGATGGCCACGCCGGGCTTGGGCGTCACGCTGTAGAGAATGCGCGACAGGTCCACGCCCTTGGCCTTCCAGTGCGACACGGCCTTCTTCATGTCGAGCTTGTCGACGCGGCCGACCATCTCGGTCAGGGTGCGGAAGCCAAGTTGAGACATGATCAGCCGCAGCTCTTCGGCGACGAAGAAGAAATAATTGATCACATGCTCGGGCTGGCCGGTGAAGCGCTTGCGCAGGATCGGGTCCTGGGTGGCGACGCCCACCGGACAGGTGTTCAGATGACACTTGCGCATCATGATGCAGCCCGAGGCGATCAGCGGCGCGGTGGCGAAGCCGAACTCGTCCGCGCCCAGAAGCGCGCCGATGGCCACGTCACGGCCGGTGCGCAGACCACCATCGACCTGTACCGCAACGCGGCCGCGCAACCCATTCAGCACCAGTGTCTGCTGGGTTTCGGCCAGGCCGATTTCCCACGGGGATCCGGCATGGGTCAGCGAGGTCAGCGGTGAGGCGCCGGTGCCGCCTTCAAAACCGGAAATGGTGATGTGGTCGGCGCGGCACTTGGCAACACCGGCGGCAACCGTGCCCACGCCCACTTCCGACACCAGCTTGACCGAGATGCGCGCCTTCTGGTTGACGCTTTTGAGGTCGCGGATCAGTTGCGCCAGGTCTTCGATCGAATAAATGTCGTGATGCGGCGGCGGCGAGATCAGCCCCACGACCGGCGTCGAGTGACGCACCTTGGCGATATTGGCATCGACCTTGTGGCCGGGTAGCTGGCCGCCTTCGCCGGGCTTGGCGCCCTGGGCCATCTTGATTTGAATGTCGTCGGCATTGACCAGATATTCGGTGGTGACGCCAAAGCGCCCCGACGCCACCTGCTTGATGGCCGAGCGCAGCGAATCGCCATTTTCCAACGGCTTGAAACGGTCGGGTTCTTCGCCGCCTTCGCCGGTGTTGGAACGCCCGCCGATGCGATTCATCGCAATGGCCAGCGTGGTATGGGCCTCTCGGCTGATCGAGCCGAAGCTCATCGCGCCGGTCGAGAACCGTTTGACGATTTCGCTGGCGGGCTCGACTTCGTCCAGCGGCACGCCGGCGCCATCGGTCTTGAAATTCATCAAGCCGCGCAGGGTGAGCAGGCGCTCATTCTGGTCGTTGATTTCTTGCGCGAACAATTCGTACTCGGCTGGA
>JADLGE010000135.1 GCA_020849475.1 Gammaproteobacteria bacterium
AGGTTCGGCGCCTTCATGGCCCGATCGGCCATATCCCTGATCGTTGCCGTGCTCGATATGAATCCTGATGCCAGACCCGTCAGAGGGAGCCCATACTGCGCACCGAACAGCCGAATCGCAACATGGCCGACGGCACCGATAGCCATCACGAGAATAACGACGATCCAGATCATATAGGGGTTCAGCGCCGCGAAGGGCCCCATCGGGCGATCAGGAATGACCGGCAATACCACGAGAGTCGCGGCGGCCAGCAATAGTCCGTCCCGCAACTCGTCTTCGCTCATTACCGAGCGCACGAAGATGTGCAGTGGCGCCCGAGCGGCCAGAAGAATTGCCACGACCACGCCGACTCCGGCCGCAAGTTCCGGACGGCGAATCGATAGCCCGCCGAGTAGCACGGTCATGACGAGCGCAATCTCGGTCGTCAGCCCGACTTCCTCGTCCTTTGAACGCCAATAGGCCAGTCCGGCCAACGCGAAGATTCCGACCATGGCTGTTACCAGCAGCAATTCGCCGCCGGCGAGGACACTCACCGCTCCGACCAACGACGAAATCGCAAACGTTCTTATGCCGGCAGGCGCCCGCTTAGTATCGTGCACCCTACGGCGTTCTCGCTCGGCGCCAATCAAGAGGCCGATGCCGAGAGCTTCAACAAGATTAAGCAAGATTAACGGCTCATATTCAGTGGTCATCGGACGCAAACTTTCCTGACGATACAGCACTGATCAGTGCTCTCCCCGCTCATGAAAGACCGCGATCCGTGAAACAACGGCCACATGCCAAAGACCCTTACCGGATCGCAGCCGCGACCATCGTGCAATGAACTCTTCGGAACTGATGAGTATCGTATAGTCGTGGTCACTGTGATTTGTTTCTGGCGCGCCACTCCCGCCAAGCGATTATGATGATCGTCAACGTGCACAGCGGCAGAACAACCGTGCCAAAGACCAAGCCGTAGGTCGAAAGCGCATCGTGCTGCTGGGCGCCCAAGATCAAATAGAGTGTATAGCTGACATAGAGCCCGACAAAGACCGCGCCCTCCCACCGAGCGATCAAGTTGCCTGTGAAGAAGATCGGCAAGCAGGCAACCGCCACGGCGAGCATCGCTGGGATATCGAACGCCATCATCGCTGGTGCAACGGAGAGAGCGCCGGGCGCCACCACCGCAGAGATGCCAAGCACGCCGAGGATATTGAAGATGTTGCTGCCGACCACATTGCCGACCGCGATATCACGCTGACCGCGGATCGCAGCCAAAACTGACGTCGCCACCTCGGGCAAGGAGGTCCCGGCTGCGACAATGGTGAGACCGATTACCATTTCGCTGACACCGAGATGCTTGGCGATGGTGACAGCCGCTTCGACCAACGATCTCGCGCCGAATACAAGCAACGCCAAGCCCGCGACAATCAGCGCGACCTGAGCGAGGAACTTTGAGTCCCACCCGGATCCTATGACCCCGACCTCCTGCGCAAACGTGCCCGGAATCGCTCCTTGGCGGCGGCTCTGAATGATCAAGAATGCCGTGTAGGCCACCAACAATGTCATAAAGAGCATGCCGTCGATACGCGACAGGCCGCCATCATAGGCCAGCACAGGCAACAACAATGAGACCCCGACCATGATCGGGACCTCTTGCCGGATCAGTTGTTGGTTCACGATCAAGGGCGTGATCAGCGCCGATACCCCCAGGATGAAGAGGACGTTGAAGATGTTGCTACCAACGACGTTGCCAACCGCAATGTCGGTTTGGCCAGAGGTCGCCGATTGCATGGATACCGCCAACTCCGGTGCGCCGGTACCGTATGCCACAACGGTCAATCCGACGACGAGGGGCGAAATTCCGAACTTGAGGGCGAGCTTCGAGGCGCCGCGAACCAGGAGTTCGGCGCCTAACACAAGCGCACCAAGCCCCAACAGGAAAATGAGCAGACTCAAGACCTCTCCTCCGTGGCTGGATCATGCCTACTTGGCGGAGATTCACTTCCCGCCGGGCGTCCCTTGTGTCCCGCCAACGAAGGCGATAGTGCCAGTCTGCCATATCTCGGCAAACTTGGCGCTGGCGCTCTCTCTGGCGGTCTGCGAGGCGCCGCGCTTGCTATTCCTACAGGGCCGAACATCCGCGCCTGAGGCACAGATGCCGGAAACTTTCCTCGAATGGGCAGAGCTGCTGAGCTACGTTGTCACCATCGTCGGCCTCCCGCTCGCCATCTATGTGTTCGCGCTCGAGCAGCGCAAGGAACGTCAAGCTGAGGAGGAAGTCATCCACCAGCGCCTGTCCGACGAATACAATAGTTTTCTCAAGCTAGTCATCGACAACGCCGACTTGCAGCTGCTCAGCCGCGAGGGCGTGCATGCGGAGCTGTCGGCCGAGCAACGCGAGCGCAAGCAGGCCATCTTCGGCATCTTGGTGGCACTGTTCGAGCGCGCATATATTCTCGTCTACGAAGAGGACATGGATAAGCAGCGCCGCCGCCTGTGGCAAAGCTGGGAAGACTACATGCGCGACTGGTGCAAGCGCCGCGACTTCCGCGAGGCGCTGCCCGAACTGCTGGAGGGCGAGGACCTGGACTTTGCGGGCCACATCTTACCGCTCGCCGGTCTGCAAGCGTAGCGAACCTCCGCGTGTAAGCAGAGCCGCCAGAAACCCCTTCCGGTAAATCGAGGATGAGCCACGCCTGCAATTATTCCCTACTCCAACATCCACGCGCAGCCGCATTTTATTTCAGCTTATAACCAGCAAGACGACCGCCGCCGCCATCAGGATCATGGCAAGGCCGGCACGCCGCGCCAAGGCTACCTCGGTCCACGATAGCGCCGCGCCCGCCGCGCGCACTGCCGGCGACGGGACCGGCTCAGACTTTTGATCGCCTTGTCGGAAGAACGGTACAAGGCGCTGTTGCGGCAACGTCCCGAACAGCGGCACCAAAACATCGCCTGGCGGTATCGAAATCTTTTCAATAGTCCAATGGGCCCTCCAGCCGACAGCGGCAAGCCCCAGCCCAAGCAGGATCGGCCATATGGCGCTGGTCCATTGATCGAGCGAGATGACGAAGTTGCCGCGAGCCTGCGGAAGAAACCAAATCGCCGCAGCGCAGCCGCCGACTAGCAGCCACCAGCCAGTCCACATTCCGGCGTTGGGGGCATGCGCATGCGGGGCATGTCGCGCGAGATAAAGTGTGCGCAGCATCACCAGGGTAGTACCGGCGGCGGCGAGCGAGAGCGGGAAGGCCAACCCGTTCCAGCCGGCGGCTATCAGGACCGCCTTGAGCTCGCCTTTGGCAATGGCGCCGCTGGTCAGTGGTGCACCGGCGAGAGCCAGCGCCGACAGTATCATGCCGCCTGCGACGGCAGCACGACCGGCTTTTGATATCGCACCAACCATGCTCACACCAAGAAACATGAGGGCCTTAGCAAACGCATGATGGAAGGCGTAAAGTACAGCGGCGAGCGTGGCTGACGGAGCAGCGTCCGGGACCGCGAGCGCGACGCCGAGCAGAACGGTGATGAAACCCATCTGGCTGATGCTGGAATACGCGAGTGCGGCCTTTGGGTTGCGTTGGAGCGCCCCGACCAGAGCGCCGCCAAAAATGGCAACCAGCCCGAGGATGATCATTATATGATCCCAACCCGGAGCAGCGCTTCCCAGCGGTAGAAAGCGCAGCCAGCCGAGCAGCCCGGCCTTGATCAGGGCGCCGGAGAGGATCGCGCTGGCGGGCGTCGGCGCGGCTGGATGCGCCAATGGCAGCCAGACATGCAGCGGGACGGCACCGATCTTGATACCAAACGCAATCAATGTCAGCGCGATTGCCCAATTGCGCGTCGGTGCTGTGGTGGACGATGCGACCCAATCCGAAAAATAGAGACTTCCGGTGAGATTTACCCAGAGCACGATGGCCGCAAACAGGGCCAACTCGCCGGCGATCACGAGCACGATGTAGACTCGTCCGGCGTGAAGCGCATCCGAAGCGCGAGTGTGCACCACCAGGCCATAGGCCGCAAAACTCAGCAGCGCGAAGAAAACATAGAAGCTTGCCGCATCCTGGGCGAGAATGACGCCAAAATTGCCGGCCATGGCCGCATTGAAAAAACCGAAGAATGTCGGGCGGCGCGTATCTCCGTGCAAGTAGGACCAGCCGTGAATGCTGGC
>JADLGE010000136.1 GCA_020849475.1 Gammaproteobacteria bacterium
ATACTGCCTCCCAAGCTCTTGCCATTGAGCGGCAAGCGAGCGCTCAACCTTCCTTGGCCGAACGTGTTTCGAGGCCCAAAACTCGTGCCATACTTGGCCTCATGCGGTTGAATTTCCTATCCGTTGTTCAGTTTGTTGCGAAGGGAAGTTAGCATCTGTATCTCCTTTTTCAGTTTGTTGCGAAGGGAAAGCATCTTTGTCTCCTTTATCTGCTTGTTGGAATCGTCTGCGCGCTGCCGTCAGCGGCACACGTAGCCACCGTCCACCGGCAGCGCGACGCCGGTGACGTAAGACGCGTCGTCGGACAACAGCCACAGTGCCGCGTGCGCGAGCTCTTCCGGCCGCCCCGGGCGCCCCATCGGAATCGCGGCGTTGAGCTTGCGCGTGTTCTCTTCCTGCACTGACGGATCGTTGTTGCGGTTCACGAACTTGGGCAGCATCGGCGTGTCGGTGAGCCCCGGGCAGAGCGCGTTGACACGGATGTTGTCGGCTGCAAAGCGCTGCGCCAGCGACATCGCCATGCCGACGACGCCGAACTTGGCGCCCGAATAAACCGGCGCCATCATCGATCCGACCAGGCCTGCCACCGAGGCTGTGAACAGGATCGAGCCGCCGCCTGCTTCGCGCATGTATTTGACCGCCGCGCCGGTGGACAGGAGCCCGGAGCGCACGTTGAGCGACATTGCCTTCTCGTACTCGACGAGGTCGAGGCCTTCCACCTCCGCCGGACCGGGCATGCCGGCGTGGTTCCAAAGGAGGTCCAGGCCGCCGAGTAGGCGCGCGCCGTCATGCACGATGCGGTGGCATTCCTCGGCCTGCAGCAGGTCGGCGGTGATCGCGTGTGCGGTGCCGCCGGCGGCCTTGATCTCATCGACCGTGCGCTGCGCCGCAGCCGCGTCGATGTCGACGACGACCACTGCGGCGCCCTCGCGGGCGAACAGCAGGCAGCCGGCACGGCCCATGCCGGAACCGCCGGCGGTCACAATGGCGCGCTTGTTTTTTAATCGCATGGCTGATGTCGGGTTGTCGTGGTTCATGGTTGATGTCTCTCTGGTTGTCATGATTGGCTCCTCGGTTAGTTGGCGTACATATCAGGGTAATTACCCGTCAAATTCACAACGGTTGATCGGGTCTGGAGATAGGCATCAACCGCTTCCATGCCGTTTTCACGACCTAATCCACTCATCTTGAATCCGCCGTACGGAATGGCCCAACGCATATAACGATAGGTATTGATCCAGACCGTGCCGGCCTGGATGCGTGAAGCCACGCGATGCGCGCGTCCGATGTTTTGCGACCAGAGACCGGCCGTGAGGCCGTAGTCGGTATCGTTGGCGATTGCAATCGCTTCATCCTCGTCATCGAAAGGAATCACCGAGACCACCGGACCGAAAATCTCTTCCCGTGCCACGCGCATCTTGTTGTCAACATTGGCAAACACCGTGGGCGCTACAAAATAGCCTGCACCAAAATCGCTCTCGGTAATGCGAACCCCTCCGGCCAACAACGTTGCGCCTTCACCTTTTGCGATATCGATGTAGCGCAGCGTCTTGCTGAGCTGCTCGGCATGAGCCTGCGGTCCCATCTGCGCGGCAGCATCTTTGGGCATACCAACCCGGATCCGCCCGGCCCGGCGCGCCAGCTCCTCTGCGACCTGGGTGTACACACTGCGCTGAACCAAAAGCCTCGACCCCAGGGCGCAGCTCTGGCCGCACACCGCGAACGAACTATGCGTGGCGGCATTGATGGCATGCGTGAGATCGGCATCATCGAAGATGATGTGAGGCGACTTGCCACCACACTCAAACGAGTAACGTTTGAGATTGACCGCACCGGTTCGCATGATCTCCTGCGCCGTTCTATGCTCGCCCGTAAATGATATTTTGCTGACACCAGGATGCGCGACCAATCGCGCGCCCACGGTGGCTCCGATACCGCTGACGATATTGATGACGCCTGGGGGTACATCGCAGGTTTCCAGCAGACGCGCAAACTCATACGCGGATACTGGCGTTTGCTCAGCAGTTTTGATAACCATCGTGCACCCCGCCGCAAGCGCTGGAGCGAGTTTCCATGTCATGGTTAAGAGAGGCACGTTCCACGGAATAATCGCACCGACCACCCCGACCGGAACGCGTGTCGTATAGGCCAGCATGCCATCCTCGATCGGGATGGTTCGGCCTTCAAGTTTGTCGGCCATGCCAGCAAAATAATAATAGTATTGCGCCTGCCCCCGAATGTTGGCCAGCGCATCGCGCAACAACATCCCGTTGTCTCGGGACTCAAGCTCGGCGAGGCGCTCCGCATGCGTTTCAAAGAGCGCGCCAATGCGTCGCAACAATGCCGCGCGTTGCGCCGGGCTCCAGCGCGACCAAGGCCCCGCCAGCGCTTCCTGCGCAGCAGAGACGGCGCTGTCAATATCGCGAACGCCGGCAAATGCCACACGAGCCCAGACCTTGCCGGTTGAAGGATCTATAGATTCGTTCTGCTCGCCGTCAATCGGAGCCACCCACTGCCCTCCGACATAGAGCTTGTCCTGTGTGTATGTTTCCATCATGTCGCTCTCCTTCTTTGGATTAATTTGCCTTCTGATGCACACAAACGCATCCGAAGTCTTGCCACATTAAGACCTCGAAAAAAATCCAAGAGTACGTTTCACTTTTTGGCACTTCTGCTAAAATCCTAATGTCCGCACATTATGTGTTGCCTGAAATATCTTGTCAATACGTAG
>JADLGE010000137.1 GCA_020849475.1 Gammaproteobacteria bacterium
CTTCCTGGGCTTGATGTACTACTTCATCCCCAAGCTCGCCGAGCGGCCGGTATTCTCCTACCGCCTGTCCATCGTGCATTTCTGGGCGCTGGTGTTCACCTACATCTGGGCCGGCCCCCATCACCTGCATTACTCGGCGCTGCCGAACTGGACGCAGTCCTTGGGCATGGTGATGTCGGTCATCCTGCTGGCGCCCTCGTGGGGCGGCATGATCAACGGCGTGATGACCCTGTCCGGCGCGTGGCACAAGCTGCGTTCAGATCCAGTGCTGCGCTTCATCATCGTGGCGGTGTCGTTCTACGGCATGTCGACCTTCGAAGGCCCGATGATGTCGATCAAGACCGTCAACGCGCTCTCCCACTACACCGACTGGACCATCGGTCACGTGCACTCCGGTGCGCTCGGCTGGGTGGGCTTCATGTCGCTGGGCTGCATCTATTACCTGTTGCCGCGCCTCTACGGCCGCGAGATCTACAGTCTGAAACTGGTGGAATTCCATTTCTGGACGTCGACCATCGGTGTGGTGCTGTACATCACCGCGATGTGGGTGGCGGGTGTCATGCAGGGCTTGATGTGGCGCGCGGTCAACAGCGACGGCACCTTGACCTACAGCTTCATCGAGTCGGTCAACGCGACTCATCCGTTCTACATCATCCGCGCCCTGGGCGGTCTTCTGTACCTGTCCGGCACGCTGGTGATGGCATACAACCTGTGGCGCACCTGCAGCGGCGTCAAGCCGGTTGTGGCAGACATTCCCGCGCCGGCAATGGCGCACTGATAGGGACACACGTCGATGAAACACGAAGCAATCGAAACCAACATCGGGTTCATGATGATTCTGATCATCCTGACCATCAGTGTCGGCGGTCTCATCCAGATAGTGCCGCTGTTCTTCCAGCAGACCACCACCCAACCGGTGGAAGGCTTGAAGCCCTACAGCGCGCTGGAACTGGCCGGCCGCGACGTCTACATCCGCGAAGGCTGCTATGTATGCCATTCGCAGATGATTCGTCCGTTCCGCGCCGAGACCGAGCGCTACGGCCACTACTCGCTGGCGGGGGAATTCGTCTACGACCACCCCTTCCAGTGGGGTTCGAAGCGCACCGGGCCAGACCTGCACCGTGTCGGCGGTCGCTACAGCGACGACTGGCACCGCGTGCATCTCAACAATCCCCGCGACGTGGTGCCGGAGTCGATCATGCCCGGCTATCCGTGGCTGGCGAAAACCGAACTGCCGACCGACACCATCTCGGCGCGCATGACGGTGCTGCGCACCCTGGGGCTGCCCTACACCGATGACGAAATCGCCAAGGCGCCGGAAGCCATCAAGGGCAAGACCGAAGCGGATGCACTCATTGCCTACCTGCAGAACCTGGGTACGGCGGTCAAGACGCGGAGGTAATGACGATGAGTAATTTCTTCTCCGCCTGGACCGTGATCGCCGCGCTGATTTTTCTCGGCGTCACGGCCTGGGCCATGAGCGGCAAGCGCACGGCCGAGTTTGACGAGGCCGCCCGCATTCCGCTGGACGATGACGAAACAGACAAGCTTGAGATTGAGAAGGGAGTGCGCTGACCATGGCTGATTTCAACAGTGCAATATGGAGCATCCTCATCGCTGTGACGACGGTGGTCAGCATCGTCGCCCTGTTCTGGTTCACCTGGGTGCAGGCGCAAGGCAAAAAGCGCGAGCACGGTGAACAGATCGAAACCATGGGTCACACCTGGGACGGCGATCTGGCGGAATACAACAACCCACTGCCGAAGTGGTGGCTCAACATGTTCTACATCACCATGGTGTGGGGCATCGGCTACCTCATCGCCTACCCCGGCCTCGGCACCTTCAAAGGCATGCTCGGCTGGACCGAACAAGGTCAGTACGAAGCGGAGATGGCCAAGGCCGAAGCGACCTATGGTCCGATCTTCGACAAATACAAGAGCACCGACATCGCCAAGCTGGCAGATGATGCCGAAGCCCTCGGTGTCGGCAAACGTCTGTTCGCCACCTACTGCACGCAGTGCCACGGCTCGGACGCCGGCGGTGCGCGCGGCTTCCCCAACCTGACCGACAACGACTGGCTATACGGCGGCACGCCGGAAGCCATCGAGCAGACCATCCTGAATGGTCGTCAGGCGGCGATGCCGGCATGGGGCGCGATCATTGGCGCAGAAGGCACGCAGAACGTCGCCTCCTATGTCGAGCATCTGGCCGGTCGCGAGGTCGATCAGGCACAGGTGGATGCCGGCCAGAAGGTCTTCAGCACCACTTGCGTGGCCTGCCATGGACCGGAAGGCAAGGGCAATGTCGCGATGGGCGCGCCCAATCTCACCGACGACATCTGGCTGTACGGCGGTTCGCGCGAGCGCATCGTGGAGTCCATCGACAAGGGACGCAACGGCCGCATGCCGGCCCACAAGGAGTTCCTGGGCGACGCCAAGGTGCATCTGCTGTCCGCCTATGTGTACAGCTTCACCAAGGGCAACGCGCCGGCCAAGTAAGGGCGGCGAGATGAGCTTCGGCATGTCGGCCGCGAGTGCCGGCATGACCGCGCGACTGTCGATGGATGAGACGAGCACCACGCATCGCGAAGATGTAATGTACGACGCTTCAAGCGCCATCATCTGAGTCCCAACATGCTGTCAGTTTTCGTACCGACCCGCTGGATGCCCGTACCCGCGCGCTTTGGCGCCGTGCTGTGGTTGTCGTTCCTGCTCGCTGCCGTCGCTACAGGAATATTTTTCAGCGCCATCGACCCCGAGGAGTTGCGCTTCTGCGTGACCTTCCCGGAGGTCAGTCGAACCGGCGCCTACACGATAGGATTCTTTTTATTTTGGCTTTTGACCGCGGCCTCCGGTGTCTTGGCGGTGGCATTCACTTACCCCCCTGCATCGGAGTCCGGCACTGAGACTCCCCATGTTGATGACTGAACCGACTCCCGATCCGTCCACACAGGCCTCGCCGGCCAACGTTGAACAGGCGCTATACGAAAAGCGCCAGAAGATTTACCCCCGTGAGGTGCATGGCACCTTCGCGGCGCTGCGCACCGCCGCGGTGTTCACGCTGCTCGGCCTGTTTTATGGCTTGCCGTGGCTGTCCTGGGACGGTCGCCAGGCGGTGCTGTTCGATCTCCCGGCGCGCAAGTTCTACGTCTTCGGCCTGACCTTCTGGCCGCAGGATTTTCTGCTCTTGACCTTGCTGCTCATGATGGGCGCACTGTCGCTGTTCCTGTTCACTGCCCTCGCCGGGCGCCTGTGGTGCGGCTATGCCTGCCCACAGACGGTGTGGACGGAAGTCTTCCTGTGGATGGAGCGCCTGGTGGAAGGCAACCGTCAGCAGCAGATGAAGCTCGACCAGGCGCCGTGGAGCGCACGCAAATTCCGCATCAAGGCCACCAAGCAATTGCTGTGGGTAAGCTTCGCGGCGTGGACCGGTTTCAGCTTCGTGGCCTTCTTCACGCCGGCGGCCAAGCTCGGCCAGGAGCTGGCCACGTTCTCGGTCGGTCCCTGGGAAACGTTCTGGATGGTGTTCTACGGCTTCGCCACCTATGGCAACGCCGGCTTCCTGCGCGAACAGGTGTGCAAATACATGTGCCCTTACGCGCGCTTCCAGAGCGCGATGTTCGACAAAGACACGCTCATCATTTCCTACGACAAGGAGCGCGGCGACCCGCGCGGTTCACGCAAGGCCGGCGCCGATCCTAAGGCCCGGGGCCTCGGTGACTGCATCAACTGCACGATGTGCGTGCAGGTGTGCCCGACTGGCATCGACATCCGCAACGGCCTGCAGTACGAGTGCATCGGCTGCTCGGCCTGCGTCGACGTGTGCAACGACGTGATGGCGAAGATGAACTACGCGCCCAACCTCATCCGCTACACCACCCAGCATGCGATGGACGGCAAACCGAGCCGTATCATCCGCCCGCGCGTGCTGGTCTACAGCGGTCTTTTGGCCGCGGTCGGCCTGTTCTTCCTGTACCTTTTGTTCTCGCGCTCGCCGCTGGCGCTGGACGTGATCCGCGACCGCAACCAGCTCTACCGCGAGCGCGCCGGCAAGATTGAGAATGTCTACACCTTGAAAGTGCTGAACCTCGCCGACCATGCGCGTGAGTTCCATGTGACGGCCGATGGTATCGAGGAATTGGAGCTGTCCATGGCAAACGGCGCGATTTCGGTGCCAGCCGGCGGCGTGCTTGACGTACCGGTGGTGCTGCGCGCGGAAGAAGATGACCTTGAGGCAGTCAGCACCACCGTGCATTTCACCCTGACGGCGGCCGACGACGCCGCGCTCAAATTCACCCACGACGCGAAATTCCTGGGACCAAGACCATGACCGACAACACTGTCACTCGCAGCGCGCCACGCATCGCCGCGCGCTGGCATCAAGAACCCATCGCCTGGCTGGTGTTCGGCCTGCCGGCGGTGGTGGTGGTGGCGTCCTTCGTCACCCTCGGCATCGCCATGGAGGGCTCCGACACGCTGGTGGTGGACGACTATTACAAGCAGGGCCTCGAGATCAACAAAGTGCTGGTGCGCGAAGACCACGCCAAGGCGGCAGGCCTCGCCTTCGCGCCCGATCTGTCCGTCGATGGTGCACTGACGCTGCGTTTCAACGCGAACGCAGGCTTCATTTTCCCGAATGAAATCGACCTCAAGCTCAACCACGCGACCCGTGACGACATCGACCGCACCCTGCCCATGACCCACGCCGGCAATGGCGTGTATGTCGCCAAGGTCGGCAAGCTCGAGCAAGGACCCTGGTACATCGACGCGTCCACCGCGCAATGGCGGGTGGTGAATCGGGTGTCGGTGAATGCCAAGGGTGAGATGAAGAGTTAGAGAAACGCCTCGTCCCTCTCATTGTGGGCCGGGCTTCAGCCTGACATTCAACCCAAGCTCAGGCAGCAACCGCGCCTTGCATGTCAGACTGAAGTCTGACCCACGGATCAGCGGCGCTACGCGCTGCGCTTGATTTTGCTCGGGCTGCTGGAGGTCGACGCCAAGGCGCTCAGCAGCGCCTCGGTCAGGCGGTTGTCGAAGGGCTCGGCGACATAATCACTGAAGCCTTCACGCAGCGCCTCGACGGCGGTTTCGATTTCGCCGCGGGCGGTGGTCATGATGGTGGTGGGTGCGACGCCGGCCGCCACGCATGCGTGCAGCAGTTCAACGCTGGTGCCGCCTTCCAGGGAGGAATCGACCACCATCGCGTTGCGCGGCGCGATGCGCAGCAGTGCCAGCGCTTCGGCAGCACTGGCGCAGGCGCTCACATCGAATTTGGCGGCGGCGAGCACGGCCACGATGCGGTTGCGCGCAACCGGGTCATGGTTCACAACCAGCACGCTGGGCGCGACTTGGCGCGCCCCTGCGTGATCTGCTCGCATGCCGCCCATGACGAATGTTTTACAGCGAACCGAGACGGGCCGCGGCATTGGCCGACTCACCGGCGATGGCGCGCAGCTTGTCCAGCGACAGAATGTGCACGTAGCGGCGGTCGACCGAGATGATGCCCTGCAGCTGCAGGTCACCGAACAAACGGCTGACCGTCTCCACTGCCAGCGACAGATAGTTGGCGATGTCCTGGCGCGGCATGCTCAAGTTGAACTCGGTGCGCGAGCAACCGCGCGCCGCGAAGCGGTTCGAAAGATAGAGCAGAAGACTGGCGAAGCGCGCCTGCGCGGACTTCTGGCCGAGCAGCAGCGCATGGTTGTTCTTTTCCATCATCTGGCGCGCCGCTGAGCGCATCACTTCGGCCCACAGCTTGGGCGTGCGCGAGGCGACGGTTTCTATCGAGCTGAACGGGATGCGGCACAGCGAGGCGGTCTCGAGGGCGATGACCGCAGTCTGGTGATGGCCATTGGCCACCGCGTCGAAGCCCAACAGGTCGCCGGGGTAATGGAAAGCGACGATTTGCTCGAGGCCGTCGGCATTGTCGAAATAGGACTTGGCCGAACCCGAGCGCAGGATGTACAGGAACTCCAGCGGTTCGCCCTGCTGGAAGACATGGGTATTGCGCTTCAGCGGCGCCGAGCAACGCAACCCCGGGCCCTCTTCGCCCGCGCCGGCTACCGCGAAGCCATGGGCCACGCAGGAACGCGACCATTGGCACTCACCACAGGCCACCGCGAGTTTCGGAAAATCGAAAACGTTGCTGCGCATTTCAGGTCCCCAAACAATGTGAAAAATCGTATGGGACATTTATAGGCAGGCAGCCCCCCTGCGGAAATTCGCGGTTACGCGTAAATGGCTTCGGGAATTACCTAGAAAGCCGCGAAGGGCCCCGCTCGGAATTTACTCGTGGGTCGGGCTTCAGCCTGACATTGGAGTCGCGCCGGGGGGCCTTCTGAATGTCAGACTGAAGCCGGCCTCCCGAAAAGAAAAGCCTCCTCACCCTGCCCGATTCACCATCGTCACCAGTTCGGCCAGCGAGCGCGCGCCGGTCTTGGTCATGACTTTGGCGCGGTGAATTTCGACGGTGCGTTCGGACAGTCCGAGTTCGATGGCGATGACCTTGTTGGCCTGGCCGGCGACGATGCGTTCCATCACTTCGCGCTCACGCGGTGACAGCAAGTCGATGCGCGAGGCCAGGGTCGCGCGCTCGGCGCGGGCGGCGCGCGCGGTGCGATCGACTTCCAGGGCCTGGTTGATGCGGTCGAGGAGGTGCTGGTCGTTGAACGGCTTCTCGATGAAATCGACGGCGCCGAGCTTCATGGCGCGCACTGCCATCGACACATCGCCGTGGCCGGTGATGAAGATCACCGGCAGACCGATGGCGCGGCGCACCAGCTCTTCCTGCATTTCCAGGCCACTCATGCCCGGCATGCGGATATCCAGCACCAGGCAGCCGGAGCGCTCTGGGTCGCACACCGACAGGAACGCGTGCGCTGAATCGAAAGCCTCGACCGTCAGGCCCATGGAGCGGATCAAAAGCGCCAGGGAGGTGCGCACCGCAACGTCGTCGTCGACCACGAAAACCGTTTGTTGAAGCGTTGTCATACCGAACTCAAAGCCACGGGTAAGGTGATGGTAAACCGCGCGCCGCCCTGCGGCGCATCGGAGTATCGCAGGCTGCCGCCGTGCGCGGAAATGATCGAATGGCTGATGGACAAGCCCATGCCCATACCTTCGACCTTGGTGGTCTGGAACGGCTGGAACAAACGCTCGCGCATGGCGGCCGCCACGCCCGGTCCGACGTCGGTGAAGACCGCCTCCACGCCCTCCTCGCCGAGGCGCGTCTCGATGTGCAGCAGTCGCGAGGGCTCCGGCAGGTCCATCATTTCGTCGATGGCGTTGCGGATGAGGTTGAGGCACACCTGCTGGATCTGCACCGGGTCGACCAACACCGCCGGCAGATCAGGCGCCAGTTCCGTGCTGATCTGGGCCTGGTTGGCGGCGGCATCAATGGCCGCCAGTTCCAGCACGCTGGCAATCACATCGTTCAGCGCCACGCTTTCGCGGTCACTGTCCCGGTGGCCGACGAAGCCGCGAATACGGCGCACCACGTCGCCGGCACGCAACGCCTGGGCCGCGATCGCCTGCAGCGTCTCGAGCAACAGTTGCTGATCGGCGCTGCCCTGGTTCATCAAGCGGATGCAGGCCTGGGCGTAGGACGAAATGGCGGTCAGCGGCTGATTGATCTCATGCGCGATGGCCGAGGCCATTTCGCCCAGGGTCGTGACGCGGCCAACATGAGCCAGGCGTTCGCGGGCCTCGCGCGATTCAAGCTCCGAACGCACCCGCTCGCTGTGGTCAATAACCTGGCCGATGATGAAGCCGGCGCTCATGCTGCCGCCCGCCACTGCCGCGTGCAGCTCCACCGATACGACCTCGCCGTCGCTGCGCAGCCAGCGCAACTGGCGATTGAAGGACGAGCGCATGCCGCTCACGAGCCCCCGGTAGGCGCGCTCCAGCGCACCGCGGTCGGCTTCGAGCGTGAGATCGAGACAGCGCATCTGCAGCAGGTCCGGCGCGCTGTAGCCGAGCATGCGCACCAGCGCTGGATTGACCTCATTGAAGCTGCCGTCAAGGCCGGCGGTGAACATGCCGATGGGCGCGCCATCGAACATGAGCCGCAGCTCCTGCTCGCGCGCGGCCAGCGCCTGTTCCATGGCGCGGCGCTGGGAGATGTCGCGCACCATGCCCACGAAGTGACGCGGCTCGAGGTCGTGCAGTTCACCGACCGCGAGCTCCATCGGGAACAGCTGGCCGTTGCGCCGTCGCCCGACCACTTCACGGCCGATGCCGATAATCCTCGGCGAGCCGCCAGCGAGGTAACGTTTGATGTAGCCGTCGTGGCGGCTGGAGTCCGGC
Source organism: Gammaproteobacteria bacterium (assembly GCA_020849475.1). Lineage (GTDB taxonomy): Bacteria > Pseudomonadota > Gammaproteobacteria > JADJYF01. Next base: position 8,304 of record JADLGE010000137.1, read on the forward strand.
TCCGGCATGAGGGTCGAGACGTTACGACCGATGACCTCCTGCGCCTGGTAGCCAAAGATGCGCTCGGCGGCCGGATTGAAAGTCTCGATGACACCGTTCTCGTCGATGAGGACGATGCCGTCGACCGCAGCGTCGATGACGCCGCGAAAGCGGGCATTGATCTGGTCGAAACGCGACGGGGTGCTACTCATGAACGCTTGTGCACGAATTAACTTTAAAAATAAAAATTAAGTATCTGTTTTTAATTTTTTTTAATGCCAGAAAAATTCTATTTTCCAGGCCCCAGAGACGACGCTCCCTGCTATTAATTCAAGCACTTGGCGCAGATGCTCGAAACGCTTGAATGAATGAAAAATAAAAACCTATAAATCAAATAATTAAATAATAAATCTAATTCTTTGGATTAGGTTTGGCGTGTAGCCTCAAGCACTGCGACTGACATGCAGATTGCGCAGCAGACCGTCCTTCAGGCCGTAGACCCAGCCGTGAATCGTGACCTCCTGGCCGCGGCGCCAGGCGTCGGTGACGACCGTCGAGTTGCTGACATTGTCGACCTGGCGCTGCACGTTGAACTCGCAGAGTTTGTCTTCGAACGCGCTGCGCGACTCGGCTTGCGCCAGCTCGTCGGCGCGCAGGTCGGCGATTTCCCGTATCGGACGCAACCAGTTCGAGATCACGCCATGGGACTCTTCGTCCAACGCAGTGCGCACGCCACCGCAGCCATAGTGCCCGCACACGATCACGTGGCGCACCTTCAAGACCTCCACCGCGAACTGCAGAACGGCGAAGCAGTTCATGTCGGAATGGATCACGAGGTTGGCGACGTTGCGGTGCACGAACACCTCGCCCGGGTCGAGCCCGATGATCTCGTTGGCCGGCACGCGACTGTCGCTGCAGCCTATCCATAAATACTCGGGAGCCTGCTGACGGGCCAGGCGGCGAAAGAATTCAGGATCGCTGCGCACGCGATCACGCGCCCAGGTGGCGTTGTTCTGGAACAGGTTTTCAAGCATGGCGTTTTACTTTATTGGCGTTGGCGAGAGATGAGAAAGAGTGCGGCCCTATCGTTGGCCTTCCTCGGCATGATGGCAAGTTCACGCAGCTTGAAGCGCTGTTCAAGCTCGGGCCGGCGCTTGACCGGCGCGAGCACGTAGGCTTGGCCAAGGCGGCGCTCGTCCATGGCTTTTTCCAGGGCGTTCACCGTCTGGAATTCGGGGATGCCGCGCCCCGTCACCTGGATGTAAAGCACCGGCGTCAGCGCATAGCTGAACAGCGGCTCCGCCGCGCTGACTGCGCGCACCGTGGCCGCGGCGAGGGCATGACGATGATAACGGGCCACGCTCCACAGCGCAGTGCCATCGGCATAGCGCGCGAAGCTGCCGGCAGTCAGCACCAGCACCGCCAATACGGCGCCCAAGGTCAGTGAGCTCAAGGCGCGCGCACCCAACCACGCGGCGCCGAGCGCAGCCGCCAGGGCGAGCAGCGCAAACAGCGGTTCGTGCTGAGACCAGAACAGCCACCCCGCTCCGCCCGCCACCAGCAGCGCCTGCAGGATCGCCACGCCCACCGCGAGCCGCGGCCGTTCCAGCTCGAGGCGTGCCAGGCCGTGGCCGGCCAGCAGGCACAGCGCCGGCATCACCGGCAGCATGTAGAAAAAGCGCTGCTGCACGCCGAGGCTCAGACCGAAAGCCACCGCGCCCACGCAGAACAGGAGATACACCGTGAAAGGCCGCGCGCCATCGCCGCGTCGTACTGCCGCCCACCACGCCAGCGGCGCCAAGGGCACCCACGGCAGCAATAGCTGCAGGGGGCGATACAGGTAATAGCCATTGAACAGGTGGTTCATGCGCGGCACCAGCAGACGCCCGGCCAATTGCGAGCCGCGCACCGCCGTGGGGTCGATGCGCGCATGCAAGGCCAGCCACCACGGCACCGTCACCGCCGCCACCAGCGTCACGCCCATGAGCGGACGCAAGACACGCGGCGAGAGGCGCGGCTCACGCGTCACGCAATAGAGCGCCATCGCCACCAGCAACATGAAAGGAATGTGCGGGCCCTTGGCGAGCGTCGCCAGCGCAAAGGCCAGCCACATGAGAATGACCGGGCGCCGCTGCGCGCCCTTGGCCTCGAGCAGCGCGACGGCGCCCGCCAGCCAGCCGGCGGTGCACAGCGCGGCGTAGAGGAAATCCGGCCGGCCGTCGTGGCTGTAGGTGAAAAACCCCACCGAGCCGACGAACATGGCGGCCGCATACAGGGCTGCCCGCTCACCATAAAAACGCCGGCCGAGGCTTAGCAGCATGGCGGCGATGGCGAGCCCGGCCAGCCACGACGGCAGCCGACCATGCCACGCGACCACCTGCCCTTCGGCGCCGCTCACGGCCGCCGCGAGGCCCGTCAGCCAGTAACTCAGCGGCGGCTTCTTGAGGCGCGGCTCGTCGTTGAAGTACGGCACTATCCAATCACCGCGCGCGTGCATTTCATGGGTGGTGCGCAACACCAGGATCTCGTGCTCATCGGGCGGCAGCGACGCCATGCCGCGCAGGCCAATGAGGCCGGCCGCCAGTAGCAGCAAGGCGATGACCAGTCGCACGCCCGGCGGTGATGAAACTGTCATCGGAGCGTGCCTTGTCAATCGGAAGGCGCCGTCGCGGCGGACGGCGCGCCGGCGCCCTCCTCGACCTGCATGAGGCGCTCAAGGTCGCCCCTGGCGGCCGCCACCATCGACAGCAGTTGTTTCTGATCGCCGCGCACCGAATGCAGTTCGCGCAGCGTGGTTTCGTCATGAGTGATGAAGAGCTCACCGGCATGGCGGGCACGGGCCGCGTCAAAGCCCAGCGTCTGCAGGGCCTTCACGCCGACGTTCATCGCGCCGCCGAAGGTCTCGCGCTCGAAACCGTCGATGCCGCGGTCGAGCATCTCGTAGGCCTGCGGGCGATTACGCACACGCACGATGAGCGGCAGTTCGGGAAAGTGTTCACGCGCCAGATCGACGACGCGCAACGTGGCCTCGGGGTTGTCGAGCGCGACTATCAGGAGCCGCGCGTTGGCGGCGCCGGCGGCGCGCAGCAGGTCGAGACGCGTCGCATCGCCGTAATGCACCACATGCCCGAAGCGGCGCAGCAGTTCTATCTGGTCAGGATCCTGCTCGATGACGGTGGTGCCGATGCCGTTGGCATTGAGCAGGCGTGCGACGATTTGGCCGAAGCGGCCGAAGCCCGCAATCAGCACCGGCAGGCTGGGGTCGGCTATCGGGTCGGCCTCGCGCTGCGGCTGGCGCGCGTAGAGGCCGGCAATCAGGCGTTCGGCGAAGGCCAGCACCAATGGCGTCAGCACCATCGACAGCACGATGACGGTGGTCAGCTGGTCCGCCAATGCCTGGCTCATGACCTTGGCGCCGGCCGCCGCCGAGAACACCACGAATCCGAATTCGCCGCCCTGACATAACAGCGCCGCCAGCTGCCAGGGCTGATGATGGCGCAGGCCCAGCAGCCTCGCGAGGGCGAACAGCACGCCGAATTTCACGGCCATCACCACCAGCGTGCCGCCAATCAGGGTCAAGGGCGTGGCGAGAAACAGGCGCACGTCGATGGACATGCCGACCGCCATGAAGAACAACCCCATCAACCGGCCCTTGAACGGCTCGAGATCGATTTCAAGCTCGTGGCGATATTCCGATTCGGCGAGCAGCACACCACCGATGAAGGCGCCCATCGCCATCGACATGCCCGCGGCGCTGACCAGCAGCGCCATCGCGATCACGATGAGCAGCGATAAAGCGGTGAAGAGTTCGCGCGAGCCGGTGGCGGCCACCAGCCGAAATACCGGCCGTGCGAGGCGTGGCCCGAGGATGAGAATGCCCGCCAGGATCACGACCGCGCGGCCGATGGCCAGCCACATCGCCTCACCCCCTAGGCTGCTGCCGTCGCCTGCCAGCAAGGGCAGCACCGCCAGGAGGGGAATGACAGCGATGTCCTGGAACAGCAGAATCGAAAAGGCGGTCTTGCCGGTAGGCGTATCGCTCCAATGGCGCTCCTGCAGGATCTGCATGGCGAAGGGCGTGGACGACAGGGCCAGCACATAGCCAATCACCCACGCCGTGCCGCCGGCCAGGCCGATGAGCCACGCCAACGCCAGCAGCGGAACGGCGGTCATCAGCAACTGCGAAAGGCCGGCGCCGATGATCGCGCGCCGCATGTCCCACAGCCGCCGCGGGTTGAGTTCGAGACCGATCAGGAACAGCAGCAGCACCACGCCGAATTCGGCGAAGTGCAGGATCACTTCAGCATCGAGGATGAGACGCAGACCGAAAGGCCCGATGACGAGGCCCGCCAGCAGATAACCCAGCACCGCACCCAAGCGCAGCCGCTTGGCCAGCGGCACCACCGCCACCGCCGCAGCGAGGAAGACCAGCACGTTTTGCAAGACGGCTTCCACGCACCGCACCTGTCACCAGCAAGGAAGGCGCGAAGTATCGCATGCAAATACCGAATGTTTGTGGGTCAGGCTTCAGCCTGACATTCAGGCGAGCTTGGAAGGTCCAGGCCAACTTCGAATGTCAGACTGACGTCTGACCCACAGGGAGCGATGTCCAGGCTTCTGAGCTTGCTGTGTGGGTCAGGTTTCAGCCTGGCATTGCGACGCCGCGACGCGGCGTCGCCGCCTCGCACTCGCCAACACCCCGGCGAACCCTGAGCCCAACAGCACCCCCGACAAGGGCACCGGCACGGCGCTGACACTGGACACACCCGACAGGGTCAAGGTGGTGTTTGCGGCGTCCACTGCCGTCACGTCGATGAAACGCGATGACAGATGCTGGCCGTCGTCAGACAACCCGATGCGCACGAGAAAGCTCTCGTGCGGGCCCAAGGTTGCGGCATTCCATTGCAGGCCGACAGTGGCATCGCAGCCGGCGCCGAGCAGGCAGGCGTCCGTGCCTTCAGTCAGATTGCCGTTCACCTGGTAGCTCGCCAGCAACGTGGCGGCCGGGTTGGTGAACTCGCGTGCTTCACGACGCACCGGGTCGCCGGTATTGGCCGCGCCCCAGGTCTCCTTGACCGTATCGAGGAAATTCACGCTGTCACCGTCGGGGTTGGTGAACAGCATGAAGCGCAGATCGTTGAAGCTCTGCACGGCGCTGCTGTTGGTGATGCGGTAATCAATCGTCATGAGCGAGCTGCCCGCGCCCGCCACTGAGAACGAATACTGCAGCAGCGGATTGAGCGTCACCACGCTCGAGGGATCATTGGCATTGCCCAGCCCCTGCACGAACAGCATCGGCTTCAATTCGAACACGTTGCCACCGGCGCCATAACCGATATTGTCCAGCGCGCCGCCGGCGTTGATGGCACCGGCCGGGCCGACCGCGGCTTGCGCACTCACTGCCGCGCACATGCACAGACCGAGGCTCACGGCACGCGCCAAGGCTTTGGGTTTCATCGCTTTCATGGTTCTCTTGCTCCTGAATTCACTAGTGCGGCGGGCCGCCCGTTGCGGCCCGCCTTGGCTTTACTCAAGTCGCGCTCAGCGCGCCGGGCTCTCGGCTTCGGTCTGCCCTACCAGGTCGTATTCGCGCACCACCCCAGGTGCGATGAAATTCCGCTCCGAGGAATCCACGGCACCCGGCCCCACCTGCGAGATCACCACGCGCAAGGCCGGCCGCAGCACGCCGCAGACCGGGCACAAGGGCGGGTTCGGATCGTCGGGATTGGGGAAGGCTTTGCGCAGCCCGATCAGAATCGACAGGCTGCCGGCCTTGCGCACGCCCTCGGCGAAGAGGTCGTCGGTGATCTCATCGATCAATTCCGGCGTCGACTTGGCGAGCGCCGGGTCGAGCTTGGGATCCATCTGCGCGTCGGACCACGACTGCACGTCGGCGAGCTGCACGCCGTTGTCATCCACCGCCACCGTCACTTCACCGGGCGCCAGCACCTGGTCGAGCACAATGCCGGTGGTGGGGTCTTTGAACAAACCACCCGGCACCGTGAACGAACGCTGGAAGTTGATGACCTTCTGCACTTCGATGCGCGTGGCGTCCTTGCCCGGGTCCTGCTCTGCACCGACCAGCAGTGCGCGCACCGGCAGCGGGTTCTTGGCATCGCGCGGCGCCACCGGAATCTCCGACTTCGGCACACCGAGCAGCGCCAGGAACTTCAGCGCCTGGGCATAGGCCTCCGCGTCACTCAGCTTGACCGGGCTCGGCAACACCGTGCTGTTGGGGTCGAACGCCGGGCGACGCAGGTAGGTGATGTCGCCCATGCCGATGTTCTTGCTGAACGCCAGCATCGCGAACGCACCCGTCGGCGAATCCGGCGAGCCGGTCTGAATCACACAGCGACCCTGGTCCGGTTCCTTGGTGTTGGTCTGGGTGGAATTGCAGTCCGGCGCGACATTGGCCGCGGCGCGTCCAAACACCGCCTTGCTCACCACGGCCGGGTTGAAATTGCGCGAGATGGCGCCGTCCGGCTTCACGCCTTTCAGCTTCTCCACGATACCGCCCGCACCGTCGCCGAGCAGTGGGCGCAATTGCGCGGCAATGGCAGCGCGCAGGATCTCCTTGGAGTCGGCGACCTGCGCATTGGCGAGCGATGGTCCGGCCATTAGCGCCGTGACTATCGCGAATACTCGAATCTTGTCGTACATGATGTCTCTCCTTTGATGGGCCAGATCAGCAGCGCATAGCGCCGTCATTGGCCGCACTTTTGTTCGGGTGCCAGAGGTGTCAGGGATTGAACGCGTCTTGCGCGACCGGGTCGCAACCGCGATAGCCCATCCACGCGTAGTAGCTGCGGCCACCCGGCGAGCCGAAAGCGGCAGTGTTGTTATAGCGCTCGTTCAACAGGCGATTGAGCGCCGCCGAGCCCGTCGCGCCGACGGTCATCGCGGTCGGGCACTGGTCCTGACAGGTGCCGTAGTAGTTGTGCGGGTCGTAGGCCGCGCAGGAGAACTGGTTGGATTTGTAATGCTGGGATGTCCACGCGCGCGACACCGCGATGAAGTGCCCGAGAAAGGCGGTGTTGGCGTAGTTGCCGTTGAAGCTGCTCGAAATGAACATCACGCCGTGAAAGCCCGTCATCTCGTGCAGGCCTTTGCTCGAGCCTGGCTTCTTCATCGCCACGCGCATGTTGCTGAAGTAGTTGTCGTTGAGACTCAGGCAGGATGAGGCGTGCAGGAACTTGAGATTGTTGTCGCCGACGAAGGTTGAGCCCGAAGCGCCCGCCCCCATCACCAGCGAGCAGGTGCCGAGATCGGAGTTGCGCATCAAGGCGCCCCAGCCGTTGCCAGCGTCATAACCGTGCGCCGCGACGATGGCGGCATCGGGCCAATCAACCCAGGAGAAATCCTGGCACCCGGCTTTGCTCGACGGATCGCAGAAGCGTCTCACCGTCATGTTGCCGTCGATGAACTTGCCGGTGCGGGTTTCGCCCATGGCCCCCATGATGTCGTACCAGGCTTGCGCCATGCCCGGCCACGAGGGGCGGTTGCTGTCGGTGTCGCCCGGCGCGCAGTTGCCAGCGCTCCAGTTACCGATGGCATACATATCGACTTTCAGCGCATGCGCCGACGACAACATCGCCGCCAGCGCCACGCCCATCACGACCCGCCATCCCACTTTGATTTTCGACCGTCTTGCTTTCATTTCATGTCCTCCATTGGTGACACACGGAGGGCAAGACCTGGCGGCATCGCTCATGGCTCGCAGGAGACAAGACTCGCCTTGGTGCCCTCCATCAAGGCCGGCCAGGGAGCGACATCGCGAACGAGCTGCTCTCGGCCTGTGACAAATATTTGCTTTTCGGAGGCGCGGTTCGGTGAAGCAAGTCACGCGCACAGTGTTGGTTAAGACACAAACAGAGCGCGCGAAAGCGCAACGCAGTTGGCGTTTTTTTGTGGGGGATGTGGTAGCGGGCAGTGTGGGTCAGGCTTCAGCCTGACATTCAACCGAAACTGGAACGCGTGCGCCGCCGTCGAATGTCAGACTGAAGTCTGACCCACAGGGGGGAATGGCCAGACTTCAGCACTCTTCTGCGGGCCAGACTTCAGCGCGCTTCTGTGGGTCAGGCAGGAATAGTCAGGTCGGGGCGATTGGTTCAGCCCTTGTCCCCCAACTCCTTCAGCGCCTTCTTCGCTTCGTCCAGGCCTTTGAAGGGCTGGTTGCTGTCGACGGCTTTGGCGAGGTGTTCGCGGGCGCCGACTTTGTTGCCCTTGGCGAGGTAGGCCATGCCGAGGTGGAAATGCATCAGGGCAGCATCCGGCGCGGCTTCAACGGCTTTCTCCAGGAAATTGACCGCCTGCTCATATTCGCCGAGCTTGTATTCCACCCAGCCGACGGTGTCGATGAAGGCCGGCTGGTTGGTGTTGCGCAGCGGCGTGACGAGTTCGCGGGCGCGCTTGAAGCTTGCTTCGTCCTTGCGGTATTCAACCAGCAGCATGGCGAGATTGTTCATGGCGAGCTGCGAATCGGGCTTGGCTTTCAGCGCCTGCTCGTACTGTTCAATCGCAGAATCAAGCTGACCAATCTCTTCGAGGTAAGACGCCAGCCCGGTCACCAGCAGCGGCTGGCCGCCGGTCTTCTCGATGCCATCTTTCAAAATCGCGATGGCGTCGTCGCTGCGCTTGGTGGCGACATAGGCCGAGGCGAGATTGCGATACGGAATCGGCCACTTCGGGTTCTGCTCGATGGCGGTCTTGAACTCGGTCACGGCAGCGTCGAATTTCTTGTCGGCGAGGCTCAATTCACCCAGCAGGTTGTGCGCGACAAAATGCTTGGGCTGCTTGCCGATCACTTCGCGCAGCTTGGCCACGGCCTTATCTTGCTGCTTGAGCGCGAGATAGCTCTTCACCAACTGCGAGAGCGGCTCGATGGCGTCCGGCGCGTGGTCGAGGGCCGACTGGAATTCGCCGACGCTGGCCTCCAGATCACCCTTGGCCTGCTGCACGAGGCCGGCGAAGTGATAGCCCTTCACCGAATCCGGCGCGATGGTCTTGATCTGCTCGGTCACGGCCAGTGCGGCCGGCCAATCCTTGCGATACACGAAAATCTTGTACTTGCCTTCGAGCGCGCCGATGTCCTTGGGATTCTTCTTCAGCACGTCATCCAGCACCGCGATGGCGTCATCGAGCTTGCCGGTAGATGCTTCGAGATTGGCAAGCTCCAGGCCCAGCACGCCGGCATTGGGATTGGCGGAAATACCCTGCTTCAGCACATCGAGCGCGAGCTCGTTTTCTTTATTGGTGAGATGGGCGCGCGCCAACAGACGCACCGCGCCGACATTGGTCGGGGTGTCATGGATGACGGTGCGCAGATCGGCAATCGCACCGGCCGCGTCACCGTCATTGAGATGCAAGGTGCCGCGCAGGCTGAGGGCATCGCCGTCACGCGGGTTGTCGGCCAGCACTTCGTCGACCAGGGTGCGCGCACCGGCCAGATCGTTCTGACGCGCCTTCACCACCGCCAGGCGGCTCTTGGCCTGCAGCAGTTCCGGGCCTTCCTTCAAATTGCCGATGACGGTCTCGTAGACCTTGGCGGCGTCTTCCATCTTGTTGGTCGCTTCATAAATCTTGCCGAGCGCGAACTGCAGGCGGTTCTCTTTCGTATCCGCCTCGATCATGCCCTTCAGCGCTTCGATAGCCTTGTCGACGCCACGCACGCTGGACAGGAACTCGATATACGAAAGCTTGGCGGAGATATCCTCCGGGAAATCCTTGATGGCGGCCTGCATCGCAGCCTCGGCGTCGTCCTGGCGCTTGAGCGCCACCAGAAAGCGCGCATAACCGGTGCGATAGGCCAGCACTTTCGGCTTCTGCGTGATGACTTCACCAAACGCGGCCACGGCTTCGTCGGTCTTGCCGGTCTGAGCGTACACACGTGCGAGGTTTATCTTGAGCGCGACCTCATCGGGATTAGCGGCCGCCGCGTCTTTCAAAGTCTTGATGCTGTCGTCGGTCTTGCCGTCGGCCAGCTGCAGCGAGGCCAACAGAGAAGCCGCCTCGGGGTTGTTGGGCGCGGCCTTGATGGCCTTGTCGGCCAATTCACGCGCGCCGGCCATGTCCTTGGCCTTGGCCTTGACCGCCGCCAGCAGGGTCAGGCCGTCAACGTCATCGGCCTTGGTCGCCAGCATCTTTTCGGCGTTTTCCTTGGCCTTTTCGTCATTATTGCTGAGCAGGAACAAGCGCCCCATGTTCAAGAGCGCGCCGCGGTGGTCGGGCTTCTCGCCGAGGATGGCCAGGTAGTGGCCCGCCGCGCCCTGCCAGTTTTCAAGCTTCTCCATGGTCTCGGCCAGGGCGAAGCGTGCTTCGATGTCCTTCGGGTCTATCTGCAGCGCGTTCTGGAATTCAACCCGGGCTTTCTCGTAATTCTCGGCCTTGAACAGCTCATGGCCCTTGTTCATGTAGACCGTCTTGCGGTCCGCCGCGCCACCGCAGGCGGCCAGCATGGCAATCAGGGCAACGACGAGAAAGCGGTTGAATGTTTTCATGGCAGGTCCGAGTTTGCGCATTGTGCGGAGCGGCATTTTACACAGCGATAGTTAAAATTTCTCGAAGAGTTCGCGTTTCAGGGCGGTCACATTCAACCATCATCCTATAATCCGGTTCGACCTCAAGCACCCGTCACCCCATGCCCGCGACGCCCAACTCACCCCCCCTGGCCGACGCCCTGAGCCATACCCCGCGCCCGCTGCAATTTGGCACCAGCGGCCGGCGCGGTGATGTATGTGACTTAAGCCAGCTCGAGATCTACATCAACGCCCGCGCCGAGCTCGACTACCTGCAACATCTGCCCCGCGGCCAGGGCGGCCTCGTGGTCGGCGAGCCTTTCTGCATCGCCCACGATCTGCGCCCAAGCTCCACGCAGTTCGTGGCAAGCCAAGGGGCGCGCGGCGAGATCGCGCAGGCCATCGAGCAGGCCATCACCGATGCCGGCATGCAACCACTCAACCTCGGTGAAATACCCACCCCGGCGCTATGTGCCTACGCCATCGCACGGGGCCTCGGCAGCATGATGGTGACGGGCAGTCATATCCCCTTCCATCGCAACGGCTACAAGACCAACAGCGCACAGGGTGAATTGCTGAAGACCGATGAAGCCCCCATCGCAGAATACGTGGCGCGTTGGCGCGCGACCCTATACGAACAGCCGCTGGCCGACTCCCTGTTCGACGCAAACGGACGCTTCAAAACCGGCAGCCGGCCGTGCACACCCGCCCAGCCGCTGGCCCGTCAGGAGTACCTCCATCGCTTCGTGAAGTTCTTCGGCGCAAATGCCCTGCGCCCGCTCCGTGTGCTGGTGTATCAGCATTCAGCCGTCGGTCGAGACCTCTTGATTGAAGCGCTGCGGAGTCTCGGCGCCGAGGCCATGCCCATCGGCCGCAGCGAAACTTTCGTGCCCATCGATACCGAGGCCATCGACAACGCCACGCTCGAGAACATCCGCGCCCTGGCCCAAGCTGCGAGCACGAATGGGCACACATTCCACGCCGTGGTTTCAACCGATGGCGATTCCGACCGGCCGCTGCTGATTGGGCTTGGCTACGACGCTGACGGTCAATGCGAGGCGCAGTTCTACCCCGGCGATTTGGTCGGCATGCTGGTCGCCACCCATCTTGCGCCCGACGCCGTCGTCGTCCCCATCAGCTGCAACGACGCCATCGATCACGGCGCGCTGGCAACCGTGCTCGAAGCCAAGACCCGCATCGGTTCGCCCTACGTCATCGCCGGCATGCTCGCCGCCCGTGAACGCGGCGCGCAACGCATCTGCGGCTGGGAAGCCAACGGCGGCTTCCTGACCGGCTCGGATTTCCGCTCAGCGCACGGCACCCTGCCCGCGCTCGCCACACGCGACGCCTTCCTGCCCATCATGAGCGTGCTCGCGCAGATGGCCGAACGGCAATGCAGCATGGATGCATTATTCAAGCGCCTGCCGGCCCGCCACAGCCGCGCCGGCCTGCTGCGCGAATGCCCACGTGCGGTGAGTCGGAAGGTCGTTGAATCGTTCAGCACCGATGACCGCGCCGCTCTCATCAAACACACCGCCCACTACTTCAGCAGCAATGAAGGCTTCGCTCCCCTCGCCCGCGCCGACTACACCGACGGCGTACGCCTCTATTTCGAAAACGGCGACGTGGCCCACATCCGCCCCTCCGGCAACGCCGACGAATTGCGTATCTATGCAGTCGCCGACACCCAACACCGCGCCGACGAAATCGTTGCCGCCGCCCTGCGCACGCCGGATGGCATCCTCTTGAGATTGTGTGAGCGGTAGGTGCGAATTCATTCGCACATTCGAACGGGTTCTCGGTCGCCCAACGCGTCTTTGAGCCGCATCGGAGCGCGCAGCGCGGAGGCGTCGGTTCCAACGGCTGGTTATGTGGCAGCCACTGACCTACCATGGTGTGTATATATATCGAAAACGTTACACACGGCCGATTGATATGCGAACCAACATTGTTATTGACGACAAACTGATCGC